>JAVEZR010000001.1:0-29733 GCA_034002865.1 Candidatus Dojkabacteria bacterium
TCCTTTTATCTTTCGGAGCAATCCACATTTGACAATAGAGGAATTTAAGAGAGATGGTGTTATAGACAAGATTAAGAAAAGATATCAAAAGTCTCAAAGTCAGGAATAATTTTGTTTAAATGGTGGACATCATATCTAAAAGTTCGAACTCATTAAGAACGTTTATTCTTAAATGGGTGGAATTTTTGAGAATTGACCTAGTTTAATATATCTGCAATAATTCTTTAATATAACTTAATATACAGTCACATGGCAGATAAAATGATTAAATGTCCCGCTTGCGGAAAAGATATAGCAAGTAGCGCCGATACTTGTCCTTTTTGTGGGGCAAAACAGAAGAAACCTATCTATAATAAATGGTGGTTCTGGGTTTTACTTCCAATTGTAATCCTTTTTAGCATAGTCTTGTTCATTACTCTTTCTAAAATAATATATTTTGCTGTCAAATATTAGGAATTAATAAAAAGGGGGTTTTGCAAATAAAAGTCCTTACAATGTGGAGACGGTGGGAGTTGAACCCACGTCCAAAAGTTAAGAACTGCGTCATTTACAAATCTATTTAGATTTATATAGTCAAACAAAACTAAAAAATCTAACAAAAAGTTCTATTTGCTCAGTAATTATATTCAACTAATACCCCCTACCGACAAGAGATAGTAGATATACCCTAGTAATGACTATCTGAAACCCCTAACTAGGGATAAGAAATATCAGATACTAACCGAAACTAATCAGTTAGACTTAAGCAAAGTTGTAAGCATATGCAGGTGCAGAGAATGCAGCTACTAGCTTACTTGCAAAAGCGTTAAGTTTGTTTTCTACACTTATCTGTGTTTTAGTTTTACGAACTAAAAAACGATTTGTGACTAACAACCCTTATGACTTCTGTCGAAAGCCCTACGTCCCCATATTCTTAAAGAACGCTATATTATACCACTATTCTTTACTATTTCCGAATAGTATTTAGCACTATCCTTAATATTTCTAGCTTTAGATTCAGGATCTACAGATATTAATCCAAACTTAGGCCTAAAGCCAGAAGACCATTCGAAATTATCTAACAGAGACCAATGTAAATACCCAATTATATCAACACCATCTTGCATACAATCGGACATAGCATTTACCGTTTTCTCTATCCACTTTGCCCTATACTCATCCTTAGAGTCTGCCAAACCATTCTCTGTAATCAATATTGGTAAATGATATCTACTGTGAAGCTCTTCCATAAGGGGGCAGATAAGCTCTGATTTATACCACCAACCGACATCTTTAACCCTATCATCCATCTTCCTTATGCCTAATATACCTACCCTATGATGAAAGTAGTAATTAAGCCCTATGAAATCAAGATGGTTTTTAACTAAATCAAGCTGTAAGTAACTAGCAAACCATTTAGAGATATTTGCTACTAAAACATTCCATATATTCCTGTTATATGCCTCTATATATGCGTCATTCTTAGCAAAAGAAACCATAGATTCAGGGTTATACCCCTTTATCAACTCATATGTACCTTTATGTACACTTGGAAAAGTAAATATGTAAAACTGTAGGAATCTAAAAATATTTCTCTTGTTAGGAGGCCACTCACCTGTTAGATATGAACACATAGAGAAGACCTCTGGTTCATTTATCGTAATCCAATACTTAACATCCGAAGATATTGTCTCTAAAACCTGCTTACTCATTCTTAAGAAATATCTCTTAAAATCTTTTGCAAATACACCACCCTCATCTCTTAACCAAATAGGTACTGTCCAATGCCAAAGAGTTACTACTGGCTCTATACCGTTTGCTCTAAGCTCTTTTACTAAATTTTTGTAATATTGCAAGCCCTCAAAATCAAAAACCCCCTTCTCAGGCTCAACTCTAGACCACTCTATAGAAAATCTATACGCCTTTAAGCCTAACTCCTTTAGAACCTTTACATCCTCTTTGTAATGATTATAGCTATCACATGAATATTTAGAATTAGATCTGTAGTTCTCCTTCCCATATTTAAGTTGCTCTTTAGAGAGCTGTGATAGCCTTGAGTCTTCCCATTCACTCCAGTTGTTAGTAAGACCTCCCTCTATCTGATGAGAGGATGTAGCAGCCCCCCAGAGGAAATCTTTAGGGAATTTAAACTTCTCTCTCTTACTCATATGGTAAATATTCCTCCAAGTTATTCTCTTTTAAATATCTCCCAAAGACTAATAGCTGTGGCAACAGAGAGATTTAAAGAATCAATATCCTTTGAATGAGGTATATATATCCCCTCCCCTGTATCTTTAAACTCCTCAGGTAATCCACTAGACTCATTACCGTGCACTATTGTAAACGGCCTCTTTATCTCTACCTCTGTAATCTCTTTAGCCCCATTTAACATAAAGGGGTAGATGTTGTTACCACTGTACTTAGAAGAGTACTCTTCAAAAGAGTTAAAGTATTCAAAGTTAATATGAAAGAGAGAACCCATTGTTGCTCTTACAACCATAGGGTCAAAGATATCTACTGCTGGCTTTACAATACCTAAATTCTTTAAATTAAAACCTAACATGGTTCTAATGATTGTACCTAGATTACCCTGATTACTTGGATTAACAAGCACTACATGATCCTCACCACTTCGTAACTGAGACTCATATTTTTTAAATACCGCTACTACATATGTATTCTCTTTAACAGATATCTTCTCAATAGCTCTATCTGCATATTCAAAAGGTATCTCTTTCTCATTACAAAGTTTTAAAACCTCCTCTATACCATCACTACCCTCTGAGTCTTTCTTAAGTAAAACTTGATATACACTCTCTGCTTTATACTTAAGCAAATCTATTACAGGATATGCACCAAATGCATATGAGTATTCAAACTTCTTTTGATATCTTTTAATCTTTGGTAAGTACATACTATTTCTTCCTTAATATATCTTTTAATATCTCATCTACAGAACCTTTACTTTTCGTAATTGCCCACTTCTCATCTCTAAGTATCATATACGCCTCTTCTACCTTCTTCTTGGTTTCTGTAAGCAGTAGGTTTCTTCTAGTAAGCTCTCTTTGAGTATCCTCCTCACTCTTGTACATCTCATATATGCTGTAAAGGAACCCTATTAGTAATACAAGGTAGCTAATGAATTTAGCTACTGTAGAGAGATTAAGCATTAGGTAGTATTCAATATTAAGAAATGGTAAGAAGAATATCTGAGAAAGTATTGCAAACGTAAGAGAAAATATTAACCAAAAATCAAAACTTCTGTAATATATTCCCCTACCCCTTATATACCCTATCAATGTTAATATATATATCATCATCGCTACTGTCTGCCCTATTATCGCAAATATATACTCTTTCTGATTACTAAATATACTTGAAAAGATGGATATTACGATTGTAAATACTGTAAAAAGAAGAAGTATTGCAACAAGAACAAACCTCTCATTCATACTCTTCTTCCTATGCTCCTCTCTTACAAAAATCCAACTAAGGAAAAAAGTTAGAGCAAGAAATACTCTTGAGAATACTACACTGTTAGGGAATATCTCTGCATTACTAACATTAAACAGATCTGTAAATATATTTAGTGTGAGTAATATATGGAAAACATCCAATGTTGCTACTACTACAAACCCTATACCTAAAAGTAAGTAATTAAAGGAGTTTTTCTTTGTAAAAAATCTTAGTAGTGCTAATGTCCCAATGAAGAAGGCAAATATACCTGCTAAAAGATCCACTATCAATTGAAAATCCTGTATCCACTTTAAACTACCAGCTACATATCCAAAGATCAGAAAGAATATTACAGTAAGAAGGATAGCTATTTCTTTCTTTTTAACATCTCTTTTTGTAAATTTCTGTATCATACAAACATTCTAATACATGAGTTTAGAAAAAGATATTTTTTCATTTCTCTCTGCATGTGGAGCACATACTGTTACATATCCTTTCTGATTCTGTGATATGTAGTAACCTGTTCCATTAATGGATATAAAGAGAGGATCTTGCGGCATTACAACTAACTTCTCTGAGTTTTCATCATTAAGAAATGTCATATCTACTAAATCTGTACAGTTAGATGACCCTGTTTTACATATTTCGTTTCCATAGCTTACACATACTTCACTCTTTGGAATTGCTGCATGTATGATTCCATACTGATTGTTATGTGCACTTACTAAAGAGAGTATGGATGATATATCTGCACTTCTTTTCATATTCCTTGCCTCTGCTGCTTCTTTACTTGGGTTTATTATTAAAAGTGCAAAGAGAGCAATCATAGCTATCACAGAGAGTATGGTTAATATTTCTAAGGTTTTAAATCTTCCCTCTTTAACCTTTTTTATAGGTACAAAGTTTATTGTTTCAATATTACGAATACTATTTTCCATATCTACATAATACATAAAAGTAGAGTTTCTTTACATAGCGCAAACACGTACCTATAGAATGATAGCGGGTTAGATATAGTAATATAGATTACAATTATGCCTTGGGCATGGGGTTTTTATTGTTATCCACAATGTGAATGCTCAAGTGGATAGTGGGCAGTAAAAATTACAACAGGACATAGTTGATGTTAAAAAGAGTATAGAGGAGTTAAGATAATATAAAACCAAAATTTTAGATTAAATACGGAGAGGGTGGGATTCGAACCCACGGTACGCAAAACGTACAGCACTTTTCGAGAGTACCCTATTCGACCACTCTAGCACCTCTCCAGTAGTGTAATTATACCAAAGCCTGGGATAATAATATATTGGAATATAGGGATTTCTGTTAATTTTACTAAGCTATGGGATTGCCAAGCCAGGCTTTAAATATCCTCAAAAGGTATGTAATCACCATAGTTAAGCCTATCTATTCTACCCTGCTTTCTTACGTCTTTGTAAACCACTTTCTCCTGTAAGAGAACAAATATAGCATCCTTATCCGCCTCACCAAGAAGAAGTATTAAAGCTTTGGGATACCTTAGTCTAGTTTCTACTATTAGTAGATACTGACCATTCTTAATTGAAAACCAGAAGTTATCTAACATGAACCATTCATATAGCCTATTACCTGTATCTATACCTCTTGCCGTTATCTTATGTGTTACTGTTGTAGGTTTGTTTGTACCAGCTACATAGATAAAGAAGAGTAAGGCTATTAAACTTGCCATAAGTAAGTACTGTCCTAAGACTGCAAGAAAGAGTACAAAGAAAAGATAGAGGGCTAATACATACCTAAAACTCTTGTTATCAAACTTAAACTCATACCTATCAGGAGATTCCCATTCAAAAAGCTTAATATTTTGTACTACCTTTTTAGTAGGAAGATCACTTTCTTCAAGTACTAATTCTTTTTCTACTACCTTTTTTCTCTTCTCTGCTTTGCTCCTTACAATAACTTCCTGTTTAATTCTCTGTATCTCTTCTTCTTTCTCTCTTAAAGACATCTCACCAGATATGATTTTGGCTATTTCAGAAAATTCGTTCTTAAGAAAATTTTTACTCTTACTCTCTTTCATATATGACTATTATATTGATAATTCTATTAGATAACAAACAGGGCTATTAAGATAATTGTTAGAATACCCAACCCCCAATATATATCTAGTATGTGGAAGAAATTTAACATAATTACAAGAAATATACCTACTGTAATTAATACCCCTACTTTCACGATATACAGTTTAAGATCATCTGTATTCTCTTTTTTAAGTATTAATGTTAATACTCCATACATTATTAAGCATGTAATAGATGAAAACATAGTGAAGAGAAGAAGAGAGAAAACTAATATATTAAGCCAATCATACTCTCCAAGAGTGTTAAGAGGTAAGAAGCTCTCTATTGAGAATAAATACAACAGAATAGTAACAGAGAATATCCCTAGGAAAAGTAATGTTATCAAGAATTTAATATTTCTATCTCTATAAGTTTTTTCATCCACTTCTTTAAACCCTATTCTTAGAAATTAACTTTATTTTTCTTTCAATGAATATCTTAATTATAGATAAATCTAAAACTATTTCATACATAATTAAAAAGAGTCTGATTGCATATGGATATAATATTAGTGAAGATGGTACAGATTTTAATAGTGAGAACCTTTTAAAAAGAAATCTGTTTGAAATTTTAATATTGGATACTAATCTCTCAGGTAAGTACTGTACTGTAGATATCTTAAAGAAAACTAAAAGTACTAAAGATTGTGATTGTAAGATCTTAGGTATATGTAGTACTGGTAATTGGAGAGATAAGGTGAACTTTTTAAATAATGGAGGGGATGATGTACTCTCCTACCCTTTCCCTATGCAAGAGTTGATTGCAAGGATACAGTCTTTACTTAGAAGACCTAATAGCTATATAGATTCTCAGATGTATATTGGTGATGTAGTTCTGGATACAAGGAATAAGACAGTATCTGTTAAACAGCAAGATGTTGATTTAAGGAAAAAAGAGTATGAGTTACTAGAGTATCTAATGAGGAATAGGAATAGGACTGTAAGTAGATGTGAGCTACTAGATCATGTGTGGGATTATAGAAGCTATACAGGTTCAAATACCGTTGATGTTCATGTAAAGAGGATTAGAGACAAGATTGTAAATAAATCTCTAATTGAGACTGTACATGGACAGGGTTATAGAATTAAAGATAGAAAAAACCTTAAAGCATCATCGGCATTACAAGATGAACAAAATTCGGATCCTGATCAATCTTAAATACTCCTGGTTTAACAGTTTCGCTACATTCAAATATTATATCCTCAGAATCAAGATGATTTAAAATATCAGAGAGTAATCTAGAGCTAAACGCTATCTTAAGTGAATCACCCTCTATACTGCCTTTGAATGTACTCTTGTTACTACCTAGATCTGTTTGTGTAGCAGAGAGTGTAATACTATCAGATTTTGAATCAATATCTAATATTAGTTTATTACCTAATACACTCTTTGCAATTATATTTGTAATCTTAAGAGAGTTAAGGAAATCATTCTTACTAATCTTAGCTACTGTCTTATATCCAGTAGGTATAATCTGTCGATATTCAGGGAACTGCCCATCTATTAATCTAGATACTAGATCTATATCACTATATCTAAAGAGTATCTGATTCCTATCCTCTATTAAATGTAACTCTACAATACTCTCATCCCCTACCTCCGTTACTATATGTGCTAATTCAAGTAGTGCTTTAACAGGCACCAATACATTGATATCTTTCTCTGCACTAGAATCTAACTTTATAATCTGTCTTGAGAGTCTTAATCCATCTGTACCAACAAATGAAATACTGTCTCCAGATACCTCTAGTAGAATACCTGTAAGTACAGGTTTAATATCATCTGTAGCTGCAGCAAAAGCAACTCTGTTAACAGCCTTTACTAGTAACTCTTTAGAGATCTTAAGAAGAGGTTTCTTATCTACTACAGTAGCAACCTCAGGAAAATCATCAGCTGGCATAGTGTTTAAACTGGCAAAGTTTCCAGTACTAGATATATTAAAATTCTGATTATCTAAAGTAACATCAATAACCTCACTTGGTACACTGTTAACAAACTCTGTTAACTGTTTTGCAGGTACTGTAATCTTACCTTCAGATTTAACATCAGCCCCTATCCATGTATTAACCCCTATCTCTAAATCTGTTGCTGTAATAATTAGCTTACCTTTATTACTTTCGAATTGAACATTGTTAAGTATAGGTAAACCTGGTTTACTGCTTACTACTCTACTTATAATATTGAGATACTTAGCGAAAGTATCTTGATTACATGTAAATTGCATATTAAATATATCTAAGATTATATAGTTAGGCAGTAACTATTATATTCTACTCAATCTTGTCTCTGTTTTCTACTCTTTTATTAATATAAATATTAAGTAGTAGTAGTAGTAGAGAGTGTAGATAAGTTGATAACTTGATAATATTTCTTTAAAAAGTTCTACCCTACCCCATTTCTGAACTTAAATTCTTTGTCGAAAAATTTTTAATAAAATATTCCTAAATTCCTAACGATATGGTGTTGCACAGAGATATCTGACTGTGTATTTCTTCTGTGTACTTCTTTGGACAACTGTATGTTAGATGTGAATATTTAATTCTTTATTAATCAGTACTTTTAAGTAGAACCCTTTTAATTAACGATATCTTAAAATGTGGAATACCTACACGTTATCCCATACATATACACATTAATCCACACGATATACACAGCTATTGAGTTAGCTCTCTTTTACAACTCTCTATCTTTTCAGCTAAACGACTATCTTTCTCCATCTTTTCAGAGATCTGTTTATATGCATGTATTACAGTAGTATGATCTTTCCTATTAACCTCTTTAGCTACTCTCTCTAAGGGTAGATCTAACTCTTTTCTAAGAAGATACATTACTACTTGTCTTGTTAAGGCAACATACGCTGTTCTTCTACTACCTTTAATATCTGAAATAGGGACATCAAAGATTGTAGATACAGATTTAATAACTCTCTGAGGAGTAATTCTTAATCTCTTACTCTCTATATCTACCTGAAGTATCCTAGCTACCTCTTCATATGTAGGTTTCTCTCCCAGCTTCATTAGCGTAACTACTTTGTTAAGTGCTCCTTCTAATTCTCTTACACTACTCTCAATGTTCTTTGCTATTAACTCTATATATTCATCAGCTACAACAATTTTTTTCTCTGAAAGAATCTGTTTAAGAATGGCAACTCTGGTCTCATATTCTGGAATTTGCATATCAGCTACCATGCCTCCTTCAAATCTTGACCTAAGCCTATCCGCTATATTCTTTATCTCTTTAGGGGGTCTATCTGACGCTAATACAATCTGCTTATTCGATTGATACAAACTATTAAAGGTATGGAAGAGCTCCTCTTGTGTCTTGGGATATGTTTCTACAAATTGAACATCATCTATTATTAATAGATCTACCTCTCTATACTTTGTTCTAAAATCTTCGTTCCTTTTTGTTCTAATGGATTCAATCATTTCATTTAAGAACTGCTCTATCGATACATAGGCGACCTTTTTCTCAGGATCCTTTTTAATTACCTCATTACCAATAGCTTGCATAAGGTGGGTTTTACCTACTCCTGTACTACCGTAAAAGAATACAGGATTATGTGCCTTACCAAGATCTTGTACAACCGCCTGTGCTACAGCATCTGCTAATCTGTTACCTGAACCAACTATAAAGCTCTCGAATGTATACTTTGGATTTAGCCTTGCACTCTGTATAGCCTTCTCATACTTCTTATGTTCATTTTCTGAAGATGAGAAAAGATCTATATTCTCACTCGTTGGCTTAACAAACTCATACCTATTTTTAGATTTCTCTTGTACAGGTAAAGACTTAAGTAAAAACTCTATCTGTAAATTTTGCCCTGTGGCTTTAAGTAAGCATCTTTGGAGTAAGTTTTTAAAATCTCTCTGTATTGTTCCTTTCTTGAATTCACTACTACAGGAAAAGGTCGCTACTCCATTATTAATATCCTCTAAGTATGTATCTCCAAACCAAGATTTATACTCCACTCTATCAAGTACCATTCTTAAGTTTTCGGAGACAATCTTCCATACATCATCTGTATCTATATCCTGATAGCTATGCCCACTACCCTCTACCTTAGGTTTAGCTACACCGTCTATATAGTTTTCGAAGTCAATTTTGTCCATACAGTAATGTATTTAATACAAAATAAAGGCAGTTGGGGGCAGTGCTTTCGGTCGATTGGGACTGATAGTCCATTATATTGATTTCTAAAATAATGTGGATAAGGTTGTACAGATATATAGGGAAATCCTTGTACAGAGAGCTTTTTCTATTACTATCCTTTTGTCTAAGTTAGATAGAGAGTATTAGAAGAATTACTCTTGTAACAAATATTTGCCATATATAGAGATATTAATATATAATAAGCTCGCTTATGAAAAGAACATATCAACCAAAAAACTTAAAAAGACTTAGAAAGTTTGGCTTCATGGCCAGAAAGAAAACTGTTGGAGGAAGAGCTGTACTCAAGAATAGAATAAAGAAGGGTAGAAAAGAGCTAACAGTAAGTGAAGAGTATAAGACTTTAAGGAAAAAACCGATATCAAGGATTAGGTAGTGTATACTTATATATATGCTTACACACCAACACAGATTAAACGCTAAACACTTCAAACAGGTTTATAATGAAGGTAAGAAATTCAGAGGTGAATTTGGTATGTTAGTTGCTCGAGAGTATGATAGTGATGTATCTCAGTTTGCTTTTGTAGTAAGTAAAAAGATAGGTAATGCACCTGAAAGACATCGTATGACAAGACTGCTTCGTCAAATTACTAGAGAGATACTCACAGAGTACAACCTTAAAGAAAGAAACATACAGTGTCAGTATATAGCATTTAAATATTGTGATAATTATGCAATCCTTAAAGAAGAGTATTCTAAACAACTTAAAGAGGCTTTCTCTGTTTCCTAGAAGAGTAGAACTTTTTTTAATACGTATATATCAAAAAACACTCTCTCTTGATCATGGATATCTAGGGAAGGTATACCCAAACAGTAGATCTTGTAAATATATCCCTACCTGCTCTGAGTATGGGTATGAAGCTATATTGAGATTTGGTATATTCAGGGGTAATATACTAGCCATTAAACGTATACTTAGATGCAACCCATGGAGTAAAGCAGGACAGTACGATCCTGTTCCTGAAAAATAGTTGAGTTTAATGTATAATGCATAAGATTTTTATTATTACTAATTATTAATATGCTATCAACCATTTGGAACACATTACTATTTAATCCTGTATTAAATGGTTTAATAATTCTCTATCACTATCTTGGTGATAACTTAGGTTTAGCTATTTTAGCTATTGCCGTTATCGTAAGACTCTTCCTTACGCCATTAGTAAAGAAGCAGACAGAGATGACAAAGAAGATGTCTGGTCTTAAACCTGAATTAGAGAAGATACAGAAGAAGTATGCAAACAACAAGGAGAAACTATCACAAGAGCAGATGAAACTGTACAAGAGAGTTGGGTATAACCCACTTGGATGTGTTGGAACTATGGTACCTCAGTTAATTATACTCTCCGTATTAATAGGTGTGATAAGGGCGGTGACAGAGAGTAACTTAGATGGATTGTATACTTGGGTTAGAGAGTTAGTAGGTATTTCCAATGGTTATGTAATTAATCCAGATTTCCTTTTCTGGGATTTAACAAAATCGTATAACGGTATGTCTGCAGAGTTTGGAAGAGTTGCAGTAGAGAGTCTTCCATACATTGCACTAGCTCTTCTTGTAGGAGTAGTTCAGTATCTAACTACAACATTTACACAGAAGATGCAGAATTTAACACCTGAGACTCCAAAGAAGGGGAAAGATTCAACTGCTGCTCCAGATATGCAAGCTCAGATGCAAAAATCAATGATGTTTATGTTCCCCCTTATGACAATATTCTTTACAATTAGTATGCCTGCAGCATTAGGATGGTACTGGATGGTTCAATCCTTTATGCTTGTTGTACAGTACTTCACTTTAGATTTTGATAAAACTAAAAAGGGTATACAGAACTTAAGGGCTAAGTATTTTACTAAGAAATAAATTAAATAAATATTAATATGGAAGACATAGTAAGGAAAGAATTAGATACTCTACTCTCTTTAATGGGTATAGAGGCAGAGTACAGTATGGAGTTAGAGAAAAATGAGGAGGTTACATATATAAAGGTATCATTCACTGGTGAGAACTTAGGATATCTCATTGGCGGCCATGGTAAGCATCTTGATTCCTTACAGTATGTATTGAGTATGGTTGTTAGGAAGCATTTTAAAGAGGATGAACAGTACCGAGTTATTTTAGATGTAGGTGGATATAGGAAAGAGAGAGATGAGAAGTTAGAGAAATTTGCTATGCAAAAGGCAGACGATGCAAGGATACTTGGAGAACCTATAGATTTACCCCCAATGAAAGCATCAGACAGGAGAGTTGTACATATGACATTACAGATGTTTGACGATGTAAAGACTGAGAGTGTAGGAGAGGATAGAGAGAGGCATATTAGGATCATTCCTACTAATGAGAAAGATATGGATGTTCTATCTTCATCAGAAGAGGAACAGGAAGAGAGTGAGGAATAGCTTCTACTCTGTTAGAATGTATTAATGAATACCTTCTTAGAAAAATATCTTCATATTTTCATATATATCTTCCTATTACTACTATCCATACCCCTCTGTTTTCAAAATCTCAATAAAGGTATCTTCCTTTTATCAATATTCACTATTTGGTTTCTTATCCCCTTCTTTAAAAAAGGATACCTTTACACTCTCCTTTTCATTTTCTTCCTACTGCCCTTTAATGTCACATTGCAAATACCAGAGAGTATAACTTTGCTAGGTAATACATTTATACTCTCTCAACCATATGTTGCAGGTCTTTGGGTTAACTATTTAGTCCCTACTCTTTCCATTCTAGACATCTTTGTTTTAATACTTCTTCTTCAGCTATTTATTTACAGAGAGAAGCTCTTTAAAAGGTATATTGGTAATAAATATTTTCTTCTTTTATTATTCTTACTACTACTCCAATCCTTAATTGTTCAAAATTTTCTCACCACCCTTCTCTCTTTGAGAATGTTTGTATATCTATTTACTACAGTCATGGTAGTTGAGATTGTTAAGGAGAGATCTACTCTTAAAAAAATGTTACAGAAGGGATATATAAAAGTGCTCTTAATATCAACAGTACTCTTTCAAGCTGCTGTTGGAATGTATCAATTCTTAAGGGGTAGTTCAGTAGGTGTTTACTTCCTAGGAGAATCTAAGATAGCGAATGGAATGCTAGGTTCTAGTTTTATAGAGATAGGGGGAGAGAACTTTTTAAGAAGCTACGGTACATTCCCTCATCCAAATATTTTAGCAGGATGGTATATATTGATACTTACACTTTTAATATATATGTACTCTAAATCTAAGGAGAAGATATATCTATTTCTAATTCCTTTCTTGCCCTTTTTTACTCTCTTTACATTCTCAAGAGTAACAATCTTCTTAATGCTGTTAATATGTATTCTATATATATTTAAATATTTAAAAACTTCTAAAAAAATACTCTCTGTATCTACTCTCCTCTGGTTTAGATTTGCAGATATCTTTACAGCAGGTAATAGTAGCTTAGTAGATAGAGGTAAACTACTTAAGGTAAATATAGAGATATTAAAAGAGAACTTACTCATAGGCACAGGACTTGGCAATTCAATACGTCACTATTCAGAGAGTATTCCACTAACAGAGGGAGGGAAATTACTACTACAGCCTGTACATAACATATGGGTATTAATGATTGTAGAGCTTGGTTTACTACTGGGAGTATACTACCTATTTCTACTGTGCAAGTTCTTTATAAAAGGGATCAAGATAAATACTTTCACTTTTTCAATTCTACTTACAGTTATTACAATCGGAATGTTTGATCACTATCTTTTTACCCTACCTCAGGGTAATATTATTTTCTTTTCTTTTTTGATATTACTATCTGACTCGAGATAATAACAAAGAGTAGTGCAAGCCACATTAGATACTCAGGATATGCAATATACTTTAAGGATATATATGTAGAGATAAGGATAGACATACTCATTAGTAATAGGTAAAGGAGTAGTAACTTTTTAAATACCTTCTTGTTGTAATATCTTAATATTAGTAATCTAGTTACTGGATATACAATGACAAAGGTTAGAGCAAAGAACCAATGTAATACCCTATTCATATCCAATATCTCTCCTGTGAGTGGATATATTCCTATTCCTACAAGAGCAAATGCACTTAATGCATGAACGTTGTATAGAGATTTTTTAACTCTTTTGTACTTAGGGTTTGTAATAGCGTCTAGACCACATAGCAAGCCTGTTACAATGGAAGAGATATTAAAGTAAAGTCCTGTATCAAAGAGTAAAGCATAGTCACTTACTGCATACCCTGTTCTTAAATCAAGAAATTCAAAAATATGCAAAGGAAAACTTCCTAGAAGGTAAATATTTGAAATTGTGTAATATACTAATCCAATTATATCTAACATTCTTTTACTATATCACTCAAAGATATTCTTTTACATATCTTTTACTACTTCAAGAATAACTACAGCTTCGTTATGTACTTCATCCTTGGCTCCGTAGAGTACTGTAACGACCTTATGCTCTTTATCAGCGTTTTTAATTTCTTCTAAATACTCCTTTTTATCTTTTAACTCAGCCTTATATTTTTTCTTAAAGTCTGCCCACTTCTTAGGATCATGGTTAAACCATTTACGTAACTCTGTACTTGGAGCTATATCTTTAAGCCATATATCAAGTTTTGCCTTCTCTTTACTTATACCCCTTGGCCATAACCTATCAACTAGAATACGGTAACCATCACTCTTACTATACGGTTCATAGATTCTTTTTAAGTTAATCATACTCTTTATTTTATAATTTTAATGTTTATATTAAAACAGTTCTCTATATATTACCTATATTTATTAATTTCTTCTAACTCTTTTACTCTTACAGTAGCTTTCCCACGTAAAGGGGAATGCATAACGAATACTTTTGTATTTCCAATATCTTCTTGCCAACCAAAGCTACAATCTTTTAATCCTAAGTATTTTTTATAGGTAACTTTACCAATAAAACAAACTACCTTGGGAATTTCTGTCTTTATAACCTGTGTAAGTCTCTCTCTTCCAAGTAGCTCTTCATCTTTTAAAAGCTTTGTTATATTAGCTGTTGCTCTATCTATAATATTTACAAAACCTAATCTATACACTGTATTAAATTTCTCGTTGTACATTTTAGATAACATCTTATCATTCTTTAACTCTTCCCTACTCTCTGCGATAAGACCTGCATCAGAGAGTAAATACCAAAACATTTTATTATTTAAGAATGGTACTCTACGTCTTAATGATCCGGGATGTGGATTAATTCCAACAAAAAGTATATCGGGAATCTTATAATGGTAAGGAATCATATTTTAGATATGGTATAGATAATTTAGCCTTTTTAATTTTGGCAATTTATAGCGATATTTTCTAAGAGGGTAACTTTTAATTATAATGTATGAAAACTTGGCGGAGAGAATGGGATTCGAACCCATGGTACATTGCTGTACGCACGCTTTCCAAGCGTGTCCTTTCGGCCACTCAGGCATCTCTCCCAATTAGTAAACTGGCGTACCCGGCCGGAATCGAACCGACAACCTACTGCTTAGAAGGCAATTGCTCTATCCAATTGAGCTACGGGTACATAAAACATGCAATTTTATCAATAAATTGATTGAAATGAAAGGCTTTACTCTTCTGCCCTTATTTCTGCTATCTCAATTAATACCCCTCCTCTTCTATTTGGGAACTTCTTAAGAAACTCTGGGTAGTTATTTGGTATAAACTGAACAATAGTTTTTTGGTCGGAGTAATCTAGAGTCTGTATATATTTAAGGCCATCTGCAAAAGACATACCCTTGAGAGTATTCTCAATCATAGTTTTATCAATCTTAGGTTTTACACTAGATTTAGCATTAAGCTTTATCTGTACGGAATCCTTTACAGTGTCATCTACTGTTAGCTCTGTATCAATCTCATCCCCAAGTACTAATTCTAAATCATCTTCTGTTTCAAAAAGATTCTGTTCTATGGCTTCCTCTCTTAGTAGTGTAGTTAGGCCCTCATTAAGATTCTTTGTATAGTAGTAAGTAGCAGTTCCTTTAATTGTAATATCTACATTAACAACAGAGGCCTCCTCCCCTACTTTCTTATCTGTCTTAATACTCTCTTTATCTACTTCACTCTTTATACTGTTTTCTATAATATTCCACTTAGTTTCCTTTTCCCTAAGGTCAGACTTAACCTCTTCTATAGCAGTTTCACTTAATCTCTCTACTGCACTATCTAAATCTTGTTGGGAAAGTACTGTATATTCCTCTTTTGTTCCTCCAGTAAAAGCAGCAGCATTAAGACCGTAGACTTCGCTTCCGTAACCTTGAACAGAGAATGATTTCCCAGATGGAATGTTATACTCCTCGCCTATATCTGCAGCTATTACGTTCACAGTTTTCATTCCATTACAGGAAATCTGAGCAGCTTCACTAAGTTTGTATGAATATTTCTGCATTACTATTACATGTCCAACTGCGAGATTAACTGTAGGGTCGCTATCTGCACACTCAGCACCCCCAGGGAAGTATGTTATAGTGACAGCACCCTTAGCTTTCTCTCCTTTAAATGCTTGCCCTGTTGGAGTTATTGTATCGGAGAGACTCTGTGTTTCCTCCCCTGTTTTAATAGGGATTTTAAGGTTATCAAAATCTATTTCCTTAATATTAGGATCACCAACGAAGGTTTTTTCAATCTCTACAGGTTTAGCCTCTACAAAAATCTTTACTTTTACAATGGGCACCATCTGGTTATATATGGCGAATGTAACTCCAGGGATTACAAGTAGCGCTATTAATGCTATTACTACTATTCTCAAGAACTTTTTATTTTTAAAATCAAAAGACTTTAGACCAGAGGTAAATTTCTTGGAAATAGAGTCACCCTTTGGTTTGATAACAGGGGGGACATTTTCTTCTGGCATTGTAGCGAAGTCCCTACCAGCAAGAGAGTCTTTCTTCTGTGAAGGAAGATCCTGATCTATTGAAATGAACTCATCTTTATTTTTCTCTCCTCTTCTATCTATATACTTCTCATCCTTAGATTTACTTATTACACTATTAACCCTATCTTCAAAGGAAGATGTCTTACTTAAAGCTTCCTCTTCTTTTGCTAATTCCTCAATCTTCTTTTTAGATATTTTCTCCCTAGCTTTACTCTCTATCTCCTCTACTGCATCTTCCCAGTCCTGCTGTGTAGGTGCAGATGGAGTCTCAATTACTTTTATCCCTGCTAATCTACTATTTCTTACTCCTGTTGGATTTTGAATAATTTGAGCAATTAGAACCTTATCTTCTTTCTGAGCTACCTCTTGTAGAACTTTTAGATTGATTGGGCTAATTAAAAGATCTGTTTGATCTGTAAATGTGAGTACTATTCTCTCTGCCTTACTACTGTGTATCTCTTTGACTACATCAGTAAGTTCATGAGTAGCATTGACTATTATTTTAAAGACGTTTACTTTATCTTCCATTATTTATGCTTCCCAATTTATATCATATTTAGTTTTATCTATTTCCATATCGTAGACAAACTTTGCTAGCGAGGCTGGTGTAATATCATAGATGTTCTGTAAATCACCACTGTTATCTATTACTCCACCTAGTAAATCTGGAGTAAACATATCTATCTTTGGTACAACAGTAAAAGGTAGATACTTCTTCCATGGGAATTCAAGCATAACCTCTTTTATGTCAGGAAGTAGTGCCCCTCCACCACATAGGTATATTTGAGGGGGTAGTACATCTATATCTTCACAGCTCTCAAGTGCAACCTTTAGGGTTCTCATCCAAAGATTGGCTGTAGAGTACATTATCTTTTGTACTTGCCTAGATACTTCTTTAGGTAGCTCTTTATTAGAATATTTAACCTTTCTTTGCTCTGCATGTCTAAAGTCTGTATCTGTTAATTTTGCTAACTCTTTGGTGAATGCTCTACCACCGAATGCAAACATCTGAGTCTCTGCAATATTTCCATTCTTTACCACAGCTACATCTGTAGTACCACCACCAACATCTATAAATATGGAGGAGAAGTTTGAGTTTCCACCTCCTGAGTGTGCTCTTGCTACTGCAAATGGTTGAGATACTATCCCTAGTACTTCAAAATTCAATGTACTAGCTACTTTCTTTAATGCCTCTATATATGTCTTGGGGGCAAAAGAGGCATAGAAGTTTAATCGAACATCTCTACCAGTGTATCCAACAAGAGTATTTACTGGCATACCCCCTATTTCTAGTCCTGTAGGAGTTATATGTAATATCTGTATATCATCACTTTTTAATCCGGTCCTTTGACTTAAATCTCCTTTACCATCTACAACGATTTGAGACTTAATTTGGGCTATTATCTTGTCCTGTTCTTTCTTTGTAACTTCTTTATCGAAGGTTTCTTCCCTTTGGTAATTTACAACTATCGATACCCCCTGTATATACTCTCCTGCAATACCCATTATTACCTTCTTAGGATACTCTTCTGGTTTAAGATTGTTAAGTAGTTCACCTATTGAGAGTTTACAGTTCTCAAGTACAGTGTCTAAGTTTGTGATTATTCCGCTTCTCATTGCATGCTGTTGCTGTTGTATCCTTGAGACTTTGTTAACGGATACACCGTTTGGAGACATTGTGAAAAGGAGACTTTTTACGCTCTCTGTACCAATATCTAGTGCAACAAGAGAGTGTTTACCCTCTAGAAGATTTTCTTTTTTAGATGTTTTGAATGGCAGTTTTATCATCTTAAAGCAATTATATCATTAAGAAAGCATTAAGAGTAATAACTGGGGTTATATAACTACAACCTGTATTATTGGCTCTCTTTCAGTCTTTTTGTATATATACTTACTTAAAGATTTCTCTACATTACCTTTAAACTCTTTTATTTCGTATTTCTTTCTCCTTTGGGAATCCTTTATCCAATCTCTATGGATATCATAGATCATTGTTTGAATCTCTTTGAGTAAATCTTGAGAGGCTTTCATGTATATAAAGCCTCGAGAGACATATTGAGGTCTTCCAATTAGCATCTTATTTTTAGTACTAAGATTTAGTACTACTGTAAACATCCCGTACTCAGAGAGTTGCTTTCTATCCTTTAATACAATCTCTCCAGTATCACCTACTCCTAACCCATCTATTAAGATAGGTTTAGACTCTACGGGCTTACCCTTTCTCCAATTTCTTCCGTTGTATATCCACACTACTCCATCATCTGTTAGTAAAACATCTTCATCTTTCATACCCCACTCTAAGAAGTTCTTTTTATTGAAATATCTAAATGTTAATGGTCCATGTATTGGCATCACTGTTTTAGGTTGAATGAGGTTGTACATAATTTTCATATCTTCCTGATTACCATGTCCTGTGGAGTGTATCTTTGTCTCTATACTATCTTTTATTAAATCAGCACCAAGGCCTATTAGTCTGTCAGTCATTCTCTCAATACTAGTAATATTGCCTGGGATCTCTGAAGAGGACATTAGTATTAAGTCTCCCTTTTTTACTTTTATATATTTATGTTCATTAAGGGACATCCTATTTAAGGCTGCGAATCTCTCTCCTTGGCTACCTGTTGAGAGAACTAGTAGCTGATTATCCTTGTACTTAGGCATGTCTCTTTCCTTAATTATCAATCCTTCAGGTATATTTATATATTTCTGTTCATGAGCTATTGATATTGATTGTTCTAAACTTCTACCAGATATCACTATCTTTCTGTTTGTTCTCTTTGCAATCTCAAACAGTGAGTGAAGCCTTGTAAGAAGAGATGAGAATGCTGCTACTATTACCCTACCCTCTACACCTGAGATAACTCGCTCTAGATTTTTAAAGACTTCTGTCTCTGAGGGAGCTTTGCCTGGTGTACTTGCATTAGTACTCTCCATTAAAGCTAAATCTATTCTACCTCTTAATGATTTTAGTTTTTCATAGTCAGCCTCTAGTTCACTTGTTGGTTGTGTATCTATTTTATAGTCTCCTGAGAAGAATACATTGCCCTTTGGGGTATTAACAAAGATAGAGAATGCATCAGGGATACTGTGATTGATACCAATAAAGGTGGCCTTAAAATTCCTACCTATATTTACTGTAGTATGCCTTGTTACACCGAATATCTTTGTTTTCTCCTTTAGGTTATGTTCATCTAACTTAGCCTCTATTAAAGCTTTTGCAAATGCACCTGCATATACTGGAGGGAAATCTAACTCTGGTAGTAACCATCTTAGAGCACCTGTATGATCCAGATGTCCATGTGTTATTAGTATTGCCTTTACCTTATGTTTATTCTTTCTTAAATATTTAGAGTTTGGTATAAGGTAATCTATTCCAAACATCTCTTGTCCTGGGAATGAGTACCCAGCATCTACTATTACGATCTCATCTCCTATTTCTAAGAAATTACAGTTCCTACCTACTTCGCCAGTCCCTGAGAGTGTACATAGTTTAAGCTCTTCATTTCTGAAGTTATTGTTTTTTGTTTTATCCATGGCAAAGATTATACCATATCCTTTAATTTCCCCTGGGTAGGTAAGTCTAAGAAGTACTTTTGTGTGGTATAATAAAAGGTCTTAATACAAAGAAAAATGAACGGAAGATATGAAAAAAGAAATACCTAAAGCATTTGAATCTACCATTAAAGAGAAAGAGATTTCTAAAATATGGGATGAATCAGGAGTGGCTAATCCAGAAAAGATGGAGGAGAAATTAGAAGAGCTTGGGGTAGATATTAAAGAGCCGTTTACCATTGCACTACCACCGCCTAACGCTAATGCAAATTTACATATTGGACATATGTGTGGGTACTCTTTCCAAGATGCAATGGGTAGATTTAATAGAATGACAGGTCATCCTACTCTTCTACTCCCTGGTAAAGATCATGCGGGAATACAGACAGAGACCTCCTTTACGAAGGTTTTAAAAGAGAAAGGTATAGAGAAGTGGAGTATGACAAGAGGGCAGTTCTATGATCAGTGCTATGAATTTTCAATGGAGAATGCGCAGAGTGCTAGAGAGCAAGAGAAGAGAATTGGTCTCTCTGCAGATTACTCTAGAGAGCTATTTACCTTAGACCCTAAACTTACAGAGATTGTGTATGAGACCTTCTATAAGATGTATGAGGAAGGATTAATATATAGGGATAAGAGGATAATTAATCAGTGTCCTTACTGTAAAACAGCCTTAGCAGATGTAGATACAGAGCATGAACTTCAAAGAGGTATATTTGCATATATTGTATATCCATTTGTAGAGAAGGAGGATAAACAGAGAGCTAAAGAGCTATTCGGTGTAGAGGGTTTAACTGTTGCGACTACACGTCCAGAAACTATGCTTGGAGATAGTGCAGTGGCTGTTAATCCAAAAGATGATAGATATAAAGAGTTCATAGGTAAGAAAATACTCCTCCCTATTGCTAATAGAGAGATTCCAGTAATAGAAGACGAAAGTATAGAGATAGAGGTTGGTACAGGTGCACTTAAAGTTACTCCAGCACACTCACCTGTTGATTTTGAGATTGGTAGTAAGCATGATCTTGAAATCATCAACGTTATCAACGAAGAGGGTAAAATGACAGGAGATATTCCTGAGAGGTTTATCGGTATGGATACAATTAATTGTTCTAAAGCTTTCGTAAAAGAGTTAGATGAGCTAGGGCTATTGGTGAAGATAGAGAGCATTAAACATGAAGTTGCAGTGTGTGAGAGGTGTAAGACCCCTATACAACCCATTATTTCTAATCAGTGGTATGTAGATGTTAAGCCTTTAGCAAAGGAAGCACTTAAGGCTTTAGAGGGTGGCTTAACAGTAGTTATTCCCTCTGGGCAACAGAAGGCATTGGGATATTTCTTTAAGAATATTCAACCTTGGTGTATTTCCAGGCAGCTTTGGTGGGGTCAAAGAATACCTGTTTGGTACAGTGGTGGTAAAAAACTCCATGACTGGTTAAGGGAGAACAAAGATAGAGATATTTCAGAGTATACAAAAGATACAGGTGAGGAAGTTAAGGGTACTGGTGAGATTGCTCTAGGAGAGCAAGCACCTGATGAGTCTGGGGTATGGGAAGCAGAAACAGATATGTTTGATACTTGGTTTAGCTCTGGTCAGTGGCCATTCTCTACATTGGGAGGTGTAAATGGAGAGGATTTTAAAAAGTACTATCCTACACAAGTAATGGAAACTGCAAGAGATATACTTTTTTGGTGGGTAGCAAGAATGATGATGATGAGTATATATGTAACAGGGAAGGCTCCTTTTAGTACGGTATTCTTACACGGTTTAATTCTCGCTGCAGATGGTAGTAAGATGTCTAAATCTAAGGGGAATGGTGTAGAGCCAAGTGAAATTATCGATAGATATGGTGCAGACTCATTAAGACTTTGGTACTTTAGTGATGCACTACCAGGATCAAATGCTCCTGTTAGAGAGGAGAAGATTAAAGGCAACAGGAATTTTGTTAACAAGATATGGAATGCAAGTAGATTTATCCTTATGAATATTGATGATACAGAGCTAGAAGCTATTGCTAAGCATGAGATAGATAGTACATTGGAGAGAGTTATTAAAACAGGGGATCATATTAAAAGGGTTGAGAGATATTTAGAGAAGTTTCAATTTAACTTAGGAGCTGAAGCTATTAGAGAGTTCTTCTGGCATCAGCTATGTGATATTTGGATAGAGGAGATAAAGAGAGAGATAAGTGGTAAAGAGATTGGTTCTAAGGAAAGAGTAGAGAAATTAGGAGAGCTTCTTTGGATACTGAAAATGAATTTAAAGATAATGCATCCATTCATACCATTTATTACAGAGTCTGTATGGCAAGAGTTAGTAACTCTGGGCTTAGCAGAAGGTATATTAATGGAACAGCAAATATCTTAAGGAGAAAGGATGGAGAAAGTTCGCGACATAAGTCGAATATATGAACCCTCTCCATCAGGCAATGTAAGTACTTATACCATTGCCTAGAGACGATCACCTCCTTCCTACTTCCGCTTTATTCTACTTTTATCGTATTTTTGTTTTTTCTTCTCTTCCTCCTTAGAGGTTAGAGACGTCAACTTAACACTTACGGAATAGGTCCTGTCCATGGTGACCTCCTTTATGTATTTTTATCAAAAAGAAGAGCTTTTGAAAACTGAATATTTAAGACAAAGATATCTAGGCGGGCTTATAGTTTGAGGTTATAAGCATCTGTCTTTTCAGATATTACTCTGTAAGAATCTTCTCGAAGAGAATTTCAGGGGTATTTAGTTTATGACCTACATCTATAGTAGTAAAATTCCATGTATTAGGATATTCATTTACTACACCTTCTTTTTCAAGCTGAATATTAGCATCATACTCTTTACTGATGTTTAAAATCTTGTTTAGTTTTTCTTTACTTAAAGGGGTAAATGGTCCCATTAAGATCCTAAGAGCATTTACTAACTGAATGGAGTTATATATTGTATTTTCGCAATCGGAGATATTCTCTTTATATGATATCCATGGAGCTTTATCATTAAAATATTTATTTGCAAAGCTACTGAAGCGAAGAAGCTCTTCACTTGCTTTTACAAATTCGCACTGCTCTATATGCTTACCTATATTCTCAAAAGCATTCTCTATACTCCCCTTTACCTCTCTCTCTAATTCACCATTAGGTACACTGTTATCAAATTTAGTGTTAGTAAAGGTTAGGGTCCTGTTAATAAAGTTACCGATGTTTGCTACTAATTCATTGTTATTACAATCTATTAAATCTTTCCATTCAAACTCCCTATCATGATTCTCAGGAGCATATCTTACGAAGAAGAATCTAATTAGATCACTGCTATATTCTTCAAGTAATTCATCTGCACTAGACCCAATACCATCTCCTTTAGACATCTTCTTACCCTTTGAAAGTAGCATCTTGTTTGAAGGTACATCGTATGGGAGATTAAGTTTCTCTCTTTTACTTTCTCCTGGTAATCTATATTTCTCCCACAGAGTATCATTTGTATATTTCTCACTGTAAGCAAGAAGCTCTGCAGGCCATATTATTGTATGAAAGGGAGTATTACCACCAGCTATAAAGTAGTAATGTCTACAGTTAGGATCTTTCCAGAACTCTTCCCATTCACTTGGTTTACCTATTTTCTCTGCCCACTCTATAGCTGCGGAGAGATATCCAACTACGGCCTCTATCCATACATATATAACCTTCTCTTCCCAGCCATCTACAGGTACAGGGATTCCAAATTTCATATCCCTGGTTACCTCTCTTGGTATTAATCCCTCCTTTATCCAACCTTTGGAGAACTCTCTTACCCATTTTCTCCAATGAGAGCTATTAGCATCTATCCATTTTGCAATCTTAGGTTCTAATTTCTTTAAATCTAAGTAAAAGTGTTCAGTTTCTCTTAGTATGGGTACTGTATCTGAAAGAGTACTGTATGGCTCTAATAGATCTTCAGGCTTAAGAAATTCTCCACACTCAGGGCATTCATCCCCTCTTGCATTAGAAGCACTACAAACAGGGCATATACCTCTTACATACCTATCGGGCAGAAACTTCTCGACTTTCTCATCATAGTACTGCTTAGATTTCTGAGTATATAGATATCCAAGATCTTTTAATACAAGAAATATATTTTGAACTACCTCTTTGTGATTTTGGGTAGTAGTAGTTGTGTAGTTTTCATATATTAAGGAGAGCTTCTTAAATGTTTCTAATATCTCTTTATGAGATTCTTTTACTAACTCTTCAGGCTCAATACCAAGCTCTTGGGCTTTAAACAGTATTGGGGTCCCATGACTATCACTACCAGATACCATTAGTACTTTGTTTCCTTTTAATCTGTGATATCTTGCAAATACATCACATGCAATATTTTGTCCTGCTAAGTGTCCAAGGTGAATTTTGCCACTTGCATATGGCCATGAGACACCTATAAAGATTTTTTCTGATTGAGTGTTGTTCATAATCTAGCGCTATTATATCAAAAGTAGTGAATCCCAGCTATCTTGAAAAATATGGAAATATTTCAAAAACACTTGTATACTGTTTAATAATAGAAAAACAATTGCCCAATGTTTAAAAGAAACTCTGAACCAAAATCAATAAATTTCTTAGAACCGATTAATCAAGATTCGGAGATGTTAGCTGGAGCATTTTCTTGGATATCTACTGTAGGAAAGAATTTGTTAATTGTTGTTGAAATAGTTGTACTTGGTGCTTTCTTTGGACGTTTTCTAATGGATGAAAGAAGTAATGATTTAACTGAAAAGATTAATGCTCATGTGTCTGTATTGGAGAATGATACTTGGAAACAGAGCTCTGTAAGGTATGATAACCTGCAGAATTTGCTTTTTGATATTAAGAATGTTGAAACAGGTCAGACTCTCAATTCAAGCCTTGTATCAGAGATACTTAGTAATATTCCAATGACACTTAATGTCCAGAGTTTCTCATTTAATGGTACAAGGGTAAGTATTGCACTTACAACACCGAACTTTAAAGCATTAAAGGAGTATGAGGATTCCTTAAAGAATAACTCATACTACTCTGATGTGAGGTTTAATATAAATAAGGCGGGTGATGAACTAGAGGTAAATGTTTCCTTTTTAATTAACCAAGAGGGAATTTAATATGGCGAATCGAGGTAGTAGTAAAAGATTAGAGTTAGCAAATTTAATAAAGAAGGCACCTTCTAAGCAGATAGATTCTGTATTCATTGGATTAACATATCTTTTAGCAGTACTACTTCTAGTTTTTGCAATAGTACCTACTGTTAATACAATTGTTAATATAAATAAAGAGATAAAAGAGAAAGGGAGAATAAATGAATCATTAGAGAACAAGATCTCAGCATTAGCAACTTTAGATGAGCAGTATCTTGATAATACTGATGCTTTTAAAGATTTAACACTTCTATTTCCTGCCTCTGGTAATTTTAGTTTGTTTTTATCTAATATAGATGCGGTAGTTACAAGGAATAACTTTATATTAGAATCCATAAGTTTCTCTAAGTACGAGAGAGATACCTTTAATACAAAGACTACGGTATTAAAACCATGGAATGTAAGGATGGCTGTTAGTGGTAAGAAGGTTTACCTTATTACTTTGCTTAGAGATTTAGAGGCTATGCCAATGTATCCTGTCTTGGAGACAGTATCATATGGATCTGAGGTCGATGACGATGGTAATACTAGATACTCTATATCTCTAAGGATATATCATGTTGAGAATGATAAGTTTTATGATTAATAAAAGATGGAAATAGTAAAGAAGTATATAGTAGGTTTAGTGCTTTTAGGTGTAGTGGCTATTATTTGGGCTGGATTACTCCTTATATCTAACAAGGTGTTCTCTGAAGTTAATCCAAATGCTACTACATATACAAAACCTCTACAGCAGAATTTTGATTTAACAACCTTAGAGAAGGTCTCTGAAAGAACAGAGAGTAGCTTTCCTGTACTACCTTCTGAGTTTTTTAGTTTAGACACAAACTAAATATCAATATAGTCGTCTAATTTTTTCTCAGAGGATTTATCTTTTAACTTCTTTAGTGCTTTTGCTTCAATCTGCCTTATCCTCTCTCTTGTTACTCCAAACTCTCTTCCTACCTCTTCAAGTGTTCTTGTAACACCATCATCTAGACCAAATCTAAGAGAAAGAACTCTTCTCTCTCTATCCTGTAAAGAATCCAGAATATCTCTTAACTGATTCTTAAGATATTCAGAGGTAGCAAAATCTTCAGGACTTTGGGACCATTCATCAGGTAATATATCTTGTAATTTACTATCTTTTTCATCTCCAATGGGAGTTGCAAGTGAAGAGGGATTCTGTTTTATCTTCCTTATCTCTGAAACTTTCTCTAAATCAATATCCATCTCCTTTGCTATTTCCTCATCTGTTGGTTGTCTTCCTAGTTTTGTAGTTAATATGCTATTTACCTTATTGAATTTATTAATAGTTTCAATCATATGTACAGGTACACGAATAGTTCTTGCCTGATCTGCTATAGCTCTCGTGATTGCCTGTCTAATCCACCAGGTAGCATATGTAGAGAATTTAAAACCTTTGTGATAGTCAAACTTCTCTACAGCTCTCATTAATCCAATATTTCCCTCCTGTATTAAATCTAATAGCTCTAAGCCACTCTTACTGTATTTCTTTGCAATACTTACTACTAATCTCAAATTGGCTGTGATTAGTAATTGCCCTGCCTCTTTATTTCCTTTCTCAATCCTCTTTGCTAATATGACCTCTTCTTCACCTGTGAGTAGAGGTATTTTACCTATTTCATACAGATATGACCTTATAGCGTCAGTAGATATAGTGGTTTGAATTGTTTTGAGAATCCTAATCTTCTTCTCAAGAGTTAGATCCTCATCACTTTTTACTTGATCTTCTTCTGGTTCAAGGACTTCAACATCATTTTCTTGTAACTCTTTGAATATCTCATCTAGTAATACAACATCATCTTCTATTGTAGGAAAGACCTCTAAGATATCCTCTTGACTGAGAAATCCCTGCTCTTTTCCTTTAAGAATTAATTCTTTTATATTTAATACTTTTTGAGAAAGCTTTGCCATGTATTTATTATGGTATAATTTAATATATGAAGAAGTCTATTGATAAGGACAATTTAAATAATAGAAAGCAGTTTTTTATAGATATTATTGCTAAATTTTGTGATAAATGTGGAACTCCATATTCAGCGAGTGATTTAGAAATAATTCAAGATAGCAATATCTCGAGTATTATACACTTCTCTTGCACTAATTGTAAATCTAATCATATTGCTACATTTATTAAACCTATGGGTATAAGTAATAGGATGCCAATTAATACAGATCTAGATATTAACGAGATAGGTAAGTTTGCATCTAAAGGGGAGACTTCTTTAGAAGAGATTCTTGATATATACATATATCTTAAGGATAAGGAAAAGATAGTTATCTAGCTATCTTTGCCAAGAGAGATTAAAACTTTCATCTGTTGCTAATTCAAATCTTCTGTTGAGCTGATTCTCAATTCTACTAAGTGTGTCATTGTTTTCAATATCCCAATCCTGTGGATACAGTACAGTTAAGTTGTAAGCGTCTTTTCTACTACCGGGCTGTTTAAATATATCAATATCCATGTAGTAATGGGTATCATCTTTAACAAGGGGAAAGCCTACGCTGCCGATATTACTACTTAATCTATATGATATCTCTACTATTTTATTCTCTTTTATAGGGACATTAAACCATCCTCCGACAATCTTGTATCCTCCTTCGTTGTATACATCGTATTTATTATCCTTTATACCGGTTATTCCCATCAGTGTAGCATCTGCAGGTAAGAATATTCTTACATAGTTAACATACTCTCCCTCAGGGTATGTATTACTGTTAGAATCATTCTGGATAGCTATTTGATATTTGTAATCAATGGTATTTTCATCCTTAATGTCAATTTCAAGGGTATGGTTTTTCTTTATATACAGATTTGCTTTGTTTCCTCCCCAGTTCCAATCAATATTAATGGGTGCTGATTGATACTTGGAATCTAAATTACCATCCCAGTTACTACTATCAAAGTAGCCTTTAGCTAATGTGTTTTTGAAGGTCGCCTGTATATGTTTCTCATCAAGGGATTGAACTATTACCTCTCCAACATCTTTGTAACCATTGAAATCAGAAGAGAGTAGTTTTCTTACAGACTCATTTGCTAAGTTTGCTAAAAAGGTAGATTTTCTTGTAGAGCCTGGAGTGAACTCTGTATGCATTTCAAATATCTTAGAGTAAAGATTTGAAGAAGTGATAATCTCAGATTCTCCAGGCACTTCTATACCTCCCCATTTATCTATGAGTTTCTGAAGAAATACTGTATCTATGGTAATTAATCCATCTATATCATTACCTTTGCCTAGGTCATATATAAATTGCTCAGAGTTAGTCATTACTGAATCTAAATTAGGATCCCAGTTAACAATAGAGAATGTATATGGAGTATCTCCTAGTGCCTTTATCATTGAAAGAGGATTTTTGTAGTTATATCCTTTTACTTTTAATGTTCCCTCTGCATTGTATATATCGTCAACAAACAGCTCCCTTATCTGTCCTCCCTCTATCGCAACAATAGCATAGCTTGAGATCCATCCTCCTGTACTTCTAATCTCTCCATCATTTTGTAGTAATATTAGATATCTTTTTCTCTCTTCTACACCCAAAAGGTCGGGTAGAAACTGTGATACCTTCTCAAGAGGACGTACTACATCATCTATTTCTGTTATTAATTCTTTATACTGTAAGACAAAATCTTGTAGGTATTTTGGTAGGGATTTTGTATTAACACTATCGATTAAGCTCTTAGCAAGAGACATTTTATACAACCCTTCCTTAATACTGTACTGATTATCATCTACCGCTACTAGATACTCTCTGTACTCTCTTGTAGTAGTTGGTAGAGTATTGTCAAAGCTTACAGCAGGTTGGAAATCTTTAAGATATTCTCCAAGAGGTTGTAAGCCTACAATTAAACTTTCGGAGCTTTCCAGGGCGTACTGACTGCCCTGTATGACTTGATTAATATTGTTGTAGAAATCTTTGTTGTTAGTAACTTTAAAGAACCAATATATTCGAGATATGTTACTTTCTACTCTGTCCAGATTTGTAGAGATCTTTTTAGTTTCTCCCCCTATCGATTCAAAGTCTAAAGCTGCAAAGGAACCCTTTAAATCTTTTGTTTGAGAATATATTAGATATGAACCTAAGGAAATTCCAATGAGTGGAGATATCAGGTAGTAAACAGCTAGAAAGGAGAGGGTAATGAGTGATATTAGTTTAAATATACTGGTATATTTTACCTCTTTAAAGAACTCTTGTGGTTGAAGAATCTTTTGAAAAGGTTTAAATATTTTCTGAACAAAAAGGCCATACTTTGTTTTAGTAACAGATGATATATTTGCATCTTTACGCTTCTTTAAATCCTCTGACTTACTTAAATCCCATCTTTTATCAGATCTTTCATAGTATGCCTTTGTTTGTTCTACAATACTTTCTTCTAATGTCACTCTCTGTTGCCAAGAGAATTGAGTAGCATTAGGGGCGGGTACATAAAGGTCTTGTAATATATCCTCTGTAT
>JAVEZR010000001.1:29833-117750 GCA_034002865.1 Candidatus Dojkabacteria bacterium
TCAGATCTTTCATAGTATGCCTTTGTTTGTTCTACAATACTTTCTTCTAATGTCACTCTCTGTTGCCAAGAGAATTGAGTAGCATTAGGGGCGGGTACATAAAGGTCTTGTAATATATCCTCTGTATTTTCCTTTTCTACAAAACGTATGGCTTTTGATTCAACATCTAACTCTAGTAATTTGTATGAAAGAGAAAGTGTAGTGTAATCATTCTTGTTACTGAGAGTAATTACCTCTCCCTTAGTACTATCTGCGAAGGTAAGTTTCAAGATACCATATATTGCATCACTTTCATGAATTATATTGTGTATTTCTAATCCCTCTCCCCATATCTCTATTTGAGGTTTCTGTGTTGCATCTGTAAACAGCCTATCTAATGTCTTATCTGTGAGAGTGTGTATACCTTTTCCTACTAATGTACCAAGTCTAAGAATTCTTAAATTTGCTTTCGTTTTATCTACAAACTCTGCTACAAAGTTTTCTGCATATCTTTGTAACTCTAATGGTGAGTAAGGGGTAGTTTTACCTGTTCTTTCATTATTCAGCCTATTTGAAAGCTCTCTGTTTAGTCTTAAAGAGGTTACTAAGGATATCTTTGCTTTGTACTGCTGTGCAGCTGTTAAGCTACTACTAAGGTAATCTGATTCAGAAAGAAAGTCCTTACTATCTATATCTTTTTTACTCTCTAAATTCTCTCCCAGGAGGTAAAAGAGGTAGTCTATTCTAGCTATCTTTTCATAGAAATTCTTTAGACCTTTAAAATCGATAAAGCTTACCTTACCAGTCTTCTTTAATTCTGAGAAATATGTTTTAGATTGTGCAGTGTACTTATCAATTATTACTACTTGACTGCCCTGTTCCAGCAATGTTTTTGAGAGTAAGAATCCAAGGTAGTTTCCACCATGAACTATTATTGATACTGGTGTTTGTCCTTTTATCCTTGTTAGATCTGTATTACTCATCCGTTTGTGAACTTTCAAAAATTACAGGTATTGGAAGCAGATATCCCTTTATATGAAGAGTATATCCCTCTCTTACAACTATCGGAAGCTTTATGCCTTCATAGTTTGGTGCTTCTAGAGATATATCATATTCTCCACCATTTACATCTAAGTTAGTAATAGGGGCTGACTTAAGGAATTCTTGATTCATATATACTTTTGTATTTGGAGCGTTACTAGAAATAGTTAACTTCCCTTTATTAGAATCAAAAGATCTTTGTTCTTCATAGTACAGAACAGTTCCGTATATATTACTGTCTGGTCCAATCTCTATATTAATTCTAGAGGTACTGTTCTTTGTAAGTAATACTTTAAATGTTTGAGGTTTGTAATAGCTGCTATCCTCTGAGATTCTTTCTAACTGCACACTGTACTCTCCTGCTACTAAGTTCTGTATATTCAAAGGTGTTTCTCCATACTCCTTACCATCTATCTTTACGGATGCTTTACCGTACGGTACAGATATCTCTAAGGTAGTGTTTTGATAGAAGCTTTTTAATATGGGTATGTGCTTAAAAAGGTTCTCTGGCGGGAGAAAGAAAAGAAGGAGAGATATTAAAACAACAATGGATGTTATTATTAGGGCAATTTTCCACTTTTTCATATGATTTTATTATATGCAAGCCCTTAACATTTGTACAGACATTAGTAAGAGTATTTAGATTCAGGGGATGATTTCTTAGAGTCCTCTCTCTTACTTGCCTTGTAGTTAATTATAAAGATGAAGGATATTACAAAGGCTAATCCAAATATTAAAGCGAAATATCTTAATGCACCAGTTGTTAGAATTGCGAATGAGCCTATTGCTAAGGATGCTGCAGTCTCTATCAGCAGTATCTGTTTTACAGAGAGATCTAACTTAAGCAGCTTATGATGCAAATGAGAGGTGTCATTAATTTTCATTAGTTCGATGAAGTTCTTAGGCTTATATTTAATTGCTCTGTATATGATTACATAGAGAGCATCAATTATAGGGACTGCAAGTAGCATTAAGGTTGTTGAGAACTTTAAGCCACCAATGATTGCAAGAATACTGATTAAGAATCCATATATGCTTTTACCACTAGAGCCAGACATAATTTTTTGAGAAGGGTATGCAAAGTAGAGAAGTGAGATTAAAGATCCAGCTATTAAAATACTTATACTAGAAGAGAAAAGAGAGAATTCTCTTACTCCTATGATAAAGAGTAGAAGAAAGATTATTAATGAGTAAGACTCTACTAAACCTGGTGATCCTCCTACCCACTTTACTGAGTTTGTACAGAGTAATATCCAAAATATTAGAATTAAGTCTCCCGGAAATACAAAGGAAAGAGGTAGGGAGAAGATATTAGAGCTCCATGTATACATAGAAAGATTAAGGAAATCATCAGTAAAGAAGCTTACAAAGGAAAGGTCTAGGATGGAGAATGCTATTACACTAGCTGCAAGTAATTGGTACCCAAGTTGTATTTTGGAGGAGAGATTAAAGATATCGTCTAGTAAGGAGCCAACTATCAATATCCCAAGAGCTATTAAGATTGGAATAGTTGTTGCGTCTAACCTAAAGAGTAGTGGTATGGCAAGAATGATTGGTATGGTTACTGCTAACCCTCCTAGTGCAGGTGTTTCTACATCGTGTATTGCTTTCTCTGGATTATCAAAATCTCTTCCCTTCCTACCTATCCCAGGTATATATGTAATATTGAATTTCTTTGCAAGATTCCCAATGATTGGAATTGCTAAGAAAGAAAAAAGCAAACCTATTACAAAGATAGGCCAGTAGTTAAGGTATTTATCATATGTAGATGATAGGGCAATATCAGTTATTTGTAAGATCTTCTCTAATAGATTTGAAGGTATTGATATATCCATTTTTAAAAAGTGTAAAGTAATTTCATAAAGATAACTGAGAGGGAGAGATTGGCTAATAGTATGGTTATTAGAAGGACTTTAGATAGCTCTTTCTCCCTGTGATAGTATCTATTTGCATAGTAAGTGCCTACAAGTAGCAACAGCACCCCTATAGCTGGGTATACATATATCCAATTAGAGTCTACTAATCTCATAGAGAGGGTAAAGAAGTAGTTAAATACTGGTATTCTCGTTGGCAGACTCTCTACTGTCTCGATTGAATATATCTGTGTAAATATCAAAGATGTGCTAATTATTAATACAAACCAAGTAAGAATATCTTGTGTGAATTTGCGAGTTTCTAATTTAGAAAGCCATAGCTCATACTGGTCTTTGTATTTGTAATATATATTTTGAGGAGGGTTCTTTAGGCCGAAATCTAGCTGTTTTTCCTTTTTCTCCTTCTTGTCCTTTTCCATCTAACTGATTATATCACCTAAGGAAAGAAAAGGGAGAGTAGTGGCTACCGTTAACAACTTTTTAATATATCAATGTAATCGTGTAAGCTCAGATCTGCAGGACGCATTACTTGGTACTTTGAATCTGGGTTTTCATATTTACTTCCCCTTAAGTTATTCTTAAGATTCTTTCTAGGCTGTCTAAAGGAGGTCTGTATTAATGTCTCTAAATCTTTCACATTATCCATTATCTCTTCGTTTGGAGTAATGGAAACAAAGGAGCTGTTTACATTAGGTTTAGGTCTAAAAGAATCGGGAGAGATATCAAAAAGCTTCTCTACTTTTGCATATATTGCAGTACTAAGTGAGAGTATATTGTAAGGTTTCTGATATATATATTTCTGTGCGACCTCTTTTTGAATTATAAAGTAGGCGGGCTGTAAGAAGTTCTTACTTTCAACAATCTTTCTAATTATTGGCTTAGAGACATTGTATGGAAGAGAGCCAAAGTATGTAAAGGAACCCTTACATATATCTTCAAGCTTAAGATCTAAGAAATCCGTATTAATTACCTCTATCTCAGGAAATCTTAATCTAAGATTTTCAGCTAAGATACTATCTTTTTCAATAACGATTACTTTCTCAAAGAGTGGGATTAATTTCTCAGTAAAAAAACCAAGCCCTGGCCCTATCTCAACTACACATTTACTGTCATTCTCAGATACTTTCTTTACGATATGATCGGCTAAGTTTTTGTTAACAAAGAAATTCTGACCTAAAGATCTTTTTGCTTTCATCTATATTCTAAAATCCCAAATATTTTTCTCTTTACTGTATATACTTTTACACTCAGTACATATAGCTTTCTTTAGCTCTATTTTTAAATCTCCCTTACAGTTGGGACATACAAGTACTGATTGTAAAGTGTTATTGCTGTACACTTGTTTTTCTTTCTTCACTGTAGTTTTTAAGAATATGCTCGGTGATATGTTACTCCATGAGAAGAGTGTTTGAAGTATGTTTTCAAAAAAGAGTAATGTTTTTGTATTGAAAACTTTTTTAAGAGCACCAACCCTTAAGAAAGAGCATCCATACTTCCTATCTATATCAAAGCCCTCTTTCTTAAGAGAGTTCTTTATCCAAACAGTATGGTAGTTAAAGAAGGGTACATCGGAACCTTTTCTTGCACCTTCATAGTTCTGTTTTGTAGGTTGTTGATATGGCTCTTTATTAAGTACAGAGAAGTCTAATCTAAGTACTGCCCTTACCAAGGCCTTCAGATGCGCTTTATTAGCGAATTCTTGGATATATATAGCATTGGTGCTAAGCACTCTTTTAACCTCTTTAAAGTACTCCACAGGCCTGTCTATGTGATGAAGAACTCTTACCATGACACCCCCATCAAACAGGCTATCTTTAAAGGGTAGGTTATATGCATTTGCAGCTATTAATTCAATATTTGGATATCTATCCTTAATATATTTATAGTTGTTCTGTAATGTTTTTAATGAGTAATCGACTATGACTGGATTTGTATACTTACTGTAGTAGCTATCTGCCAATCTTCCATATGATCCTCCTATATCAATAAACCATTTACCCTTACTATCTCTTAATATCTTTTTAAGTACCAATCTCTCAGAGAGATTCTCATACTCTCTGTTCTTCCAATATGTACTGTAGTCGTAATCTAGAGTGTCATAGTCTGCTATTTTGTTCATTTTTAGTTTTCTCTTTAGATAAATTTTGGTACTCTTTTAGAAGCTTCTCACTTTCTTTTAAGTCACCCTTTGCTTCTGCAATTGATATCTTAACATTAAAGTCTATCTCTTTTCTTGTAAAGTAATCTTTAACTAAATTCCTATATATATCCTCTAACTCTTTAGAAGTACTTTCATTCTCTGCAAAAGAGAAGATGCTATTCTCTATTAGTTTCTTAACAGTACTGTTTTCGAAGTGCTTTATTAGCATTGACCTGGTTACGTTCTCTCTCTTTTTTATATACTCCAAGACCTCTTTAATATCAGGGTTTTCAAAATATTTTAAATCATGATCTTTGGGGATTTGAATATCGCTTAGGTAAAGCAAATATTGAAGGTAGGCTAACTCCCTAGAAGGAGATCGCTTTGTAACAACATTTTTGGAAATTTGAGTAAAATTATTGGCCAATGATCCTTTTTTCCCATCTAGCTTTATTTTACATATCTTGTAGACGCTTTCCACGTAAAAGTTGAGTATTGTAGGGCTTTTTTCATTCTTAATCATGTTTTGTATCCATATGACAGTCTTTTTGTAATCATCGAGCTTACTTAGGTTCTTGTTTTTAACAAACTCTGTAAGTAGGTATGTGAAAGTATCTAGACGCTTCTCTATCAAAGTCTTAAATCTCTTTGGATCTTTTATTATTAAATCGTCAATGTCCTTATATGGAGCTGTAGTAGCAGCAAATGTGCTTAGGCCTAACTCTTGGGCAATTAGGAAACCTCTTTCAAGTGCCTGTTGCCCTGCGCTATCACTATCAAAAAGGAAGAGTATATCCTTTGTTAGTTTAGATATTTTCTCTATCTGTTCCTTTGTTATTGCTGTACCAAGGGGGGCAACAATATTCTTAATACCTATTTGATGAGCAGAGATTACATCTGTAGTTCCTTCGCACATTATTACCAAGTTATTCTTTCTTATCTCCTGCCTTGATTCGTATTGGCCGTATAGATTTTCCTTTTTATGATAGATGGGGGTCTCAGGAGAGTTCATATATTTAGGGCCGAACTCATTACCAGGTAGCACTCTTCCTGTAAATGCAATTACCTTTCCTGAGCTAGATCTAATTGGAAACATTACTCTCATGAAGAACTTCCCCCTTATCTTTCCCTCTTTCTCTACAAACAGTCCCGAGTTAATCAACTCCTCCTTGGAGTATTTTTTATCTTTCTGTATGAAGTTAAGCAATTCCATTCCTCTTGGTGCAAAACCAATACCAAATGTCTTTATACTTTCTTCCGTGATTCCACGTTCCTTTACATACTTTAAAGCAGAGCTATTGGAAGTATCCTTTAAGGCTTTGTAGAAAAATATAGCAGCTCTTTTATTTATCTCTTCTACTCTTGTATATCTGCTATTTTCAACTCTTTTTTTAAGTTCTACGCCTGCCTCTTTGGCAAGCTTTTCTAATGTCTCTGGGAAGTCAATATTTTCAAGATTCTGAACAAAGTTAAAAATATCACCTGAGGCACCACATCCAAAGCATTTATATCTTTGCAATTCAGGGCTAACGATGAAGGAGGGAGTTTTTTCAGAATGAAATGGACATAGGCCTGAGAAGTTCTTACCAGCTTGCTTTAGTTGAACATATCTTCCAACAACATCTACAACATCTAGCCTTGATTTTATTTCTTCAATTTGGTCTCTATTTGGATCCATACGCAAATTATACCAGTTTTGTGCTATTTATTCGCACTTTACACCTTCAGAGCTAATTTGGCATGTAATTTGTCCTACTCCACTGTTTTGTGAGGATTTAATATCAATACTCTCACCATTTATCTCTAATTGAGTACTTTGTACTCTACCTGTTACAAGAGTAAGAGTATTTTGAACTATGAAATCTCTTTGAGAGTTTGGTTCTAATATTTGGGATATTTTATTTTCTCCATCTATATCCAGTTTAATCCAAGAGGATGATTGTAATATCTTAATTACAACTTTGTTCTCCTTAACTATCTCTTCGGTAGGTAGCTCTTCTGTGGGTGTAAAGAAAACTTTTAATGTTTTGTTTGTTTCTAACTGATTGTTTGAATTCTTCTTGGATGTAATACTAATTGTATTTAACCCCTCATTTAAAGAGATCTCCTTTTCGAAATATCCTAACGAATCTATCTCTATTGGTAGTCCATTGATAGTGACTGATGCACTACTTTCGGTATTTCCTTTTACAAGGAGAGTATCACTCTTGCTTTGATATTCATCTGTTGGCTGTATAACTGTTAGTTGAGGCGGTGTTTGAAATTTGTATATCTGATATCCAATATATCCTACGATGGAGAGAAGAAAGATGGAGAGTGTAACTATGGCAAATATTTGGGGTGTTACTTTTGGTTTGAAGGAGGAGAAATTCTTTTTTTTCTTCTTCTCTTCAGTAGGCTTATTGTTAAGGTTACTTCTTCTGTAGATTGCAAGAACCTTCTCTACGTCTAATCCTAGGTACTTAGAATATATTTTGATAAAGCCGGATGCGAAAATATCAGAATCAAACTTCTCGTACTGATTTCTTTCAATATATTCGAGGAATCTTCTCTGTATTTTTGTATCACTGGATACAGTATCTAGGCTTTTTCCCAAAGATCCTCTTTTGTTTTTTAATACTTCTCCTGCTGTTATCATAGCTAAAAGAGTATATCAAACTCTAGTACTCTTGTGTTGGACTACTGTCTCCTAGAATCTCTGAAGCTGAAGTTACGAGTACATCCCTTGGTTTAGCACCATCCTGTGCTGCAATGGCACCGGACTCTTCAAGCTGTTCTATTAATCTAGCAGCCTTGTTATATCCGACCTTAAGCCTTCTTTGTAGTAAAGAGGCAGAAGCTTTGCCTTCAGCTATTACAATCTTAAGCGCTAATGGGAATTCAGGCTCTCTTTCTCCAGAAGATGATCCTGGAGTTGGAGCTTCTTTCTCTATTGCACTTTTTAAGTCTTGAGAGTAACCAGAGCTTTCATCACTAATTTGTGCCTTTACCTGAGTGATTATATCCTCCGTATCCTCTGTAGATATGAAGGTTCCTTGTATTCTGATTGACTTAGGCATAGTTTGATCTTTAAAGAGCATATCACCTCTTCCAAGAAGATTCTCTGCACCTGTTTGATCAAGTATTACTCTTGAGTCCATTGATGAGGTAACTGCGAATGCTATTCTTCCGGGGATATTAGATTTAATAAGGCCTGTTATTACCTCTACTATTGGTTTCTGGGTTGCGAGTATTAGATGAATACCTACTGCTCTACCCATCTGTGCAAGTCTTTGAACCTTTGGTTCTACCTCCTTACCTGCAACTAGCATTAAATCTGCCATTTCATCAACAACGATTATTAAGTATGGCATAGCTACAAAGCCCATCTTCTGATTATACTCAGTAATCTTTCTTACTCTTAACTGTTCTAGTAATCTGTATCTTTTCTGCATTTCCTCTATTGACCAATTAAGAGCATTAACAACTAGCTCCATATCTGTAATGATTGGTGTAAGCAGGTGTGGTATACCGTTGTATGGAGTCATTTCAACTCTCTTTGGGTCTACCATTATTAATTTCAATTCATCAGGTGTTTTTGTAAGGAGTAGTCCTGCGAGTATGGAGTTAATACCTACGGATTTACCGGTATTTGTTGCACCAGCTACAAGTAGATGGGGAATATTTACTAGATCTTTAATTACATGTAGACCTGCGATATCTTTTCCTAATATCATTGGTAATTCATATTTATCTGCTTCCGCTAGTAACTTCTTAGCCATCTCTTTCGCATATACGAAGTTTGGTGTCTTATTAGGAATCTCTATTCCAACATATGATGTTCCTGGTATTGGAGTTTCAATTCTTACCAATTCTTTGTTAATCATCAGTGATACTGCCAGATTATCAACTAGGCTTTTTATCTTGTTTACCCTAATATCTGCTGCTAGAGCTAGTGCATATCTTACTACTGTTGGTCCTACTGCAATCTCTATCGCTTTTGCTGGTATCTCAAAATTCTTCAACACCCTTTCTATTACCCTTGCATCTTTTTTGTAGCTCTCCTGATCTTGAACAGTCTTTTGTGGTTCTTGAAGGTTATCTATCTTTGGATATACCCAGTTAGGATATGTAGGCTCAGAGTTCTCTTCTTGGCTACCACTTTGTGTAGCAGGAGAGTCTTTCTGTAGCTGACCAGTTTCTGCCCTTACAAATGACTGATTAAATTTATCTACATTAGAGTCAGTAATTGTTGGTTCTTTATTTTCCTCATCCATTGTTAATTGATTTTCATCCTCTATCCCACTAATTATTAGCTTCTCTCCATTACTTTCTTTAGTAAATTTCTCCTTGATATCTCCAAGTTTAATATTACTAAACATCTGTTGCAGAAAGGAGGTTATCTCTTCTAGCTTAACACCAGTAACAAAAGAGAATGCTACTACTAGAAGTATTAGTAAAATTACCAGCTCTATTATCTCCCCAAAGGTATTGTTAATGGCTAAATGCAAGACTTTACCTAGCGTACCTCCAGCTCTTTGGAGACCCTCTACATTCTCCAAAGACTCTTGTGGAAGCCAGAATGTAAAAAGAGTATTTAAAGATATTGCTAAGGTAAAAAGACCTCCTAATTGTGAGAAATTTTTACAACTTTTACCTTGTGTTAAGAGGTTAATTGAAAGATATGTAACAGCTGCCCCCCACACTAATGAGGGCCACCCTAAAAACTTAGAGATATGTACAAAGATTACTGCCTGTTCTCCTACAAAGGGAGCTATTAGTAGAGCTATACCTAATACAAAGAGTATTAATCCAAAGAATATCTTTGTTTCAGAGCTTTTAATATCTATTTTCTTCTTTTTCTTTTTACGGGACATTTTAGTATGTTTTTAATATATATATATATATAATAATAGAGGAATATATTCCTTTTGACAAAGATTTTACAATAATATAATATCTCTTAGTATACACACAATGCAAAGTGTTAAAAAACCTTTGACTATATTGTATAAATATGATAAACTCCCCAGAGTTACCTAATTTTGCTTTTATTAAAGGGATTAATGCCGTTTCTTCAGACCATTTCAAGGGTGGTTTAGAGGTTCCCTTTCTATGTGCATGTAATTTATAACCTATAAATAATTGTCCTATGGTAGAACCTAAGCGTAACAGAGCTTCAAGAATTAACCTAGGAAAGGGGTACTCCTCATCTTTCGACATCCCTAGCCTTATAGAAGCTCAGAAGAAATCCTTTAAGGATTTCTACGAGAGTGGGTTCCAAAGACTATTCGAAGAAATAAATCCTGTGAAGGATACTATGGAACGAATGTGGACTTTGGAATTTAAATCCTTCAGATATGGAGAGCCTTACAGAGGTATAGAGGAGTCAATTGCAAAGGGACTTTCTTACGAACTTCCAGTATATGCAACAGTACAGCTTCTTAATAACAAGACAGGTGAGATAAAGGAGCAAGAGATCTTCGTTGCAGATTTACCCATGATGACAAATGATGGGGCTTTTGTTGTTAATGGTGTTAGGAGAGTTGTTACACACCAGGTAGTAAGAGCAGAGGGGGTCCTTTTTGAAGAAGCTGATGTGCTTCCATATAGAACTCTTTATAAAGCAAGGCTTATGCCTGGAAGAGGTCCATGGTATGAGATAGAGGTTAACAAATACAACGTTATCTCAATGAGAATCCTTCCTAAGAGACCTAGAGTCCTTATTACAGAATTCTTAAGAATTCTCGGATATGAAACAGATCAAGAGATATTAAAACTCTTTAAAGATGTTGATACTAATGAAGAGTACAAATATATAGAGGCAACATTAGCAAGAGATTTTACCAAGAACAAAGAGGATGCAATTATTAGTATCTATAACAAACTAAGACCAGATGAGTCTGTTACTTTAGAAAGTGCAGAGAAATATATAAAGAGCAACTTCTTTAGTAAGAGGAAATTTGATTTAGGAAAGATTGGTAGATATCAATTGAATAGAAAGTTAGGGACATCATATGATGTAAATAACCCTGATGAAGCAGTACTGTATCCAGACGATGTAATTAGAATTGTAAGAAAACTTATCAATATTAATAACGGAACTGAAGCTCCTGATGATATAGATCATCTCTGTAACAGGAGAATTAGAAGTGTTGGTGAGGTTTTAGAAAGACAGCTACTTGCAGGTATTAGAAGACTAGAGAAGAATATTAAAGACAAGATGAGCTTGTACGGTCAAGATGCAAAGGTTACACCATCTATGCTAGTTGGTACTAAGCCTATTGCCGCTTCTATACAGTCTTTCTTTGGTGCAAATCAACTCTCAACGTTCATGGATCAGACTAATATATTAGCTGAACTTGAGAACAAGAGAAAAGTTACTGCAGCAGGTCCTGGAGGTATTGTAAAAGAGAGAGCTACATTCTCTATTCGTGAGGTTCATAACTCACAGTATGCAAAATTTGACCCTGTAACAAGTCCTGAGAGTTCAAATATTGGTGTTGTTACACAGTTAGCAATTTTAGCAAGGATAAATGAGTATGGATTCTTAGAATCACCATACAGAAAAGTTTTAAGTGAAGTTAAAAATAGTAAAGGAGAGAGTATTAATAGAATATTAAATGAGTCAGTAACTGGGGTTGCTAAAAAGGGGACATTAATAACAAAAGAAATAGCAGAGAAGCTAGCATCTAAGAAAGATGTAAAAAGCTTAAAGGTTGCCCCCTTTATATCTGAAGAGATTGATTACTTCGATTCATTAGAGGAAGAGAGTAAATATATTAGTATCTCCTCTATACAAACAGATGATAATAATAATATTACAGAAACTTTAGTACCAGTAAGGCATGAAGGAGATTTCATCTTGGAGGATGTAAATCTTATTACACATGTAGACGTACTTACATATCAGCAAGCAGGTTTAGGTATGGCCTTAATTCCATTTGTATCTCATGATGACGCTATGCGTGCATTAGCAGGTGCAAATATGCAGAGGCAGGGAGTACCTTTGGTTAAGCAGGAAGCTCCACTTGTAGGTACAGGTGTTGAAGAGATTGTTGCAAGACAGTCTAACTGGGGTGTTTTTGCTAAAGAGGATGGAGAGGTTGTATATGTGGATGCAGGTAGAGTCTCTGTTAAATACAAGAAAGCAGGAATAGAGGATTACAAATTGGTAAGTTTCTATAGATCCAATGACAATACCTCTTTCACACAGAAACCAGCAGTAGATCCTGGTCAGAAATTTAAAAAGGGAGATGTCTTAGTAGATGGTCCAACAATGGAAAATGGAGAGCTAGCTATTGGTATAAATCTAAGAGCTGCCTTAATGTTCTACGAGGGTTACAACTACGAAGATGCTGTAGTTATCTCAGAGAGAGTTGTTAGAGATGACCTACTTACATCTGTACATATTAGAGAGCACAAGGTTGAGGTAAGAGATACGGAGTTAGGTCCTGAGTTAATTACTGCAGATATACCACATGTTAATGATAGGATCTTACAGAAATTAGATATGGTAGGAATCATTAGAGAGGGTATGAAAGTTAAAGCTGGAGATATCTTAGTAGGTGTAATTGCACCTCGTGGAGAGAAAGAGCTTACAGCAGAGGAGAGACTTCTTAGAGCAATCTTTGGAGAATCTGCAAGTGATGTAAGAGATAACTCTCTAAGATTACCTCACGGAGAAGAAGGAATTGTAATTCATACTCAAAGACTCTCTGCAGATAAAGGGGACAAATTACCTCCTGGAGTATTAGAAGAGGTAAAGATATGGGTTGCAGATACGAAGAAATTAGGATATGGAGATAAAATATCTGGTAGACACGGAGACAAAAATACTGTTGCATCTATTAGACCTATCGAAGATATGCCATTCACTGCAGATGGAGAGCCTGTTGATATTGTATTAACACCAACCTTCCTTAAGCGTATGAATATGGGACAAGCAGAAGAGGTACACTTTGGATTGTATGCTAAACTCCTTAACGAGAAATTCGCATTTCCACTTTTTGAAGGTGAGAATATGGAGTGGGTAGAGAAGGAGATGGCAAAGAAAGGTTTCAAGATTGAACAGAAAGTAGACCTATACGATGGAAGAACCGGTAAGAAATTCCCACGTAAGGTTACTGTTGGAATGAAGTACTCACTTAAGCTACATCACATTGCAGACGAGAAGGTACATGCAAGATCAACGGGACCATACACAGCTGTTACGCAACAGCCATTGGGTGGAAAAGCTCAAAGGGGTGGTCAGAGATTTGGAGAAATGGAAGTCTGGGCACTTCAAGCACACGGTGCTCCATATGCACTACAAGAGATGCTCACTATTAAATCAGACGATGTAAAGGGAAGGTCTACCGCTTACAAAGCTATAATTCATGGGGAGAAGATTGAGAGTGTAAATGTTCCTGAATCATTCAAAGTATTAATAAAGGAGCTAAATGCACTATGTCTAAATATGGAATTAATTTCTAAGAACTCAGAGGAGGTCGTAGAATAATGAATAACAAGAAGAATACGTTCGAAAATTTTGATGCTCTTAAGCTTACATTAGCATCCCCAGACCAAGTATTAGATTGGTCATACGGAGAGGTTAAGAAAGCAGAGACAATCAACTATAGAACCTTTAGAGCAGAACCAGATGGTCTCTTCTGTGAGAAGATTTTTGGACCTACTAAGAACTATGAATGTTACTGTGGTAAGTATAAAAAGATTAGATATAAGGGGATTGTATGTGATAAATGTGGTGTAGAAGTAACTACAAAGGATGTAAGAAGAGAAAGAATGGGACATCTAAAGCTATCAGTACCTGTTGCACACGTATGGTTTGCATACGGTATTCCTAACAAGATGTCCATTGTTCTAAATATGTCTCATAAGAAATTACTCTCTGTAATCTACTACACAAGATATATGGTAGTACAGTTAGATGAAGAGAAAAGAAAAGATACACTTGTAAAGCTCGAGGCTCTTAGAAAGGCAGATATCAATGACTTACAAACAGAATTAGATGAAGAGTTAAAGGAAACAGAGAAACTCTTTGATAAGGATATTAAGGCATTAAAGAAAGAGAAAGGTAGTTCTGATTTTAAGAATAGCCAACTAGAGCATAAGAAGAAGCAAACTCTTGCTAAAACAAGAAGAGAGTATGCAGAGAGAGAGGAAGAGTTAGATGCATTCTATACAAGATTACAACAGGTAGCCGAGAAAGTAGAGATAGGATCTGTATTAACAGAGGATGAATATATAGACTTGGAAGATAGAGATCTCCTTTTCTTTGAAGCTATGATGGGCGCAGAGGCAATAAAGAAACTTCTTGAGAACTTAGATATCGAGAAAGAATTAAACACATTAAGAAGACAAGCAAAGAAAGAGAAGGGAGATAAGAAGGCTACTACTATAAGAAGAATACAGTACTTGGAAGGATTTAAGAAGAACAGTATAGATCCAAGTTGGATGGTAATAGATATATTACCCGTACTTCCTCCAGATCTTAGACCTATTATTCCTCTATCCGGAGGTAAATTTGCTACATCTGACTTAAACGATTTATATAGAAGAATTATCAACAGGAATAATCGTTTAGCTAGACTAATAGAAATTGGAGCACCAGATGTAATACTTAGAAATGAAAAGAGAATGCTTCAGGAGTCTGTAGATGCAGTTATTGATAACTCTCACAGACCATCTAAGCCAATGATGAACAACAAGAGATTACCTTACCAGTCATTAACAGATGATTTAAGAGGTAAGAAGGGAATCTTTAGAAAGAATCTCTTAGGTAAGCGTGTTGACTACTCTGGTCGTGCAGTAATTGTAGGTGATCCGAGCTTGAAATTAGATCAGTGTGGTATTCCAAAATCAATTGCTTTAGAAATGTTTAAACCTTTTGTAATTCATCAGCTATTGGAACTAGAGATAGCTCCAAATGTTAGGGTTGCAAAGGATATGATAGAAGAGGAGGAAGATATAATTTGGGACTTACTAGAGAAAGTTATAGATGGTAAACCAGTACTTCTAAATCGTGCTCCAACACTACATAAATATAGTATTCAGGCATTCTATCCAAGACTTGTAGAGGGAGAAGCTATTAGATTACACCCATTAGTATGTAAAGCATTTAATGCTGACTTCGATGGAGACCAGATGTCTGTGCATGTACTTCTTACAAAGGAAGCGTTGGAGGAGGCAAAGAGGGACATCATGGCATCTAAAAATATTGTAAATATTTCTAATGGTCAAGTATTAGCAACTCCTGCAAAGGATATGTTAATAGGTTTCTACTTGATGACTGATATGAACGAAGTAAAGAATCCAAGAATGTTTGGATCTACTAATCTCGCAGTTAAAGCATACGAGAGAGATCTCTTAAGCATAGATGAGCAGATATTGGTAAAGATTGGAGATGAGGTTGTAAATACATCTGTAGGTAGATGCATCTTTAATAGAGCACTTCCAGAAGGGTACAGATTTGTAAATGAAAGAGTAAGTGGTAGCACTATTTCTGATATCGTTGAGGATATTAAAAATAACTACCCCTTAGATGTAGTCGTTGAGCTATTAGATGACTTAAAGGTAATGGGTTTCAAATATGCCACAGATTTAGGATTCTCCTTCGCTATAGAGGACTGTAAGATTGATTTCGATGTAGAAAAGGATATCGAAGGAATGGAAGAGAAGGATCTTCAATTGCAAGAGAACTACTTACAAGGATTAATAACTGAAAAAGAGAAGATTAATCTTTCAACAGAAATGTGGAATGACTTCTCAAATGAAGTAGCCGAAGAGGCGTGGAAAACCTTAGATAAGAACAATCCTATATATGAGATGGTTGAATCTAAAGCAAATGGTGGAAAGATTCAAGCAAGACAGGTTCTTACTATTAAAGGTGTTGTTAGAGATTCTAGAGGTAACTGGGTACCACTCCCAATTAAGGGTAACTATCGTGATGGACTAAGTGCATTTGAGTACTTTGTCGCTGCAAATGGTGGTAGGAAAGGTATCGCAGACAGATCTCTTAGAACTTCATCCTCAGGATATCTAACTAGAAAACTTGTTGATGTTGCCCATGATGTAATCATTAGATTTGATGATTGTGGCTATGAGGGAGTAGGAATACCAGTAAGAAGAAGCGACGATAGAAGATTAGAGTACCATGAGAGACTCTTTGGAAGGGTTGTTGCTAAGGATGTTGTAGATTCAAAGGGTGAGATACTTGTGAAGAAGGGTGAATATATCAGTAGGGAAGTTTCAGAAAAGATAGATGCAGATGGTATTGAAGAGGTAGAGGTAAGAACACCAATACTTTGTAAAGCGCCTATGGGTATATGTAAAAAGTGTTACGGCCTTAATTTAGAGGATGGTTTAGAGATCGCAATGGGTAAAGCAGCAGGTGTTATCGCAGCCCAATCTATTGGTGAGCCAGGAACGCAAATGACTATGCAGACTTTCCATAAGGGAGGAGTACAGGCTACAGATATCACTCAAGGACTTCCAAGAATTGAGGAGCTATTTGAAGCAAGATCACCAAAAGCAGAAGCAGAGATTTCATCTATTAATGGTAAAGTACATATTGATAGAGCAGAAGATGATTCTTCAACAGTAACAATCATTGGAGAAAAAGAGCTATCTAGGGATTACATTGTTTCAGATGCAAAGAGTGTTTTAGTAACTGATGGAGCTGTTGTAAAGAGTGGACAGGCAATATTTATCGACTCTGAAGAGATGGAGAAACAAGCACCCTATGAAGGAATTGCAAAGATAGAGGGTGGTATACTAACACTGTCTGGTAAAATGAAAGCAGAAGAAATCATCTCAGTACTTCCAAACGTTCCAATTCTAATCAACGATGGAGATGAAGTAAAGGCAGGAGATCAAATTACAGAAGGATCAATTGACCCTAAGAAGCTTGCAGATGTAGCAGGGATACTAAAAGCACAGAAATATATCTTAGACCAAGTTCAAAAGGTATTTAATGAGCAGGGTGTTCCAATCGGAGATATTCATGTTGAAACAATCATTAGACAGATGGCAAGACTTGGTAAAGTCTTAGAGACTGGAGATAGCGAGTACTTAGTAGGATCTTTAGTAAATAGATTTATAGCATATGCAAAGAACGAAGATCTTTTAACCAAAGAGAAGAGAAAGACACTTGTTGTTCCTAAACTACTCGGTATCAAAGCATCAGCTTTACACACTGAGAGCTTCCTCTCTGCTATGTCGTTCCAGGAGCAAGTAAGAGTGCTTACAAACAGTGCAATACTTGGAAAGACAGACTACCTAAGAGGTATGAAAGAGAATGTCATAATCGGTAGAAGGATACCTTCTGGAGAGAGTGCAGAGATAAAAGATATAAATAGTCTTGAAGAGATTAAATTTTAGTTGAATTTGTTGTATAATACGAACCATGCCAACGATTAACCAGTTAGTAAGAAAACCAAGAGTATCGAAGAGAGACAAAGCTACACATATTGCTTTGGGTACAAACTTCAATCCTCTTAAGAATAGATATAAGAAGATAAACAATCCTTTTAAAAGAGGTGTATGTTTGCAGGTTAAAACCATGACCCCTAAGAAGCCTAACTCTGCTCTACGTAAAGTAGCTAGAATAAGGCTTTCAAACGGTATGGAGGTAACTGCATATATACCAGGAGAGGGTCATAATCTTCAGGAACACTCTGTAGTACTTGTAAAAGCAGGTAGGAAGAGAGACTTACCAGGTGTAAAATATATCGTAGTAAGAGGAAAGTATGATACAGCTGGTGTTAAAGGAAGACAGAAAGCTAGATCTAAATATGGAGCTAAAAGACCAGAAAATCAATAATATATTAAAAAATAATTAATGAGAGGTAAGAGAGCAAAGAAAAGAATAATTGTTAAGGATAGGAAATACAATGATGAAATCATTGGAAGACTTATCAACAAGGTTATGCAGGGAGGAAGAAAATCTCAAGCAGAAAGCCTTGTATACAGTGCTATAGAATCTGGAGCAGAAAAGAGTAAGATTCCTGTTATTGAATTCGTACATACAGCTATAGACAACATTAGACCTGCGCTAGAGATTAAATCTAGAAGGGTAGGAGGTTCCAACTATCAAGTCCCTGTTCCAGTCACACCAAGAAGACAGGAAACTCTCTCTGTAAGATGGATTGTAGATTATGCTAGAGCTAAAACTGGGAAATCCTTTGATAAGTTACTTGAGATTGAAATGGTGAATGCATTCAATAAAGAGGGAGACGCTATCAAGAAGAAAGGTGATGTAGAAAGAATGGCAGAGGCTAATAAAGCATTTGCACACTTTAGGTGGTAATTCTTACATAGATTTGGATTATTAAAGGAAGGGGCAACCCTTCCTTTTTATTTAGTACTCTCTATTCTCTCCCAACCACTCTCTGGCATATCCTTTCTGAGTATTCCTCTTTCCCAAAATATCTTTATCCATGTTAGAAGACGTACGGGAAAAAGCATCAAAGACCAGAATAACTCTTGAAGATCTTTTGCATATTTAAATACAAAAAAGGCATACTTTAACTCTATGAAAAAACTTCTACTCTGTTTATCCTTCTTAAATATTCCAAATCTTTCTAACTGTATGAAGCCCCCTAGAGACCTTACCTTCTGTTTATAATAATCCGAAAGGTTAGTAGGATACTTTACATAGCACTTTGCCTTTGGAGCATATGCTACCTGTTTGTTCATATTCCTAATCGTATATGAAATGAATGCATCATCTGAAAGAACATTGCTCGGAATATCGAAGCTGTAATTGCGTGTAGCCATAATATACCCACTCATAGGGTAAAAGGTTTTACCACTAATATAGTAATTACCATTCTTGTCTGTAATAGTATTTACCCTTCTGTGATGTCCTGAGTCTGAAAGAAGATGTCCCCAATATCCAAACATGGTATCTTTGGTATCCTCAGAAATAGGTCTACCACTTACTCCCCCTATCTTTTTCTCCGAGAAAGGTTCTAGTAGGTATTTAATAGCATTCTTCGCAAAGTATGTATCACCATCTGTAAAGATAAGGATATCTCCTTTGGCTTTCTGTATAGCTAGTTTTAAAGCATATGGTTTTCCCTTCCTAGGATCTTGTATCTGTATATATTCACTCTCAGAAAGTCTTAACTCTTTCGCTGCAAACTCTCCTGCTATTAGGGTCTCAACATCAGGAGAGAGTTGTAATATTTCAAATGGTCTCTTTATACCGGAGTATTCACTATCTGCAATACACTTTATACATTTCCCAATGGTTTTAGGCTCTTTCCAAGATGTAATAATAATTGTAATCATGCTCGATTATATATACTTATACTGCAAAAAAAAAGGGAGAGTATATCTCCCTTTCTAGAATCTGTAAATATATTTACTCTGTAGGTTGTTCCTCTGTAGCTGCTTCCTCTGTTCCTTCTTCTCCCTCTACAGTTTCTCCCTCTTCCGTTGCTGTTTCAGCTGCTGCTTCTGCTGCTGCCTCTTCCTCTGCTTCTTTCTCTGCTACCATTGCATCTTCAATCTTTTGAGCATCTGCGATAGTTACGATAGCTGTAGTAAGAACATCATCATTTACTAATGTCATACCTTCTGGGAGAGTAATATCCTCTACACTAATAGTTTGTCCAGGCTCTGTTAAGTTTGATATATCGATAGCAATCTCTGGTTGTAATTTCTTTAATTGACATCTTACATCAACACTATCCAATGCATTAACTAAGATACCTAAGTTGTTCTTCACAGCAGGGGATACACCAACTAATTTGAAAGGTACTGTAAAGACCATTGGAGCATTTTCATCTATCTCAAATATAGAAACATGGTTAATCTCTCCTGTCACTGAATTTGTATCAAAATCCTTTACAACACATTTAATATCTCTGCCATCTATTTCTGTATCAAAGATTGTAGTTGATGTAGCATTTCTATACAGTTTCTGAGCATCAGACTTTAGTATAACGGTATTGTATGATTCTGTCTTAGAATTATAAACAACTGCAGGTACAAGTCCTTGCTCTCTTAAAGCCTTAACTTTCTTACCAGTAACTTCTCTTTTCTGTAGTTTTAGTTTTTCCATAACGAGTGAAAGTATAGCAAAGTTAGTAGATTTTTGCAATTATAAAATTGTTTAAAACATCTTGACGTTTTTCATTTTTACCCATATACTTTAGCAGGTAATCTTTAAGAGTGCTAAGGTGCAAAATATTACAGAAAGACAGAAAATGATATTGATGGCGATAATAGAGGAATTTATGCTAAGTGCAGATGAGGTGGGTTCTCTATCATTACTAGAAAAGCATAACTTAGGTGTAAGCTCTGCAACAATTAGAAATGAAATGGCTAGATTAATGGACCTTGGTTTACTTGAAAAAAGCCATATATCATCTGGAAGATTTCCTACAGATCAAGCATTGAGATTGTATGTAAGTAAAATATTAAGTAGTAGCTCTTTAAATCCGTTAATAACTGTTGGAATTAGACAAGGAATATTTAGAGAGAGATTCTCTAAGGATTCTGTACTAAACTCAATATTACAGATCGTATCCGAAGAAACAGATTCAGTATCTTTTGTATTAATAGATGGAATATCCAGATATTGGGGACTCTCTAATCTCTTTAAATATGAAGAGCTAAGAGATTGGGAAAAGATTAGAAGTGTAGTGAATATACTTGAGGATAGGGATTTCCTTAGAAGTATGATGAGTAAGTATAGTGGTTCCGGAGTTTCTCTTCTAATTGGTGAAGAGTCTGGAATTAAAGATTTAGAAGGCTGCTCAATGGTATTTACAACCTTACCATTCTGGGATAGTAATGACTCACATGTAGGAATCCTAGGTTCTAAACGTATGGATTATGCTAGGTGTGTACCAGCCCTTCGTGAAGTGCAATCTTCGATGCACAACGCTATGAAAGGTTGGAATTAGTTTAATACTCTTTTTATGAAAAATATAAAAAACACGAAAGGTGTAGGAAAATTTAGGAGTGAAGACCTTAAGCAGTCGCAAGATGAGATTGCTAGGCTAGAGGGTAAAATTCAGGAGCTTGCATTGATAATAGATAAGGTTGAGGATGAGAAATTAGAGGTAATAAATCAGCTTAAAAGAGCACTTGCTGATTATCAAAATCTAGAGAGTAATACACAGAAGCGCTTAAATATAATGTACTTACAAGCTAGAAAATCATTAGCAGAGCAACTAATACCAATAGTTGATGATATGGGAATGGCTGTTAAAGCAAAGGAAGAGGTAGAGTTCAATGAGAGCTCCCAATCGTGGGCTAATGGTGTGATAGAGCTATTAAGAAATTTAGAGAGGAGTCTTGCTGAGATAGGATTAAAGAAATATGTACCTGAGAAGGGAAGTAAATTTGATCCATCTTTACATGAAGCTCTAACAGTAGTAGAGGGTAAGATACCTGGAGTTATACATGACGTTATACAGCCAGGATACCTTCTTGATGATGTAGTTATACGACCATCGAGAGTGGTTGTTACTAAAAAGAATTAAAATTTTAAATAAATAATATTATGGGAAAAATCATAGGAATAGACTTGGGTACTACCAACAGTGCAATGGCATATATGTCTGGTGGTAAACCAAATATAATAGCTAACAGTCAGGGAGGAAGATTAACCCCCTCTGTTGTAGCTGTAGATGAAAAGGGAGAAACCTTAGTAGGTGCTCCTGCTAAGAATCAGTCGGTTACAAATCCTGAAGGAACAGTTTACTCTGTTAAAAGATTAATAGGTAGAAACTGGGATGATCCAGAGGTAAAGAAAGATAAGGAGCTATTACCATTCGAAATGAGGAAAGCAAAAAGTGATGGTATTGAGATTAAGATGGGAGAGAAATGGTACACACCTCAGGAGATATCTGCAAAGATACTGGCCAAGATGAAAAAGGATGCAGAGGAGTTTTTAGGAGAGAAAGTTACAGAGGCAGTCATTACAGTACCTGCATACTTTGATGATTCCCAAAGACAGGCAACAAAAGATGCTGGTAAGATTGCAGGTCTTGAAGTAAAAAGAATCGTCAATGAGCCAACGGCAGCAGCTTTAGCATATGGGCTTGATAATCATAAGGATGAGAAGATTGCTATCTTTGACCTTGGTGGAGGTACATTTGATATCTCTATACTAGAGATAGGAGAGGGAGTATTTGAAGTACTTTCTACTAATGGTGACACTCACTTGGGAGGAGATGACTTCGACCAGAAGATTATTAACAAGCTAGTAGATGACTTTAAAGATAAAGAGGGTATAGATTTGAAAGAGGACAGGACTGCACTTCAGAGATTGAAGGAGGCAGCTGAGAAGGCAAAGATTGAGCTCTCTACATCTGAAGAAACAGAGATAAATATTCCATACATAACTGCTACATCAACTGGCCCAAAGCACTTGAAGGTATCTATGACTAGATCTGATCTAGAGAAATTGACTGCAGATTTAATAGATAAAACCGTTCAGCCATGTAAGAAGGCTCTTAAAGATGCAGATTTAGATGTGAAAGATATTAATGAAGTACTACTAGTAGGGGGAATGACAAGGATGCCTGCAGTAATAAAGAAGGTAAAAGAGATTTTTGACAAAGAGCCTAACAAGAGTGTAAATCCTGATGAAGTAGTAGCAATAGGTGCTGCTGTTCAAGGTGGGGTATTAGGTGGAGATGTAAAAGATATTACCTTACTAGATGTAACACCTCTCTCTTTAGGATTAGAAACTCTAGGTGGAGTTATGACAAAACTAATTGAGAGAAATACAACAATTCCTGTAGAGAAGAAGCAGATATTTAGTACAGCTGCAGACAATCAACCGGGTGTTGAGATTCATATCCTACAAGGTGAAAGAGAGATGGCCTCTGATAACAAGACATTAGGTAGATTTATCTTAGATGGTATCCCACCTGCACCAAGAGGGGTTCCTCAAATAGAGGTCCTTTTCTCGATAGATGCCAACGGTATCCTGAATGTTAATGCTAAGGATTTAGCTACTAACAAAGAACAGAAGATTACCATTACAGCATCCACTGGACTCAAGGATGAAGAAATCGATGCTATGGTAGAGGAAGCTGCTAAGAATGCAGAAGCAGATAAGAAGAAGAGAGAGAGAGCAGAAAAGAGGAATAACGCAGACTCGTTATGTTTTAATATAGAGAAACTTCTAGAAGAGAATGGAGATAAGATAGAGGGAGATGAAAAGAAAGAGCTCAAGGAGGGTGTCGATGAGGTAAAGAAAATTATAGAGAAAGAGGACTTTGATGAGGAAGTATTAGAGAAAGAGGTAGAGAAGTTAACAAAGAGAATGCAAGAGGTAAGTAAAAAGATGTATGAGAAAGCCTCTAAAGAGTCTAAACCAGAGGAAGAGGGAGAAGAGAAAAAAGATAAAGATTCTAAAAAAGAAGATGAGGTTAAAGAGGGAGAAGTTGTAGAGTAAGGGTAGAGTACGAAGGGGGCTTTATGCCCCCTTCTATTTTTGCTAAGATAAATGACAATATAAATAATTATTTATCTGCCCTAGTATAATGCTAAGTAATAATACAAAAAGTAATACATCCGATACTTCTACAATGGATTTATCATTCTTCCAAAGACAGCTTTTCTATATCACACTATTCTTTCTTCCTTGGTTTGTAATTCCATTACCTTGGGATTCTACAGACCAGATAAAGACAACCCTCTTTATTTTACTTGCCTCCCTTATCATACTTCTAGAAGTAGTAAAGTGGATATGGGATGGTAAGATATCTATTCTTAGATCTAAATTTGACAAAGTATTTCTTGTACTACTCTTCTCATTTATCATCTCTACTATATTCTCATTGGATAAATGGATAGCTGTTTGGGGTTTTGAAGGGCGTCTAAGTACAGGACTTCTTTCAATGTCAGTACTCTTGGTATTCTTTTTCTTAGCTAGGAGTTTTTTGAATAAAAGTAAGCAAATACTAAAATCTATAGAGATTTTACTTCTAGGAGTTGCGATTTTAACTATCCTAAGCATGTTATCTTTCTTTAAGGTAGATATATTTAGCTGGATACCATATTTAAAACATTTCTTTATCGTAGGACTACCACTTACATTTTCACTGAAGGAAATACTCCTTATCTCTGGGAGTTCAATATTCTTAAGTATAGCTTTGATAATTAACTACCTTGGAGAACATAAATATCAAAGGGTTTTACTACCTTTTGGAACTCTTACTCTTGGTTTTATATCAATCGTATTCTTTTCAATTAATCAGGGAATAGTAATCCCTATATTAATATTACTTGGAATTATATTAACCTCTCTACTTCTATTCGTTAAACTAGAAAAAAAGTTTAATTTCTTTCCAGCCCTATTAGCAATCTTCTCTGTATTAACAATGGTATTCGCCGTTGGTTTTCAATACGAATCATTCAGAGATTCAATATTAGGGTCCTCATTCGAAGTTATTTCACCTCTTAGTTTAGCTCCAGATATATCATGGAAAATCTCAAGCGGTGTTATTGTTGAAGACTTCTATAGGGGTCTAGTTGGAATCGGTAACGAATCTTTCTCTTTAGCTTATAAGCTATTCAGACCTGCAACAGCATCAACAATTTCTCTCGGAAATGTTGATTTAAACTACGCTTCAAGTGAGATTTTTACAACTCTCGCTAACCGAGGAATTATTGGGGTTATAGTTTGGATTCTTCTAGGAGTAGTACTACTTAAATCTTTAGTTTTGGATTTAACAGAGAACTTTAAGGATCAGAAAAGTCTTCTAGTGATAGCTCTTGAGATTAACGCTATTATATTTTTCTTAGCTTCTCTTTTTGTTCCATTTTCATTCCTCCTTTACTTCCTTTTCAGTGTATCGGTACTTCTTCTACTAATATTGAAGAATGTTACTGAAAAGAATGAAGAGCAATTTCTACTTAAATTCTGGGCAGTAAATATTGGAGGACAATCAAAGGATATAAATAAGACGATTACAGGTATTAATTGGTTCTTTACATCTCTTCTAATTATACTTACCTTTGCAGGACTTCTTTCCTTAGGTAGTAAAACTCTCTCCTCTTTATACATCGTAAGGGCTGAAGCGTACAGCATAGAGGAGAGTAAAAAATATGAAAGCAAACAGGAGGTTACATTTGAGCAAAGAGAGGAGTTCTTTAATAGATTAATATCGTATTACTACAAAGCTCTACGATATGATTCTTCTAATCCAATAGCAAATAGAAAGGCCAGTGCCTCTGCATTAGAGATTATGGCAGTATTAAGTGAAAGTTATCAGAAAGCATCAGAGAGCGAGAAGTCTTCAATACTTTCTGAAATCTCAAACTGGAAAAATATCTCTATAGATTTATCAAAAGAAGCAATCAGTACCTCCTCGTATACATATACCAACTGGTATAACAGGGCTTCCATTTATATTGGATTTTTAAGTATAGGGCTTTCAGATTACAGTGAGGATGCCCTTTCTGCTTTGCAGTATTGTGTTAATCTAAATCCCCTAGACTATGAATCATACTATCGTGCTGGACAGATATATATGATTAAGGAAGACTATGAGAAAGCTTTATCAGCATTTAATAACGTTTTGAATATAAATGGACAGCATGTTCCATCTTTAGTTCTTTCAGCGAGAATATTCAATGAGAATGGTGATACTAAGAATGCAATATCATTCCTTGAAGCAGCAAAGAAGATAATGGAGATAAATAAGCTAGAGGAAGATGATATGTATAGTAGCATTGTAGATAGCCTAAAAGAGTTAGGTGCAAATAATCCGGAGTTAAAAGAGAGTAGTGATGAGAAAAGTGAGAATTCTTTAACTAATGAATTTGAGCCACTTGAGCCCTAAAAGAGAGTTATTAATACAACCTCTTTTATACTCTTTCTCTTTATATTCTCTATTTCTTTCTTTAATATATCTATACTTTCTAAAGTTTCTCCTACTAAGATTATCCTTCCTTTCCCCCTCTCTTTGCTTAAGGAAGTAGCTAGGTACCTATTAAGATTGAATGCTTCCTTACTCTTAGAATGTATTGGATATATTACTGACTTAGATATCATTCCCTCTAGCTTAGAATATTTAATAAGCTTAAAAAGTAAATATCTATATATACTGTAGATATTAAGAACCTTTTTTTTCTCTAACTCTCTTAAATATTTATCTCCAATATTCCATCCCTTAATAGAGAGAATAGGGATATCGCTAAATGAACACCCCTTATGAGTAACTCCATTTGTAGATATTCTTTTGCATACACAGCATGCGGGAAGAGCTTTAGGTATATGTAGTAGGCAGTAATCGCATATTTCATAACCTACACGAGAGCAGAGAATACACTGAGGGGGAAATATATGGTCTAGAAGTGGCATATCATATTATACATTCCTATTATTAAAAAATTTGATTAATGTTTACATTTCCATTATGATATTATTCGCTAATTACATATTGATAAAGGGATAATAGTGATAAAGAAAAACAGTGTTTTTACAGTAATGTTTATTCTCCTTGTAACGAAGATATTGGGCTTTTGGAAGCTTAGAATCTTTGCTCAAATGTTTGGAGCTTCTCATGAGTTAGATATCTTCTGGGCGGCCTTTACTATCCCTGACATTATCTTCATGGTGCTTGTTGCAGGCTCTATCAACGCCGCAATAATACCGATACTCTCAGAGGTATTGTATGATAAAGGCAAGAAGAGTTTTAACAAACTCTTTCAGCAGCTAACTGCTATCTTCTTTGCACTAACCTTTGTCTCATTACTCTTAGCTCTGTTATTCGCACCTCAGATTACTACCTGGATAGTTTCTAATAACTATGCACATACAGTATTTAATATGTCGTATCGTATATCCTCTACTGATTATGATCTCTTTATTCAACTATTTAGGATAGGGTTACTATCTCCACTATTCCTTAGTGTAAGTGGCTTTGTAACTGCATATTTACAAGTAAGAAGGCAGTTCTTTGTTACAACCCTTGCACCTCTGTTTTATAACTTAGCAATGATTATCGGTACATATGTATTAGTCCTATATACAGATTTAGGTGTTGTTGGTATCGCTATCTCTGCAGTTATTGGATCATTAATTCATCTCCTTATACAAATACCTCATCTATTAAAATATTATAAAACAGATAACTATTTACTGTTTGATATTAAATCACTAGTAAGAGAACCAAACATTGTTAGAGCATTTAGGTTAGCACTACCCAGAATGTTAGGAGTGTTAGGAGAACAGTTCAATACCATCGTAAATACCTTTATCAGTTTCACACTTACAGCAGGAGCATTGAGTGCATACAGATTTGCATACAGTCTACATCTCTTCCCAATTAACATTATCGGAAGTGCAGTAGCACAAGTAGCACTACCTGATCTAGCTAAATATTCCTGTAAAAATGAAGATGAGAAGTTTAAGAAGGTGTTCAATGAGTCTATACAACTCTCCTTGTATCTCATATTCCCAATAGTCGCTATTATGCTAATACTAAGATTACCTCTTGTACGTCTAATCTACGGTACAGGAGCATTTGACTGGCAAGATACCATCTTAACATCATGGACCTTAGCTCTTCTCTCTATCTCTGTAATAGGTCAAACTGTTGTTCAGATATTACTAAGAGCTTTCTACGCTCTTAAAGATACATGGATGCCCCTTATCGCTATCACTGTAGGTATACTAACCAATCTCTTAGGAGCATATCTCTTTACAAATTTCTTTAGTCATTACTACGACTGGAGGCCAATACTTGAACAGGTATGGATTCAGGTAGCACAGGCTAACGGTAATGGAGTTATGTCTGTACTTAAATCTTTCTTAGGAGATATTTACAGCTGGAGTACAACAAGAGGAGATTCTAATCTTGCAGTAGGAGGTTTAGCATTAAGTTTAAGTGTCTCATACTTCTTACAGATGATATTAGCAGCATTCTTACTAAACAAAAAAAGGGCCGTTATCTCATGGCAAGAAACCATATATCCAACCCTTCTTAAAACTCTTAATACCTTAATAATGATGTTAGGAATGTACTTTGTATTCAGACTCTTTGACTTCCAACTAGATACTAGTAGGACAGTATATGTAATTGTACTTACAGTAATAACCTCTCTGTATGGAGCCCTATCATATCTCGTAGGTTCTAAGATTTTCTCTCCGGGTGAATTCTCTAAGGTAGAAGATATGCTCAAGGGTTTTAGAAAGAGATTTAGTAATGGAAATAATTTAACATAGTTTGATGTGAAGAGATTTTTCAAATTCCTCTTTCTCTTAATATTAATATCTGCCATCCTCCTTCTAGGAGCTGTATTTCTGTTTATAAATAGGTATAACACATGGGAGAAAGAGTTCGAGCAAAGCCTTGTATCCAGCAACCTAGTAATACCTGGTAATCCTTTGGAACAGGATATAGAGGAAAAGATTGTAAGATTTACACTCTCAGCTGAGAGTACAGATTCCTTAGTACTGACAACTCGTGAGGTAGGAGAGCTTACTCTTGTTGTATTACAAGATTACCTTAAAGAAGATATTCAAGTAAGTAAAATATATATTGAACCAAACAGTAGAGTCTGGAATATATATGCTAAGGTTAATTACAGAAAGCTCTCTCTTTGGATGTCTGTAGATGTTAATAAGGATAATATGCAAACAGCCCAGCTATATATTACAGAGGTTAAGATAGGGCCATATTCGATAGGGAGAGTAGGTAATATGATTGAAATGATAAATAGCGGTATTGCGAACTCTCTACTTACTGTAAATGAGAATGGTTTCTCTGGAAGGTATTTAGAAAACATTGAACTTTTAGAGGACGCCCTTGTCATAAAGGGGTATAGATATTGACAATTCTTCTCTGACTCTCTAAAATCATTAGCAGTCTCTTTTTACATTTGCTAAATAATTTATCAAACAAATTCATATGTCTAGTAATATAAAAATTACACCATTGGGTAGAAGAGTTGTAGTTAAACCCCAAGATATCCAGGAGAAAACCCCAGGAGGCTTAGTCATACCACCTAATGCAGCAGAAGAGAAAAGGCCAGCCTTTGGAGAAGTTGTTAAGTTAGGAATTGGAAAGGATAAAGAAGGAAAGGCTTTAAAGTTTGATGTTAAGGTTGGTGACTTAGTATATTTTAAAAAATACACCCCAGAGGAAATAGAGGTAGATGGAGAAGAGTATTTAATACTTGAATCAGAAGATATCCTCGCTATCGTCAAGTAACTTAGATTAAATTTTTAGTAATAAATAAGTATGTCAAAATCAATAATATACGATGAAGAGGCAAGAAAAGCACTAAAAGCAGGAGTAGATATAATTGCAAATGCAGTTAAAACAACATTAGGTCCTAAGGGAAGAAATGTAGCCATAGCAAAGAGCTTCGGTTCTCAAACAGTAACTAAAGATGGTGTTACTGTTGCAAAAGAGATAGAAGATAAAGATCCTTTTAAAAATGTAGGAATAGAAATGATGAAAGAGGCATCCAGAAAGGTAAATGATTTAGCAGGAGATGGTACAACTACTGTAATAGTTTTAGCACAAGCAATTGTTAATGCAGGTTTTAGGAATGTTGCTGCAGGTTCTAATCCAATAGCTCTTAAGAGAGGTTTAGATAAGGGTGTAGAGATAGTTGTTAAAGCTCTTCAGAAATCAGCAAAGATGATTAACAGTAAGGAAGAGATATCCCAGGTAGCAACAATATCCTCTAACAATGACAAAGAGTTAGGAACGATGATTGGAGATGTATTTGAGAAGGTTGGTAAAGATGGTGTGATTACTGTAGAAGAAGCGAAAGGTTTTCTTGATGAGATTGAATATACAGAGGGTATGCAATTTGATCAGGGATATGTAAGTTCTTACTTTGTAACAGACTCAGAGAGCCAAGAGGCAGTTATGGAAAACCCATATGTATTTGTTACAGACAAAAAACTTTCTAGTCTTCAAGAGATTCAAGCTATTGCAGAGAAGGTATTAGCTGCAGCAGATAGACCATTAGTTATAATTGCAGATGATATCGAGAATCAAGCATTAGCAACATTGGTAGTTAACAAGTTAAGAGGTACTCTTAATGTAGTTGCAGTAAAAGCACCAGGCTTTGGAGATAGGAAGAAAGAGATATTAAAAGATATAGCAATACTAACAGGGGCAGCATATATCTCAGATGAAATTGGTAAAACATTGGATAGTGTTGATTTAACAGATTTAGGTAGTGCAAAGAAATTTATAATTAATAAAGAGAAGACTGTCATAGTAGAAGGCTTAGGTAAGCAATCTGAAATTAAGAAAAGGGTTGCAGAAATTAAAGCACAGATAGAATCTACTACATCTGATTATGACAAAGAGAAACTACAAGAGAGATTAGCAAAGATAGCAGGAGGAGTTGCAGTAATAAAAGTAGGAGCAGCTTCAGAGGTAGAGGCTAAAGAGAAGAAGCAGAGAGTAGAGGATGCTATTAATGCAACTAGAGCAGCTATTGAAGAGGGTGTTGTAGTAGGTGGTGGTTTAGCACTGCATAACATTAAGTCTGCACTAGATAAAACATCTCTTAGTGATCCCGATGAACAGTTAGGAATAGAGATACTTAGAGGTATACTTAGTGAACCTTTAAAGCAGATAGCTCAGAATGCTGGTAAAGATGGTGCAGTCATTGCATCTAACTGTCATGATAATATTGGATATGATGCTAAAATAGATGAATATGTAGATATGCTTGAAACAGGAATAATTGATCCTGTTAAGGTAACAAGATTAGCACTTGTAAATGCATCTTCCGTAGGTACTATGCTAATTACAACAGAGGCGGTTGTAGCAGAAATACCTGAGGAGAAATCTCAGAGTCAAATTCCTGATATGTCAGGTATGCAAGGAATGATGTAATTAGAATGATTAAGACCCCAGTAATGGGGTCTTTTTCTTTTAATACCTTATCTCTTGTGCAAGCAATTTACCAAGTATGTCCTCTTTAGAATCTCTTCTATATTTCTTTAACTCAAGAGAGTCATATCCTCTTACAAGAATATAGTCATTTGTTTTTATAGGAGTATCGGTAGAAACAAAAAACACGCTACTCTTAACATCCACTATCTGTGAAGTAACTAAAGAGCCATCAATAGCGATTACATTTTCATAGTTTTTAGCTATCCACTCTGGACAGAAGTAGTAATAGTTTGTTTGTAAGGGATCAAACCTTGCAGGAGAGGGAATCTGCGTAAAGAGAGAAACCCTTAAATCATTCTGTAGTAATCCTTCAGGTATATGCTCCTGTAATAGCTGTGACTCTGAGACTCCTAGGGCTTTTGTAATCTTTTGAATCTTCTTTAAAGGTGAACTAGTAGCTCTCTCATATCTAGAAATCATTTCCCATGATACTCCTACCTTATCAGCTAACTGTTGCTGTGTTAATTTAGACCTTTCTCTGTATATACGGATATTTTCTCCTATATAATTTCGTTTCATGTTTAAGAATTCTATTCTGTTGTAAACAGAAGATGTATAGAAGAGGAGTTCTTCTTTATGAAATGATATTGATCCAATTCTCTTTTAACCACCGTCTGGATTTAGTATAGATATCTAATAACTCTCTCTTTTGAAATTCCTTCTTTATTACCCCACCCCTGTGTGGATGTCTATAAATTCTTTTAAGTGGGGAATTAAAACCATGTGTATAGTGGCATAGCTCATGTGCAATTGTAGATTTAATAACATACTCTGGTATTTCGTTAGTAGAAAAATACTTAGTAATGGTTATTAAAGAAACAGTAGGATCTTCAAAAACAGTATCTTCTAATTTAAGCCTTTTAATATATCTATGGAAAGTTTCCCTATCCTTCACCATCTTTATACTCCCTAACTGTCTTTTAGAAGCTTTACCATATTTAATAGCTACGACATTTAATCTAGGAACATCACAAAAATTGTTCTCCCAGAGGTCATATAGTAAATTTTCTAAATATTTGTTGTCTCTCATGTTATTATATTCTTAGATGAAACCCATTATACAAGATAAAGTAAAAACTCTCTGGAAAGTAGTAATCTTTTTCTATGGAAGATACCCTAAAGAGGTAGTACTAAGAGATCTCATATTCATAGCAGTAATAGTAGCAGAAATGAGTGGTATAACAATCGCTGGTAAATTCTTAGATGCTACACTCTCCATAATTAGAGAATCTACTGGAGAGTTTAACATCCATCAATATCTTGCTACAGACTCCTTCTACTTTCTTACCCTCTCCCTTCTTCTTTTAATAATCGTCATCATTGGTAGAAATATTCGTGCATATATAGCTGCTAATATAGCGGACAAGGTATGGAAAGATACTAGTTTAGAGGTACTTGGTAAGATCTCTAACAGTAATTTGCAAGATATAGAGAAGCCTAAGATACAAAACTTAATAGACTTTATACCAAACTACTCGATAAACAACCTCCTAATGTCATATGAAGCATTCTCTGGAATTGTATATCAGGTAGCAAGAGGAGTTACAGCATTCTTAATTCTTTCCTCTCATCTTGGTTGGAGTGTTCTTTTCCTAGTACTTTTTGTTTTACCAGAGATTTTACTTTCCCATTTCAATAGAAAGAGGATGCAACTTTACGATGATAATCAAATGAGTAGGCTTAAACTAACAAGCTATATATATTTTACATTAGGTATGGATATTCGTAACTTTATGGAGTTAAGAGTAGATAATACATATGATTTCTTAAGGAAACGATATAAGAAGGAAAGAGAAGAGTACCTTGGCGGACTGTTTGAAAGAAGAAAGCATTTTACGATAGATGCTACCTTGGGTGGTGTATCCGGACAGCTTTTTAAGTATGTATACATAGTATATCTTGTAGCTCATGTAGTTATTAATAAGATTACAATTGGTACATTTAGTGCACTCTTTAACTATGTTGATGTTGTATATACAAGTGCTCTTACTGCTTTAAATACACTCTCTTTACTTGATACAAATCTTTCATATGCTTCTAAATATTTTGAGTTTGTACATTACCAAGGCTTTGGAGATGAGAACCATGGATTTGCGAAATTAGGAAGAAAAACTCCCTCTTTAGCTTTCCATAATTTAGACTTCTCATACCCTGATGAACCAGAGAAGAAGGTACTAGAGAATATTAACCTAGAGATTAATCCCGGAGAGAAGGTTGCATTCTTTGGTGGAGATGGTTCTGGTAAAAGTAGCTTGATAAAGGTGTTAACAGGTTTGTACGAAGTTACCTCTGGTGATTACCAAATAGGGCAGTATTCAGTAAGGGAGTTAGCAAGAGGTGAATTAAAAAGAAAGGTCTCTGTGACATTCCAGAACTATGTTAACTACAACTTTAGTATTAGAGAGAACATTACATTAACAAGTCAAAGAAAGAATATAGATATGGAACTGTATAGGAAGATTGTTAAGGTATGTGAAATAGCTGACTTTATGAAAAAAGAAAAGATTACAGACAATCTAATACTTGGTAAATATCTAGATGGTAAGGAGCTCTCCCCTGGATATTGGCAAAGATTAGCTATCGCAAGAATGTTGTACAGAAACAGAGAGATCTTTGTAATGGATGAGCCTTTTACATTCATAGATGCTCCATCTAGAGAGCATATATTAAAGGGGATAATAGATCTTCTTGGACCTAAAAAGACCTTAATACTGATTACAAGAGATACAGATCTTTTAGATAAGTTTGATAGGATATATGTATTTGATAATGGTCATATTGTCGAAGCAGGGGATTGGAAGGAGTTAATAAAAAAGAAGGGGAAATTCTACAAAGAGGTTAAGTACAATCAGTAATCTTTATGCTTTTAGAGATACAATTGTGAGTTCGATATTTTTACCGTATATTATTCTTAATTAAAATCTTTCATATGAATTATGAAAAAACTCTCTGTATGGTTTAAGGAATTACCCAAATGGGCAAAGATAGTATTTTTCCCTGCTCTAATCTTAGGCTCTTTAATTCTCTTTCTTTCTATTACATTAATTGTATCTTTATATCTTGATTCTTCTTCTAGATCTCAGAGTAGTACTACACAGATAGATTTAGAGAGAAGTGATATAGGGGAAGAGCCTGAGGAAGAGGTTGAAAAAGAGTTTGTTCCTAGCTTAGTTGATTTAGAAATTGATTTACTAGGAGTACCTTTGAAGATAAATAACAAGTTTGATATCACTGATGTATATCAAGATGAATATATTAAGGACCCTATAGATTTAGATGAATCATTTATAGTTGGGTACAAGACAGGTAGTATAAAGAAAGGTCGTTTTATGGAGAGTGAACAATTAGCTTACAATTTGAGTGGCTATGATATCTATGTCTTATCTACACTCGAAGAACATGATTATGTTTACACTGTTAGAATAGCTTACTTAGATGATAACTCCCCAATATTTCTCCTTTCACAAGATCAGAGAGAGCCCGGTGATTTACTTGAGATCTCTTTAAAGCCTAATGTTATTAATATCTCTTCATACAAGATTACAGATCAGAGCCTGTTTGGGTTGGATATCTTCAAAGGCATGAAATATAACTCAAAGAAGGTAAGTGACAATGGTAATACTTTTACACTTGGAGCACCGATATTTAAACCGTTGGTAGAAGAATTAAGTAAGTTAGAAGAAATAGATAGCTTTGGAGAGGTAAAGATTTATAACTACAAAGTAGATATTGAAGGATACTCTGTTGTTGAATCTCCAGAGGGATTCTTACAGAAAGTAGTATATGTTCCTTCCATTGTCGAATATGTCAGTAGTGATCCCAAAGTGGAAATAGTGTTGGATAAAACAGGAGAGAAAACAGAACATTTTTACGATTATATATCTGTAGGAGGTTGTTCAGAAAATGACCTAGAGGTAGCTAATGTAAAGGACACGGAATTAAGAAGTATTGGAAAAGCAAAGGATGGGAATCCAATTTATGTAAAAATTAACAGAAATGATAGCTATCTTAAGAAACTTTATAACGAAGACTACCTATCTCCGGGGTCAGAAATGAATAAATATAATTATATTACAGAGGATGATATCACACCTTTCACATATGAGCAGTTTGTAGACGCGTATCCAATATTATATTGGAAAGATCCTTTTGGTAGATATATTATGTTTGCTAGGAGAGATTTTGTTATTACTGGTGGTTGTGCAAAGCCTGCAATATATCTCTACCCTGAAGAGAAAACAAGTTTAAATGTAAAGGTTATACCTAATGGATTACTGACATTTACATCTCCTAAGTATGAAGTAGGGGGATGGAATATCAACGTAGGTACAGATGGCACCATTAATTATAAAGGGGGGAAGTATGAGTATCTGTGGTGGGATTCTATATCTAACGGATACTATACTCCAAGTAATGGTTGGGTTATAGAAAGGGGAAACTTTGAGACTTTCATAACTGAGAAACTACAGGAGATGGGATTGAATGAAAAAGAGATTAGTGACTTTAATGAGTTTTGGGTCCCCCTTATTAGTAAGGAGAATACTCAATACCTATATATCACATTCCTCTTTAATTCAGAGGTTAATCAGATAGCCAAATTAGAATTCAGTATACAGCCTGATAATATATTTAGAGTATTCATGCTCTACGAATCTATGGATAAATATAAAGAGGTAAGGCCATTGAAGATAGAGAAAGTAAGCAGAACAGGCTTTACTGTAGTTGAATGGGGTGGTGCTAAAGAGAGGTAATAAACCATCTAAAATCTTTAGCAAATACTCAAAATATCCTGTAAAATATCCAAGGGATAATATTTGTTAGGATAAAAATATGATTCTACTAGATGGTAGTACACTCTCCGATAAGAAGTTAAACAGATTAAGGGATCAAATAAAAGAGTATATAGATATAGGCTCTAGGACTCCTAGATTAGATATAATTCTTGTAGGTGAAGATTTCGGTAGTAAGAAGTATGTGGGAATGAAACAGAGCAGAGCAATGGGTTTAGGTATTAAATGTGTTGTTCATGAGTTTGAGTCAACTGTAAAAGAGAAAGAGATAGTAGAGTTAATAGAGAAGTTAAATAGAGATGAGAGAGTAGATGGCTTAATGGTTCAACTGCCACTACCAAAGGGAATAGACAGTGACATTGTATTAGAAACAATAGATCCTAAGAAGGATGTAGATGGTCTTACATCTTCTAACTTAGGTAAACTTTTTAAAAATGACTCCAAAGCAATTGCTCCTGCAACAGCGAAAGGGATATTAGACATACTTAAGGAGTATGAAATAGAGATAGATGGTGCAGAAGTAGTAGTAATTGGAAGAAGTGATATTGTAGGCTTACCAACAGCTGCAATATTACAAAATGCTAATGCTACTGTTACTGTATGTCATTCTCATACAAAAAATCTCAAAAGTATATGTAAAAGAGCAGATATCTTAGTAGTTGGTATTGGTAAAGCAGAGTATATAGATAAAGGGTATGTAAAAGATGGTGCAACTGTGATAGATATAGGTACTAATCGCAATCAAGAGGGGAAACTAGTAGGTGATGTTAAAATGGGTAGTGTAAAGAAGGTTGCAAAATATATTACTCCTGTACCAGGTGGTATAGGTCCAATGACTGTAGTATCTCTCCTTGATAATTTGTTTGAGGTATATAAAAAGAATGTTAAGAAATTCTAAGGATACTATTTTCAAATATATAGATGGTGAAGCTAGAAGACAGATAGAGGGTATTGAATTAATAGCTTCTGAAAACTATGTTAGCAAAGACGTACTTACTGCGATGGGCAGTATACTTACTAATAAATACTCAGAGGGATATCCAGATAAAAGATACTATGGTGGTAATGAATATATAGATAAAATAGAGAAGGAGTGTATAGCTAGAGCAAAGGATCTGTTTAAAGCAGAGCATGTTAATGTACAGCCTTACTCTGGTTCACCTGCTAACTTAGCTGTTCATTTAGCATTTTTAAATCCAGGAGATAAGACAATGGGTATGGATCTCTCTGCTGGTGGTCATCTTACACACGGCTTTAAAGTCTCAATTAGTGGTAAATATTTTGACTCAGTAAGTTACGGTGTAAATAGTGATGGATATATTGATTACGATGAAGTAAGGAAGATAGCATTAGAACATAGGCCTAAGTTAATATGGAGTGGTTTCTCTGCATACTCTCGTATAATTGATTGGAGTGAGTTTAGGAAGATTGCAGATGAAATTGACGCTATTCTTGTTGCTGATATTGCTCATGTTGCTGGATTGGTTGCAGGTGGTGTATATCCCTCTCCTGTAGGTATAGCTGATGTGGTTACTACAACCACTCATAAGACGCTCAGAGGGCCTAGAGGAGCAATGATTATGTGTAAAGAGGAGTATGGAGAGGTAATAGATAAAGCAGTATTCCCTGGCCTTCAGGGAGGTCCACACAATCATACTACAGCAGCAATAGCTATATCTTTACAAGAGGCTAATACGGATGAATTTAAGCAGTATTCAAAGCAAACAGTGGATAATGCAAAAACTCTTGCTAATGATTTAATAAAGAGAGGATTTAAGATTGTATCTAATGGAACAGATAACCACCTTTTTCTCATTGATACAGTAGGTAGTGTGGGTTTAAGTGGTAAAGAAGCCTCTGATATCTTAGAAGAGGTAAATATTACTGTAAACAAGAATAGTATACCTAATGATACACGTAAACCTTGGGATCCATCAGGTATACGTATTGGTACACCAGCTATTACTACAAGAGGTATGAATGAGAAAGATATGCTCTTTATCTCTGAAGTAATAGATAGCGCTATTAATAAAAAAGAAGATTTAAAGATATTAAAATCGAAGGTAATAAATTTTACAAAGAGATTTCCAATCCCTGGAATAGAAATAAATTCATAATCTTAAACACATGAAGGGAACCTTTAGAAAAGATTTACAGATAGCTACTGTAAAATCTCAATCTGTATGGAACAAATTTAAAGTACATACTCTTTTACAAAACCCTTCTCAAAAACAACCCTCTATTAATGCATATCTTGGTGCAAGATATAGTAGATCTTCTGACTCTATCCTTGATATTGCCAAGGAGATTATAAACTCAAATACAGATGCTGCAGACAGATTAGAAAAAATCTTTCATGGGTATGGCCATAAGTCTGTAGGAGATATGGCAGATCTTTTTGTATGTATAGAGAATATCCCTATGTTTACTGCAATGAAGATCTTCTACCTTAACTCTGTTATCTCTGGTCAAGAGAGATCTACTAGATATCAGAACTTTGAGAGTCCAGAATTTATTAAAATACCAAAAGAGCTATGTAAAGATAGTGAGATTAGGAAAGAGTACGACCGTATTATGCTTAAACAGATGTCTGATTACAGAAAACTACTTAAGAAGACACGTATATTACTTAAAGAACAGTTTAAAATTAATAAAGAGAATCCTGCAGAGGTATCAGCATGGAAATCTAGATCATTTGATGTAGCAAGATACTTACTACCGTATGGATTACGAACTAGTTTAGCAGCAGTAATGTCTGCTAGGAATTGGTCTGAATTAATATCTTACTTTAATGCTAATGATAGTGTGGTAGATAATGAAGTTGCTAACTTACTAATGAACTTACTTGGGGAATCAGATTTAGAGATACGAGGATATATACGAGAGGCAGATGGTTTGATTAAGCATACAGATGCAAACTGTTGTAGAAGGAATTCAACTAAGGAAGTTTTACAGTACCTAGAACCTATAATCTCTAAACAGAAAGAATTGAAAGATCTAGGTTGTGAACAGGATACATGCACTATCTCTTACAATGTAGACCCTGTAGAGGACTTAATTACTCACTATGAACTTCTTTTAAATCCTCTAGGTAGTAAGAAGGAGTTAGAGTTTGATGAGAAAGACTCAATTTCAATTGGAGAGAAGATATTTGATAACCATAACCATCATAACTTAATGGGAAATATTGGTCAGTCAGGGGCTATAAAGATAGAGGGTATGGCTACATTAGGAACATTAAAGGATTTAAATAGGCATAGGAGTTTAGAGAGATATATACCTCTCTTTCATGATCATTTAAATATTGATAATGAATTAAAGAGGGATGAGAAAGATTGTTTCTCCCTCTGCAACTATCTTGATATAAAAGAGTTGGGGAAATTAAAGGATGAATATGAACAGTGTTTAGTAGAAACATATAAAATGATAAAGAATTGGAGAAGTGTCTCTAAGCAGTTTATGTCAGAGGAGGTCTCTACTGAATATACAAAATATCTCTTACCTCATGCTCACTTCACTAAATACAGTTTCTATGGCTCTATAGATGATTTACAGTATACAATCAATCTTAGGGTTAGAAGAGGTGGACATATTGCATATAGAGTTTTAGTGTATAAATGGCTAGAATTATTAAATGAGAAAGATTCAATCTGGAAATCATTACTTAAAAGTATTCAGAAACCTGATTATAAATCTAAAGAGCAGTTTGTAGATAGAAGTTAATATGTATAGAATATAGATATGATACTGTCGGATAGAAGTATAAAAGAAAAAATACGTACTGGAGAGATTAGTATAGAGCCTTTCTCACATGAATTCATACAACCTGCTTCATATGATTTACATTTAGATAAAAATATATTGGTTTTTAATACTAAAAAGTATGACATTATCGATGTAAAAAAACCTCTAGATGACTTAATGTTAAAGGTAGAGATTGATGATATAGAGGGGTATACTCTTAAACCTACTGAATTTATCTTAGCTAATGTAGTAGAGATAACTGGGGTAGATAGTAAGCACGTTGGTAGGTTAGAGGGTAAGAGTTCATTAGCAAGAATGGGTTTAATCATTCATGCTACTGCAGGATTTTTAGATCCGGGTAATAAGCTTAGACTTACTCTTGAGATAGCGAATCTTTCTCCATTACCAATTAGAATATATGAGGGTATGAAGATAGCACAGTTAGCTTTTGAACAGCTAGATAAGGATTGTGAAAGACCTTACGGTAGTTCTGGCTTAAATAGTAAGTACAAGGGTGATATGACTGTACAGGCAAGTAGGATGTGGAAGAATTTTTAATTTAATTTTCCATAAGTAATGTTTAAAGATATCAGAAAAGAGTTTCCAATATTAAAAGATTCTCTTTTTGGTAAAAAGTTTGTGTATTTAGATAGTGCTGCATCTACACAGAAACCTGAGTATGTAATCGAACGTCTTAAGAAATACTATGTAGAGGAGAATGCAAATATTCATAGAGGCCCATATGATCTTTCTGTGAATGGTACAAAGCTTTGGGAGTGGGCTCATGAGAAGGTAGCCTCCTTTATCAATGCTAAGTCATATAAAGAGATAATCTTTGTTAGAAATACTACAGAGGGTTTAAATTTCTTAGTAAATACATTCGGTAGAGAGCTACTGTCAAAGGGGGATACTGTAGTTGTGAGTGAGATGGAGCATCACAGTAATATTGTTTCTTGGATGTTATTACAAAAGCAGATTGATTTTAAAATAGAGTATATTCCTTTAAAGGAGGATTTTACTTTAGATTTAGATTGGTTAAGAGAGTTGATAAAGAGAGAGGGTAGTAGGATAAAGATAGTTTCTGTTGTACATATATCTAATGTATTAGGTGTAAAGAATGATGTAGAGGAGATATTTAAGATTGCTAAAGAGAATAGCTCTTTTACAATCCTTGATGCTGCTCAAAGCATTGTTCATACCAAGGTTGATGTTCAAAAGATTGGTTGTGATGCTTTGGTGTTCTCTGGACATAAGGCGTATGCTCCTACAGGTACGGGAGCGATATATTGTAAGCAGGAATACTTAGAGAAACTTACACCATGGATGGGTGGTGGAGAGATGATATCTTCTGTGTCTTTTAAAGATTTTGAATACAATGAACTACCGTGGAAGTTTGAGGCTGGTACTCCAGATATAGGGGGAGGTATTGTACTTGGTAGTGCAATAGAGTGGTTTGAGAATACATTAGAGAGGATAGGGGGTTGGGATGGTTTAATAGAGCATGAGCAGGGATTAATAAAGTTTTTCTTTAATGAGTTTGATGGTATTGAGTGGTTTAAACATTTTGGGCCAAAGGATAGCTCTCTGAAGTATGGTGCTATCGCATTTCATCTTGATGGTTTTACATTTAGAGGCTGTAAGGATATTTTTAGGATAGAAACAAATAGGGAGGGAAACAGTATTAGTGAGTTTCTTAACGAGAGTGGAATAGCCTTCAGAGAGGGTTATCACTGTGCAGAGCCTTTGCATGATAAGTTGTGTGTAGGTCCTTCATTAAGATTTAGTTTAGGTATATATAATAACCAAGATGATCTTAAATATGCTGCTAATATGCTTAAACAGGCGGTTTTGAGAGGAATGGAGTAAGCCTGTCTTCTAGTTATACTCTTAGATTAAAGCTTTTAGTCAAATTCCCATGGTTATAGGTCGAGCAAGCCAGGCTTTAATATGATATATTTTGATATGGATTTAAATAGTGCCCGGAGCAATGCTCCTGTAAATACAGCTAATGATATTCTCTCTGAGATTGTAGAGCTGCAAAACAAGCTTAGTACTTCTCCTGCACCAATAGAGCTTAAAGAAGATGTAATGAGAACCATTCAGAGATTGGAGAGAATGGCAAAATGGGGTAACTATAGCTCAGAGTTTGAGAGTGTAGATAAGTATGTAGACTGGGTAACAAGAATACCTTGGGGAGTTATCTCAGAGGATAACTTGAATATTGAGAATGCGAAAGAGCTAATGGACTCTACACACTACGGTATGGATGTTGTAAAGAATTTGATACTAGATTACTTAGCAGTAATGCAGATACAGAAGTTAACAGGTAGGAACACTCCTCAGAGTAGTAACTCAGATATGGCTGGACTAAGGGGTTCATCTGCTAATGCTCCTGTACTTCTTTTCTTAGGCCTACAGGGTGTAGGTAAAACCTCTATTGCAAAATCCATAGCTCAGTCAATGGGAAGGAAGTTCGCTAGAGTCTCACTTGGAGCTATTGGAGATGTAAGAACATTAAGAGGTTCACCAAGGCATGAGATTGATTCCGAGCCAGGACAGATAATTAAGGCACTAGTTAGGACAGGTACAATGAATCCAGTAATTTTAATTGATGAGATAGAGAAAGCAAGTGGTAATGCTGGTTTACTTAATGATGTAATGGCAGCTCTACTTGAGATATTAGATTCAGAGCAGAACTCTACTTTTATAGACCACTATGTTGATCATCCTGTAGATTTATCTCAAGTATTTTTCATATGTACAGCAAATAACCTAGGCGGGTTATCTGCAGCACTGTTAGATAGGGTGGAGATAATTAGGTTTACTAGTTACTCTGATGAAGAGAAAGGTGTAATAGCTAAGTCATATATACTACCTAAGGTTTTAAAAAATATGGGACTTACAGATCAACATATTCAAATTACACAGGAGGTATGGCCACTACTAATTAGGCCTGTTGGTTTTGATGCAGGTATAAGGCAGTTAGAAAGAAATATTGCTACATTAGCTAGAAGTGCTGCTAGACAGATAGTAGGGGGGCATCCTTTACCAATAGTTGTAACACCTGAGAATGTTAAAGAGTATGTACTTCCAGATCAAGGCCCTCTAAGTTAATATCCCTTAAAAGGGTTTGTTAATTGTAAAGCCTTCATTACCCTTGATAGATTCTCATCCTTTATTGCCCTGGAGATGTCAGTTTTTACTCTACTTTTTTCTTCATACTTCTCTAAAAATAGAAGATCATTATTAACCTTCTCTTGAGATAGCTGTTTTATATCCACAGCTTCTGTTACAAGATACTTCTTTAATTCTTCGTTACTGTTTTGATTTGTCATCATTCTCTATTATACCTTGTGGAGTTATATGAGTTCTCCCTTTATTTAATTCCTCTCTCTGTTTACGTACCTGCCCCGGTATTGTGTTTTCTTCTACCATATCTACAAAGGATTTCTGAGACTCAAACTTTTTAGGATTAAGAATCTCTTCCTGTTCCCTTAGTCTCTTTTCTAACTCCTCCTGATATTTGTTTCTCTCAGATTGAATCTTTTGTATATCTTCCTGCCTTCTCTCGACTGCTCTTTCAATTAACTCACTCTGTTTTGTAGAATCTGCAGAGATATTCTTCATAGGCTGTTGAGCTGCCGGTGGGTCATATATCTGAGCTAACTCTTGTATAGATCTTGTATCAGTCATACCTTTCTGACTCTTTCTAGCCTCTATTTCTCTTGGGTCTGAGGTAATTAGTTCATGCTCTGATTGGCTAGAGAGAACCTGTATTCCAACATGGTTAGCTCCTGCAAAGAAGAGACCTTGTCCTCTGTCACAGTTTAGTAAGAAGTTTCTTTCTCCGTCAGAGAGATTAAATACCTGTTGTAATTTTTCTACAGCAGATGGACTCTGTTTCATTAATATCTGTATTGAAGAGTTTGAGATTATTGCCCTTCCCATATCATTGTTCATAAAGTCGGCGACATCTTGTGTAATAGTTGTTAATCCTAAGTAGTACTTTCTTGCTCTTTTAGCTAAAGAGTACATAAATTTTGCAGAATCTTCTCTTTGCATCATATACCAAGCTTCATCAACAATTAACTGTCTCCTTCTTTGATCCTTACGTATCTTTGTCCATATGAAATCTAACATTAGATACATTGAGAGAGGCTTTAGTTCTTCTTGTAGATCTCTAACACTAAATACTGTAAATGGATTATTAATTTCAAAGTTACTAGCCTCATTAAATACTCCAGCCGCACTTCCCATTATATATTTCTCCATTCTTTTAGAGAGCTCGTGTGCTTCTGTTTCTGCCATTCCCTTCAACACCTTATACAGATCCTCTAGAAGTGGAGCAGGGCGTTTCTGTGTTGCAGGGTCAAATGTAATACCTTTTTCTCTGTACGTTAATATCAGTGCTCTATCTAATATTGAGGTTTCTACATTTGTAAGTCCTTCAAACATTACTTTAAAGAATCCTTGCAGTGCTAGTAGTTTCATTCTTAACTCGTCATCTCCTTCCTCTGTCACCCCTGAGAGTTCAAATGGATTCATCTTATGACCTTTGTCTTGTGAGAAAGAAATGTATGCTCCATTAACTGCTTTTGAGAGATCTTCATACTCTCGCTCTGGATCAATAATTATTATATGTGTACCAAGCATTAAGCTTCTTACGGCTTCTAATTTTACAAAGTAACTTTTACCTGCACCTGACTTAGCAAAGACAACGGCATTTGCATTCTCTAATTCAAATCTGTCAAATATTACTAAGCTCTTGTTATGCATATTAATCCCGTACATAATTCCATGGTCCATTGTTAACTCTGATGTTACAAATGGGAATGTTGTAGCAAGAGAGGTAGTATCCATATTCCTAGTAATGTACAGTTTGTCCAATCCTAATGGCTGAGTGCTGATAAAGGCAGGCTCTTGTTGAAGTGTTGCAGGTTTTGCTATTACATTCATAGCAGCAAGCGTAGAGGTAACATTCCTAGAGTATTTCTCAAGTAAATCTTTTGAAGGTCCATATATTGTTACGTACATAGCAAAGTGGAAGAACTTCTCAGTACCCTCTGCTATGGAGTCTTGTAGCTGTTGAGCATCAGAGAGAGCTACCTTTAAAGATGGGTCTACAACTTTCCTATCTTCCATCTGGGAGTAAAGGGTAGCTTCCATCTCACCTATCTTTTTCTTAAGTTTCTCTAATATGATTTTAGAATCTACAGGGTAGTAAAAGGTACTTATTCTAAGTGAGTGCTCAAAGTTGATAATGGGGGAGAGCCAATTAGGTCCTACAAATCTGGGATATCCACTAACAAAAAAGGTTCTAGAGTAGTAATCACCCATTTGTAATGTATTAAAATCTACCTCTACATCTATTGGAGCAATGATATCTTGAGTACTTAAGCCTTCGAATTTACCAACAGGAGCTTCAGCTTTTATTTCAACCTTTGGAGGTTTTATACCTATGGTTGTTTTAAAGTTATCGATTATTTTTGCAAAAGGACTCCTTTTATCCTCTTCCTTAGTATCATTAAATCTATCTTTTTTATCTACTTGCTCTTTAGATGTTTTAATATTCTCTAAATCTTTTCTTAGATCACCTTGAAAAGAAGCATATTTGTTCTCGGTAAGCTTGTTTTTACGCTCATCGAGCATCTGCATAGTCTTCGATGTTAAGTTGTTTTTACTATCTTTGTTATTCATCCTCTCCTTTTGGTAATTCTTCATCTGGGTTATATATTGTATAAAACTCTGTTATTAACTCTTTATTTGTAAGTTGATGTCCAAAGAGTCCCATTCTTCCTAACTGCTTTAGTAGATGATCTCTTTTTGGATAGAGGAAGATTTTAGATTTTTCTAGTAGTTGATCCTGTTTCATTGCTAAGCTTCTCTCTATTTCTTCTCTTGTTTGTTTCGATTTTAAAAGAGATGAACCGGGAATCTCACCTGCAGGATTAAAGGGAATTACTATTAAGAATGTTTTATCTAATACATCATTTTGAACTATTAAGTTCTGTATAAACTCGGTATATATATTTAACTGTCTTTTTAAACCCTCAGACATGGCTTCATTCTCCTGCTCTTCAAGGTAATCCACATAGTTAGAGATATCTATTCTCCTTGTTCTAATTAATATTTGGATATGGAAATTAAGGGAGTTTAGTAGTCCTGCAAAAGCATATATCTTACTATCCTGCTCATACTCTGCTAGTAAGTCAAAGTTAATAGCGGAGGTTTGAAGTACAAGAGCTACAGTACCAGTTTTTGTAATAACTAAATCATCAACTATCTCTCTTACTTCGAGATGATCCTGTGTAGATGAAGTTGTTCTTGCTCTTGCATTTATATCCATTACTTCAGTGTTATCTTCAAAGGTAATTTACTCTGATTAGATGATACAACTATTCTTAACTTTGGTGCTCCTGAGATTGGGCCTTCAAACTCTACTGTATATATTCCTTCTGGATATATTTTATTAGTTAAGAAGTATCCATTAGGGCCAGTCTTATTAGCATACAGGATCTTACCATTAGAATCCTTAAGAAAGGCATTTATACCAGAGAGAGGTTGACTGTCTTTAGTACATAGCCAGATATTAATATTACCAGGTAGTTGATCTACACTTTTTATTGGAAATTGGAAGTTAGAGATATTTTCCTCTGAAATAGTGAGATACTCCTCTGTAGGAGTAATTACCTCTTCTGTTTCTTGCACTACCTGTGGTGTAGTCATAACTTCCTGTGTACTATCTCCTGCTAAGATATCATCTCCTGGATTCTCTTCAAAGATGTCTACCCTCTGTTTTTGTGTAATATCTGAAGCTCCTATTACCTTCTTCTTGCTTTCATCTACAGCATTAACCTGAGGTTTAATCCTTTGCTCTTTCATAGTTTGGTTTAACCATACTCTCTGTGTAGGCTTATTTATTGCAGAGAAGAAATTTATAATGGCTTTATCTGCAGGTAAATCATTTATTGGTACAAGTGCTAAGAAAGCCCCTATACCTGAGAGTATTGCAAAGAGAGGTATACCAACAATGCCAGGTATATCTCCTCCGATAGAGAAGTAGAGGAAGATAGAGCCTGTACCTATACCTAAGGCTAAATATGCGAACTCTTTTAATGTAAACCTTGTGAAGAGTTTAAACTCGATATCTAATACATTTTGTGGAATAGGATGTTGTCTCATTATTCAGGAATAGTTTACCAGAATTATCAATAATAGTGGAGGGTAATACTTCTTAAAAGATGTTGTACCTGCTATCATATCCTGTAATGTACAGAAAAGAGCTAAAAGAAATAATAGAGGAGTTAGTACTGTTTAAATCTAATATGGGGCTAAAACTCTCTATTAAAAAGCTTCAATATATATGGGGTAAGGGAATTATAAAGGGGCTAGATGAGAGTATATTAAATACTCTGGAAAGAGGAACAAAAGAAGAGAGTTCTAATATTACACAGAAGAAAATAGAGATTGCAAATGAAAGAGTAAAATCTTTATTGGTATCTAACTGGGTTAGATTTGTAGGTATATCTGGTTCTGTAGCTGCAGGCTTTACTAAAGAGGATGATGATATAGATTTATTTATCGTTGTTAGAGATGGTAGCGCATGGATATATAGGGGGATATTAACAGTAAGAAATATATTTAATCATATAGCTAGGACAAGTAGAGATGGGAATACTGTTAAGGATCTGTTCTGTATAAATTTCATAGTTGAAGAGAGAGGCTTAGAGCTTGAATCTGATATATTTAATTTCCATGAGCTTATGTATCTTATACCTCTTTACAATGAGAGATATCTTAATCATATTTACAGAAAGAATAGATGGTTACTTACTAAGTATTTCATCAACAAAGAATTAGTAGTAAGTAGGGAGAGAGAGCTTAAGAGAGTAAATATCTTCTTAAGAATTATTAATTGGCTTGCATATATAGCCCAAATCCTCTTTATGATACTTTCAGGTCATAGGCCAGAGATAGATAGGTTACTTAGTAATTATAAAGAGGGTAGGATAGAGTTCTTTCCTAAGGAGTATAAAAGCGAGGTAATGAAAAGTGTGATTAAGAAATAGAGATTATATCTCTCCGTTTAAATGTATTAGCTGTGCATCTTTTAATATGCTCTTCGGTAATGTTTTATAATCTATTACAGTAATAAATGTTTGTTGTCTATCAAGAAACTTTTTCTCAAAGATTCTCTTTGTATTTGATATATCTAACTCTGATGCAATATCATCTAACAAGAGGATAGGGTAGAAGCCTGTTTTGTTATTTACAATCTCTTGTGTATGGAATATGAGTTTCCCTATTGCTAATCTTTTTTCACCTCTTGATCCAAACTTTCTAATATCCATACCTAAAGATATCTCCCAATCATCTCTATGTGGCCCTATGTTTGTATACCCAGTAGCTATGTCCTTCCTTTTACTATTTTCTAAATCTTGTAGTAAGATTTCGTTTAAATACTCTTTGTTATTTAATTTTCTTCTATCAAATAGAAAGCCGGTATTGTACTTAATCTCATATCCATCTTTAGATAGCTCTCTTGCTAGCTGTATTCTGTTTTGTAAGATTGGAATAGAGTGTAGTACTATCTGATTGCTCCAGAAGTTTAGTTGAGGGTCATTTATTGCTAAGACACCTTTCTCGTAGAATAGCTTTGCTAATCTTTTTAAGTATGCATTTCTCTGTCTTAATACCTTCTTGAAATTCTTTAAGTCATATTCATACTCATAGTTATATTTCTGGATTGTATCATCTAAGAAATCTCTTCTTTGTGATGATGAAATCATTAGTAGCTCTATCTTCTCTGGATTAAATATAGTTGCACATCTATCCTGAAAGAAGGATTTGCTTCTTACACTTTTACCATCTACCTTGAATATTTTCTTCCCTATATCCTTAAAATATACATAGCTTTTCTCATCCTTTACAATCTCTATTCTAGTATGTGAACCTATTTCCGTTTGCTCTGTATTAACAAATTCATCTGTAGATGCCCATGGTGATTTACCATTGCTGATGATATATAAAGCTTCTAGTACAGAGCTTTTACCTTGAGCGTTATGTCCGTAAAATACTGTAATATTGGTATTGAATTTAAAGTTCTTTTCTTTAAATTTTCTGAAGTTTTTTACTACTAATTCCTCTATCATTATGTCTTAAGGATACTTAAAAATGCCTCTTGTGGGATATTAACTTGACCTACCATCTTTAACCTCTTCTTACCTTTCTTCTGTTTCTCTAAGAGTTTTAATCGTCTAGTGTAATCACCTCCGTACAGTTTAGCAGTTACATCTTTTCTAAATGCTTTTACATCCTCTCTTGCAATTATCTTAGCCCCTATGGCAGCTTGAAGCGGTATAGGGAACTGTTGTCTAGGTATTTCATTTTTCATCACTTCTAGAAGCTTAGAGGCTTTAGATTGTGCTAACTCTCTTGTTTCTAAGAAGCTTAGCGCTGGTATTTCTTCATGATTAACAAGTACAGCTACTTTTACTAAATCTACAGGGAAGAAATCTATCAATTCATACTCCATAGAGGCATATCCACTAGATTTGTTTTTAAGTTGATCAAAGAAATTAGAAACTAAACTTGCTAATGGCATATCATACTCTAAAACTATATATTGATCCTTTAGCTGTATACTCCCTGATTTCGCTGTTATATATTCTGTATTAACATATTGGCCTCTTTTGGTTTGGCATAGCTCCATTAGTACTCCCATATATCTATCTGGAGTCATTAGTTTTAATCTTACCCACGGTTCTAATATCTCTGATATTTCAGATGGATCTGGTAACTCCTGTGGTGTTTGTATTGTTATCTTCTCTCCTGTTATCTTTGTAATCTCATACTCTACAGTAGGTGCTGTTATTATTAACTCTACATCATGCTCTCTTTCTAATCTTTCTTGGATAATTTCCATATGTAGTAGCCCAAGGAAGCCACACCTGAATCCAGAGCCTAAGAGATTAGATCTTTGGTCTGTAAATGTTAATGAAGCATCATTCATACTTAATTTGTTTAACCCTATCTTAAGAGGTTGATAGTCATCTGACGTAACGGGAAAGAATGTAGCAAAGACATTTGGTTTAGGAGTTCTGTATCCTTCTAGAGCTTCAGTCTTAGGGCTATCTGAGATTGTATCTCCTACTGTAAAGAAACTTATATCTTTAAATCCGGTGGCTATATATCCTACCTCTCCTGTATCTAAATGTTCTGTTTCTTCCAAATCTGGAGTAAATATTCCCACCTCTGTTGGTTTAAATACCTCTTTCTTTTGTAGTATGTATAGGTCTGTTGATTTGCCAGGTGTATATACTATCTTTCCATCAAAAACTCTAACAGCGACAACTACACCCCTATGTTCATCGTAGAAAGAATCGAAGATTAAACTTTTTAAAGGAGAGTTTATATCACCCTGTGGAGCAGGGCATTTCTCAACTATCCTATCAAGGAGTAATTCTACACCCTCTCCTGTTTTCCCAGATACTTTTATTATCTCCTCTTTTCTAAATCCTAGGAGATTTTCTAATTCCTGTTCTCTAGCAGCAATATCTATATTTGGTAAATCTATTTTATTTATTACAGGGATTAGTGTTAGTCCTAAATCTAGCGCCTTCTGTGTATTAGAGATTGTCTGTGCTTGTACTCCTTGTGATGCATCTACAAGAAGTATTGCAGCCTCACATGCAGCTAGAGACCTTGAGACTTCATATGAGAAGTCTACATGTCCTGGTGTATCTATTAGATTGAGTTGGTGTTCTTTCCATATCATTCTACACGCCTGTAGCTTTATAGTGATGCCTTTCTCTTGCTCTAAGTCTAATCGATCTAATACTCTAGAATCTCTCTTATCCCTAGAGATATCTATATGAGCAGCTTCAAGCATTCGATCTGCTAATGTAGATTTCCCATGATCTATGTGAGCTATTATGGAAAAGTTTCTAATTTTGTTTAAAGCTGTGTTACCCATATATCAGGGTATTATATCGAGAATATTGTTATATTAAAAGGAAAGAGAGTGTATATGCTCTCTTTAACGTATTTTAGATATCTACGTTTGTCAATCTAAAAAAGTAATTGACTCTATGATGTGCCAATATCCTAATTCTGCTAAACCTCTAAATCTTATATCTAGGATATTATCTTTATGTTCTACAACATACCCGCTACTTAAGAATGCTACATTCCCAGGTATATACATGTAGGCATCCTTCCCTGATATTAATATCTCAGTGTAGTTTAAGGAGGCATTCATTAGAGGATCTTCATTCTCAATATCCTCTTGGAGAGTTTTAACATACTCTAAGGTTTTTGTACTATTTGTGCCTGGTACGATCCAAAGATATGCTTGTCTTTCTGTACCCTCTTTCTCATTCATTGCGTGAGCTATTATTGAATCATTATCACTTATCTCGACTTCCCAATCGGACGGATATTTAAAGGAAATTCCATATTTAGTATTTGTATATACTTGCCAATCTGCATATTCATCAATTTTGTTATCATCGGATGCAGTTTCCTCTTCCTCTACTGTTTGTACTTCCTTACCAAGTAATTCATCAATGTATTTTTGACCATCCAAAAACAGGTACGTAAGAGTAAGGCCCCCAATAATGAAAATTATTAGAAGAAGGACAAGAGCAAGAGAATTCTTCTTTGGAGATTTTTCCTCTATTACAGGTATCTCTTGTGGTGTGTTCATTCCTGCAGTATCCATATTAAGTATGTTCTTTAAATTAACTATTGAATCTCTTTTATGTTTAATTCGAAGTCTTCTTCAAATCTAACATCTGAAAAACTCTCTATGTAAAGATATATTACATATGTTTCTTTAGGTGCAAGAGTAATCTTTTGAGTTAGGGGATTACCATTAGATTCCTGTAATCTATATCTCTGTTCTCCTATTATTATCCCAATATCAGAGTTTGTACGTATGGATGTTCCTCCATATATTTCTAAATTAACACTCTCCTCCTTATTATTCACTATCTCTATTATAGGTTTAGAGTAGCTATCTGCTTCTCTTTTTACTAACTTAGTTTTATATGTATATATATCTTCATTACTATCTATTCTTTCATTTAGAAAGATTAGATGAGATCCCCCTATGATATTAACTTTTAATCCTGAAGAGTTTGTTACTCCTAGAACATCCAAATCTTTTAATTTTTTTGTAATTGGTTGTAGATTAACAACAGTTATAGCGGGGATGATGAAGAGTAGGGCTAGTAACCCTAATGCTATTGGTTCTAATACTAAGGCTAATGTTTTTTTAACTTTGTTCTCTTTCATATTTAGTAGTATCTCTTATTATCAGGATATACATTATTACTTTCAATTTCAAATGTTTTTACAGCTCCTACTCCACAGAGGAATGCAAAGGAACCTGCAAGAATTCCAACCCATGTATATGTACTATCTTGTAGTACATTTATTACAACAATGGATGATGCTACCCAAAGGAATGCACACCAAATGAATATCTTAAGAAAGGTTGTATCATCTTTTGTAATCCACTGTAAGATATTAAACTTTGTTACCTTTACAATGGTCTTAGGATTACCAACGGTTGATTGAAATATTGCTGTTTTAAATATGAAATATGCAGTAGGTATTGCTAAGAAAAGGAACATTGAGAGATCAGAGAAAGAGTTTACAAAAAGAGTAATCGCTTTATCTTCAAAATATATTTGTGTTGAAAATATACCATTAAGCTCATTACCAACTTCAATGGTAAGGCCATATATGGCACTTGTTAGGAATATTCCTAATACTTTTCCCGCAATCATTAGTATTGCAGGAAACAGAGAGTTTTTAAGCGCTCTTTTTAGCAGTTTTGACATTATCTATGGACAGTTTGTTAAGTTGAATTGCAAGTCTAGACTTCTTACGACTTGCTGTACCCTTCTTTATAACATTTTTCTTAGCTGCCTTGTCAAGAACTTTATTAGTTTGTTTTAAAGATTTCTCTGCAGCCTCTTTCTCTCCTGTACTTACTAATTCTTGGAATCTCTTTACAGATTTCTTAACTCTTTTTCTTAATCTATCGTTGTGTACAGTTCTTCTCTTTGTCTGTCTTAAGTCTTTTATTGATGTTTTTAGGTTTGGCATTAGAAAAAAATATATTTAAAATGATTCAATATTGCGTTGTATTATATCTGTTAGGGCTATGTTTGTAAACAAAATATTAAATTGATACACTAGATTATATGCATAGTATCGATACAAAGAAAGTTATTGGTTTTTCTCTTCTCATTGTAATACCTTTTTTGACGATTTTTTCTACACTGTATCTCCTTTTAAAAGAGGATGAAGTTAAAGGTATTCAGGTAGAGAGGGTGATGTCTGTGCAGGAACCATATATTACAAATTTAATGCCAAAGATTGTTAATGTAAATGAAGAGTATATTTTTGTTCCAAGGGTTGTAGCTACTGACTTTAGTAATGTTACTATTACTGTCCAAGAGGGGCCTGAGTGGTTATGGGTAGATGGAGAGGGGATTGTAAGGGGTTATCCTCTTATAGAGGATATTGGTACATACAAGGTAGTTCTTAAGGTAGAAGATGAAGTAGGTAGCTCTACAATAACGGAATATGTTATCGTAGTAGATGATGAAGAATAGAGGATTGTTTTTAATAACCGTAGTTACTGTACTCTCCCTTGTAGTAGGGCTATTTGTATTTAGAGTTTCAGGCTCTAGTAGCTCTCTTTCTATAGAGGGTTGTGATCCTTACAATGTAAAGATAGAGAAGGGGGAGAAAGAGAACTCTGTGGTAATATCTTGGAAGAGTAAGGCAGAGTGCTCTGCATATGTTATATATGGTGGTGAGATGAAAGATTTGCATTTAATAGGGATTGATTTAGAGAATGAGATAAAGGATAGGGATCATAGGGTAGTTTTAAACTCCCTTATTTCTTCTAAGATATACTTCTTCTCTATAGTTTCGGATAGTACTACCTATGGTAAAGATGGTTTACCAATATCATTCTCTATTTCTTCTCTCTAACAATTTTCTCTTCAAAATATTTCTTTGGATTAGTATATTTATACTTAGTCATCTCTGCATCTTTATATATATCTGAGTTAAGGATAATTTGAGATAGTTTTACCCCTTCAGGTCTTGTATATACAGCCCATGCTGTTGCGAAGAGTACTATTCCTATTGCCAATCTTACAAAGAGGTTGTCTAATATTCCAGTAGATGGTGTAGTTACAGGTACTGTTGGATTATCACAGTCTTGAGCAACAACTATTGAAGCTTGAGATCTTAATGTTGAAGGATCAGATGGTATCTGTACAGGATTTACAATTACTTCATTTAGGTTTTCTCCAGTAAGTGCATTACTATCTGCTTTTGCTCTGAATACAATAGTTAGCTGTCCACTAGCAACTACACTCCAAGGAGATGATTGCTGCCATACTATCTCTTGTGTAGACCCTATATTTGATACAGTAGTTAAGGAACCATCTGTAGCCGCAGTTCCATTTACAACTGTACTTTCTACTACATATGTGAATCCAAGAGGTAGTTTGTCTTTTATAGAGGTTATTTCTTGAGTTATATCACTGTTGTTCTTAATAGAGATAGTGAATGTTGCAACATTATTACTCTCAACTCTCTCTATACATGATGGAGATGCTATCTTAGATGTGGAAAAGTTAGAGTGACTCTCTTCTTCCTCTTCTTCCTCATCTGTTTCCTCTACCACTGGTACTTCCTGGGAAAGAAATTCTACCTCAGTACTTACTACTCCAATACTTGTATCATCTACAAATACCTCTGCTGTAATAGGTAGGGGGCCTTCATGATTGTCTAGGATAGCGAATGATTGATCACCTACGAAGTTAGTTGCATCGTACAGGTTAGCTTTTGTAATTGTGACTGTACCTTTAGCACTTTCAATGTTTAGCCCTCCCTCTGTTGTTAATGTTTGGAACTTTGTTCCAAATGAGAAACTTACTTTTACATTCTCACTACTTAACTGCCCAACAGAGATTGTAATTTGAGAGATCTTTGTTCTACCATCACTCTGTCTTTCAGTAGTTGCAGTAAGAGCATTCGCACCTGTACTACCGCTCACATTAATATCTATAACTCTTCGACATATTATCGAATTAATGGAATCCCCTTTACTATCTGTTGCAGTAGCTAGAATATCAAGAGAGTTTACATCTTTGAAGTCAGTAACCTTTTTGTATATCTTTTTACCCTCTATTTTGTCCGGTGTATTAGATTGTGTATTTATTTTAAAGGTGTAGTTACTGTAATTCTCATTATCAAAAGTTGCCTCTATGTTAACTTCATCTTCGGGATTAATCTTACCTGTAATTAACTTTCCATCCTGATCTGTAAGTATCATTTCCTGACATCTAGCGTCAGAAATACTTCGTATGTTACAACTTTTAAACCTATCTGTTGCAGTACTACTTTTGATTACATATTCGGAGAGTAGTTGTGTATCACAGGCTATACTACATGCTTGGTCCGAGGGTACACTCTTTGAGCTAAAAAGAAATGCTTTCTTAGGATCTCCACAATCATTAACAACTGCAGGGTCTATCATGTAACAACCACAGGTAATCTGATTTCCTTTTTGCTCCTCCTGTACGGTATCTGCAATTGCGTAAAAATATATTACTGCGCCTATTAAAGCAACTATTAATATACCACCGACAATGAGTAAGACTCTTAAAGCTCTTTTTGTATTTCTACTCTGTGTCCTCATGTAAAGGCAGTGTTTCGTATATTAATGGTTATCCCTACAATAGAGTTTATGAAAATACCTATGGTAATGTCAATGAATATGTTTACAATATAGTGCAAAGGAGAGTAAGTCCTAGCTTTGGCTCTATCCTTCCTACCTTTATTTCATAATCTAAACTACTTAACTTCTCATATATCTTACTTATCCTTTCTTTTGTATATCTATTACTTGCACTTACTAATGGACTTAATGTAAATGGGGGTATTTTTAGTATTGAGGGCATTTCTGTATATTGGGTATTTTTTTCTACTAGATGTTTTGTCATTGTAAGCAGTCTGATATTTCTAAGTATCATAGCTATTATGTAGTGGGGATCTGTGGAATTTCTGAGAAGATTCTCTAATATTAGTAGAGGCTTACCACTCTCACTATTTATCTCATCTAGTAATTTCCAGATGTCTTCTTCCAATGTATCAGGGGAGAACTCTCTTATATCCTCCTCTGTTATATTATCCTTCTCTATTAGCTTTAACTTCTTTAAATTGTTCTCAAATCGTTGAGAATCATAGTTAGAGTATGTAGCGAGAAGATTAATAGCGTTACTGTTAATGCTAATATCCATTTTCTGTGTGATTTCTTTCGCCCATGTAAGAAAAGATCTTTTGTTGAACTTTGTATACTCTTCTAGTTGCTTATTTGATTTAAAGAATTTTACATACCTTGTTACTGCACTTACCTTTTGGTCTTCCCATATTACAATTTGATCTGTTGTATTGTTGGGTAGATATTCTAAAAGGAAATTTACTATGGATTCTCTCTCTTTATTTCTATATACCCTTTTAAGAAATATTAAACGAGAGGTACTAAAGAGGGAGGGAGAGGAGAGTAGGTCCACAAGGTCACTTGCTTTTACTTTCTCTACATCCAAGGTTATGTACTCGTTATCACTATTCTCTCGAAGGAGTGTAACAAATTTCTTTGCTTGAGAGAGGGATATGTATGTTTCGTTACCTATGTATAGTTTGTACATATTCTATTGTGAAGTAGAAATATCTGAGTTTGTCTCGGAGATTTCTTTACCAAACAGAATTGAGATATCTTCTCCTCTTAGTTTGGTTGTTATATATTCTGGCTTAGTAGTGCCTGTAGGTTTAAAGTATTTAGAGAGTTGATTTACAGAATATTCAAATGAGTCCTCCTTATTACTAAATATGTAGACTCCTTCCTTATCACTGTAAAGGTTCCCTATGAATTTTATATCAAGATATTTAAAATCTTTTCTTAATGACTGAGTTTCGTTATATGTATTTTGATATCCCAAACCAGTATTGTAAGTGTATATAGAGGGGTCTTCAGAGTAGAGCTGTGGATTCTTTAATATTAAGTCTACATACTCTTTTATATTATCGTATTTACCTAATCCTTCTATTGGACCTATTGCATATGCTCCTGTATTTACTACATTTTGGCTAGTAATCAGAGATGAGTTGCCTGCGGATGGATCTAGGACAAAGGAGTATGTATTTCCTTTCTTCTCATCAAACTCTTTGAGCAAATTCACTCCAGCCTCTATATCATCTAAGGTAAATTCAGAGATTTTTATATTATTTTGTATAGCGCTCATTAAATCCATTATCTTTTTAGGATTGAGTAATGTTTCAGAGCTTAATACTAAGTCTTTAAATGCAATTATTACCTTCTGCTGTCTTCTTGCTCTTGCGAAATCAGTCCCCTCATTGTTATGCATAGAGTGTCTTGATCTTGAATATTTCAATGCGGTAGTACCGTCCATTAACTGTGGTCCTGATTTAAAGCTAATGGTTTCATATCTGGAGCCTTTTGGATACATGTAATCAGTAAAACTGTTCTCTACATTAACATATACACCTCCTACAGCATCTATCAGCTGTACAAAGCCATTGAAATCGATCATTGCATGGTACTGTATTTCCATTCCAGTCATTTGTTCAACGATATCTCTTAGTGCAAGTAATCCGGAGTCTTTCTTTTTCTGTTCATTTACAGCGTATGCAGAGTTTATCTTATTAAACCAATACTTATCTCTATTTACTTGTACATGGAAATCTCTTGGAATGGATACCATTACAATGTCTTTTGTATCATGATTAAAGGATGCAACTATTATGGTGTCTGTATTCATTAAATTTCCTTTCTCTCTTGTATCTACACCAATTAACAGAACATTTGTATATTTGCCTGTACTATCTTTCTTAAGCTCTGGCTTTGCTTCTGGTTTTAGTATGTTTGTTGGTGTAAATTGGAAACCTATATCTGAAGATACTTTATACCCTTTGTAGAGAAGATATATTCCAGAAGTAATACCACCGATGAGAAAAATGGCAAGTACAACCAGTAACCATGGAGTTTTTTTCTTTGTTCTTACACCATTGTATCTTGGAATCTTGGTCTTTGCCAACTCTTTGTCACTCATGTTTATGGATACTTCCATCGGCAGTTTAGAGTAATTTATCTAAGATATTTCTGAACATTCTGGTTATGTTCTGTTAAAGTCTCAGCGTAATGTGGATTCCCACTTGCATCATGTATGTAGTAGTAATATTGGTTAGGTTTTGGATTTCTTACAGCATTTATAGCAGCTAAGCCTGGATTACATATTGGGGTAGGGGGATATCCCTGTCTCTTGTAAGTATTGTAAGGGTTATCATCCTGCTTGTCTGCTACAGTAATGGGTGACTTCCAATCCTTTTTAGGGTACAGAAGTGTAGCATCTATTTGGAGTAACCACCCCTCTTTGTTTCTTCTTTGTATTATATCTGCAATCATTGGCCTATCTTCAGATGTATATCCTTCTCTTTCAACCATACTTGCAACAATTATATCTTCATATGTATCTGTAAAACCAACCCTGTTCTTAAAGTTTGTAAGAAGTATACCTAGTATACTTTGAGTATCAGTATTTACAGAGAAAGAGTATTTATCTGGGAAGAGGAAGCCTTCTAAATCTGTAAGTGGGTATGGTATTGCTAAGCTTTGGATATATTGTGGGTCTTCTGTTAATCTAAGGAACTCTTCTTTAGAGAAATTCGTACCATCTATCTTCTCATACTCAGATGCAATTATATTCGCAATCTCATCTTTTCTTAAACCCTCTGGTATTGTAATCCATACTCCTTGCTCTTTAGATGATTGTATCATCTGTGCAATCTCCTTTATATTTAAATTCTTTGGAATATCATACACACCGGCTTGTATCTTAGGTGCTAGTTTGTTGAGTTTGATATATATTTCAAAGTAGGTAGCCCACTTTTCTTTAAGTACCCCTGCAGTAATCAGGTCATCTATTATTGATTCTAGAGGTTCACCTTTCTCAATTTCAAGTACAACCTTCTCACTACTGTCACTATTAGGTGTCTCAAGTGTAGAGTAGTAGGATTTTTTGATAAAGAAGGCTCCTATTACAACGGTAAGTAGGGCTAGTAAGAAAATTTTAATTATGGTCTTCATTCTTATTAGATTCTGAGTTTAAAAATTCTTGAAGAAACACAGTCGCAGCTATCTTATCTATCTTATGTCTTGATGACTTAGTATTCTGTCCTAGGGATAGTAACATATTTTGAGCTTCAGTTGTAGAATAGCTTTCATCTTGATATATGATAGGGAGATTGGTCAATTGAGAGAGCTTTTCTTTAAATGATTCTATTACCTTTGTAGTTTTAAGATGCTTACTATCAAAGATTTGAGGATTTCCTAAAAGTATAGTTTTTATTCTATACTCCTCTATTATCCTAAGAATATCTTGAATTAGAGTATCCATACTTCTTCTCTTTGTTACTTCGAGTACCTCTAGTGGAGAAGCTATGACTCCCTTACTGTCAGAGAGTGCTAATCCAATTCTTTTGTTGCCATAGTCTATGGCTAATATTGGTTTTTGGGTTTGCATATTTATTCTAATATTGCTTTTATCCTCTTTATACCTGCACCTACGTTTTCCTGCTTTACTATCTTAAATTTACCTAACTCTCTTGTATTAGATACATGAGGGCCGTTACATATCTCCAAGGAGTAGGGGTTCTCTTTTTCTCCAACATAGTACAGCTTTACGATATCTCCGTACCTTTCTTCAAAAGCAGCAAATGGGACTCTTTCTAATGCTTCCTGTTTAGATACCTCTTCAAAATTAACATCAAGGGATTTATTGATAGCGTCATTTACATACTTCTCTACCTTCTCTATTTGCTCTTGAGTTAATTTCTCATCACTAGGGAAATCTAATCTAAGTCTTTCTGAGGTAATATTACTACCTTTCTGATATACATGATCTCCTAAGGTTTTCCTTAGGGCTTCAAGGAGTAGGTGTGTAGCTGTATGATATCTTGTTGTCATTTCAGAGCTATCTGCTAAACCTCCCTTAAACATTCCTGCAGATGAGGTCCTAGATTTCTCTTGATGTTTACTTTGTGCTTCAGTAAAACTCTCTTTGTTAATTATCTCTAACTCTTTCTCCTTTAGTATTTCTTCAATGACTTCTAGTGGTAATCCATATGTTTCGTACAGTTGGAATGCTTTCTCTCCATTGATATGTCCTATCGTAGAGAGGGTCTTTTCTAACTCTTTTAAGCCATGCTCTACTGTCTTATTAAATTTCCTTTCCTCATCTTCTATGGTTTTAAGTATGAAATCCCTTTTCTCTATTAACTGAGGCCATACATTTTTAAACTGTTCTATTGCTACATCTGCAACCTCTCTTGTAAATTCCCTATCTATCTCTAACTTTCTACCATGCCTTACAGCCCTTCTAATTAATCTCCTGAGAATATATCCCTGCTGTGTGTTAGAAGGTAAAACTCCATCCATCACAATCCAAGTAGCTGCCTTTAGATGGTCTGTAATTATTCTTTGGGATTTTAGATCCTCTGATTTAGAGAGTGTTTTTACTTTCTCAAATATCGGTCTGTATATGTCTACTTCGTATACAGAGTTTACCCCTTGGCATACTGAAACTAATCTATCTAACCCTCCTCCAAAATCTACATTATGTCTTCCTAATGGCTTGTATATACCATCTTCTAGTAGATATTCCATGAATACGTTATTGCCAATCTCTACTAATTCTCCACTGTCTGTTTTATAAAATAGCTCACTATCTGGACCACATGGACCACCAGATGGTAAGCCCCACCAGTTATCTTCTCTTCCTAATGGCATTATCCTTTCTTCTTTTCCTACCTTTGCATCTATTCCATATTTTGAGAATATCTCTTCCCATACAGCTATTGAAACCTCATCTCTTGGTATATCTCCTTCACCTTCAAATACGGAGGCATATATTCTGTTAATATCTAGGCCTAATTCTTCTACAAAAAACTGTACTGTCATCTCTATAGCTTCCTTTTTAAAGTAGTCATTTAGAGACCAATTACCTAACATTTCAAAAGTTGTACAGTGAGTTGCATCTCCAACCTCATCTATATCTCCTGTCCTAACACATCGTTGAGAGTTAGTTAGCCTATTTCCTTCTGGATGTCTTTGACCTTTAAGAAAGGGCACTAATGGGAACATCCCTGAATTAACAAAGAGTACAGAGGGATCATCCTCTGGAACTAATGGTGCACTTGGAATCTCTTTATGATTTCTGTTTACAAAAAAATCTAAATATTTACCCCTTATATTTTCATATGTAAGATTGTTCATAGGAATGATTATACCAAATGAGAACTCTGTATTCGAGGAGAATATTAGGAATTATCGTCATCCTCTTTCTTTGCAGCGTCAATCTCTGTTAGAAGTATTGAAAGGTCTGCTTCTGGCTCTGGAATACTGGTAGCTTCATTTTGAGTCACACTTTCTATCGGCTTAGGTGCTTGAAAAGATTCTGTTACTAAGTTTTCAACATCGCTACTATTACTGTACGGGTCGATATTCCCAGGGTTATTATCTTTCGGTGTAGATGGAGGGAGAGTAGGATTAATGGTTTTCGACTCTTGAGAGTCATCTTTCCATACAGCAAAAATTATCATTGGAGTGAATATCGCAAGTACTACTAACGCAATACCTCCTGCAATTATTAATGCAACCCTTTTGTTAATGTAGTAGCCGAAGATATTAAAACTATCAGGGTCTACATCTTCACCATCTGAGATGGAAAAGGTCCAACTCTTTTCTACAGCCTTCTCTGAGCTATCTGAGAATGAAATATCAACTTTATGTACACCCTGTTCTAAAATTTCTTCAGGTAGGTATATTACAGTATATTCATATTCAGATATCTTGTTGATTTTTATCTCAGATGTAATATCACTGTCATCAAGTAATACTTTTATACTCTCTTGGTTAACAGTAGAGTCTCTGGAAGCTATTAATGATGCTTTTATAGTGGGTTTGTTGTTCTGTACAGTATCAGAGCTTGTTGGGGAGAAGTTGATAACTTGGGGGGTATCTAGTACTACAGAATCATCAGGCTCTTTACCCTCTATTTGTCCTTTGGCTATTACAATCTCTTGTGAGACATCCATTCCAATGGCTTCAGGTTTCTGATTGTCTATAGCTCTAAGAATTACTCTGTACGTACCATCTTTAAATTGTGAAGTATCTATGTCATATGATGATCTGTTATACTCAATTTCTTTATCTATACTTATCCAACTCTTTTCATTTGTAGGGTTAGAGGAAAGATACATTTCAAACCTAACAATGTGATTATCATCTACAGCATCCCATGCTACTTTAAGAGTTTTTTGATCAGAGATAACGGTTCTTGTTAGTGGTTCTATTATCTTTACAGTAGGTATATCATTCTCTTTAGGACTTACACTTACAACCCATGATTGAGAGGCAAGATGCTTACTGTATCCATCATGAATGAAGATATTGGCCAGGTAACTGGCAGCGTCTGTTGTAGAGCCCCTAAACTTTATTGTAAGTTTTCCATTACCTCCATCTTCTATTACAGTTGCTTTTAACCAATCAGTACCAGGAGTAAATGAGTATGAGTAGTTTATTGTATCTCCATCTATGTCTTCTGCTACTAATGTGTATTCATATGTATCCCCTGTCTTTATACTTTGAGATGGTATGGAGTTTTTAGGAAGAGTCACAAATATTGGTTTAGAGTTATCAGCTATGGCTCTTACTCCAGACACATCATATGGACTACTGACTACACATTCATATGTTTTCTTGTTTAAATCAAGCATTAAGCCCTTAATCTCATATGCTTTTGCAGCAGTAGGGGTGAAATTGAATGACTCTGATACTCTTTTGGGTACATCTTCACCATATGTTTTGCTTAGTAGAGGGTTGTTGTTCTCATCAATAACGGAGAGAGCTTTTATACCTAAAGATGTAGAGAGTGCATCTATCTGTACTCTAAAAGTGCTATCTACTTCCAGAGAGTATGGGTTTACATTTGGGAAGGAGATTACACAGGGGTTAACATCACTTACCTCTATATCATCAAAGGCCCTGTTTCTAATATCAAAACTCTCATCTTGTAAAAGACCGACAACAAAGACTGGTATTGAGAGGAGAAGGAGAAAGGTTAGAAACAAACTTCTTCCTTTTCTACTTTTTCTTGGGGCAAATTTTGACTTCATTAGATATATAATAATGGTTATTTATTAGTAACTGCAAGTTGATCGTTTATATCCTTCTCTACATTAGTTAAAATACTCTTTGCTTCTTTCTTGTTCTCTGCTACCTCTGTTATTGCTTCTCTAAGTAACTCCTCTACAAATCCCTGATCTCCCATCTGCCAGGATTTCATATATGGTGCCATCTCACCAATAGCTTTGGTGTACGGATTAGCTAAGAGATCTGAGTTAAGACTTATTCTAGAGTAAGGTTCTCCAAAGGCTCGTATTTTAGAGGAGTTTGTAAAGAGTAGCTTCTGCTGTTCAGGTTCACTTAGGTATTTAATAAATTTCCAGGCCTCTTTACTATTTATGCTTGTTTTACTCACACTGTCTCCCCAATACATTGAGTAGTATACAGGGTCATTGTTAGGTAGCTGAGGTAAGCTTGCTAATCCAAACTCTATCTGTGGAGCGGCTTGCAATATATCGAAAGCTCTCCAGCTAGGAGCAAACATCATAGCTAACTCTCCTTTAAAGAATGTTGTTAAATCACTTGCTAAATATGATGCCCATGTAGGATTACTTCCTGATGCAAAGCTAGTGTATGTGGTGAGAGCTGTAATGGCCCTTTCTGAGGTTAAGTTTACTTGATTCCTACTACTATTCATTATACTTGCATTGTTTTGAAGCATTAGAAAACCGAGTATGTCTGCTGAGTGTACAATATTTCTTGCAGTTCCAATTGCTAGACCAGATTGAGTTATTCTCCCAGAGCTATCTCTTTTGGTAAGCTTGTCTGCTGCTTCCATAAAGGTATCCCAATCTTCTGGGGGTTCATTGTATCCGGCTGCTGAAAGAAGCTGCTTGTTGTAAATAACCATGAGGCCATCTATCTCCCAAGGTATCGCGTATATCTGCCCATCTGCACCTGTAAAATCATCTATAGCTGTAGGGTAAAACTCTTCTGCGTACTCCTGTGTAGACATTACTTCATTGGGTAATGGAGTTAAGAATGTTTGGTATTTAGGTAACCATGTGTTGTTAATCCTAACTATGTCGGGTGCTGGTTCTGTAGAGCTAGTAGATTGTTGTAGTCTGGTATATACTCGGCTCTCGTAGTTTTTAAAAGTTTGTTGAGAGTAGAGTATCTTTACTCCAGGATTTTCTGATTCGTATTTATCTATAATCGGTTGAATTACATCAGTAGGTTCCCATAACCCCCAATATATTAGTTCTACCTGTTGTGAAGTATCTGGCTTATCAGGTTCAGTACCACCATCTTTCTTCTTAGAAAGTATAATGGCAGTTACTGTTACTAATATCAAAAGTACAACTGTTACTGCTGATAGTATTATGACTAATTTCTTTTGATCCTTTTCCATTAAATATCATTGTACAAAAATTAGAATCTTTCTGCTACTACAACTAATCTTTTTGTTCCAACTCCAAGTGGCCAACAAGTCATCATTGTTAATGTTTCCTTGTCACTCTGGCTCTTTAGTATGGAAAAATCATCAGGAGAAACTATTCTTTTATTCCTAACAATATATCTTAATTCCTCTCCTCCCTTATTTATACTCACACTATCTCCTATATCTACCCCCTCTAATCTTGTAAATATCGTCTCTGGTAAGTTGGAGTGCCTACTAAAGAATTTCTCTACAGCACTATGTCCATAGATAAAGGAGTTACCACCATCTCCTGGTAGAGGTGTTCCCTTAAAGTGAGCCAATCCGAACTTAAGGTATTGGTCATATATTTTTTCATCAGAGCTTTCTACATTAGGAGTAATACGTATATCCTTAATATCTATCTTCTCGATAGTGATATACATATTCTCTGAGTAATCTTTATTTACTATGATTGGTTTACTAGTTTTTGTTTGGGGATCATATGTAAAAATTCCTTGATACTGTAACCCTTCTGCACTATCCGAGAGATTTGCAAAGTAGCTTTTACCTGGATCATAGTAGGCAAATTCATCTGCAATATACTGTCTGTATGACTCTGGGAGAGGATCTTTCATAATCCTCTGTTTAAGCTCTTGGAATTCTCCCTGTACGTATGACCTAGTGAGAGGGAATACCTGACTTATGATTACTACTATTCCTACCACTCCTAGTATCCAAGCTATAGTTTTTTTCATCCTTTTTACTTTCCTCTCATCTATAGAGGATATTTCTATGTTTTCATCCATCTTCATATCTTATCAATTAAATATTTCTCTGTCATTTCTTGGCACTCTTTGTAATTGTTTGCTAGAATTGTACCCATGAGCAAGAAAGATTACTATGAAATCCTTGGGATTTCAAAAGAAGCAAAAAAAGAAGAGATAAAGAAAGCATACAGGAAACTTGTTAAGAAGTATCATCCAGATGTAAATAAAGAATCTGGAACAGATGAGAAATTTAAAGAAGTTCAGGAGGCATATGAAGTACTCTCTGATGAATCTAAGAGAAAGGCATATGATCAGTATGGACATGCAGGAACAGAAGGTTTTAATCCTGGAGCAGGCTTTAATGGATACAGTACATATGGGGACGCCCCTTTTGATATGGGAGACATCTTTAATACTTTCTTTGGAGGAGGTGCAAGTAACTTTGGTTTTGATTTTGGACAGGGTGGGTCTAGAAGACAATCCAATTTAGGTGAAGATTTAAGATACAGAGTTAAGGTCACTTTTGCAGAGGCAATGAAGGGTGGAGAGTACAAGATAGGGATTAAGAAAAATGTTAGATGTAGTAGGTGTAGCGGAACTGGTAGTGAGAGTGGTAAAAGAAAAACCTGTGATGTATGTAACGGTACAGGTAAAGAGAGGAGAGTACAAAACAGTTTCTTAGGACAAATAGCAGTTATGGCTGAGTGTTCTAAGTGTAGAGGTATGGGTACAATTCCAGAAAAGGCTTGTACTGTATGTTCTGGTACAGGTATTGAATCTAAGAGTGAGGCAGTTAAGGTAAGAATACCTGCAGGTGCATACGATGGAATGGTCCTTCGTTTTAGAGAGGGTGGTAATGCTGGTGTAGGTGGTGGAGAATTCGGAGATCTATATATTGAGGTAGAAGTAGAACCCTCTGTAAAGTTTGATAGAAGGGGGAATGACTTGTACTCTATAGAAGATATCCCAGTTCACCTTGCAGTGTTAGGAGGCAATATTCAAATCGAAACTGTAGATGGTACTGTTAAGCTTAAGATTCCTAAGGGTACTCAATCGGGCTCTGTATTTAGAGTGAGGGGTGAAGGTGCACCTGTTCTTGGTAAAGATGGCTCTAAGGGAGATCTATATGTACGTATAGATGTAAATATTCCAGAGAAATTAAGTAGGCAAGAGAAGAAGCTTTGGGAAGAGCTAAGTTCTCAGTAAGGTTTACATACTAAACTATTTCTGCTATTATTAACCAGTTATACAGGAGGGTGGGGCGAAGGTCTCACCTTTTTTTTAGTAAAGATATTTTAATTTGTTAGATATATATAAAAATGGCTATGACATCAGAATTAGTAGCTGCAATTAATCAGATCGCTGCAGAGAGAGGTATAGATAAAGAGGAAGTATTTAAGGCTTTAGAGTCTGCAATATTGAGTGCAGTAAAGAAGGATAGGTATGGAAGGGTTGATAGAGAAGATGAAGAGATAGATGAGAAGTTGGGTGCTAATCTTTTTGCAGAGGTAGATAGAGAGACAGGAGAGTTTAAGCTCTTTGCTTCAAAGGTTGTTGTTAAGAAAGTTAAAGATGAAGAGCTTGAGATTGCACTAAGTGAGGCTGAATTAATCTCCCCAAGTGTAGAGATCGGAGATGCTGTTCAGATAGAGATGCCCTCTGATGATTTAGGTAGGATTGCAACTCAAACAGCAAAGCAGGTATTACTACAAAAGATTAGAGAGTCTGAAAAGGATGCCTTAATTAGTGAATTTAGTGATAAGGTGGGAGAGGTATACACCGCATTAATGCAAAGGATGCAAAAGGGTATGGCAGTTATGGAGATAGGTAAAGCTACAGCATTTATGCCTCCTGAGGAGCAAATTGCAAACGAGTTCTATAGAGTTGGAGAAAGATACAAGGTTTTGTTAAAGAGTATAGAGGATTCTCAGATTCTAGTATCAAGAGCAGATCCTAAATTTCTTGTTGAGCTTTTCAGATTAGAAGTCCCAGAGATAGAGTCTGGTGCTGTTGAGATTAAGGCGGTAGCAAGAGAGGCTGGCTCTAGGAGTAAAATTGCTGTAGTATCTCATCAGGATGGTATAGACCCAATTGGTTCATGCGTAGGTCAAAGAGGTATTCGTATTGCAAATGTAATGAATGAGCTTGGGGAGGAGAAGATTGATATAATCGAGTGGGATGAAGATTTAGATAGATTTGTTGCAAATGCTCTAAGTCCTGCAAAAGTAGACTCCGTTAAAATCTCAGATGAAACAGCAACTGTTACATGTCCTTCCGATCAGCTTTCTTTAGCAATAGGTAGAGATGGACAGAATGTTAGATTAGCATGGAAGTTAACAGGTACAAAGATTGATATTGTTGGGGCACAGGGAGAAGAGGTAGAGGTGGTTGAAGATGAGAAAGAAGATAGTAAGGATGAGAAAGAGGTAAAGCCAAAGAAAAAAGCAGAAGCTAAGAAAGAGAGTAAGGAAGATATTGTAGAAGAGAAAGATGCTGTAGAAGAGTATGCGAAAGAGAGTGAAGAGGATGTAGTTAGTAAAGAATAATTATAGTTTGTAAGTAATGACAAAGAAGAAAGCAGTGAAAAATACAGAGGTAAATAGAGTTCCAATAGTAGCTATCTTGGGTCATGTTGATCATGGAAAAACTACAATATTGGACCAAATACGTAAGAGTAATGTACAAAGCTGCGAAGCTGGTGGTATTACTCAGAGAATTTCTGTGTTTACTGTTTCTCCAAATAGTGATGAATCTAAGAAAATTACCTTTATTGATACCCCAGGGCATGAGGCCTTTGATTTAATGAGGCTAAGAGGGGGTAGTATTGCTGATATTGTAATACTTGTTGTTGCTGGCAATGATGGTGTAAAGCCTCAAACTATTGAATCTATAGACATTATTAATAACTCTACTGCAAGAGCAATAGTAGTTATTAACAAGAGTGATTTGCCAGATATAGATGTTGCAAAGATAAAAAGAGATTTGGTTAAACATGGTCTTTCTGTAGAAGGGATGGGGGGGAAGATTCCAGTAATAGAGGTTTCGGGTAAAACAGGTAAGGGAATACCTGAGCTATTAGACTTAATAAATCTTGTTGTAGACATAGAAGGTTTACAAGAGAGAGAAACTCTTACAGAGGGTGTTGCAGCTAAAGCTTTTGTGTTGGAGTCTGTAAAAGAGCAATCTAAGGGGAATGTATCTACCCTAGTTCTAACGTCAGGAGATCTCTGTAAGGGATCTTGGATAGGGTATAAGATTGGAGAGAGGTTTAAGATAGAGAAAGTTAAAGGCATTATCTCTGAGGAAGGAGAGAATGTTTGTGACCTTTTCTGTGGCTATGGAGGTAATGTAATAGGTCTCTCAGAGTTAATACCTGTTGGTTCACAAGTATATATATTAAAAGAGAATAGTGAGAAGCTTCTTTCCTCTTTATATAAAGTTGAGGAAGAAGTCGTAGAAGAAGAAGTAGTTGAAGGGGAAGAGAAAGCCATTGCTCAAGATGATATGTTTGGGGATTTGTTCAAAGAGGAAAAAGAAGAGGGAGAGAATTTCCTAAACGTTATACTTAAAAGCTCTTCGGAGGGATCTCTTGAGGCTATTAAGAAATCTCTTAGTAAGGTAGAGAAAGATGGGTATAAAGTAAAAGTTATATCTGAAGGAGTTGGTGATGTTAGTTTACAAGATGTAGAGATGGCTAAGCTCTCCAAGGCTATTCTTTTAGGATTTGAAGTTGGTAGTGAGAGGGGCGTACAAGATATTTCTAAGAAGAGTGGGGTTTTATACCGTACATATTCAATTATCTACAAACTAGTTGAAGAGATTGAGGATGCTCTAGATATGCTCTCCGCTCCTGCACATGAAGAGGAAGAGATAGGGAGTGGAGTTATAAAGATGATTATTACCCTTACAGATGGATCTAAGGTATTGGGAACAAGAGTTAAAGATGGTATATTAAAGAGAGATTGTAAATGTTACTTGGTTAGAAATGATGAAATTCTTGGAGAGAGTAAGATTAAATCTTTAAGAAAGAGCAAAGATACAGTTACTCAAGTAAAGCAGGGAGAAGAGTGTGGAGTTATATTGAATAGCAATGTAGAAGCCCAAGAGGGAGACGAGCTTTACTGTTATAAGGTTATTCATTAGTTAAAAGTTGACACAAACCCTATAAGGATATAAAATAGGCTTTGTATTGTCTGTTGTTAGTATTGTAAAATTAATTATATGGTGTTAATCTTGAATATATGTCACTAGTCAAAGAAGAAAAGCAGAATATAATAAACGAATTTGCCCTCCATGAGGGTGATACTGGTTCTCCAGAAGTTCAGATAGCTATCCTTACAGAAGAGATCACTAGATTAACTGAACATCTAAAGGATCATAAGAAAGATAATCACTCAAGGAGAGGCTTGCTACAGAAGGTAGGTAAGAGACGAAGACTTATTCAATATCTTCAACTTAACGAACCTGAAAGATACGAGACATTTTCAAAGAAAATAAAGATATAGCTTAGGGGCTTTTGTTAAAAGCCTTTCTTTTTCTCCTCTCTCTTGATATAACTTCTAAGTTAAAGGCCTAAAGCCTGAGTTTTGATAATTTAATATTTATACATTTATTTATGCTTTTTAATCATAAAATATACGAATTTGAAATAGATGGTAGGAAGTGTTCCTTTGAAACAGGAAAGCTTGCCTTGCGATCTGAATCTGCAATTATTGCCAGAATGGGCGATACTGTTGTAGAAGTTAATGTGAACAGTGCTCCAGCAAAAGGAGATCTCGACTATTTCCCTCTCTCTGTAGAGTACATAGAAAGATTCTATGCATCTGGAAAGATAAATGGGTCTAGATTTGTAAAGATAGAGAGATATCCTAGTGATGATGCTGTTCTTAAGGCAAGGATGATAGATAGGGCACTACGTCCTAGATTCCCCAGTGATTACAGAAATGAGGTAAGTCTAATTGTAACTGTAATGTCATATGATGAAGAGAATGACCCTGTCCTCTTAGCAATTAATGCAGCTTCAGTTGCTTTACTTAATTCTAAGGCACCATTCAATGGACCTGTATCAGGTGTAAGAATGGGGATTGTAGATGGGAAGATAAAGCCAATATATAAGAGTATGGAGGATGTAGATGAGAAGAATCAAATGAACTATGTAGTAGGTGGAGATGGAGAGCAGTTCTCAATGATTGATGCAGGCTGTTATGAAGTACCAGAGGATCAAGTAATAGATGCAATGGAGAGTAGTCTTGTAGAAATGAAAGTATGGGTAGAGGAACAGAACAAATTTGTAGATATGTTAGAGAAGAAAGATAAAGCATATGTACCATTTGTAATAGAAGAAGATATGCTAAATGCTATTTCAGAATTTCTAGGAGATAGGGTATTAGAGAATCTCTTAGCTGCTGATAGACAGAAGCATGAGGAAACCAAAGAGGAGATGTTTAAGCAGTTTGAGGGTAAATATACAAAATCAAATATGACAGAAGCATATGATAAGCTTCAGAAGAAAGCATTACGTAAGTATGTAAAAGAAACCAAAAAGAGAGTTGATGGAAGAGAGTTAAATGAGATTAGGGAAATGGCTGCAGAGGTAGATTTACTACCTAGAGTCCATGGATCTGCCCTCTTTACAAGAGGAGTAACCCAAGTTCTCTCTATAGCTACATTAGGTAGTCTTAAGGATGCAAAGTTAGTGGACGATATGTTAGGTGAGAAAGAGAAAAGATATATGCACTTCTATAATGATTTACCATTCGCATACGGTGTCGCAGACAGAGTTAGGTTAAATCCAAGTAGGAGAGCTGTAGGTCATGGAATGTTAGCAGAGAAAGCCCTTATTCCTGTAATACCATCAGAGTCAGATTTCCCATATACAATCCTAGTTATGTCTGAGATACAGGGAGAGAATGGATCTAGCTCAATGGCTTCAGCATGTGGTTCCTCTTTAGCACTAATGGCAGCAGGTGTCCCTATACGAAAGATAGTGGGTGGTATTGCTTGTGGTCTTGTTGCAGATGAAAACGGAGAGTTTCATATCTTAACTGATATGCAAGGTGTAGAAGATTTCTATGGAGACATGGATTTCAAAGTAACAGGTACAAAGGATGGAATAACTGCAGTACAAATGGATACTAAGATGGCAGGATTGAGTATGGATATTGTTAAGGCAACATTTGAAGTATCTAAAGAGGCAAGAGTAAAAGTAATTGAAGTAATTGAAGGCTCTCTTTCTGAGTCTAGAGGAGAAATCTCTAAGTTTGCACCAAAGGTAGCTAGAGAGAAAATACCCGTAGACAAGATTGGAGAGTTAATTGGCCCTGGAGGTAAAAATATTAGAGAATTAACTGAACAGACTGGAGCAGAGATAGCTGTAGAGGAAGATGGTACTGTAAATATATACTCTTCAAGTCAAGAGTCTATAGATATGGCACTGAAATATGTTAAAGGTCTTAGCTTTGTACCAGTAGTAGGAGAGATATATGACGGTAAGGTAGCCTCTATCATGGAGTACGGAGCCTTCGTAGATATTGCTCCAGGAGTATCTGGCTTAGTACATGTATCTGAGATTACAGATGAATTTGTAAAAGATGTACATAAATTCCTTAATGAGGGAGACAGTGTAAAGATAAAGATATTGGAGAAAGATAAGCTTGGGAGATTAAAATTCAGTATCAAACAGGCAACAGAAGGAAATAAGAGAGAAGAAGTTCAGGAGTAATCTCTAAATTGGTATTGCAAGAGGGGAGGCTTAGCTTCCCCTTTCTCTTTCTAATACCCTATGCTTTAACTATCTTAGCAATATAGAACCCCATCATTTCAGGAGAGGGTAAAATTCTAATACTCTTTTTAACTGAAGGATCATATGTATTACCACTCCAATGAGTTATACCAGGAGATGTAAACTGCTTAAAAGCTTTAAATTTGTCAGAGCTAATTAAATCTATATCTACTACCTTTGCATTCCTATGCTTATCTAATAGGTATGTAACAATCGCTTCATTCTCTTCTGGTTCTAATGTACATGTAGAGTAAACAAGTGTACCACCACTTTTTAATGTTCTAAATGCAGACTCTATTAACTCCTTTTGTAGAGTAGAGGAACCTTTTACTTTCTTAATACTCCAAAATCTTAGAGGTTTAGGACCCTTTAGATATATCATTCCCTCACCACTACATGGAGCATCTAGAAGAACTTTATCAAAATAGTCTGGGTACTTTCTACCAAACTCTCTTGCATCACTAAGAGTAATCTTTACACTTGTAGCACCAAACTGTTCTACAACATTCCTAAGTGAATTTGTACGACTAACTTCTATTTCATTTGCAAGAATGGTTGCCTTATTATTTGTTAACTGTGCAATATGGGTAGTCTTACTACCAGGTGCGGAGCATAGATCAACGATAGTCTCCCTTGGCTTAGGATCTAATACCAATGTACCTAATATGCTAGAGAGATTTTGTATATAGAAATCTCCATGCCTATACTCCTCTGTTTGTGACACCTCATCCTTATCCCTGTTATTAACAAAGTAGGTATCAGGAGCCCACGGTATCTCCTCTAAGACATAACCCCTAAGCTTTAAACTTTTAAATGTATCCTGTGGTCTAGCTTTAAGAGAGTTTAATCTAATAGTAGTTCTTGCTCTTTGGCTAAATATTGGTACTATCTGAGCCTTAGATACTCTTAATATACTTGCCATTCTTGAGATAAAGATATCCTCTTTCGTGTAATATCTTTCCTCTTTAGAGCTATCATAGAAAGGAACTGCTCTTTTCCTCTTAAAATTTGTTCTTAGCTTCCTCTTAAATTCTCTTCCCTTTTTTCTATCTTTCATTATATATCTCCCTTTAGATATTTTAATATACTACCAATTACTAACCCTGCTGTTTCTGTTCTTAGCATATTACCCTCTAGTTTAATAAAGCTAAATCCTAAATCTTTGAATATCTCTATATCACTCTCACCCCATCCCTTCTCAGGACCTATTGCAATCACAAATGGCTTCTTTATATTAACACCCTTTACATACTGACTTAGAGAGGATGTTTGTACATTCTCTGTAGCTAGACATATCTTATTACTACCTTCATCTACAGAGAGCTCTGTAATTTTAATAGGTTTCTCTATTATCGTACTCTTTAAAGTTCTAGATTGTTCTACAGCATCTTTAATAATCTTTCTCCAAAGACCGTAATCTTTAATAGCCTTGTTTTTACTTCTAAGAGAATATTTAGACTCTATTGGAACAATTCTATCTATACCAATCTCTACAGATTTTTCTATAAAGAAGTTAAACTTACTATCATTACTTAATGATTGAATAATTGTAAAATCTATTCCATCTAAAACATCCTTCTCTTCAATCATCTCTCTGATCTCTACCTCCACAGAGCTCTTCTCTATATCTGTTACTATTGCTAAAAAGATAGATTGATAGTTCTCTATTTCAATAACATCTTCAATATTGAGCTTCAGTGTATTAATAGCAAAGCTACTATCTTTGTCTGATAGGTGAGTAATATCTCCCTCTTCTAATTTATGACTAATAAAGAATCTTTTCATATGTGCTCATTATACCACCTAGGAGCTTAAAACGTTGTTTTTTAGTATAAAACTTGACATGTTAAGCAAAAAATAATTAGATGTATTAATAACTAAAGTTTAAATATTTGAAAATATGGAAACAATCCCCCCTTTATATTGGATGATAATTATTGCAATAGGAGTAGGCTTTATCTGCTTCGTCCTATATGAATTTGCAATGCTAATTAAAGAGTCTAAGAATGCTGTAGCTGATTCAAGGAAGATTATTCAAGAAGCTGAGAAAACAGTGGATATGGCTAATAAAATTGTAACAGAGGCAACAGAGATTGTAGGAGTTGTAAAAGGTACAGTCTATGAATTAAATAGTGCAATAATAAGGCCAGTGAGAAAGATTTCATCATTGGTATCTGTAGCATCCGCATTTACTGAGGGTTTAACCTCTAAAAGAAAGTAGAAATCGTTGCTATTGCGTTTCTCTCTTTGTATGATGAATAGATGCATTTAACACCTTACCAAAAAAGACAGCTGAAGATTGTTGTTGCTTTAGTTATAGGCATACCATTAACAATATTTGCCGTATATCAAGGTATTCAGTATCTCTCCAAAGCAAGTGCAGATGTAACTCCTCAAGATGTTGTAATTACTAACCTAACAACTAACTCTCTTACAGTAACATGGTTTACGCAGAGTTCTGCAGATGGATATGTTGTTCCACTATTAAATGGAGTAGAGCAAAGTCCTGTTAGAGACAAAAGGGGGAGTGGCAAGAGAACATCCCACTATGTTGAATTAAGAAGTCTAGAGCCTAGTACTAAATATAGCTTTACGATAGTGTCAGGAGGTAGTAAGTATACGAATAGTAGTGGTATAAACTATGAGTTTACAACTGCACCTGTTGGTACTGATACTCCAATTCCAAACCCTATACATGGTACTGTAACAGGGATTTCTAATGATGATGTTGTTGTGTATGTATTCCCTAAAAACAAAAGTACATATCCAGTATCTACAACAATCCCAAGCGGTGGTAACTGGATAGTAGATCTTTCTTCTTTGAGAAAGATATCTGACAAGAGTATGGTAAAGATTACTGATGATACTGAGTTAGTATTAATGGCTAAAAATACTGCAAATAAAGGAGCAGTACTAGAGGGGTCATACTCATCTCTTTTTGATAGTAATGGGAAATTAAATAGAACACTCTCCTTAGCTATAGGAGAGCTTGGAGATCTCATTACACACTTTCCTGACGATTCGAAGTTAGGAACGAAAGCTGTAGTTACTACCAAACCTACTCCAACTCCTACGCCGAAGCCTCCTACAACTCCTACTAAAGATCCTGATGAAGAAGATACCGATACAGTTGTAGATCGAGATTATCAAATAGTGCATGATTTAAGATGGGTAGATATGGTTACTGGGCAGGCTACTAGTAACTTACAAAGTGGAGAGGGTACAGTACTGATTACAAACTTAACAGATGTAGGCTTTACTGTTGTATGGAGATCTCCTCAGAAAGTAGATGGATATATAAAGTATGGAACAAGTAAGACATCTCTTACAGAAGAGGTTTGGGATGTTAGAGATGGTTTGTCCAATAGAGGTACATACTATGCTCACTCAGTAGAGAGTAAAAGGGTAGATCCCGATACTACATACTACTTTACAATATACTCTGGAGAGGATATCTATAACAACTCGGGAAGTATGTACTCTGTTACAACTCTTCCTACTTTAAGTTCTCCTCCTCCCTTTGAAACTAGATCTGGTTCTCTTGGAGAAGTGTCTACTCCTGGTGATTGGATAGTAGTTGCTAAAATTGTAGATGACGATGAAGCAGGTACATTGGGTAGCTCTAAGTTAATGTCTACAATCCCAGATGATAATGGGTATTGGATATTAACAGTAGGAGATACTAGAAGTGAGGATGGTAGTACATACTTCTCATTCTCTAATACAGATATACTTAATATATACTTCTTAGGAGCAAAGGAGAAGCTATTTGAATTCCCTATGTCTATCTCTGAGATTAGCTTAGATACCTCTTCTGTAGGTAGTGCTGTAGTAGAAAGTAGTGTTAAATTGCTTTCTGATTATGGAATAGTTAATATAAAGTGAGGTTTGTTAATTGTTTATAAATGCATTAGAATCATTTGCTTAATGGATATTAAAAGTACACTCTTAAAATTTAAACCCATATTCTTCTTACTACTAATGTCTTTTGTGACCTTTACTCTTGTATGGACAGTTAATCAGTTTAAAGATAGCTCTGAGTTTGTATCTGCCAAAGAGAACACTAAGGAGTTAAATTCTGTAGAAATAGTATCTCCTGTTTTAAATGAAAGTGATAGTGCAGTACCTGAGAAAGTGCAGGAGGATAACAAACCAATAGTGTTAAGTACAATAGCTTCTAGTGAATGCTCTGCATCGGTCATTAAGATAGACTCATACTCGGTTTGTACTAGAGGTGGCAGTGCAGAAATAGACTATAAAGATGGGTACAGATCGGGTACCTCTGTAAGTAAGAACTCAACCGTTGAACTAGTAGAGGTTAATATCCCTCTAGAGCTATTCTCAGGTTCTGGTGTAAAAGATTCGAATAGGAAAATTACAACAAAAACACCGATATATAAACCTGCAGGAGAACAGCTCGATCCTAAGGTCGCAAATGTAAAGCTACCTCCCGGTACTAATATAGTTGAGTATAAAAGCCCAGTAAAAGATAGACCTTTCTCTACACCATACACTACATCGATGGCAGATCAGGTATCAGAAGATGGTGAGGTGATTGTTGATAAGAAGATAATAAATAATTGTGAAGAGTGTAATAACCCTTCTAATGTGAATCCAGATAACTCAAATAAAAGCTCTGAATTTGTATATGAATCTCTGTATAAAGCACCCGGAGAAAAAGCTACCGCTAACACATCTAAAGCTATTGAGTCTTGTACTGAGGATGATCAATTTGTAGATTGGCCATCTCCAGCATCTAATAGAAAAGCATGTGCTACATCTCCTATAGCTGTTGCAGTAAAGCTTATACAGACATTCTCTGAAGCGATATGGAGCGAGTGTAATGGGATTTTGAAATACGATGCTAATGGTAATCCTATTCCTCCTAGCGATAATTGTATTCGTCCTGAAGATATTGTAATAAAGATGACATCGGCTTTTGGTTCGGACAGAGAGTGTCTTGATGGTGTGTGTACGAATGCATATATGAATACAAGAAATAAAGTAGCATTGATGCCTTCAGAGTCAGAGAAGTATTCAGATAAGGTATATTACACTACAGATTGTAAGGTAATTATCGAAGGTAAGAGATATACTGTAAAGTGTGCATGGGATATGTCTCATCTATTTAAAGAAAGGAAGTTCTCGGAGTATGATGATTTACCAGATATTGAGAAAACTCCTCCCAAAGAGGTTTATAAAGATTTTTTAACCAATGAAGCTACTAAGAGACAGTATGAGCCAGTAGTAAAAATATATTAGATTAATTTATTAACAAACAACAATGAGTATATCTCTTAAAGTATATGGTAGCGGTCTTAGGATAAAAAGATTCCTAGGCACTAAAACATTCCAGAGCTCTCTTATTGCTTTCTTGTCGGTATTGATGTTCTTTGGGACATTTAATATATATGCTCAAGAAGGTATTTCGCCTGAGTGGGAAGGTACAAAGAGGTTTCACAATATTATAAGTGGAACTGACGGAGAGGAAGATAATATGAACAGTATGCAAGGATTGGAAATTCTAAATTCCGGTTGGGCAATTTTCTCTATTATGGTACCAGAGGCTACTCAGAATGCAGATAAAGTACTGTCGGATTCAAAAATCCCTAATGACTTAAAAAGGGGAGTCCTTGGAATGGCTGAAGATGCTAGCTATGCTGCGTATGCATCATACCCTTCAGTAGATGTGGGAAAACATTTAGCTCAACAGTGGGTACCTGGCTATCAAGAGAGCGTTACAAGCTTGTATGCACAGAGCTCTTCTGCAGGACATGAATCGGGATACTCTGAATTAATGGGAAGTGGAATAGTGAAGCTATGGAATAGGGTGTTAAATATTGCATATGTAGCATTTGTTGTAGTAATGATAGCTGCAGGCTTTATGATTATGTTTAGACATAAGCTTGGTGGTCAGACTATGGTAACCATAGGGAATGTATTACCAGGAGTTATTACAGCCCTTATTATTGCTACATTCAGTTTCGCTATAGCAGGATTAATAATAGATTTCGGTGGGGTATTAACCTCTATTGTAGTGTTTATTCTAAAAGGGAGTTCGGATTTGAATATTCATAGTACATCTAACATATATACACTGATGATAGGGGCCTTTGGTAATGTACTCAATGATCTCGGGAAGCTGTCTCCTGTACATACGGGAGTTGGAGTAATAGACAAAGTATTAGATCTCTCAGCTATAGTAATAGGTATAGTTGGAACCGTTGCAACAGTCGGTATTCCACTGTTAATTTTAGGATTAATTACAGCCGGTGTTGTTTTTGTTGGGGCTGTGAAAGTTTTAATTGTCCTGTTCAAGGCATACTTTAATATCCTCCTAAATACAATTATTGGTCCTGTTCAGATTGCATTAAGTGCTTTGCCTGGAAATGGACACATGCTTCAAAATTGGTTTACAAGTATACTCAGAAATGTCTTAGTCTTTCCTTTGGTATTAGCAATAATAAATATACCAAATGCTATTGTTGCTGCTACGGATGGAGATTTTGATTTAAAACTCCCTGAGAAGCTAACATATGATCAGAATCAAGGTATTTTTGAAACTTTAGTTCCAAATCTTGGACTGAATATAGGAGGAGGTTTTGTAATGGTTCTCTTTAGAATCTTTATCCTTTATTTCGCAGCTCAAGCACCTAAATTCCTTGAAGCGTGGTTACCACCTAATACTCCAAAGCCAGTTGGAGAGGCTATGGTGTCGGCGAAAGGTAGTCTATCTAAAGTTCCTTTGATTGGAACACTATTTAAGTAGTCCAATTCTTTATGGCTAAGAAGTCTAAAACAGAAAACTTTGATGCTTTAGGTAGTGTATTTGATTTTCTCTTTACTGAGGCTAAGAAACCACCAGATAAAAGGAAACCAATTAAACCTACAGGAGTAGCTGGAGATAGCGCACTTACTGACGCTTTGTTTTCATCTTTAGAGATGCCAGGAGCATTTGTAACAGATACCATTGTAGACGAATTTAACGGGGCAATAGATATTGAGTTGGGAAGGGTGAAATATGGAGAATACGGTAATGTAAAATTCACGACGACATCTTTAATTGATCTTTTGAAAGACCCTGAGAAAGCTTTCCAAAAAGCTGTTACTACTCAGAAGGCAATCCGAAAATCTCAGAGAGCGATGTTTCTTGGTGCTGCAATGGAAGATTTGGTTACCTCTGCATGGGCGCATAAGTACGGTAACCTCGAGGCAAGAGCTGCTATCTATGGTGCGTCCGTAGCTAATAGAGCAGAAAGTTACAAAATTGAAAGAGCTCTTGGGCAGTTTGGTGCATCACACAAGGAAGATGGAGTATCAAAGTTACAAGGTACTGGAGCTCCTGGGCGTTTCTCTCCAAAAGATTTAAACTTCATGGCCGATAGGTCAACTGATTTACTAGGCAGTAAGACGTTCGGTAGCAATTGGAATACATTGAGTGACTCGGATAAAGCGGAGTTTGCGAGCCAAGTAAGTGGAAAGAAAACTTCTGAGATACAGACATACTTAGCAAAGAAATATGGAACTACTATTCCAAGTGCAGCTACTAATTTTGGAGCAGCCGTTGGAAGTACAGAGAACGTAGATATCTTTAACGGTGCACTGTATAAGAAATTAGAAGGTGCTAATTTGCAAGATAAAATTGCGGATCCCTCAACATCTTCTGAAGAAAGAGAGATATACAAAAAAACATACTACTTATTACAAAGGGACAAAGTAACTCTTAATACTGCAATAAAGGATATTAAGGATAGATTAAAGAGAGCTACGTCTTCAGTAGATAAGGCAGTATTAGAGAAGGAGTTAAAAGAGACTAGAAATGTTCTAAGGATTGTACAAGGGCATGGTGTTTTCGGAAGAATTGGTCAAATTGAAGGATATTATAACTCTCTAAACAATATTTATGGAGGAGTATTAGGTTCTAATTTCGCTGCTAGTGTGTTAAATGGAAAACTTTATGATAAAAACCAAAATTCCTTATTCTTACCTGTAAGTGAGGCTAAGGTAGGTGGCGTGGATATCTTAGTTGCAAAGGATAGTCCTTACAAGTTACTAGGTAAGTATAACCAAGTCATGACCGATATATACTATCTTACACCTAGATCATTGGCTCGTAATTTCTATAATGGCGAAGGTTTTGCATACCTTTTACATAAGAAATTGATAAATATAACTAAGCTTCCTGCTTTTTCAAAACTTTCTAGCTTAGGAATAGATAAAAAAACATTATTAGAAGGATTTAATAGTAAAGACATAGATACTTTTATTAATGATTTATTGAAAAAATCTTCAGGTATATTGAATGCTAAAGAGTTAGAAAAACTTGAAAAGTTTCTACAGTCATCAAAAACTCTTAAAAAATTAGCTCATAGATTTAGTTTTGTCTCTAGAGTTCAAGAATCTTTGAATAAGGCACTTGGAGAGCAACTAAAGAAATTCCGTACTGAGATTAAAGATTGGATATTGAAAAATCCTAAGGTTCTCGCTTGGTTTACAAAAGTAGGTGCCGATAAGTTACTAAAACAGTGGGCTCTTAAAGGAGGAATCGATGTTTTAATAAAATCTCTTCTAAGTGCAATAGCCAGTGCATTAGGACTAAGTATGGGCCCTGTAGTTAGTGCTATTGTAGGAGGATTAACGATGATTGTATCAGGTGTTGTAATGAAAGTACTAGGCGTTGGATTGAATATGCTGAAGTGGGCTGCAATAGGTGCATTCGCTATCCTACTTATTATCCCTACATTAGGTTACGGTTCTTTAATTAGTTATAATCAAAAGAATTTATCATATAAGTTGGAAACCCCAGGATCAATAATTCAATGCACAGTATATCAAGAAACAGAGCTTGAAGAGGGAGATACCCCTTGGGGAGACACAATTATACCTCCTCCATCTGGAGAAAGCTGTATATTTGGAGCAGGAAGCTTTGGATGTTCACAAGGATACAATGATGTAGATGGCTGGACCCATCAGAGAACCTCACATCTAATGCCTGTAGACTTAACATCCGTAGGATATATATATGCTCCTCAATTTTGTAGTACAGGGAATTGTAGTATTACAAGAATTGCAATGATTAACTGTAGTGATGGATCTAATGCTGGAGGTATAGTTGAATTAACTGCTACAAGTGGAGGTACTACTTACTTCTTTAAACTACTACATGTAAAACCTTTGGCAGGATTAGGTGAGAAGCTCTCAGGAGGGCAGGCTGTTGCAGTAGTTCAAGAATCTCCAGAGGTAGAGAAAGGATGGTGTTGGACAGGTAAGCATTTACACTTAGAAACAAGACAGAATGGTGCAGTAGTAGATCCTTTGGAATTACTACAAAGTTTTAGCTGTGGAGTACCTGATGAGTCCAGTTGTAGTAGGCCAAAACCTAAGTTATAAAACTAAGATATAATGAAAATACAGGGAAGTAGAAAGAATGCCTTCTATATTCTAATAGCCTTTATAATTATCATCTCAGTAGTACTTCTAATAGTGCTAAACTCCCTTTATGCTAAACAGTATCCAGAGGAACCAATTAAGATGAAGAACCTTGGTAAAAGTACTCAAACAATTGATATATCTTCCTTAAGTAAAAAGATTGAACAGGAAGATATCCCTGTATATTTTGTACACCCAAGATTACATATCTCAAATGTAGAGGAGATGATTGATAAAATGGGTTTGTCATTAAAAAGAGAAGATATAGTTAAAGATAGCTATATCCAATGGAGTGATGGGGAAAATAGCTTCACATATGACTCTGTACAAGACACAGTATCGTTTCAATTAACAAGAAGGATATCATTAGAAAGAGGGGTAGAAGCTTTTAAGAATGTATTTCAAAAGTACCTAGGTATCCAACACGATTATGTTTTAATTAAAGAGAGAAAGAACAACGATGGAGGAGTAACTTACTACGCTTCTCGTACCTTAGATGGTATTCCTGTTCAGTTTGGTGCTAACTATGAATACTCTGAGATTTTAAAATTTAACAAGGAGGGAGTTTTAGAATCAGGACAGTTACTATTAGCAGAGTTTGAGAAGTATGATCTATATGTTCCAACCATTACCAATGATGAGTTAAAAGCGTATATAAATGCAAAAGATTATCCTAAAGAGCACTATATAGATAGCTCTGTATTAACAGAGACATTAGATCTTAACTATCTTGATGAAGCCTGGGGAGAAATAGAGGGCACATTGGAGGAGTGTAAGGCTCAAGATTTTGAAAATATCTTTCTTTACAAAAATAGTAATCAAGGATACCTTTTACCCGTAGTAAAGATATCTGCTAATTGTAATGTTACTAGTAAAGCCACTGTATATACCGTACCCGTAACTTTCTATGTTAATGGAGTTAGCCCCGATTATGTGACTTTGTAAGCATCTTTTGTGGTACAATATTGAAATGAAAATATTCAGATTATTTACAATTCTCTTTGTTACACAACTCTTCTTCTTACTTCTTGGTAGTACTACTTACGCTATGGATATTACTACCAGAGAAGATCTTAAATTAGATAGTACTCTCTCAGAAGAGGAGTCACTCTTTACACAACCTCAGAAGATATATATTACTCAGGTAAAAAGTTTAAACAAAGAGCTTAAGAATGATAGTCGTGCATGGGTAAGGTCAATATATTACTACAGTATTACAAGGTTAAAATTAAATGATATACCTTACAACTATCTTGTAGATAGTAGTGGAAATGTATTTGAAGGAACAAGGGGTGGAGCTGGAGCAAATCCAGGCCTACAGGGAGGAGATAACGTTGTACTTATAGGGATACTAGATAGTGATTCAACATTAACACCTAGAGCTCAAAGCTCCCTTGTAGAGTTAGTTGAAACTCTTTCATATAAGTATGGGATAAAGGAAGGCTCTTGGGATTTTGTAGATTTACAGATTGCTATGAATGAGGGAGAGAGATCATATCTTACATATACGTCATCTAGTAGCTCTGTATCGCAAACTATAACCCAAACAATGTCTTCTGTACGTTGGTCAGCAGAGGAGCATTTAGAGTACAAGGCAAGTATAGTAGATGTTGAATATCCAAAAGAGATAGAGGTAGGTAAGCAGTTACCAGTGAAGGTTACAATTAAAAATGAGAATGATTTTACTTGGTTTAGTGATACTAAGTATATCTATATCTCTACTGCAGATTCCTCTGAGAGTCCATATGCTATTAACTCTGCATGGGAGAGTTTTAGTAGGCCTACATATATTAAAGAGAAATATGTAAAACCTGGAGATAGTGTAGAGGTACAGTTTAATATGCTAGGTAAGAGCAAACCTGGGGAGTATAAAGAGGAGTTTATTTTTGTTAAGGATAGTGCTTCCCAATTTAAAGATTCAAACTTTGAAGTAACTTTTAATATCATTGCTGGAGAGTATAAGCTTGTAGAAGTAGTATCTCCACAGTATGGATTTGTAAATATTCGTGAATGTAGATGGTATAGCTGTGCAAAGATAGAGGTAGCAAATGATGGAGACGTCTTTATTATGAACAAGAAAGAGGAGGGATGGTATGAAATTTACTACAACGAAGGGAATTTAGGTTGGGTATCCCAAACCTATATGAAAGAGCTATAGCTTATAGCAAAATTTCTTCTGATATCTTTATCTTATAACCCTGTTTTACTATCTATTACTAATCAATTTAAATATAATCAATCACGTGGCACCTCAAGATATAATTCTCGGAAAACTAAATCCACAGCAAAGAATTGCAGTGGAAACAACAGAGGGACCTTTGCTCGTATTCGCAGGGGCTGGATCAGGTAAAACAAGAGTTATTACCAACAGAATAGCCTACCTAATTACAGAGAAAAAGGTTTCTCCCGAGAACATCCTGGCAGTAACATTCACTAAAAAAGCAGCAGGAGAAATGCAAGAAAGGGTAGTAGGACTTCTTAAGGAGTTAAATGTCAATGCAAAGAAACCTCCACTTATTGGAACTTTCCATTCAATAGGTGCACTCTTCCTTAGGGAGAATTCTAAAGAGGTAGGATTAACTCCCAACTTCTCTATCTATGACAGTGCAGATTCTGAGAACTTAGTAAAAGATATACTTGTTGAACAGGGTATTGATATAAAACAGATTAGGCCTAAGGCTATCTCTTACTTCATATCCTCTGCAAAGAATGAAATGGTTTCCCCTGAGAACTTTAGAAATCACTACGGTGGCTTTATAGAGGATATTGTTGCAGATATATATCCTTTGTATCAAAAACAGCTATTAGCACAAAATTCTGTTGATTTTGGAGATCTCCTATATCTAGCAGTGAAACTACTTTCAGAGAAGAAAGATGTTCTTTCTAGATATCAAGAGTATTACAGATATATGATGATTGATGAGTATCAAGATACTAACAATGCACAGTATATGTTTGCCAAATTACTCTCTGAGAAGTATAAAAATATATGTGTAGTAGGTGATGATGATCAGGGTATATATGCATGGAGAGGTGCTGATATTAAAAATATTCAATCTTTTGAAAAAGATTTTGAGAATGTAAAAACAGTTAAGTTGGAACAGAATTATAGATCTAGTGCTAATGTAATAGATGCTGCTACTGCTGTTATTAAACAGAATTACTCTAGAGTAGAGAAGGCCCTTTGGACAGAGAAAGAGTCAGGAGAGAGTATTACTGTATATCAATCATTAGATCAAGATGATGAAGCTCAGTATGTGATGGATGAGATAGAGAATCTGAAGAGAAAGGGAGAAAAGCTCTCTAATATGGCAGTACTGTATCGAACTAACTATCAATCTCGTGTAATTGAGGAGGCTCTCTTAAAGAGAGGTTTGCCTTATAAATTGGTAGGAGGTTTTAGATTCTATGAGAGAAAAGAGGTAAAAGATATTCTTAGCTATATGAGGTTTATACATAATATTAAAGATGAGTTAAGCCTTTCAAGAATATTAAATACACCTACAAGGAAAGTAGGTCCTAAGTCAGTGGCAACACTGCATGAAATTGCAAAATCATGTGAATGCTCTGTAGGAGAATTACTGGTAGCCACATATGAGATTGAGAATAGTATAGAGAGAAGATTAAAAATATCCCCTCAGAGATATTCTAAAATAGAGGAAAAGATCTCTTTAATGGGTAAGTATACAAACTTAGTAAATATCTTTGGGGAAATATATACTGACTCACAAGGGGAAGATGCTCTTACTGTAATAGACATTATTCTAAGAAAAATTAAGTATATACAGTGGATGGATGATGGTTCAGAGGCTGCAGAGTACAAGAAAGAGAATATAGAGGAGCTAAAGAATGTTGCCAGCAGTTATGCCCAGAAACATGGAGATAAATCTTTAGACGTACTCTTACAAGAGATAAATCTTTTAGAACAGGAACAGGATAAAAATCAAGATGGTAGTGGTAACTATGTTAACCTTATGACTTTACACTCTTCTAAAGGTTTAGAATTTGAAAATGTCTTCATTATTGGTATGGAGGAAGGGATACTTCCACACTCTAGATCTTTCACTGATGAAGATGGCTTGGAAGAGGAAAGAAGGCTTTGCTATGTAGGTATTACAAGAGCAAGAGAGAAGCTGTATTTAACATTCGCAGATAAAAGGCAGGGAAGAGAAGGATATAATACTCAGATACCATCTAGATTCTTAGGAGAGATACCTCAAGATATTTGTGAATATTACAGTTGGCAAACTTAGTTAATACCGTATGTTCTAACATATTTAGCATGACATGCAGGCCATTGGCTTCTTCTAGTAGATTCTCCAGCTCTATATTTAAAAATAGTGTTCCTTATCTGTGCATGACCATCAAAGATATTCTCTGAGAACTGTTTACGCCATGTAGTAGGACTCCATTGGAAAAGACCTTTGTAAGTACCTTTATTTGACTCTGCATTACATCCTGATTCACAGTACATTATAGATTTTAACCATCTTCTCTCTTCCTCGTTATACGGTCCTGAATCTACAACTGAGTACCAGTAATCACAGTTATACCCCTTAGGATCAATTCCTGCTAATGAGTAAAGTGATGTTCCTACCTCTAACACTTTGGTGACAGGCTCTTTAGCTATACTCTCTGAAAGCAATGTACTTTCTACTAATTTACCATCCTCATAGTAGGTAAGCACTCTCTCCTTTTTAATACCTAATACTCCCTCCTGTGTAATATACTCTTCACCTTTAAGGTACTTGTCTGTTTTAATTACATTCACATCAAATGGTATATCAGAAACAATCTCTTCAATTACAGATTCTGTTTTAATAACTCTAACTAAGCTACCATTTGTAACATATTCAGAGCTTAGAATAATCCTATACTCTCCATCTAGGTATATCTTGTACTGATCTAATATCTTGTAAATATCTGTTTCTACAGTAAAGATTTTGTATACATACTCTCCCTTCTTAATATGAAGTAACTTTGGTCTTCTAGAGCTTCTTTCTAATTCACTATCTGTACCATATACTATCTCCTTTATATCAATATCTTGTGAGTCAGTAGAACTACTTTGTGCTAACACAAGATTGTTATGAGAGTTATATGAAAAGAAAAGAATTAAAAGGAAGGTAACAACTAGAGCAATTGTAAATCCTTTATATCTAATAGAAGGTCGTCGATTTGTACTGTTTGTATACATGTTTTTAATATTTTCCTCTGCTTGTCAATTAGAGGTTACAGGAAAGTATAGCATGATTGATAAAACATGTGTAAAATGAAAATATATAGTTTAATGTAATAGAAATGAAAAATATATCTAAAATACTTTCGTATGCAGTTCTCCTCATATTAAGCGGTTTTCTACTCTCAGGCTGTAAGCCTTCGGAGGAAACTCTCTCGAAATACAATCAGATTGTTTCAGATGCGGATTTATTAATAGAGGGAAAGGAGTACTCTTCCGCTATGGAGAAGCTAAGTGATGCTACTCAATTAGTACCGCAGCGATATGATGCATATGAAAGAATGGTAGATATATTACTACTGAAAAACAGGTTGGATGATGCTAAGAAACTAATAGATGAATCTGCTAATAAGTTGGGTGAAGACGATAGAGCTCAGTTATATACCACAGTGGGTAGAGCTTTCTATGATAATATGGAGTACTCTAAAGCTTTAATATGTTTTGAATTGGCAAAGGGGGCATTGGAGAGTGGTAATACAGTAAACCTAGAAATTGCCAAGGTGTATCTTCAGCAGGGAAATATACAGGGAGCTAAATCTATACTTAAGGGTAATTTCGAAGATGAACTTAATACAGAAGCCAAACTACTGTACTCATATCTACTCTCTACTACGGATACTAATCAAGCATTAGAGCTTGTAAGAGAGATTCAGCCATCAGAGCAGTGGAGTGAAAAATATTTAACCTGGGAAGAGACTCTGGGTAGTTTAAATGAAGATGAACTTTTTAATAGTGCCAAACTATCACAGGTATATATAGATGAGGGATATCCATATCTCGCAATTTCAGTCCTTGAATCTAAAAAGGAGAGTATGCAGGAGTATATAGATGGGATGTATCTTCTTGGTAAGGCTTACTATGAAAATGGAAAGTATCAAGAGAGCATAGATACCCTTGCAGGAGTAACTACATTGAGTAATTTAAACCCATACCTTTACTGGACTATAGCAAGGTCTTACTACTTACTAGATGATATTAATAACGCAACATCTTACTATGATAGTGCAGTCTCATATGCGGGGGATAGCGCAGATGTTAAGGTATACCAGGAGTATTTAGATTTATTAATGGATAACAATCAGACAACAAAAGCAGAAGAGATATTAAGAAGGGCTGAAAAAATATTTACTGATCCCTGGGTAGATATCTATTACATTAAGCTTTCTTACTTAACAAAGCAGAACGAGAAGAGTGTCTACTATTCAAATAGAATCGAGTATGAAGAGCTAGAGGGTAATTACAAGAGAGATTATCTATACTGGAAGTCTAAAATATCTATAGAGAACTCTGAGTTAGATGATGCAAAGAGAATATTGGATATATATTGGAATCTAGACAAATATGATCCTAGGTACAACCTTCTAATGGGTCAGCTACGCTTCCAAGAGGGAATCTTGGATGAGGCTAGAAGCTACTCAAAGAAAGCTATAGAGTATGATACAGAGAGATTGGTTACAGATGAAGCACAAAAGCTATTGGCTAGGATTGATTAGTCTGTTATAATCCCCATTGCGTATGTAATCCTAATTTCCCATTAGGTGTTAAATTTTATTATTAATTATATGCAAACCTATGATGTAAAAATGCCGTTGGA
>JAVEZR010000002.1:0-32574 GCA_034002865.1 Candidatus Dojkabacteria bacterium
GTGGTAGTGGTACATTTACATCTTGGAACATAAATATAACTGGTGAACCTGGGGTTGCTGCAAGCGGAGAATTATACCCGCTTACTATGCGTACAGTGTCTGTGGCAGGCCCTTTCACATACGCTAAATTCATGAGTGGCACACAAGTACCTATATACCCATCTAACCCAGCAGTTAGCTCATATAGACAACTTATAGGACATACACCTATGAATGCTGAGCCAACTGCTATAGACAAGTTTTTGCAGGGTATATCTAGACCCTACCCCACGCCAATAGCAGGAGTTTTGATTGGTATTAAAATTCCTAAAGATATTCAGGGAACAGCTAGGTTTACTATTACAACATCTATAAGCAATTCAGGACACAAAGAAGCAGGTGCTGGTACAGCTTATTATCAGTGGGTACGCCTTAGAGCTGGTGTGTATACTAACGTTGGTACTGAGAAAACAAAATCAACTATAGCAGAACAAGCTTTTGCAGCCGAAGATTTCGAGGTACAACCGAATGACATATTCTTTCTCAAGGGAAGATGCGTACTGACATCAGGTGAACAATGGTTGATAAATGCCTCCTCATATGTTAGGATAAGTATAGACAACGGCATATTGGATATAACGAAATAATGGATATACCGTACATACAAGAAACAGATGGAGGATTCAAAATTATGGACATGGCCCCTCAATTAAAAGAAAGAATACGTGTAAGATACGCCGATAATATAGGGGTTATAACCCCATATCTCGAAAGGGTTAAACTGTATAGTGAAGAAGATTTTCAAGATTATACAGCTAGGCTTGACGCTATCGACCCTATTGAAGACAGACAGTGGATTATGAAAGTACAAAACGTTTGTAACGAAATATATGGTAAATACTCTCATGATGAAGTCATCTGCAATATGCAATAGTGGGGGCATGGACTCCATTTATGTAATGGAAAAATTGATAAGCGAAGGGCACACTGTTGTTTCTATACATGTGAATGTTGCTTCTGAGCTTTCAGATATACATGCAGATAAAGCTAAGCTATTCGCTGACTACTATGGTATAGACCACAAGGAAATAAAAATCGATTTTGGTATTGATGTCCACAATTACAAACGAGATATAGGAGTGGACGATGTATATGCTGGAATATGTGCTTATCAAGGAGTAGTGTCTACTGTATCAGCAGCTTCTTTAGCTCGTATGCTAGGCTGCTCAGCACTATATACTGGGCAATATCCTGCTGACTTCATAGACTATAAATTATACTTGAAGATGATGGCTGGAGTTTTAGGTAGCGAGTATAGGTCCCACTCAAACCCTGTTCCTCATCCAACGATAAATATAGGTATAGAATCAGATGAGATATTAGAGGTTAATGAGTGGGCTAGGAACCATCCTATGAAAGACCACTTTATATATTGTAAACAATCATACCCACCATGCGGTGAGTGCTATAAATGTGAAACTAGAACTTTTTTGAGGTGAAATATGAGCACAAAAATACTCAACCCTTTTTTACAGCGTATAGATATTAACGTTGTTATGAAAGAATTTATCATTGCAATAAGCTTTGGCGTTATATACTTCGCCTTGCTTGTAACCAATCCGTTTAGCACCTTATCAGGTATTGCTACATTGTCAACTTTCGCATCTATACGCTGGGCTAACTTTATGCGTGGTATGCTCGTATCGTTTCCCAGTGGGGCAATAGGCTTAGCCTGCGCATCGTATGCATTTAACGTATACAGCGGGCGGTTGGCTCTTGGGGCTTACTCAATTATGACTTGGGCAAACTTGGCAGTTACGCTTGGACTTATTTATCTTGGGCGTAAATGGGGAAGAAGCACGGCTAAGGACTTAATCATCCTTACACTCACGGCTGTATACATGGCTTGTGCTACTAGTCTTAACCATATCGCAGTTATATTGTCTACAAGTAACCAGACCATCGACACAGTTATATTGTACGGTGTCATCTGGAAAATACTGCATCACGTAGTTCTTTTCTGGGTAGGGTATCCCATAGGTCGTTATTTCGAAACGGCTATAAAAAATATGAGAGGTAAGTAATGAAGAAAACGTTTATGGCAGTATTTATACTGCTTATGGCTGTCAATGCCTTTGCTCTTGACCTTGGTAAATTCAGTCTCAGTAACACAGTAAGAGCATTTGGGTCTGATGATGAAAAACGCCCTACAAGACTCGAGTACACGGCTAAGGCATCTGTAAAAGATTTTCCCGTGTGGATTCAGTACACCCACAGGACGGATGTTGGTGATGACGGACAGGAAAACACTGGGTACAATCAATACACAGTCGGATATGATGTCATAAAGTCAAAAGTCGGTACGGCGTCGATTGTTGTGCAGGAGCAGAACTATACTGACAATAAAGATACTGTGCGCAGAGCAGGCATAGAACTTAAATTCTAAGTTAGGCCCCAGCTAAAGTAGGCTGGGGCCCTAGTTAGGTTTTAAGTAGGGGGGTGGTGACTTATGGAATTCATAAAAATACTACAGATAATACAGATATTACTGTCCTGTGTATTAATACCTATATGCTCAATACTGTTTAAATTATATAGAGAAATACTCGAATTTAAGCTTGAAGTTGCCCATAATTATGTAAAAAAAGATGATTGTGGTATATGCAAACAAGAAAATAAAAATACACACAAAACTATCTTTGATAGAGTGGAGAGTTTAAAAAATGGTACTTTTAAGCATAGCAGAAGCTAAAAAATGGTTTGAAGACAACTCTTCAAGAATAAAAGACTTTGAACTTGATGAGTTTACTTGTAAATGCGGATGTGGTACTCTTAAGCTCAATACTGAAGTTATAGAGGGCGCGCAAGACCTCAGAAATGAAATAGGGCCTGTATATATAAACAGTGGATATAGATGTCCTAAGCATAATAAAGCTGTAGGTGGTAAAGAAGACAGCCAACATTTAGATGGTAATGCTATAGATATAGTGGCCGCAGACTCTAGCATGAGATATAAAGTTCTTATGTCTAATGCTATAAGAAAACACTTTAAAGGCATAGGTATAAACTTTAATAAAGGCTTTATACATATGGATAAAAGAAATATTACTGGATTAGTATTTCCATATTGAGGTTAAAATGACTGATATAGTATTATACTTATGGGATAAATATATGCCTATCATAGTTATAATTTTTGCCAGTAATGTATTTACTGAAATAACTAAGATAGGAATAAAGAGTTTACTTGAGAAATCTAAAAAAAGATTACTTTGTATAGTAATCTTATCAGCAGCTTGGTCTAGCTGGTTTTATGCTGGCTATGCTTTTTTTGAAGAATTTAATTATATAGAGGCAGTTCTGGTAGCTAGTTTAACTCCTGTAGCTTATATGATTAAACCTTATCAAAGAGCTATAATTTATACTTCTAATTGGCTAGCTAATAAAGGAGCTAAGATATGATAAGCTCTACTTTTAATAAGATTTGGCAGTGGCTGGCATTAGTCTTTATGGCTATTATAACAGTGCTTATTACGCTCCTTAAGATAAAAGATAAAAAAATAAGCACTATGGAAGTGCAAAAAGAACAGAAGGAAAATACAGAACTTATTGAAGTTTTGGAGGCTAATAAAAAGACTAATAAAGACCAAAAAGCCATTAATGATATAGTATCTGAACCAGCTAAAGAAAAATCTACTAAGCCGGTAAAAGGAAAACCTATTATATTTGGCTTATTAATATTAATAAGTATATCTTGTTATCCTAAAGAGTACGTAGTAATAAAACCTACTAAAGTTATACTTCAGCCCATATATGTACCAAAAACTAATATACCAATTATTTATCCTTGTGAGCAATCTGGAGAAATATATTGTGCACCTTTCTCTGATTTAGAAATAATATGGTATTACATAGCGACAATAGAAGAAGCAAACAAGAAACTTAATTCTCAAATAGAATTTTATAACTCTTTGGAGTAGTATATGCAGCTTAATATGTTTAACGGTGGTATAAATAAAAGAGTGCACCCTTTTATGCTAGGGCTCACTGAAGGGGCTATATTTAAAAATATAGATAATAGTAGTGGCCCATTTATACCAGAGAAAACTGATTTACTTTTTAATGACAATGCTTATAGTTTACAGAAATTCATATATTACTATAAAGATAACTGGTATGGCTTTCCGGCAAACACACCCGCATATTTAGATGTCTATTATATAGAATGGGTTGCCAATTTATATAGATATGTTAACTCGGATGTAGACTATATAGCTAACTTAAATCCTAATATTTCAGTAGATATTGTCTCTTATACCGGCAGTAATTATTGGACTCTTGTTTCTTTAACTTACTGTATTGAGCTATTTGATATACATACTGGTAGAACTTACAAAAGAATATATAAAACCATTAATGTAACTTATCCTTCTTGGGTGCAGATATCAGCTAGTAATGTAACACCAGATAGTAATGTGGGGATAAGAATATGGAGAAAAGTTGATACCCCTGATTATACTCCCTCCACAGCAAAGTATTTTAGATTAATACATACTACCAACTATAATATATTTAGTTTCGTGGATAAATCCGATATATCAGGTTATAATTATTTACTTGAATTACCTAGTGTTATGACTAGATTAGAAAATGATATATTTATTCCTATATCATCAAGTGACCCTAAATGTGCCCCTACTTTAAAAAGCACTAGTGTAGCTGAAGGTGAGGGCTTAACTGGAACCTTTACCTATTGCTATACTTTCTATAATAAAGTAACATCTATAGAGTCTGCGCCTAGTCCATACTCAGAAGAGATAACAGTTGAACATTCTATAATAAATATTACTATTCCTATAGCTCCACCACCAGGTGATGAGTATATGCTATACATTTACCGATTAGGTGGTGATAGTGAATATATGATAAGAGTTCAGGAAATAGAAACTAGTTCTCCAATAGTTGACTCAGATGATAGTAATATTAGTTATTCTGGGCAGGCCCTGACAACTTATAATTACCCGGTTCCTAGAGAAGCTAAGTATTTCACTGAATATGCTACAATGCTTTTTGCTGCATTAGGTAATACTCTTAGGTATAGTGAAATAGGGTTAATAGAAGCTTGGAACCCATTTTATAGTATTACATTTGAAAATGATATTACAGGTATAGGGGCCACTGCTAATGGATTGTTAGTGTTCCTTAGAAATAAAACTTATATCATAACTGGTAATTCACCTGATACGCTCAGCAAATTTCTCCTTGACGACCAGCAAGGGTGTATAGCCCACAAAACTATAAAATTCGTTAGTGGTAGTCTTTTATGGCAGTCACTTGATGGTATATGCACTTCTATGGGAGACGCTATTCAATTAGTAAGTGCTGACAAGTTTAAGGTTTTTAATTATGAGCCTATTAAAGCTGTAGTTAAAGATAATGAATACTTTTTATTTCACACTACTGGAATTTTAGCACTTGATTTTAGGTATAATGCTATAGTTTTTAAAGAGTATACTTTGCCTTCTGATATTGTTGATGTTATGTATATTACAGATATAGATGAAGTTGTCTACAGTTCTGAAGATAAATTATTTAAGCTTTTTAAAGGAACCAGCAATAGAATTGCTGAATTTTTAACCGGAAAGCTATCTGAGGGGTCTATTTCTAATAGAAAAACTTATTCTGATATCTACACATTTAGTGCTGGAGATGTCACATTGGATATAAAATTTGACGGGCAACTAGCACTATCAGTAGCATTAGATGATGGTTTTACTGAAATAAAAGTTCCAACAAATTATCAGTTTTCATATTATATAGAGCTGCATATAAAAGGTACTGGTGAGTTATATGAAATTGAATATAAAGTAGAAGGAAGACAAAATGGCAGATAATTTACATATACCTAATACATTCAGTAGTTTTAGTGTAATAAGAAGATTACTCCAGAATATAGTAACTTCTATAAGGAAAAAAGCTGACATTAGTGAAATGCAAAATTTAATCGATAAAAAGATTAATAAAGTAGCTATTGTGCCTATTACAATTACTTTGTCTAATCCAGTAACTACTGAAGAAGTGCAAGAGATACTAGACAAAGTAAATGAAATTATAAGTAAACTTTCTTGAGGGTAAAATGAAAATTCAATACATTAATGATTTACATTTTATGCCATTTATAGTATTATTTAATAAGATGTATAGTGCTATAAATAAAGCTAGTGTTTCTATTTCTGCTAGCACAGTGCAAGTAGCTAGTGAAATGCAAAAACCTTTCTTTAGAGCACTGGGTTTGTTTACTGACACAGATGAACTAGTGGGCTTTATAACCACCTATGAGCTCACAGTAGATAAAATATTCTGCTCTGGTATATATGTTGAGCCAGAGTTTAGGAAGAGCTCATTAAAGCTGGTGCGCTATATGGAAAATGAAATTCGTAGGCTAGGTTATAAAACTTGGCATTCTGAAGCAAGAACGGAAGAGGGCAAAATTTTTACCTTGAAATTAGGGGCTACTGTAGATTATATAGCCTATAAAAAGGAGTTATAATATGGGTGGCGGTGGTGGACTAATTGGAAAAGTCACTGATACTGTAGGACTTACTGACTACGCTGGTGCAGAAAAAGCCCAGAAAAACGCAGTTAATGCTACTAATCAAGCTTCAGAGATTTCTATGCAGATAGCTAAGGATAACATAGCTTTTCAGAAAGAACAGCTTGATTTTACTAAAGAGCAGTATGCTGACTGGGAGAAAGCATTCGGCAGCATTCAGGAAAATCTTGGAGAATATTATAATAATCTTAGTGGTACAAAATATACAAATAGAGCTTTAGCTGCAGAAGCACAAGAGTACTCTAGAGCTAATACCGAACTTAACTCAATGCTGGCACAAAGAGGTATGTCTGGCAGCGGTATGGAAGCCGCAGCAAAAACTGCTCTTTTGTCTTCATCAGTTCAAAATAGAGCTATCATAAGAGCTACTGCTGATGACACTGTAGCCCAGCAAAAAATGAATTTCCTTGGTTTAGGGCTTGGGCAAGGCTCAGCAATGCTTGGAACTATGGCTGGGCAAACTGGCAACATAGGTAATGCTTATAACGCCAATATGGCTTCTCAGACACAGCTATACTCAAATTTAGCTAGTATACAAGGGTCATATGCTAACACTGCATTATCTGGGTCACTGCAGAATCTGGGTGGAATGATTTCTAGTGGTATAAATGCAACTGGTAGTTATCTAGGTGGCAAAGCTATAGCTGCTTCAGATACTAGACTTAAAAGTAATATAACTTTTATAGATGAAGTAAATGGAATAAATGTATACTCTTGGGAGTGGAATGCTTTAGCTAAACAACTAGGTTTAGTTGGTAAAGCAACAGGTGTACTTGCTCAAGAGATAGCAGATATATATCCCGAAGCTATAGGAGAAATCAGTGGCTACCTAGCTGTTGATTATGCTAAACTTAATGAACTGGTAGGTGTATAATGGCTGTTGGTGATAATTTAACTGGGTGGGCTGCTGTAGGCTTTGGTGCAGGTGGTGGCTATGAGAAAAGACGCCAGTTGCAGGAAGAAGCAGTAGCTTTAGAGGCTGCTAAAAGTGGCTTGGAAAGAGACGGTAAGGGCGGGTTTAAGCCTATGACTGGCACAGACGACGACATCATGCGTCAGCTTATAGAAACCAGAAATGAACTTAATAACCTGAAAATTCAAAATACTCAGTATATGTTTGGCAATGTACTCGAGGACTATGCTAAGAACGGTAGCACAGAAAACATAAATAAATTCATTCAGAATAATCCTGGTATCAAAAAAGCTTTCAGTAGCATTGGGGTTGAGTCAGTAGTTAGTTTAAATTTAGAGGACCCTGCACACTTGGCTGCTCTTAGAAGAAGTGGACTTGATGATGAGCAGATTACTAGTATAAATACTATGGACGCTGAAGAGTTGACTGACTTTAGAAAGGCTTATCCCTTGTACATGGGTCCTAATGGGCTTAATGTAGGAAGCTTTGAAGACGCCTTATCTATGTCTGGGGCTTTAAAAAGTATGTATGCTACTGACAAAATGGACATGCTTTTAGAGGTTTCAGCTAAGGGTAAGAATGCTTTAATAAAAGCCATGTCTCCCAGAGAGCAGCAACTGGTTAACGAAGGCCAGCAAGCTATTAATAAAGGTAGAGAGCTGACCAATACTGGGTTAAATATAGCTAATGACCAAGCAGCTACCGAGCTGACATTACTTAAGAAATGGATGGCTAAAAACCCAAATGCTAATATAGAAGATTTTCTTACTATAAAAACTACCGGCGGTAAAAAATCTGTTTTACAGCAAAACTATGAGTATCTTGAAGGAATACAGCCAGGCCTTGGTAAAGACTTTATAAACGCTCAAATACATGGTAAAGAAACTACTACAGGTAAAGATATAGCTACTGCTGAGCAGATAGCTGATGACATACTTATATCACACCCTGATTATTATGAAACTGCTTATACAACTGACCATCCTGAGTATAGTAAAGTATACTCTGAGATATATCCTTTGATATCTGCAACTAAGACTAAACTTAGTGCTACAGATAGAAAAGAAATAGGTAAATTTGAAAGAATGGCTACAGATTTTGGTAAAGCTTCTAAACTTAATGACCAAGATGTCGGTCTGCTTAATAGCTTATTTACTGACATTGACCAGTTTATATCTGGCTCAAAATCTAATGAAGCAAAGGCAGCTTACTCACAGGTTATGACTGGTGTTAGAAACTCACTCTATGGTGCCACGTTACCAGCTGCAGAAATGAGAGACTTCTCTAGAGCGTATGGTAGCCTATACATGGCAGATAAAGCAGTTGCAGTCAAGCTCAAGACTGCGATAGAGGGTCAGTTGTCAGAGTTACAGGCGCTTAAAAGAAGTATAGGGCACCCTATAATAGGCCATTTTATGCTTGGGGCTGCTGAACAGAAATTTAAAAACACTCTTAAAGCTATGGATACCAAAAATACCTCTAATGTTGTTAAGCCTAGCAAAGGAGAGGTAGTCGGAAATAATAACAATAAAAACCCTCGCGAAGGTACTAGGGCTATTAACCCTGATACTGGTGAAGTTCTTATATACTCAAATGGTAAGTGGGTGAGCCAATAATGAAAGCAGATATAGCAACATTAAAAGACACTTTTAAAGTAGGGTATGACTCTTTTTTATCATCAAGACAAGAGAGTATTAAAGCTCTAGATTTTTTTCACAATCGCCAGTTTACTCAAGAGCAGCTTGACATTTTCTCTGAAAGAGGGGCGCCACCTGAAACTTTTAACGTTGTAAAGATGTATACAAGAATTCTTCTTGGGTATTACTCAACAGTAGTAAATGACCTTAGAGTTGACCCAGTACAAGAAGATGACATATATACTGCAGCTATATTGAATGATGTACTTGATTATATATTCAAAGTTAATAACTTTGATGCTGAAAGTGATAAAGTAAAATCTGACCTGCTTCTTACTGGATTAATATGCGCCTATATGGATGTGAAAAAGACTGGTGAGACCGATGTATTCGGCCGACCTAAGTATGAGATAGAGCTATCCCATGTGCCTTCGCTTGAAATAATACTTGACCCTATGAGTAGAAAAGATGACTACTCTGATAGTAGATTTATACATAGATTTAAGTGGATGTCTACTGAAGAAGTTAAAGCGCTCTTTCCGCGTAGAGTAGATAAGCTTAATGCATATGAGAACTTTTTGAGCATACCTGAAGCTGAGTTTGATTACACATATAATAGCCAGTTTAATGGGCAATATATGATTTTCGACAACTTCTTGGTAGTGCACTCTATAATAACTGATGACTCAGGTAAAACTTGGTCTATATTTTGGAGCGACGAAATAATACTCTCCAAAAAAGAAATAACCTATAAGGAAGTTAAAAATCCTTATAGAGTGCATAAACTGCATACCAGTAATAGAACTGAATACTATGGTGTATTTAGAGAAATACTACCAGTCCAGGATATAATAAATCAAGCGTTAGCTAAAATTCAGCTGATGGTTAACACACAAAAAGCTTTTGTTCAAGATGATGCAGTTGATGATTTAGAAGAGTTTACTACTAGGTTTAATAGAGTGAATGCTGTAATACCTGTTAAATCTTTGCAAGGCATAAAAATAGAGAACTTAACTAGAGAAGTACTTGACCAGTACACAATCATAGATAAGGCCATAGAAAGAATACAAAGAATGCTATCTATAAATGACGCTTTCTTAGGTATGTCTTATGCTAGTGATAGCGGAAAGAAAGTGCGTCTCCAACAGAATGCTGCTATGATAGCCCTTAGATATATCACTTCTAGAATGGAGCAGTGGTATAGATTGTTAGGATGGGATATAATAAATCTTGTTAAACAATACTTTACTTCTTATGATGTTATAAGAGTAAGTGACACTTATTCTGGTACTCGATGGGTAACTATGAACCAGCCACTACTCATGCCTACTGGGGAAACAGATGAAAATGGGCAGCCTATTATGCGCCCGGTGTATGAAGAGGTGCTAGACCCTGCTACTGGTGAGCCTTTAGAAGATGAAAATGGGGACTTAATAGTAGCCCCCATACCTACAAAAGATACTGACATAGCTTTCACAAAAGCAGATTTGTCGGTTGATACTATAGCCTACAATGACGAAGAAGAGCGTAACCAAATAATGCTTGAACAGGTGCTGAACAGTCCTATAGGTAATATAATAAGTACTGTTAACCCCGCTGGATACTTTAAAATGGCTAGTTACTCAGTCAAAGCTATGAATACTAAGTACAGCCCTGAGGTAGCCAAAATACTTGAGGATACTGGGTTAATGCTCAGCCAGGGTATGGCTGGCGCTATGCAAGCTGGGGTAGTGCCTGGTCAGATGTCTCCTAGGGAAGCTATAAATCAGCAGCCCAATAGACCTCAGATGGGAGTAGAATAATGGCTGAATATGATTCATTACCAGAAGGTTTTGTAATACAGAAGACACAGAACACACAGAAGACCTTTAATGAGCTGCCTGCAGGCTTTGAAATAGAGGTGGCTGGTCCTAGTAGGCCCTCTAATCATTCTTTAATACAAGGACCAGTAAAAGACCCTAAACTGCCTCCTAATAGCATGTCATGGAAAGAAGTAATGACACCTGAAGATATAAGACTTCAGAATATTAATAGGCCTAATACTCCTGCAAAAGCTCGTGATATAGTATCTACTATGGAGGGAATATATGAAACCCCTTCTCAGAGTTTAGATGCTATAAAAGGTATATGGAACCCCGAGGCTAGAGCAAGAGCCACTGAAAAAGTGTCTGCTAATAGACAGCGCATAGTTAATGAACTTGCTTCACAAGGCTTTGAAAACCCTAGATATGAATATGACTCACTTTACGTAGATTTTAATGGAGAATCTATGGAAGTAGATAGTAGCATAATGCAAATACTTAAGGATGCTAGAACTGAAATAGGTGCTAGCATTGCTCTTGGTTTAACTGGGGCTAAACTTGGTGCAACTGCCGGTGCCCCACTAGGCCCAGTGGGTGCAGGTGTAGGAGCATTTGTAGGAGGAGGTGTATTCTCAGCTGCTGGTGCTGCTATAGGCAAAAAGATAGATATAGAAGCTAATGAATTAAAACTTACTGAAAAAGTAAGTGATGACTTGATAAAGCAACAGATGAAAGAAGCAGGTGTAACTGATGCTATAGGTAGTGTAATAGGACCTATGGTTATGAAGTTACCAGGAAAAGCAATATCTAAGATATATAACCAAGTTTTAGCTGGCAATATGGAAGGTGCTAAAAGAGCTGCATTACAGCACTATGGCATAGATGCTGAGCAGGCTACCAAGATTACCCAGAGTCTTGAAGAACTAATAGGACCTTTAGCTGGTACTGAAGCACAAAAAGACTTGGTGTCCTTATCTATTACCCAGCCTGGTGGCGAGGCAGTCTGGAGTGCTGCATCACTATTTAACCCTTCTAGTTCAGCAGATGTGGCTAACTCAGTTGTTAAGAGAGCTGCGTCACTTAGACAAGCATCTAGTGAGCTTGCTAATACTGGTGATGAAACTATATATGATGTAGTTACTAATGAGCTTTCTAGCTATACCGATGAGGTAGGAAAGTTTTATGAATCAGTAAAAGATGCTTCTAGAGAGTTTTCTCAAGGATATGCTTTTGATTATAATAAACTCGGGCTTCAGCCTATTATAGAGAGAATAGGCCAGAGAATAGAGGACCCTACTGTCAAGCAAAGATATCTTAACCTCCTTACTAAAGTTGAAGATGCTGCCGACGGAAGAACCTTCTCAGACCTTATAGACTTGAGAGAGACTGTCAATGACTTAATGTTTGCCAGCAAGTCTATAAGCTTTTCAGATAAGGGTGCATTATTAGATGTAGTAAAAACTATAGATAATGAAATAGCTACACAAGCAGATATAGTTATACCTGAGGCCGCACTTTGGAAAGAAAATTGGAGTAAGGCTAAAGCTAACTATAGCGAAATGAAGAGACTTGAAAAGAATGTTCTAGCTAAAGTTATAAATAGACCGGGTATATCACCGCAAACACTAATTCAAAACCTGTCTAAATATATAGCAGCTGGTGATGACACTTTTTATGAGGTAATGGAAAAGCTTAGCAATAAAACAAAAACCAAAATTGAAGGCTCAGTAATAAATAATATTGTTGATAAGTTCTCGGTTGGAGAAGTCGGTGGACATAGAGCTATAGCATTCGGTGCGTTATCTGATGAACTTTCTAAGGCTAAATGGCATTCTCCGGAGGCTAAACAGCTGGTTGACACTATACATAGAATGTCAAATGTTTTTAAGAACGATGTTAACTTAGCTAGGGTTGCTGGTAAAATTACTGTGCCTAAGTTTCAGTCATATCTGACTACTGACCCTGTAGTTAGACTTAAATATGAAGTTGCTAGTAGCTTGTTTAACTATATAAGAATGCTTATACCTAGTGAAAAGGCTGATGTACTAGCACTCGCTAGGCAGACTGGTGATTCAGTAAGGGTTACTAAGCCTACGGTATATCAGAGAATAAAAGATTTAATTTCTGGTACTGAAAGAGTTTACAATAACCCGCTAGACGCTTCCAATATAAAAGCATTAAGAAAGACATTAGAAGCTGATAACAGGTTAGAAAGAGAGGCGTTAGACTTTGAAGCTTCCTATAACAAGTTACTTAATGAATATAAACGTCGCCAAGAAGTATTTGGTAAATTCTACTCTAAAGAACAATTGGCTAAACGTCCAGATATAGTTTGGGGCCCAGCAACTATGCTTAATGACCCTCCTATAATAAATGATAAAGGGGAGATAATAGGACTAGACTCTTCACCTGCTTATGGTATTCTTAGTAGAACGGGTAAATTAGATACCGTTAGGAGCTCAAATACTCCACGTACTAGTATGAACCCTACTCAACAGAGATTATTAAGAGGGATTTACAACTCAAATTCAACCATCAAACAAGATGTAAATCTGGATAAATATATAGATATTATTGATTCAGATTTAAAAACTAGATATAGAAGTATAGGTAATGGGTTAAGGCTCACCGGTGAAGAAACTGATGTAGACCTTATAAACAATCTAGTTGACACTGAAACTACAAATTTGATAAACAAAGTTAAGAAAGACTTAAATGTGGAGCTACCGTTACAAGATGCGCGTAGCACGGTAATTTCTAAGTTACACCAGCTAGCAGTCGAATGTGGAGGAAAGAAATGAAATGCGATGCTTTCACTAAAGCGCTTGGTAAAATAGATTTCACATATAAAGCTACTGACGTAATAAAAGATATAGCTACTAAGTCCCCTAATCAGCAGTTTACTAGAGAGACCTTTAGTAACTACTTAGCTAATCAAGGTGTATCTCCATACGAAGTAGACTTAACAACTAAAGGATTTCCTGAAACATTTACAGCTAAACAAGCACTTGATAAAGTTAACTACATTAACCCAGCTAAAATTAGTAAAAGCAACTTCTCAGGAGCCTATAAAGAGATAACTGAAAACTTTAATCAGCTCGGTGAATTAAATAATTATAAAGAAACTGGGTTTAATATTAGAGCTGATTCTACTATGCAACCAGAGCAGCATTTTACCAGTCCTATCCCTAATAATGCAATACTAGGATGGAATAGGTCACATGTGCAGAACATACCTGAAATAGGTGACACTTTAGTTTTAGATGAATTTCAATCAGATTGGCTGCAAGCGGAAAGAAAAGGCGCTCAAGTATTTGAAAAAAATTCTAATACTATTTCCAAAGTTCTTGCAAATGCTCAAGAAGGGCAGTTAACTAATGAAGAACTAGAAGCTATGAACAATGCTACTGGTAGGCTTGCCATATTAAACCGAACTGTAAAAAATGATGCTATTAGTAAATTATACAATACCATATTAAATGAGTTTAATACTCAAGAGTTTACACAGGCATCTATAGATGAAGTAAGTAGAATATTCGACGCTACTGATGTGCATGGTAGACGCATAGTCCAGAACTTCCCTATGAAGCCTGACAAATTTCACCAATTTATGATAGTAGATGCTATTGACCAGGCTATGCAGAGCGGTTTGCAAAAAATAGTTATCCCTATAGATAGACACGGTGCATTAGCTGGCTCAGAAGGTGTGACTAAATTTTATAATAATCTTAATAAATCTATTTTACCAGATATAAGACGTAAGCTAGAGAAACAAGGATTACGCATAGAAGTGAAAAAAAGTAATATAACCTTGCCCTCTATAATCGATAACATAGAAGCTGGCAATCTACAGGATGGACAAATAACATATGCTTTTGACACACTTGATGCATTACCAGTACGCACTAGAAGAGAACTAATAGCTTCTTACCAAGGTGATTTTCATGATGCTAACATGGAAGACCAGGCTTTTCATATACTGTCATTTTTAAGCACATTACCAGCTGATACTCTTAAAGAAGCTGGCATAGCAGATAGCAAACCAGTATGGGAATTGACAATAAAAGAAATACCTGATAAGCCGGTAAAATGGGATATATATTCTATGCTAGGAGCATTAGGTATAGGCGCAAATAATGGTGAAGAGAGCTAAATGCTCTCTTCATTACCTAATACAATTACTTGCATTCCAAAATATTGTGGGTTTTCAGTCAAATCTTCAGTATTTCTGAGCTGATAGTTATCTGCTAAGCTTTTATGTATAGCTAATTTCTCTTCGCCAGTAATTAGGAGTAGACTAGGCATCTGCCCCACTATAAGTAATTTGTTTCTAAGATAAATTATCACGTCATCAATTATATCGATATTAGTTATCTTAATTGGGTATGCCATTTTGTCAGTAACTATAATCATTTTAATCCTCCAATAGTTTTCTTTTATAGACTTCATTATTAAAGTCTTTTTTGCAACTAACAAGTTCATATACTTGTTCTGATATTCCCCCAGCCACTAATAAGTGATGTACTAATAATGATGCACTACCATTTATATTAACTATTCTATCGCGCCTTTGCACATGTTTAACTCCTGAGTAGTTATTAGAGTATATTATAAAATGCTCTAAGTGGCTAAGGTCTACTCCTTCAGCATGTGATACTGAGCTATAGATATTAGCATATTTAAAATGTGCTTTTAGTAAGTCTCTTTCTTGAGTAAAATGGCACATTATACCTATTTTGTCAGTATCACCAAAGTTAGTTTTTATAAAGTCTATCTTCTCAGTATTACCAAGTTTAAATACTTTATTATATAGCTTAAGTGTCCCACCCTCTAACATGTGTAACAAAACTCTCTCTTTAGTTTTAGTATCTAGTACTATTTCTTCTCCCTGTACTACTATAACGCGTTTCTTAATTGCTGCATTATAGAGTTTTTTAGTCTCTTCATTGAGAGTTATATAATGTACTACATCCTTAGCTTGCAAATCTTCTGATATGCCAGCGTCCTCTTGAGTCATGTAAATACAAAACTTAGCTATTTCTATCTCTAGCTCAGGGATAGCTTTTTTGTAGCACGGCGCTATTCCATGAGCAGTATATATACTGCTTGGTATACCGTATACTTTAAAGAACTCATAGAAGTTCTTATATTTAAATGGGCTATACTTGGATATATTCATCTGGTAATATATACTACATGGAGTCTCTATCCAAGGAGTCCCGGATAAATGTATGTGTGGTAGACTTTGACATAAAGTTTTTAATAGCAAGGTACGACCATTTGGTTTACCCACTATACCAAAGTTATGTGATTCATCTATTATAATACAGTCATAATCAGCTGCATTTAATTTCAATTTAGGTATTTTAATTTGGCGATTTTTAGGCCCAGTGGTTTCAACTGAACCCATTTGCTCATAGTTAGTAACTGTATATTTTTTAGACAGATATGGCTGGTCTATAAAAGCCTTCCAGCCATTTATTGCTGCCTTTGGGCACAATATAAGTACTGATTTTGCTGTTGATAATTCTAACGCCAATAGTGCAGTATAAGTTTTACCACTTCTTGGTGCGCCTACTAAGTAGGCGTACCCTTTAGTTTTTACCATGGAATATAGTTCTTTAGCTTTAGCAAGCTGATGCTTAAGAGGATGTTTTATTTCACTCATATATGATGTATCCTATCTATAGTATTTAGTATTTCAGCTACATCTTCCGTGGAGGTAGCTACAATTACATAACCACCACTAGCTTTAAGAGCTTTATGCTGTGCTTTTTGTAATTCATTTGTTGTGAGACCGGGTTGCTTTAACTCTATACCTATAAATATACCATTATAGCAAGCAACTACATCCGGATGTCCAGATGTAGTTGCTCTAACAAGTTTAAAGTGATATATATTACGGTCACGTAGGTATTTAAGCACCTTTGCTTGTATTTGACTTTCACTCATGGCATTTACCATGTATTAATTTTATACCTTTAAGCGCTTCTAAAAAGCACTCACCCCAAGTAGTGGCATTAAATACCCAAGTGGATGCAAGTAAATCTACACCTTTAAAGGCCAATAATTTAGTATACTTACCTTCAGGAATAAATGTGACTTGTTTATCTTTATAATGACCAGTACATACTAAACCAAACCATGAATTAGTCTCAGATTCTAAGTCAGGAAAGGTGTGTAGAATTTCTTTTCTTAAAAGTTCTTCTAATTGTTCAATAGTCATAAAGCGCCCTCCCCCAATTGCTCTACTATTACGCCAGCAGTTTTAAGAAGTCTGAGACCTTCTGTAGAGTTTTCCCATTCTTCTTTGTACACTAGTCTTTCTATACCAGTCTGTATAAGAAGCTTAGAGCATTCCATGCATGGTGAAAGTGTTATATATACTGTGGCACCTTCCATTGCAATGCCATTCTTAGCTGCAAAAGCTATTAAGTTCTGCTCAGCATGTACTACTTCAGGTTTAGTAACCAGCTTATTTATGCCTTCTAAAAGCATAGGAATACTCAGCATTTCACAATTGTTGTCAAGCCCATTAGGTGTGCCATTATAAGCAGTAACAAGCACCCTATTATCTTTAGCTAATACAGCGCCAACTTTACGCTTAGTAGCTGATGACAACTCAGCCCATATTTCAGCTGTTGCCATTAGTGTTTTATCAAACCTTTTTTGTCTTTCCATCGCAGCACCTACCCACCAACTTAAGCTAACAGGCCCCATTATTTTAATCCTTGATAAACTGGCTGTATATATGATTCATGCTTAGTATCATAGGAAATCTCTACAACTTTACCTATGAAATACTCAACACCTTTAGCTCTCAATTCATCAGTAAGCCCACTGCCAACATTAACCGTTTCAAGTGTAATAGGGTCTTTTAATACCAATGACCCTATCATATTAGAGTATTTACCTTCACCTGATAGGCAACCTATGCATACTAAATCAGCAGTAGGCCTGAACTTTATTTTAAGAGCTGTCTTAACTCTACTACCTGGTTTATACATGTGTGATGGGTATTTAGCTATTGCGCCTTCCCAGCCCTGAGCTACTAGTTCCTTAGCAACTTTAGCAGCATCACTAAATGACATTAATGTGTGTTTTGCCTTCACTAGACCCGTCAGCTCAAGCTTATTAAGTACACGTAGTCTATCTTCAAAGTTTGGATAGGAGTTACCATAGGCACTAGCATTTATTATGTCAAACACTACAAAAGTTTCCTTAGCCACGTTTATTTCACTGTGGATACCTTTAGAAAACTCCGTTCTCCAAGTAGTGGTGTTACCAGCAAATCTCCTATCTCCAAGCTTGCCTTTGCTAGCACCTATATACTCAGCCTCTAGTATGAACTCTTCATCTAGATGCTTAAGCCCAGAGCATATCAATCTCTCCAGCGCTGGCAATCTAAACTCTTTATTACCAGAGGTAAAAAATGATATATTTCTACCTCTTTTATGTATTTGTATATAATGCCCATCATACTTGGTGGACACCATTACATTTGGGTTGGATTTTGTGAGCGCTATAAGCTGTTTAGTGCTTAGCTTGCTTATATCCGTAGCTTTACACTGTTCAATCATACGCATTTTACACCGCCAAGATAAGTGTTAACCAAGTAATGATGCAGTTCTCTAGTAGCTAGCACATCAGATAAGGAGTTGTGGGCGTCACTCAAAGTAATACCAGTAGCCTTACAAGCTGCTTCAAGGGTTTGTCTATAACCCGTTCCTATAGCACCGGTATGCACCAGATATTTTACAAGTGCATATACATCTAAGTGCCTATAGTCTAAGTAATTAGCATAGGCAGTAGACCCACAATCAATAAACAACTCCTGCAAAAAGCCGGCATCAAACTCTGAGTTATATGCGTTAAAAATAAATTTATCTTTAGCGTCATATTTATTCACATACTTGCCCATAAGTGCAGTTATAGATGTAAGGGCTTCTCTAGCTGGCAAGAACCCAGCAAACTGCTCTTCTTTGTAGCCATTTATCTCTAGCGCTTTGGGAGATATAGCTATAGGCCTTTTGTATGATAGTGGGTTGATTTCGAGTGTCAACTGGTCAACTAATGCGCCATTTATATCTACTAATAAAGATATAGCTATAATACCATTAGTCAACTTACTTAAGCCAGTAGTTTCAGTGTCCACAAAAAGAAGTTTCTTATCCATGTAAATCCTCCGATTTTATAAAGTCATTACCTACTTTTTTACCTTTTCTATCCCATATAACTTTAAGAGCTTCATACCAGCAATCTAACTTGTAATTATCCCCACCAGGCAAAGCATCCCATATCTGCTGAAATTTACCTACACCAGGCGTTTTGATAGCCTCTCTAGTAAGTCTTAAAAAAACATCTACTATAGCAGTGCTATCTGAATGCTTAAATGAGCAGACGAAAGGCTTGAATGGTGTTTTAGCTCTATGCCTCAGTGTCACTGATACAACTAAAATATCACCTACTGCATCTACTTTATCAACGCTAGTATTAGCTTTAGTGAATTCATAGATTTCTTCACCAAGCTTAAGTAACTGCATATTATAGTCGTCATTAGGAATTAAACCACGCTCCCTAGCCCAGAACTCAGTGGCTTCTTCTAGCACCATTATTTTGTCGTCAACCTTAGTCAAACAGTCTAACCTAAAGGCTATTCCATCAAGTGTCATAAAATTTACCTCGCATTATTTCATGTTTTAAACTTTCTTCAGAGAAAGGATGCAATACCACACCATCTAACATGTAGACTAACATAGCTACATCTATAGATGCCAAAAATCTATTCTTCCTATATTCACTAATCATAGACTTTGACATTTTAAGCTTGTTTGCTACTTCAGTAGCATTCATACCTTGGTTTTGTATGTGATTATTTATATAATCACTGATTAAAATTATAGCCATCATACCTCCTAATTCTAGCCTGTATCGCAATATAAATAATCATGTAATAGGGATATATTATATGATTATTTATATCTCGTTACAGGTCAAAATATGGGCCCATATTTTGACCTGTGATGATATTTAATTTATATCAATATATAATATATCAAAATAAAATTTATGTATCACCACAGGTCGTTCTATGGATTCTTATTTAATTATTGCTTCCTCCAAAAATTCATGTCTTCAACTATTTTTTTAAGTGAAGGCACATATTTGTCATACACATGTATATTTACAAAGTGCCAATGCTGTATACCCATAGGAATGTCAAGTTCCTTAGCTATAAGCTTATGCACATCCAGCTGCCATGCAGCGTCACTCTCTATAAATCCGCGCTTAAGGTCACAACTACGCATAGATATATAGGAATTCAGCTTGCCTTCACGCACAGTATAGGCAGCATATACAGTACATGGGTGGTCATTTTCAGACAACTTATGTATGAAAGGATTAGCGTAGTATATTACAGCCCTTCTTGACTGCGGGTCTTTTTTAAGCTCAGCTATAACTGAGGATAACTGATAGCCATTGTGAGGACTGAGTATCAAAAACCCATAGTTACTAAACACAAAGCCATTAGCGTCGGCCGCCCCTTTCCACTTCTTGGGAGTATCTGGGCTCTCTAAGTCTACTCTAGGGTAAGCACTAAGAAACCAACTTACTTCCTCTAAGTATGCTGCCCTGTCAAATTTGAAATCCTGCCCAAAGTTAAAAAAGCACTCTTGGGCATTGTGAACGTCAAGTGCTAATGTGATATTAGTAAGCTCGAGCATCTTCTTGCCGCGAACTTCTACTTCTTCACCATTAGTTACGAGTCGTGACATAAGAGACTCTATAGAGTTTATCGTCGCATTGTGGTTAATCATTACTTCCTCCAAAAAGTTTATCAAGGTCATTGAAATGTCTATCGTACAAATGCAAACTAGCCGCATGCCAATAGATATTTCCTACCTCTCTAGCTGTTTTTCCAGCTATTTTTTTAAGCATAAATTGCTGCCATAATAGGTCAGCGCCTATAAGCCCATACCGTATATCATTGCTTCTCATAGAAACTACTGCATTAAGCTTATCGTCTCTAAAAAGATAGCTCACATACATAGTGCATATATGGTCATTACCACCTAAATAGTGCATGTATGGGTTGGTATAGTATGCTACTGCCTTTCTAGTGTCTTTAGGCCCAGCTTGCAATTCCTTAACAACATTATTAAACTGACTGCCATTCTGAGCGCTAAACATAAGATAGCCATAATTGCTATTTATTTTAGCATTTTCATCAGCAATCTGCGCCCATATCTTAGCTGTCTTACCTATTTTTGACACATCAAGCGATTGTGAAAGATACCAGTCCATTTCTTCTTCTACATAAGTAAGTGACGGCTTAAAGTTTCCTATATGTATTTCACAACACTCATTAGCATCAAATACTAACGTTTGGTTAATGAGCTCTACTGTATTAGAAGTTTTAAAACCATTTACTGGCACAGACCTTCCTTCTTTTATATAATGCATTAACTTCAATACATGCATTATTGGTATTTCATTATTTGTCAGTGAGTGCTTACTCATCTTCTATCTCCTTAGCTATAGCTGCTACGCTTGCTTTTAGTGTAGCCGATTCAGTATCGAAAAAATGCAGAAACATAGCGTTGCATGCTAAGTGTGCCAAGTGTGGACATCCTGAATCAGTATCTATTATTTCTCCGCTTCTCCAAGCATTTAAATGCCTCATGAGCGCATCCACATAATGCTCTTGCTGCTCAATAGTAGCTTGCTTCCAGTTATTTCTAGCATATTTAGCTGCCCCGATAGTCATAACTTTAACCATAGCTTTTTCAAACTCAGGTGTTAGACAATTAAACATTAATTTAGGAGTGTCTAATGACTCCTTCATTAGTCCTTCTGTCTTGCGAGAAGAGTCAACATTAGAAGCTGAAATATTAAGAAACCATGAATACAATACCTCATAAAACTCTTCTTCAGTTATAGATGATGCGTGGCGATAGTCTTTATAATACTTATATTTTTTAGTGTTAACGTCGTACTCACGTGTATGGTGATAGTCTTTATAATACTTATATTTTTTAGTGTTAACGTCGTACTCACGTGTATACTGCACACCAACATAGCAAAAGCTAAAGTCTACTAGATACTTTTGTATAGCTGACATTTCTGAGCTAGTTAATTCCCGTCCTCCTCTGTGTAGAACTTCCTTAACAAACATATCCTTCATCTTATCATCATGTGCGCATATCTTAATGCCATTATGAAAGTCTATAACAGTATGCATACTACACCTCAGGCTCAAAAGTTTTTATGTAGTAGTTGCCATTACTATCTACACTTAACAAATTCATATTTACTAAGTTCATAGTAGCTAGTGCCTCTATTTGAGACAGTCCTACAGATTCATATGCCCTGACTAGACCTTCCCATAATTCTGAGGCACTCATGTTTTCATTTATGAATTTAAGCGCTTTCTTAGGGCCTATGCCTGGGCAACCTTTTATATTATCACTTGTGTCACCAACTATACACTGTAGATATGGCCACATGCGGGCTTGACTCTCAGTAACGTCGCACCATTTCATATCTATGTTGTGATAAGATGACTCATAATAGTTAAAGTGTGTGCCTGCTACTGCATTAAGCACATCCTTATCCAGCGCTACCAGAATAAAAGTGGGGTCAGCTTTTTTAAGAAACACCACTGCATCATCAGCTTCAAAATTTTCATGCGCGAATACTTCTAAATTTAAAGCTTTAAAAGAATCACTAACATCTACATTAAGCCATAAATTTGTTTTCATCTTAGCTAGGCCAGCAGGTACTCTTTTATCAACCCTGTTAGCTTTATATGAAGATTCGAGTTTATATCTAAACCCGGCTCTACCAATAGTCAAATGAAGTTGGGCTTTTCTACATCCAGTTAAATCGAATATTTTCTGAATTTTAGCTACTATATTAGCCATAGCTAATTCTTCATTACATCTGTAAACAGAGATAGCAGTAGCTAGGGTAGAGCACCCATTATCAGCCAGTATAGTTTGCCATTCTTCTTCAGAGTAATCATCTTTAATGATTATCTCCTCTACCTCAGCATCTACACAAGCGTTATATACTATTGTGTCTGCATCAATAAGTGCAGTGAATTCATTGGCTGGTGGTAGTACTATACCTCCTTCGCCAATTGACATATCTGAGTATTCTTCATTAGATTCACACATTAAATTACCTCCTGATATCTAACATATTCTATTTCAACTTCCATAGGGATGTCTTTATAATGCATTATAGAAGCCTTACTTATCTGTTTCCAAGCTTCCTCCATATTGCGTTTAAGTACATCTGACCAGTAAGCTTCTTGCTCCTCAGGCACACATAATATAATCTCATCATGCACTACATTTATAATGTACTCAAGTATTTTTTCATTAGTTTCTTTTGCCGCATAGTGTATAGCTAATTTTGTACACTCAGCAGTTGACCCTTGCACTGGCCCATTTATACCATCAGTACCTAGCTTTGGTTTAACCACTCTACCCATCGCTGTTCTATACACATAGGTACCACGCTTAACGCCTTCCCATACAGCACCATGGTATTTTTTAATATTTGGGTACATAGTAAAGTACTTAGCTTTAGCTTCTTTAGCTTCTTGAGTAGTGAATACTACACCGTATTCAACAAAAGCATACTCTTTAAATCGCTCATCTGACATACCAAAAATAAAGCCGAAGTTTACGGCTTTAGCTTTTTGTCTTTCATCTTTAGTTACATCTTCTAAGCGCTTACTCTGCACCTCAGCAGCAACTGCTTTATGCAAATCTATTTTAGCAACTAGTTGTGCATACATATTAGGCTCTTTAAATATAGCACAACCAAATCTAAGTTCAATGGTGGGGTAGTCACCCTTAACTATAACATAACCTTTAGGAGGTTGTATTAAATACTTAAGAGCTCTTGGTATTTGCTGAGAATTTATGCCTCTTCTTAAGTTACCACCAGTGGAAGTGAATCTACCAGTTATAGCACCTGCTACATTAAACCTAGTTTCTACTACTGGGAAGCTGTAACTATCTAAAAGATTTTTACGTTTTAAATGGCGTCTCTGGTCATATATAAGTTTAGCCGTTTTCCCTATAGCGCCTTTATCTTCAGTTATTAAATGAATAAGAGTCTCTTTATTAGTTGAGGGTGTGCCAAGAACTTTTTTACATTGCTTAGGGGAATTTACATTTAAACATCCTAATTGTGGCTTAATCTCAGCTATTTTCTCATCTACTATAGCTTTCTCTTTAGCTACACTAGCTTGGTGCATAGGTATACCGTTTTGCTGGTATCTTATAGCGTAATACTGACTTTTTACATCCAGCTGGTAAGCTTTATTATTAGCTATAACTGCCTGTATTTTAGCATCCTTATACATTTTGTTAAGAACTATGCAGTCAGTAGCTGCATATTTATACTGGTCAGCTGTTAGCTTAACTCCTTTCTTAAACCCTTCTTTTTGCATAGCTTTCTTATCTATATCTTTGTAAAAATGAGTATAGCCCATTTTATCGATTACTTTATCAAGTGGGTATTCGCGAAAGGAAGGATATGCAGTTCTTACCGCAAAGAATAAATCATCAAATTTTTTCATAGGCAGATTTAACAAACCTAAGTCATAGGCACTGTTGTACCATACTGCATGCTTAGGTGCAAGCCAATTAGTTATTTCTGTTTCATCCAAAATATCAGTATCAAGAATGTAAACTAAGTCATTTACGTCAGGTTGAAAAACTTGCAGTAAACGTAAATTTATGTATAACCCATCACTTTCAGTATCTGAAAATAATGGATGTGTATTGCTAAGGTGAGATACTTCGGAAAGGTCTTCAATAATCTTGTACATTAAAAACTCCAGTTTGATTGAACTATACAGTAAATATACAAAAATGGCGGGAGTGGATAAGTCTCCCGCCAGTGAGGAACTATGGGTTAAAACGGTATATCGTCATCATCCATAGTATTAGGTGTTGAGTAGTCTTCGTCATCTTCATCGCTAAACATATCTGACATATCTGACAAGTCGCCTGATATATCGCCAGAAGTGCTTTTTATAAGCTTACCTATCTGGATACCTTTAAGGTATATAGTCATGCCGTAGGAATTTTTAAATTCATAGGCATCTATCGTACCATGAATTTTACCCATAGACCCGTTACCTATGAAAGTGTCTTCGTCAAGGTCAAGAGGATTACCCTTTTTGTCAAACAAGCCTATATTATTAGGTTTGCCGTTAGGGAAGAATGAGTTTGTTTTAAAGAAGAACCCTGTCTCATCAGTATCTTCTTTCTCTTCATTGGTTATAACTTTATAACCAAGAGATTTAGGCACGTCACCTTTTTTCAGTATGCCGGTATTCTCCGCTTTAAAGCGGTCCCATGCAGCGTCTATCTGTTTTTTAAGCGCTATGCATTCAGGTGAGTCTGTTTTGAATCTTATTGAAGCAAGCTTCTGCATTTTACTGCCGTCTTCAGCTTCTGATTGGTCACGTCCATCACCCTGTACAAAGCACCACCAAAGGGCACCAACAGGTGTGATAATTTTCTCAGGTTTAAACGAAAATTTTCTTTGTTTCTTAGCCATTACATCCTCGATTGTTTTTATATTGAGTAAAACCGGCGAGGTACAAGTTATTAGGTCCTCGTCCTCGCCGGTAAATTACCTTGCCCGCTAGCAGCTTCACCAATGTCATATTGGTGCTATAGCTAACACCCAGCGGGCTTTTACTTTACAGCGCCGGTGTTTCTTCTTCAGAGTTACCAGCATCAGATGCAGGGTCAGCAGCCGGAGTGTCTTCGAACTCTACAACAGTAGAGAAGTCCGGCTTGCGTGAAGTAAGCTCTTCAACACGTTTCTTGCCTTCTTCAGGGGAAAGGGTGCCTTCAAGAAGTTCAAATGTAATCTGCTTGTGGCCTTCTCTCTGTGCTTTATCGAAGTCCTTACGTGCTTTTTCGCCGAGGCGAGAAAGTCTACGGAAGCCTGTGCCGCCAACGCCTGTTCCGTTCTTTTCAGTGTAAAAGTATTTTTCTTCTGCAGGGAGGAAAACGCCTGACACCTGGCACTTAATGTGCGTGATGTTGCCAGCCTCATCGCGTTTTACAACCGTTTCAAGGTCTACAGCTGCACCAGCTGCTTTGGGAGCTACATTGCGCTCGATGATTTCAAGGATACCTACGCGAACAGCTTCTTTGACATTATGCTTATCAAAAAGAGCATTGACTTCGCCAAGTACATTAGTGTAAACTTCTTTTTTACCCATGACTTAACTCTCCTAATTTATATTTTTGTTCGTCTTGTTCATAAAAATATATTAATTCATTTTTATAAGAATGTAAATATGAAATCTTATAATTTTTAATATAATTTTTATTTAACCTCAGACGACAAGTCGTGTTGTTCATTAATTGCTTTTACCCATCTCTCAAGTCTACCTATGTGCATTTTAGCTCTTGAAAGTGATATTTTATTTGATGAGAAATAATTAGAAACCGTTGTAACTTTTAAGGCTTCGTCAGCACATACATGACCAAAGAATACCACCCAAGGACATGACGCACAACAACTAGAGAGACCTAATTCTTCACTGATTTTGTCTGCTATAACACATAATGGGCATTGATTTGAGAAGTGTGTTCCTTCTTTATAGGAAGTGATAACTTCTTGTATAGCAGGTAAAAATCTTTTATCAACTTTCATGCAGCTCTTCCTTTACTAACTCATTAGTAAAAACTAATTCGAGTCTACGCCTTATAAATTCAGTTTGGCTTAGCTCCCAAGTGTCCTTTACAGATGCTTCAAAAGGTGCCCTATAAGTACTAACAGCTCCAGTATGTAAATTAATAATATACCTATATAATCCATCAGTATGCACTGCAGCTGTTACTTCCTCACAACCCAAGTGTATACTAAGAAAGGCTTTGTTATCATCAATTGCGTGTCTAGCCAACTTTTGAGCATGCACTTCTAAATCCTTCTCAGCTTTTTGCTGCGCTTCAACAAATTTTCTTAACATATTAGCACCTCACTTGCTATTTATAAATACTTTATGTTTAGCCCTACTCATAGCTACATATAGTAGTCTAAGTTTTTCTTTAGGGTCTCGGTGTATTTTCAAATCTTCAGTGTCTATATAGACTTCATCAAATTCCTGTCCTTGACTTTTATGTATAGTAAGACAGTGAGTAAAATCAAGTATACTCACGTAGTCTTCAATAGTCTTGTATAGCTTATAAGCTTGAGTAGAGTCTTTACCTTGTTTATTTAATGACACTAAGTCTTTACCTATCTTTTCACGAATACGCTTATTTTCTTCAAAACCAAATATGCCAGCAAAAACACCAAGTTGAGTTTTATAAAACTTTACATATGACAGACTATTAATAACCCTTAAAGGATTATACTTAGTATTTTCATCTATTATTCCATTGACAGTTATTACTGGGCCATAGTATTCATCAATCACTTCATGAATTATTAATTCCAACCGCATAGTCTGGTTGTACACCATATCACCAGGCTCAGGATTAGTTCTACCTTGTATATAGGCATTATGCGCTTGCACAGCTCTATTGGTGTAAGCTAGCAAAATTTTAGAACTATTAGAACTATTAGCATAGGCCATAGCTATGTCCTCTACTCCTCTAGTAAAGTCCTCATTAGCTGGTAATATCTGCGAAGCCTTTTTACCCTCAAGTATATCTACTAGCAAAGCTAGCGGTTCAGCTATAGCGGACTCGGCATTTCTGTATATAGTAGTAAGCTTAGTCCAGTAAGGCTCTCTGGGAACTATGCTTTGAATGTCATTTACAGGAGACAACTGGTTTAAGTCACCAACATATATAACCTTTAATGGGGTAGCGAAGTTTGTGTGCTCACATTGGCAAGCTAAACATCTATAGCCATATAATAATCTTTTGGATTCATTTAATTTATCAAATACAGTATAGTCTTCATAATCTATTTCTTCATTTTCAGTGGAGTTACATGAAGGACATATAGGCAACTCTGTATCTTGCAATTCTACTATTGACATATAATCTTTCTCACCAACAAAAGAAAACTCGTCAACTATAATAACTTTAAGAATTTCCGGCGTACCATACTGAGTACTTATTTTTAAGTTTTTAAGACTTTTAGCTTTAGAATTAAGCCCAGGCCTTTTAATAAGCCAACTGTGCAAAGTAGAAATAGGAGTACCTTCTGGTAATTTCTTAGCTAATACTTCACAAGCTTTATGAGTATATGCTACAACTCTAAAAGTTACTTCCATTTCCATCAATTCTGAAACTAAGTTTTTCAACATAGTAGTTTTGCCTGAGCCAGCTGGTCCAGTTATATAAGCATTAACTTCGTCACTATTAAGAAAATCTTTTAAGTCAAACATTATTACCTCACTCATCTTTATAACGGTCTATAAAACCCTTTAAGAAGCCCACTAAAACAATAGTAACTCCCAGCATCATACCAATTATGAAGCCGAGGACAATACTAACTAAGACCATTATTTCAATCGAGGTCATGTTTACCACATATAGCTTTTTCCATACCTAAACGGTATGCATTAGCAGCAGCGTATATTTCCTTAGAATTCCTTAAATAGCTATTAGCTATTTCTAGCTTATCGTCAGCTTCCATCAGTTTCTGATTAAGCTCTTCTTGTAAAGTCAGTGCGTCTGTATAAGCTGCTATTTTACCAAAACGATATGAACACAAGAACATTAGCAAAACTATAACTGCTATCAAAAACATTTTTATCCTACCCGTTGTTTCTCGTACTTTTTTAAAATCTTTTGTTTCCATATTTACCTCCTTAATTAATTTTTATTATATCAAATTTATTTGGATTGTAAATAGAAAATATTATTTAGCTTATTAAAGAGGGCTAATACGCCCTCTATTACTATTCTACTATATGCCAGTCGTTATCAAGAATGTCTGACTGACTAGCAAGCCATACATTGCCGTGAGGGGTGCCGTCTGCACAACGCATTTGGAGACAAGGGTGAACTGGAATACCGTCAGGATAACCCTTCTGATAAACGATAAACATTCCTTTGCCGTTCCAGCCTATTCTTGCAATTTTCAGCCCACGTTTCGCAGCTTCTATTGCTTCACCAAATGTCATGTTCTCGATTGGTTTGTATGCCCTCTCGAAAACATCCTTAGGCGACCATGAAACATAACCAGCATATTCAGGCGTATTCGCCTTACCGCCATCAACATACTCAACAAGGTACCCTTCATCAAGAGGGTTTTCATCTTCAGGTACGACCCAACCCCCTGAAATCATTGTACTCCTGTCTTGTCATGGGCTTTGCGTTGATTATTTTTGTTCCGATATAGCGCTTCATAAAGCACCTCCTACATTTCTATTTCGTCATTTGACTTAAACTCATTATCCATTATGTCTATAAGCTTATCTGGTACACCACCAGGCTGTATATCCCATTCAACTTTTTTAGAACCTGTTCTGATACTAGTACCAAGCTCATAATCTGTAGCACCATAACTAAGGTGCTCTATAAGGCTTAATAATTTTCTTAGCTTATTTATGTCTAAGCTGGTATTGTTAAATATACCTGGGCAGGATGCTACACTATCATTTGAATTAAGTAAACGAATACTATACCCTGGTTTTTTCATAGGCTTATGTAAGCTCTTAGCGACAATGTGGTCTGGCACCCCAGCTTCTTGCAATAGATGAAAAAACTGCTCGTGCATTTTGTCATCTATAGCTTTAGCTATTTTGTCTTCCATACTTTGGGCATTCTCTTGGAACATACGATAATTGTCATCTTGCCACAGATAGTTAGTTATATAGTCATCACCATTAAGCATTTCTACTTCAGTTGCTAAATAGTAAGCAAAATATTTTGACTCATTAATTATAGCTTTTTCTATAGCAGCATTAGTCATGTTAAGCTTGCTGGCAACTGTAGATAACGCTTTAAACACAACCATTCGACGGTCCCTAACTTCGGTAGTTAAAGCCACTTGAGCATTGGTTGTTAAGAAAAAAGTTATCTCTTGATTATATACTGCTGAATCAACAGATGCGTGCATTCTTCTAACACCTGCTATAGACTTGTTACCTGTGATTTCATTTATCTTTCTTATCATTTTGACTCTATCAAAAGTAGACAAGTGGTGAACCTCATCTATAAGCACAATATCAGTATCTAGCTGCCAGTCATTATACTTATCGCAGATTATGTCAACCTCAAGCATTTTGTGGCGCCCTTTAGTTAACTTACTGAATACACCATTTACTATAGCACTTTTAAACGAATGTGGTACACCATACAGCACAAAAAACAAAGGACTATGGTCCCTTGTTAATAACTTTCTTTTCATAAAAGGTAAAAACAAAGTATGAAGTTTATCACCTATAGCATGCTTTAACGCTGCTAATGTAACTTTAGGAAAATATGGGTGTTCTTCATTGTACACCGAATCTTTTATACTATCATCCCATATCGCATTGTAGTCTTTAGGGTTATAAAATATAGCCTGTTCATCTGACCACACATAGGTATTAAAGGTTTTATCACTATAGTTTAGACCAAAAGGCTTATCAGGCCTATTTATTATAGTTATGTGCAAAGAACTCTTAGTGAGCTTTTCTTTTATTACCTTAAGCTTAGCAACACTACTTATATAATCTATAATGCCACCTGCTGAGCTAAAGCTTTCAGTCTTACTAGTCACATGGTTAAAAGCCAAATAATTTATTTGTCTATTATATGTGAACATAAATATTTCTACTGGGTGAGAGTCTTTATTTGTCACAATAAAAGACGTTTTCATCCATTCAGGATTATAATTATATGATTCTGATTGGACATCCCTATTAACTAGAGCCTTGACTCTGGCCTCTTCCACTGGGGAGCCAAATAAACTGTTTAAATAAAGAATAACTTCTTTGTGGGTAGTGGCATCTATAGATTCATCTACCATTAATACACCACTAAGCGCAACCAAATACATATGCCCTGACTCAGTGTCGGGTAATCTATCAGGGTGATAAGGTATTAGAGGTTTGCGAGAGTTCTCCATAATAGTTTTATATCTTTTAGGAGTTATTATATGCAATAATGTTTCTAAATGCATATCTGAAGTTAATGCCTGCTTAGCTATCAATGCCAACTTTGTGCCCTGAACTGATTGTATATTCTTAACATTAGTTTCTCTAAGACCTTGAGAAGCATACCTATTAATCACCAGCTGCTGCATAGCTATAGGCATAGTAATAAGTTCATTACTTATTTTAACTATCTCTTTAGTATGATTAGCCTTGTTAGGCATATACAGCATAGTATTACCATATAAGCTATCAAGCTTAGCTAGTTTTTTACCATTAGGATTATTTATATATTGAGTAAGCAAATTTTCTTCATATTTATAAAGAAAATGCCCACCTATCTTACCAACACTTTTAGTTATGAAAGTACATCTATATTCTTCATTCAACTCCTCATTCAACTGAATAGCTGAATTAAAGAGCTCATCATCAAAGTCTATAGCTATAAGTCCAGAAAGCCCTAGATGAACAGCTATTGGTCTGTCATTAGGTAACTCACTTATATTATTTACTTTGCTTACATTTTCAGTATTCTTCCATTTAACATTTGGCTGCGGGAGCTTATCATCGATATACTTTTTCCCATCCGCCCCTCTATGCATTATAGAGCCTTTGTTACCTAATGTAACATAATGAATCATTTAAAGCTCCTCTAAGGTTTTTCCTGTGAGTTCTTCGATGTCCTTTAATATTTCTTCTTTATACTCTCTTAATAAAGACTCAGCTAGTCTTGTTTCAGTTTCATTTAAACCAAAGTTACTAATGCCAAGTTTATAAAAACGAATTATTGAATACAATGAATGGAATGTCAGCTCTACTTTAGAATTACCTGTACGGTTTGAAGAGCCGGGTATATACTCTACTCTTTTATTACTCTTTATATAGTCATAAAAGAGTTCTTCAGCTTTAAGGTCCTGCCCTCTGAATAATTGGATACCGTTCACCACTGCCTTATCAACGTTTGTATTATATAAACGAAGATATACAGTAGGTCTACTTTGACTCATTCTATATAGCATATTATTACTCCTGGCTTTTTAGTAAATTTTCTATTTTATTTAGGTGTTCTCTAATGGTTTCTATTTCTTTTGAGATTAATTGCTCTTTACTAACAACTGGTTGCTTCGCAGTAGTTGTATTGGTTGTAACATAAGTACCTTTATATTGGCATGAACATATAGTGCCCCCTTGGAAGTAGGTAGCCTCTACCATCGCATAAAAAACATTGTGTTGTATTTGTATTTGTATTTGTAGTTAATCTGGTCATAATATTCACCTCTTTATACTTAAATACAACTATATAGATATGTTTAAATATAAAGAGGTGGCTGGGTAGGTAGACAGCCACCTCTCATTATCAAATAACACGCTGAGCTTGAATCACCTATAGTAACAGCTTCCTATAAGTGATTATTATCGAAGTTTAAACATTGCAGTCTCCAAGCCTTCAGAATAGAGCATTTAATGATAACGATAAGGCCGACTAATAGTCATCGTCGTAGTCTCCTGTGTCCTTGTCAATGAAATCGTCAAGTGCAGTCATTTTT
>JAVEZR010000002.1:32674-35474 GCA_034002865.1 Candidatus Dojkabacteria bacterium
GCAAATAAGAAGGTGCTCTTATCTATTTGGTGTTTAGCATACCCTATTGTAAAAGCACAGCTTACTATAGAACCAATCATAAAGTACAATTCCATTATACCCTCTTAATAATTTAATTATATTCTAATTATTTTTCATTGTAAATAATTATTTTTATCTAGCTTTCATTTGGTAATTTATATTTGTTCAGCCTTCTTTAATATATTATGAAGAGGCTATATTTCTATAGCCCTATCATCATACATTAAGAAAGTCTTGAAACTTTAAGCTCCATACCAATACGGCAGCTTTCACCCTTTTCAAGCGCCTTAATCTGTTCTTGCTCTTCCTCATCGAAGCCATTGTCTTCAGTCAAAAAGCTAGGCAGCTCACACCCTAAAAGGATTCTTATATGTGAATCATCCCATCTGTTCCAATCAAACTTATAAAGAGGAACTTCAGTTTCATATGTAAGATTGCCAAGGTAGTTGGGGCTTAGAACACAGCTAGCTACAAACTGAGTATGAAGTTTTTTGAGGTCTACACAAGTTGTCTTAACATCCTCAAGATGTTTATAAGAATGGTGAGCCAATATTGCAGCTGTCATAGCTGCAATAGATACTTTGTTTTTCCACCTAGTTGTGAAGCTAAGGATTATAGCACTATCACTAGCAAAGCAAACATTCCCTAGTTGGAATAATGTATCAAATGATTGTTCAAGTTCAGTTGTCATAACTACCTCCTATTATCTACCATTTCTTCAAGGTACGTCTTGTATAGCTCTCTATGACCTTCGTCGTCATCAAGGTAATTATAGTTCTCTATACTCAACATACCTTCTACCAAAACATCCTTAGCTATAGGACTTGTGTACATTAGAGCTATGAAACCTTTTTCAATTTCATAGTCACTAATAGCTTCGTTTTCTTCACACTTTTTCATAAAGAACTGTTCATACTGTTCAGCGATTTCTTCTCTAGTCATAACTACCTCCATTTGAACATTATCAATTTATTACTCAATATTTTCTATTATAATATAATTATAAATAGAATGGAATAATATTTATTATTTCACTTCTGATTAAATAGTTTAGACCAAATAAGCAAGCTCTTAATTTAATATTTAGAACTTTATTTAATATATAGAACTTTATTTAATTAGTTTAAGTTCTCTCTATTAATATAAACGCGCGCACGCGTATAACATATAAATTTGATTTTGTAAACATATTTTTATAAAAAAAATATGTTTTTGTTATTTTACTTTAAAGCTTTTAAGAGTTTGGTTCATTCTTTAAGGTGGACTAATATTTTGTCCAGTTTAGCTGTAAGTTATTGATAAATAAGTGGGTTAAATAGGTTATTGCGTAAATCGTTAATAAATAAGATAAAATTATGAGATTTTTGATTTATAACAATGTTTTCGTTGTAGATGTAAATCATTGATATTATTATATAATTATAAATCATTGATAAATAAGCGGGTTATATAGGTTATTTCATAAATCATTGATGGGATTGAATAATGTTTTATGATGAACACGAATTGAATATATATTCATGTTGTATACGAATGGTCTAAAGTGTTGGTAAGTCTGGATAAAATATAATGTAAAATAATTCAAAACAAATAACCTATATAACCTGTTTTTTTTTCAATATATACTCTTAAAAATACGAGTTTTTTTGAAAATTTGAAATTTGAGTGTTATTCAGGTTAAACAGGTTATATAGGTTATTTATTTGATAATTATATTTAAATAAACTTTAAAGTATTGTCCACAACAAACCTAGGTAGCGAAAACTTTATAAAACTACTAAATAAACTTTAGAGTATTTGCACAACAAACTTAGGTAACACAAAACTACTAGTAAAATTTTAGATAAAAAAAAAGGACACTTAGAGTTTATCTAAGTGTCCTTAAGTTGTTTAGTTACTTGTTAAAGTTTTCCCAATCTTTAGTAAAGTCATAAGTTTCATACAAGTTTAAGCTTGCATGAATTTCTTTAGCTTCCTGAGCTTTCTTCTTTGCGAGTTCAAAGTCTTCACTTAACAAAGCTTTTGCACTCTCACTTTCAAGTTTTTTGCGAAGCGTGTTAAGCTTCGTCCACTTAGCTATACTCGCTTTGCAGTAACCCTTTGACTTGTCATTTGAAATCACCATGTTATCTTTAGGTTCATAAACTTGGTGAAATCTGCAAAAGTAGTAGACAATACCGTCTTCTTCGTACGGTGGGTTTTGTGCAGAACCTCCAACTTTCTTAGGTTCAAGCAAACTAGCTAAGGTTGACATGAGGTTTTCTTTGAACTTAGAACTTACCTTATGTTCTGCGAACAAAGTTTCAAGTTCTTCATTTACTTTCGCCCATGTCTGATGTTTCGCACCTTTTAAAGTTTCCATGTCTATCCTCACATAGTTTTATTATCTCAACTTAGTTATATTCTAGTTGAGAATCTTATCTTTCTATATTTAACTTTCAAACAACTGTTTGTTCTTAATTTAAATATAATATATACTATTTAATTATAAAAGTACACTATTATTTTTAAATTATTTAATTTCTTAATTTAAATATAATATATACTATTTAATTATAAAAGTACACTATTATTTTTAAATTATTTAATTTCTTAATTTAAATATAATATATACTATTTAATTATAAAAGTACACTATTATTTTATATAACATTATTAGAGTCTATTGAACTGAGTATAGCTAGTATAACTTTATTAGAGTCTATTGAACTAGATATAGTTAGTATAACTTTATTAGAGTCTATTGAACTGAATATGGTTAGTATAATATTATTAGAGT
>JAVEZR010000002.1:35574-71009 GCA_034002865.1 Candidatus Dojkabacteria bacterium
AAACCATTTCAGAACTTCCGTTTAATTAAGCTTAATCAAGCAGCCAATAATAAAGGCTAAATAATATTTTGCTGTACTTTTATATACAACATGCTCTATAATAAATAATGAAAAAGATTTCAAAAGCTTATGCTCTAGCGTTACAGAAAGAATGGGAAAACTCATCAGTATCTATCGAAGATTTACTTACTCTAAATGGCTTACAACGCGCACAGGTACCTGGTATAGACACTTGGAAAAGAAAAGATTCTATTATAGTAACTGGTGAAATAGTACCCACCTCAGCAAGTGCAGGTATAACTGAAGAGAATTTAAAAGAACGCACTACTGCACTACTTGACAGAATATTTTATGCTAAAGAACAAGCAGTCAATATAGCTATTAGTTATCTTGAGGAAAATATTAAAAAAGAACGTGCTCAATACATAGAAACTAAAGAGTTTAAAGATATAGTTACTGTTATAGATACAGTTGAAAGGTCTGTAGTAGGTGATAAGGATTCAAAGAAACCTTCAGTAGCTATACTTGTGCAAAAGCTACTTGACTCAGTGGAGGATGACTGCTAATGACTTCAGTATATTTGCCTGAGACACCAGAAGAAATAGCTAAGCGTCAGGATATGACAAATAGTTATAAGCCCAGTGATATACCGTTAGATGAGGCAACTGCTAAGAAATATAAAAAAACCTATGGTTCTAAGCTTTGGCGCTTAGATAATCTTTATTATATACGGGATAAAAATAACGTTCTTAAAGTACTCAAATTAAATCACTCACAGAGGAAGCTTTTAAGTAAGCGGCATAACAGAAAAATAACTCTTAAATCACGCCAGCAAGGCATTTCTACTCTTTATTTGGCATATGCACTCGACGATTGTCTCTTTAAACCAGGGCATCAGGCAGGTATACAGTCGTATGGGCAGGATGAGTCAGACAAGCTTGCTGCAAGAGCTAGGCTCATGTGGGATATGCTGGATGATAAAGTAAAGGCTATGCTGAATATACGTATAGTAGCGGATAACGCTAAGGGTATGACATTCAGTAATGGAAGCATACTGAAAATAGGTAACTTCCGTGGTGACACACTTCAGTTTTTGCATGTGTCAGAGCTAGGCCGCATAGCTGTTAATCAGCCTGAAAAGGCACAGGAGCTCAAAACTGGTGCTTTCCAGTCAGTAGGTAAAGACCAGAAGATTTCAATAGAAAGCACTGCTAAAGGTAAAGTAGGGTTATTCTATGAAATGTGGCATAAGGCTATATCCCATATAGGGCCTTTAGGGCCATTTGACTTCGAACCAGTGTTTTTAAGCTGGGTAGAAGACCCTGACTGTGAAATAGATATGCCGCAGGAAATATCACCAGCAATGCATGAGTACTTTTTAAAAATAGAAGAGGAACTAGGTACCGTTTTAAGGGATACTCAGAAGTGGTGGTATGTAGCTAAGGAACGAGAGCTCACCGAAGACATGAAACAGGAATACCCATCAACACCAGAAGAAGCCTTTGAGCAATCTATAGGTGGCGTTTACTATAAAGAGGAGTATAAAACTTTACAATTAAGAACTGGACTATATGACCCAGCACTTTTAGTTCATAGCGTTTTTGATTTCGGTGTAGCGGATGACTTTATAGTTATATTTTTTCAAAAACATGCTGATGACTCAGTTAAGATTCTTAAGTGGTATGGTAACTCTGGAGTTGGTATAGACCACTATGTAGAAGTATACAATGGCTTACATGATGCATTAGGATGGAACTTTGGTAAAACCTATGTACCTCACGATGCATCAGTTAGAGAATGGATAGCCGGCGGTAAAACTAGAGAATCAGCTCTTAGAGAAGCTGGTTTTAATATAGTTAGAGTACCAAAGACATCCTTAGCTGAAGGCATAGCTGCCACTAGGCCATTCTTACGAGTAGTTGAGATAGAGGATGACTGTGTTGAAATAGTAGAGGCTATACAGCATTACCGTAAAAAGTATGATAGAGCGCTAGGTATACATTTAGATGCTCCAGTACATGATAAATACTCACATACAGCTGACTGTATTAGGTATTTAGCTGTAGGTAATAAGTATTTTCCTATAGATAGAATATACGTTATAGATAAGACTAGGCCTAAGTTACGAAATAGGCATAGAGGTAGCTATGATATATAAAAATAATTTTTTATAATTAGTGTACTATCCTGCTTAGATGGGATATAATATAATATTAAAGAGGTAATTTATGGGAACACCTGAAGACAAAGGACTTCCATCAGCTGATGGAATGTTTCCTGAGGACACAGACTCTCAGAACAATTCAGAGAGTACTGAGAATACTGAACAACCGGTGGTAGACTGGGAAAAACGTTATAAGGACCTTCAGTCGCATACGACTAAAGTGACCCAAGATAACAAAGCACTCAGAGTGGAAAATGAGGTTCTCAAAACTGGCACCAGTTTGGTAATTTCAGATGAGCAGAAGCAGGAACTTGAGAATTTGAAGTTTTCAGACCCTGACGCCTGGCGTGAAAAGCTTAATAAGATTGAGGCTGAATCTCATAAAGAGATTGCTAAAACAATTAACCAGAAAACGGAACTCGAATCCAGAATAGAGCTCAGAGATGAGTTTCTTAAGACAAATTCCGGAATTACCATTGATATGCTGGAGTATGATGTACCCGTTAAGCTGGCGCGTGAACTGGCAGAAGATAAGATTACTTATGCTGAATTTCTTGACAAAGCTAAGGGTTTTCTTTCTAAGGGAAGAAAACTTAAAACACCTGAATCAACTCTTGACCAGCCTAACTTGTCTAAGCAGAATGGTGACCACAGCCCTTCTGTAGGTGACGAAGGCAAAAGAAGGAAATCGTCAGATGACTACAAAAAAGAAATCTATTAAGGAGGCTATAAATGCCTGAACCTCAGCTGACCGGCGTTGTGTCGATTGGTTCCGAACTTGAAAGAAAGCGGTGGATACGTGAGGGCCTTATAAAGAATGCTTCAAAAAGCTTTTGGAGCCCTTATACTGGTAACAGCTTTGAAAGCATAGTATACCAGGTAAATGACCCTGATACTAAAGCAGGACACAATGTAGTGTTCCAGTTTGATGGCTATCTTGTCGAAGGCCCTGTAAAAGGAAAAGAAACCGCCCGTGGTAAGGGAGAAGAAAAGAAACTTTTCTCTGACAAATGTATTGTTGACAGGTACAGATTCCCTGTTAGCAATGGTGACATTTTTGATGGTGTTAATGTTGGTGACCTGAGCATAACTCAGCACGCAGATTCCAGAGAGAAACTTGCGGATAAGTTTGTAAGGTTTAAAGACCAGGCAATCTTTGATGTTGCTCAGCAGTCTGTAACACATAAAATCAATTTGTCTGCCTTTGGCATGGACAACATCCTTGATGTCGAGCAGATACTTAAAACTGGTACTGGTTACAGCGTAGGCGGTAAGAGACTCCCTCTTAAACCGTTTAGGCTCTCAGATGGCCGCCCTGTATGGCTTTGGCTGCTTGACCCTCTTTCAAAAGTTAAGTTTCTTAAGAGCACAGGCGCACAGAACTTGCTCAAAGACGCTGATGTAAGAGGAAATGCAAACAGAACCATAAGTGGCCTTATCGGTAAGATAGGAAACTTCCTTTTTGTTGAGGCAGATGTGTTCTTCGGCTCCCAGAAAGGTAATACAATTCTTGATGCTCTTGGCTACTCAGCCATAAATGACATCAAAGAACTCCATTGTGCTGGTTTGAGAACTTACAAAGCTACTACAGACTTTACGCCTGCTTCATGGCTCGGTTATGCTGGTTATGATGCTGCGTCTGGTACAGTGCATTCTCGTAACCTCATACTTGGCGCTGGAGCAATTCAGGTACCTTTCGGCAAAATGCCTGACTATAAGTTTGAGCTTTCTCAGGATTTCGCTATCGACTCTGAATCAGCACTTGAAGTGTGGATGAACGTTAAAGCCACAAGCTACTACGCTGAAAATAAGGATTACCTCCTTCAGGCCGGCGGTATAACAAACGGTATAATTGCCGTAGACGTAAAACATTAGGAGGCTAAGCGATGGCTACTAAGGATTTTACCAAAAACGGCGACGCTCTTAAAAAACGTGGAGTAAGCGTTGGCGTATACAACTTCACAGGGGCAGATTTTGGTACAGGAGACACTCTTGTGCTTGCTAATCTGCCGGCAGACATCTTTATAACAAATGCAACAGTGTTCGCTACCGGAGGCGCAAGCTCAACCATAAACCTTAAGGCTAATGGCAGTGCAGCCCAGGCTGTAGCAACACATCAGCAGACACGCGTAGCGTGGAATCTCAAGGTACCTAATGGAGGTCAGCTTACGGCAGAAGCCGGTGCTACAGCTCCTACTGGAGAGATAAAACTCCTGATTGAGTACATTGAGTACGAAAAATCAACTGGTGAGTACACCAGGTAATCAAGTAGCCCTCAGTCTACACCGACAGGTATACTGAGGGCCTCTTAATTACGAGGTAAGCATGTCTAGACTTAGTGAACTTTTAACAGGTATAAGAACTACACTTGGTGACCTTAGGGCTCAAAAGTTTGATGAGTCTACACTTTTATCTTTAATAGATGAAGGGCAAAAAGACATAGCTATGCGTACTAGAGCCTATAAAGGTGATATAGTACTTGATTTATTTGCTACTGAACATATTATTGAACTTCCTGAAGATGTAGATATAGTTTTAAGAGCTTCTATCGATGAGATAGAATTACCATTAATAAGCTATGATGAACTTGACGCTAAGCATCAGAAAGAATCAAAATATGGGCCTCCTAGATTCATTATCTATGATAAGCTCATTCCTAGACAGTTACGTCTATTTCCTAATACCAATGAAGATGCTTTAAATACTGTATATGGTGTAGTTACAGATATTGATAATACTGAACTAATACCAACTGTTGGTGAAATTTGCACAATTGTAGGTTCTGAACCTCTTACCCATATTGAAGGAGTATTTGGAGTAGTTACTGCTATATCTGTGAATAAACTTCGCATCCAATACAGTAAGATACCACCTACTATAACTAGTGTTGAAGACTCTAGTAAATTGGTATTTAGCCACATATTTGACCAAACATTAAAATTTTATGCTAGTGGTAAAGCTTTTAGAATAGGCAGAGATACCGCTAATAGGGCTGCTGCTACTGAGGAACTAATGATGTACGAAAGAGACCTGGCTGCTATAATGAAAAAAGCTAATACTAATAGTGCATCTACTAGAAATCAATATACAGTACATTATAATGGTGGTTTAACATGAGCAAAGTTATAAAACAAAAGCTTGGTATAGAAGACATACATAGCAATACAACTAATAAAGAGATAGAGCAAACTAGAGGCACTAAAACAGTTATAATAACTAGTATTGATGCTTCTACAATACCATATTCTGGAGTATATGGTGAACTCGGGTTTGTGAGTATAAAAGATAAGCTTGATGAATTATTAGCTAGAATAGAGGAATTGGAGGGCTAGATGGCTAAGGCAATTAAACAGCTACTAGGTATAGAGGATATACACTCTGATACACTAGCCCCAGTTGTATCTCAAAACAGAGGAACTGAAGTTGTAGAAATAAGAAGTGTAGATGCTTCTACTTTACCTTATGAAGGTTCCCTTGGCGCTACTGGCTTTGTAAGCATAAAGGACAGAATGGACCAGATAGTGTCAGAAGGCTTCTATGAAGATTATTTAGCTGAAATACAGGAAGCAAGAGATGAAACAGTAGTTGCTAAAGATGAGACAATAGTAGCTAAGAATGAAGCGCTTGCTACAGTTACCACTATAACTACTGCTAGAAATGAAGCTATTGCAGCTAGAGATATAACAATAACGGCTAAAGATGAAGCTGTGGCGGCGAAAAATATATCTGTGAGTGCAAAAACTGAAGTATTAGTAGCTAAAGATGAGGTTGTTTCTGCAGCTGCAACTACACAGGCAGCCACTTTAATCTCTATAGCTAATGCCACAGATGCAGTTAATGCTAGGATTGCTGCTGAAGCTGCTGCTAGTACTGCAGAAACAGCTAAAGATGATGCTATTTCCGCTAGAGCAGACACAATTATAGCTAAAGATGATGCTATTTCCGCTAGAGCAGACACAATTATAGCTAAAGATGATGCTATTTCCGCTAGAGCAGACACAATTATAGCTAAAGATGATGCTATTTCCGCGAAGGATACAGCAGAAGCCAAAGCTGACAGCGCTGAAATAGCAGCTACTAATGCTAATATATCTAGAAATGCAGCAGAGAGTTTCGCTATTGCTGCTATGAATGCAGCATCTATTTTTGGTATACTTACTTCTGCTTCTTTTGATACAGAAGGTAGACTTAAATTTATAATACCTGAACCTTCTCAAATTACTAATGTTCTCTTAAATGCACAAGGAAAATTAGTGTTTGAAGTTACTGGAGTGTAATATGGCAGAGATAATTGTAGGAGCAGTACAACCTATTCCTAAAGGCGATTGGGTAGCTGGCCAATACTATCAACTTAATATAGTAAGAAATGATGGTGCTACTTGGATAGCAAATAAAGATACTACTGAAGAGCCTAGTGATGTTGCTATTGATTGGGATAAAATGGTAGAAGATGGCATCCAGGGTATACAGGGTATACAAGGTATTCAGGGTATACAAGGCATTCAAGGTCCAGCAGGCCCAACCGGTGCAACAGGCCCAACCGGTGTAACAGGTGCAATTGGACCGGCTGGGCCTAAAGGGGATACAGGTGCAATTGGGCCGGCTGGGCCTAAAGGGGATACAGGTGCAATTGGACCGGCTGGGCCTAAAGGGAATACAGGAGCAGCTGGCGCTAATGCTGTAACTTTTAGGTCTAGTACTACTAGCAATACCATAGGCACTGGTAGTAAAACTTTTAAATATGCTACTACAGCAAACTTAGGTTGGGCTACTGGAACTAGACTTAGAGCTGCTAATGGCTACAACTTTATGGAAGGTATTATAACAGCTGTATCCTCTACATCTGTAACTATTGCTGTTGATAAAATAGGTGGTAGTGGTACATTTACATCTTGGAACATAAATATAACTGGTGAACCTGGGGTTGCTGCAAGCGGAGAATTATACCCGCTTACTATGCGTACAGTGTCTGTGGCAGGCCCTTTCACATACGCTAAATTCATGAGTGGCACACAAGTACCTATATACCCATCTAACCCAGCAGTTAGCTCATATAGACAACTTATAGGACATACACCTATGAATGCTGAGCCAACTGCTATAGACAAGTTTTTGCAGGGTATATCTAGACCCTACCCCACGCCAATAGCAGGAGTTTTGATTGGTATTAAAATTCCTAAAGATATTCAGGGAACAGCTAGGTTTACTATTACAACATCTATAAGCAATTCAGGACACAAAGAAGCAGGTGCTGGTACAGCTTATTATCAGTGGGTACGCCTTAGAGCTGGTGTGTATACTAACGTTGGTACTGAGAAAACAAAATCAACTATAGCAGAACAAGCTTTTGCAGCCGAAGATTTCGAGGTACAACCGAATGACATATTCTTTCTCAAGGGAAGATGCGTACTGACATCAGGTGAACAATGGTTGATAAATGCCTCCTCATATGTTAGGATAAGTATAGACAACGGCATATTGGATATAACGAAATAATGGATATACCGTACATACAAGAAACAGATGGAGGATTCAAAATTATGGACATGGCCCCTCAATTAAAAGAAAGAATACGTGTAAGATACGCCGATAATATAGGGGTTATAACCCCATATCTCGAAAGGGTTAAACTGTATAGTGAAGAAGATTTTCAAGATTATACAGCTAGGCTTGACGCTATCGACCCTATTGAAGACAGACAGTGGATTATGAAAGTACAAAACGTTTGTAACGAAATATATGGTAAATACTCTCATGATGAAGTCATCTGCAATATGCAATAGTGGGGGCATGGACTCCATTTATGTAATGGAAAAATTGATAAGCGAAGGGCACACTGTTGTTTCTATACATGTGAATGTTGCTTCTGAGCTTTCAGATATACATGCAGATAAAGCTAAGCTATTCGCTGACTACTATGGTATAGACCACAAGGAAATAAAAATCGATTTTGGTATTGATGTCCACAATTACAAACGAGATATAGGAGTGGACGATGTATATGCTGGAATATGTGCTTATCAAGGAGTAGTGTCTACTGTATCAGCAGCTTCTTTAGCTCGTATGCTAGGCTGCTCAGCACTATATACTGGGCAATATCCTGCTGACTTCATAGACTATAAATTATACTTGAAGATGATGGCTGGAGTTTTAGGTAGCGAGTATAGGTCCCACTCAAACCCTGTTCCTCATCCAACGATAAATATAGGTATAGAATCAGATGAGATATTAGAGGTTAATGAGTGGGCTAGGAACCATCCTATGAAAGACCACTTTATATATTGTAAACAATCATACCCACCATGCGGTGAGTGCTATAAATGTGAAACTAGAACTTTTTTGAGGTGAAATATGAGCACAAAAATACTCAACCCTTTTTTACAGCGTATAGATATTAACGTTGTTATGAAAGAATTTATCATTGCAATAAGCTTTGGCGTTATATACTTCGCCTTGCTTGTAACCAATCCGTTTAGCACCTTATCAGGTATTGCTACATTGTCAACTTTCGCATCTATACGCTGGGCTAACTTTATGCGTGGTATGCTCGTATCGTTTCCCAGTGGGGCAATAGGCTTAGCCTGCGCATCGTATGCATTTAACGTATACAGCGGGCGGTTGGCTCTTGGGGCTTACTCAATTATGACTTGGGCAAACTTGGCAGTTACGCTTGGACTTATTTATCTTGGGCGTAAATGGGGAAGAAGCACGGCTAAGGACTTAATCATCCTTACACTCACGGCTGTATACATGGCTTGTGCTACTAGTCTTAACCATATCGCAGTTATATTGTCTACAAGTAACCAGACCATCGACACAGTTATATTGTACGGTGTCATCTGGAAAATACTGCATCACGTAGTTCTTTTCTGGGTAGGGTATCCCATAGGTCGTTATTTCGAAACGGCTATAAAAAATATGAGAGGTAAGTAATGAAGAAAACGTTTATGGCAGTATTTATACTGCTTATGGCTGTCAATGCCTTTGCTCTTGACCTTGGTAAATTCAGTCTCAGTAACACAGTAAGAGCATTTGGGTCTGATGATGAAAAACGCCCTACAAGACTCGAGTACACGGCTAAGGCATCTGTAAAAGATTTTCCCGTGTGGATTCAGTACACCCACAGGACGGATGTTGGTGATGACGGACAGGAAAACACTGGGTACAATCAATACACAGTCGGATATGATGTCATAAAGTCAAAAGTCGGTACGGCGTCGATTGTTGTGCAGGAGCAGAACTATACTGACAATAAAGATACTGTGCGCAGAGCAGGCATAGAACTTAAATTCTAAGTTAGGCCCCAGCTAAAGTAGGCTGGGGCCCTAGTTAGGTTTTAAGTAGGGGGGTGGTGACTTATGGAATTCATAAAAATACTACAGATAATACAGATATTACTGTCCTGTGTATTAATACCTATATGCTCAATACTGTTTAAATTATATAGAGAAATACTCGAATTTAAGCTTGAAGTTGCCCATAATTATGTAAAAAAAGATGATTGTGGTATATGCAAACAAGAAAATAAAAATACACACAAAACTATCTTTGATAGAGTGGAGAGTTTAAAAAATGGTACTTTTAAGCATAGCAGAAGCTAAAAAATGGTTTGAAGACAACTCTTCAAGAATAAAAGACTTTGAACTTGATGAGTTTACTTGTAAATGCGGATGTGGTACTCTTAAGCTCAATACTGAAGTTATAGAGGGCGCGCAAGACCTCAGAAATGAAATAGGGCCTGTATATATAAACAGTGGATATAGATGTCCTAAGCATAATAAAGCTGTAGGTGGTAAAGAAGACAGCCAACATTTAGATGGTAATGCTATAGATATAGTGGCCGCAGACTCTAGCATGAGATATAAAGTTCTTATGTCTAATGCTATAAGAAAACACTTTAAAGGCATAGGTATAAACTTTAATAAAGGCTTTATACATATGGATAAAAGAAATATTACTGGATTAGTATTTCCATATTGAGGTTAAAATGACTGATATAGTATTATACTTATGGGATAAATATATGCCTATCATAGTTATAATTTTTGCCAGTAATGTATTTACTGAAATAACTAAGATAGGAATAAAGAGTTTACTTGAGAAATCTAAAAAAAGATTACTTTGTATAGTAATCTTATCAGCAGCTTGGTCTAGCTGGTTTTATGCTGGCTATGCTTTTTTTGAAGAATTTAATTATATAGAGGCAGTTCTGGTAGCTAGTTTAACTCCTGTAGCTTATATGATTAAACCTTATCAAAGAGCTATAATTTATACTTCTAATTGGCTAGCTAATAAAGGAGCTAAGATATGATAAGCTCTACTTTTAATAAGATTTGGCAGTGGCTGGCATTAGTCTTTATGGCTATTATAACAGTGCTTATTACGCTCCTTAAGATAAAAGATAAAAAAATAAGCACTATGGAAGTGCAAAAAGAACAGAAGGAAAATACAGAACTTATTGAAGTTTTGGAGGCTAATAAAAAGACTAATAAAGACCAAAAAGCCATTAATGATATAGTATCTGAACCAGCTAAAGAAAAATCTACTAAGCCGGTAAAAGGAAAACCTATTATATTTGGCTTATTAATATTAATAAGTATATCTTGTTATCCTAAAGAGTACGTAGTAATAAAACCTACTAAAGTTATACTTCAGCCCATATATGTACCAAAAACTAATATACCAATTATTTATCCTTGTGAGCAATCTGGAGAAATATATTGTGCACCTTTCTCTGATTTAGAAATAATATGGTATTACATAGCGACAATAGAAGAAGCAAACAAGAAACTTAATTCTCAAATAGAATTTTATAACTCTTTGGAGTAGTATATGCAGCTTAATATGTTTAACGGTGGTATAAATAAAAGAGTGCACCCTTTTATGCTAGGGCTCACTGAAGGGGCTATATTTAAAAATATAGATAATAGTAGTGGCCCATTTATACCAGAGAAAACTGATTTACTTTTTAATGACAATGCTTATAGTTTACAGAAATTCATATATTACTATAAAGATAACTGGTATGGCTTTCCGGCAAACACACCCGCATATTTAGATGTCTATTATATAGAATGGGTTGCCAATTTATATAGATATGTTAACTCGGATGTAGACTATATAGCTAACTTAAATCCTAATATTTCAGTAGATATTGTCTCTTATACCGGCAGTAATTATTGGACTCTTGTTTCTTTAACTTACTGTATTGAGCTATTTGATATACATACTGGTAGAACTTACAAAAGAATATATAAAACCATTAATGTAACTTATCCTTCTTGGGTGCAGATATCAGCTAGTAATGTAACACCAGATAGTAATGTGGGGATAAGAATATGGAGAAAAGTTGATACCCCTGATTATACTCCCTCCACAGCAAAGTATTTTAGATTAATACATACTACCAACTATAATATATTTAGTTTCGTGGATAAATCCGATATATCAGGTTATAATTATTTACTTGAATTACCTAGTGTTATGACTAGATTAGAAAATGATATATTTATTCCTATATCATCAAGTGACCCTAAATGTGCCCCTACTTTAAAAAGCACTAGTGTAGCTGAAGGTGAGGGCTTAACTGGAACCTTTACCTATTGCTATACTTTCTATAATAAAGTAACATCTATAGAGTCTGCGCCTAGTCCATACTCAGAAGAGATAACAGTTGAACATTCTATAATAAATATTACTATTCCTATAGCTCCACCACCAGGTGATGAGTATATGCTATACATTTACCGATTAGGTGGTGATAGTGAATATATGATAAGAGTTCAGGAAATAGAAACTAGTTCTCCAATAGTTGACTCAGATGATAGTAATATTAGTTATTCTGGGCAGGCCCTGACAACTTATAATTACCCGGTTCCTAGAGAAGCTAAGTATTTCACTGAATATGCTACAATGCTTTTTGCTGCATTAGGTAATACTCTTAGGTATAGTGAAATAGGGTTAATAGAAGCTTGGAACCCATTTTATAGTATTACATTTGAAAATGATATTACAGGTATAGGGGCCACTGCTAATGGATTGTTAGTGTTCCTTAGAAATAAAACTTATATCATAACTGGTAATTCACCTGATACGCTCAGCAAATTTCTCCTTGACGACCAGCAAGGGTGTATAGCCCACAAAACTATAAAATTCGTTAGTGGTAGTCTTTTATGGCAGTCACTTGATGGTATATGCACTTCTATGGGAGACGCTATTCAATTAGTAAGTGCTGACAAGTTTAAGGTTTTTAATTATGAGCCTATTAAAGCTGTAGTTAAAGATAATGAATACTTTTTATTTCACACTACTGGAATTTTAGCACTTGATTTTAGGTATAATGCTATAGTTTTTAAAGAGTATACTTTGCCTTCTGATATTGTTGATGTTATGTATATTACAGATATAGATGAAGTTGTCTACAGTTCTGAAGATAAATTATTTAAGCTTTTTAAAGGAACCAGCAATAGAATTGCTGAATTTTTAACCGGAAAGCTATCTGAGGGGTCTATTTCTAATAGAAAAACTTATTCTGATATCTACACATTTAGTGCTGGAGATGTCACATTGGATATAAAATTTGACGGGCAACTAGCACTATCAGTAGCATTAGATGATGGTTTTACTGAAATAAAAGTTCCAACAAATTATCAGTTTTCATATTATATAGAGCTGCATATAAAAGGTACTGGTGAGTTATATGAAATTGAATATAAAGTAGAAGGAAGACAAAATGGCAGATAATTTACATATACCTAATACATTCAGTAGTTTTAGTGTAATAAGAAGATTACTCCAGAATATAGTAACTTCTATAAGGAAAAAAGCTGACATTAGTGAAATGCAAAATTTAATCGATAAAAAGATTAATAAAGTAGCTATTGTGCCTATTACAATTACTTTGTCTAATCCAGTAACTACTGAAGAAGTGCAAGAGATACTAGACAAAGTAAATGAAATTATAAGTAAACTTTCTTGAGGGTAAAATGAAAATTCAATACATTAATGATTTACATTTTATGCCATTTATAGTATTATTTAATAAGATGTATAGTGCTATAAATAAAGCTAGTGTTTCTATTTCTGCTAGCACAGTGCAAGTAGCTAGTGAAATGCAAAAACCTTTCTTTAGAGCACTGGGTTTGTTTACTGACACAGATGAACTAGTGGGCTTTATAACCACCTATGAGCTCACAGTAGATAAAATATTCTGCTCTGGTATATATGTTGAGCCAGAGTTTAGGAAGAGCTCATTAAAGCTGGTGCGCTATATGGAAAATGAAATTCGTAGGCTAGGTTATAAAACTTGGCATTCTGAAGCAAGAACGGAAGAGGGCAAAATTTTTACCTTGAAATTAGGGGCTACTGTAGATTATATAGCCTATAAAAAGGAGTTATAATATGGGTGGCGGTGGTGGACTAATTGGAAAAGTCACTGATACTGTAGGACTTACTGACTACGCTGGTGCAGAAAAAGCCCAGAAAAACGCAGTTAATGCTACTAATCAAGCTTCAGAGATTTCTATGCAGATAGCTAAGGATAACATAGCTTTTCAGAAAGAACAGCTTGATTTTACTAAAGAGCAGTATGCTGACTGGGAGAAAGCATTCGGCAGCATTCAGGAAAATCTTGGAGAATATTATAATAATCTTAGTGGTACAAAATATACAAATAGAGCTTTAGCTGCAGAAGCACAAGAGTACTCTAGAGCTAATACCGAACTTAACTCAATGCTGGCACAAAGAGGTATGTCTGGCAGCGGTATGGAAGCCGCAGCAAAAACTGCTCTTTTGTCTTCATCAGTTCAAAATAGAGCTATCATAAGAGCTACTGCTGATGACACTGTAGCCCAGCAAAAAATGAATTTCCTTGGTTTAGGGCTTGGGCAAGGCTCAGCAATGCTTGGAACTATGGCTGGGCAAACTGGCAACATAGGTAATGCTTATAACGCCAATATGGCTTCTCAGACACAGCTATACTCAAATTTAGCTAGTATACAAGGGTCATATGCTAACACTGCATTATCTGGGTCACTGCAGAATCTGGGTGGAATGATTTCTAGTGGTATAAATGCAACTGGTAGTTATCTAGGTGGCAAAGCTATAGCTGCTTCAGATACTAGACTTAAAAGTAATATAACTTTTATAGATGAAGTAAATGGAATAAATGTATACTCTTGGGAGTGGAATGCTTTAGCTAAACAACTAGGTTTAGTTGGTAAAGCAACAGGTGTACTTGCTCAAGAGATAGCAGATATATATCCCGAAGCTATAGGAGAAATCAGTGGCTACCTAGCTGTTGATTATGCTAAACTTAATGAACTGGTAGGTGTATAATGGCTGTTGGTGATAATTTAACTGGGTGGGCTGCTGTAGGCTTTGGTGCAGGTGGTGGCTATGAGAAAAGACGCCAGTTGCAGGAAGAAGCAGTAGCTTTAGAGGCTGCTAAAAGTGGCTTGGAAAGAGACGGTAAGGGCGGGTTTAAGCCTATGACTGGCACAGACGACGACATCATGCGTCAGCTTATAGAAACCAGAAATGAACTTAATAACCTGAAAATTCAAAATACTCAGTATATGTTTGGCAATGTACTCGAGGACTATGCTAAGAACGGTAGCACAGAAAACATAAATAAATTCATTCAGAATAATCCTGGTATCAAAAAAGCTTTCAGTAGCATTGGGGTTGAGTCAGTAGTTAGTTTAAATTTAGAGGACCCTGCACACTTGGCTGCTCTTAGAAGAAGTGGACTTGATGATGAGCAGATTACTAGTATAAATACTATGGACGCTGAAGAGTTGACTGACTTTAGAAAGGCTTATCCCTTGTACATGGGTCCTAATGGGCTTAATGTAGGAAGCTTTGAAGACGCCTTATCTATGTCTGGGGCTTTAAAAAGTATGTATGCTACTGACAAAATGGACATGCTTTTAGAGGTTTCAGCTAAGGGTAAGAATGCTTTAATAAAAGCCATGTCTCCCAGAGAGCAGCAACTGGTTAACGAAGGCCAGCAAGCTATTAATAAAGGTAGAGAGCTGACCAATACTGGGTTAAATATAGCTAATGACCAAGCAGCTACCGAGCTGACATTACTTAAGAAATGGATGGCTAAAAACCCAAATGCTAATATAGAAGATTTTCTTACTATAAAAACTACCGGCGGTAAAAAATCTGTTTTACAGCAAAACTATGAGTATCTTGAAGGAATACAGCCAGGCCTTGGTAAAGACTTTATAAACGCTCAAATACATGGTAAAGAAACTACTACAGGTAAAGATATAGCTACTGCTGAGCAGATAGCTGATGACATACTTATATCACACCCTGATTATTATGAAACTGCTTATACAACTGACCATCCTGAGTATAGTAAAGTATACTCTGAGATATATCCTTTGATATCTGCAACTAAGACTAAACTTAGTGCTACAGATAGAAAAGAAATAGGTAAATTTGAAAGAATGGCTACAGATTTTGGTAAAGCTTCTAAACTTAATGACCAAGATGTCGGTCTGCTTAATAGCTTATTTACTGACATTGACCAGTTTATATCTGGCTCAAAATCTAATGAAGCAAAGGCAGCTTACTCACAGGTTATGACTGGTGTTAGAAACTCACTCTATGGTGCCACGTTACCAGCTGCAGAAATGAGAGACTTCTCTAGAGCGTATGGTAGCCTATACATGGCAGATAAAGCAGTTGCAGTCAAGCTCAAGACTGCGATAGAGGGTCAGTTGTCAGAGTTACAGGCGCTTAAAAGAAGTATAGGGCACCCTATAATAGGCCATTTTATGCTTGGGGCTGCTGAACAGAAATTTAAAAACACTCTTAAAGCTATGGATACCAAAAATACCTCTAATGTTGTTAAGCCTAGCAAAGGAGAGGTAGTCGGAAATAATAACAATAAAAACCCTCGCGAAGGTACTAGGGCTATTAACCCTGATACTGGTGAAGTTCTTATATACTCAAATGGTAAGTGGGTGAGCCAATAATGAAAGCAGATATAGCAACATTAAAAGACACTTTTAAAGTAGGGTATGACTCTTTTTTATCATCAAGACAAGAGAGTATTAAAGCTCTAGATTTTTTTCACAATCGCCAGTTTACTCAAGAGCAGCTTGACATTTTCTCTGAAAGAGGGGCGCCACCTGAAACTTTTAACGTTGTAAAGATGTATACAAGAATTCTTCTTGGGTATTACTCAACAGTAGTAAATGACCTTAGAGTTGACCCAGTACAAGAAGATGACATATATACTGCAGCTATATTGAATGATGTACTTGATTATATATTCAAAGTTAATAACTTTGATGCTGAAAGTGATAAAGTAAAATCTGACCTGCTTCTTACTGGATTAATATGCGCCTATATGGATGTGAAAAAGACTGGTGAGACCGATGTATTCGGCCGACCTAAGTATGAGATAGAGCTATCCCATGTGCCTTCGCTTGAAATAATACTTGACCCTATGAGTAGAAAAGATGACTACTCTGATAGTAGATTTATACATAGATTTAAGTGGATGTCTACTGAAGAAGTTAAAGCGCTCTTTCCGCGTAGAGTAGATAAGCTTAATGCATATGAGAACTTTTTGAGCATACCTGAAGCTGAGTTTGATTACACATATAATAGCCAGTTTAATGGGCAATATATGATTTTCGACAACTTCTTGGTAGTGCACTCTATAATAACTGATGACTCAGGTAAAACTTGGTCTATATTTTGGAGCGACGAAATAATACTCTCCAAAAAAGAAATAACCTATAAGGAAGTTAAAAATCCTTATAGAGTGCATAAACTGCATACCAGTAATAGAACTGAATACTATGGTGTATTTAGAGAAATACTACCAGTCCAGGATATAATAAATCAAGCGTTAGCTAAAATTCAGCTGATGGTTAACACACAAAAAGCTTTTGTTCAAGATGATGCAGTTGATGATTTAGAAGAGTTTACTACTAGGTTTAATAGAGTGAATGCTGTAATACCTGTTAAATCTTTGCAAGGCATAAAAATAGAGAACTTAACTAGAGAAGTACTTGACCAGTACACAATCATAGATAAGGCCATAGAAAGAATACAAAGAATGCTATCTATAAATGACGCTTTCTTAGGTATGTCTTATGCTAGTGATAGCGGAAAGAAAGTGCGTCTCCAACAGAATGCTGCTATGATAGCCCTTAGATATATCACTTCTAGAATGGAGCAGTGGTATAGATTGTTAGGATGGGATATAATAAATCTTGTTAAACAATACTTTACTTCTTATGATGTTATAAGAGTAAGTGACACTTATTCTGGTACTCGATGGGTAACTATGAACCAGCCACTACTCATGCCTACTGGGGAAACAGATGAAAATGGGCAGCCTATTATGCGCCCGGTGTATGAAGAGGTGCTAGACCCTGCTACTGGTGAGCCTTTAGAAGATGAAAATGGGGACTTAATAGTAGCCCCCATACCTACAAAAGATACTGACATAGCTTTCACAAAAGCAGATTTGTCGGTTGATACTATAGCCTACAATGACGAAGAAGAGCGTAACCAAATAATGCTTGAACAGGTGCTGAACAGTCCTATAGGTAATATAATAAGTACTGTTAACCCCGCTGGATACTTTAAAATGGCTAGTTACTCAGTCAAAGCTATGAATACTAAGTACAGCCCTGAGGTAGCCAAAATACTTGAGGATACTGGGTTAATGCTCAGCCAGGGTATGGCTGGCGCTATGCAAGCTGGGGTAGTGCCTGGTCAGATGTCTCCTAGGGAAGCTATAAATCAGCAGCCCAATAGACCTCAGATGGGAGTAGAATAATGGCTGAATATGATTCATTACCAGAAGGTTTTGTAATACAGAAGACACAGAACACACAGAAGACCTTTAATGAGCTGCCTGCAGGCTTTGAAATAGAGGTGGCTGGTCCTAGTAGGCCCTCTAATCATTCTTTAATACAAGGACCAGTAAAAGACCCTAAACTGCCTCCTAATAGCATGTCATGGAAAGAAGTAATGACACCTGAAGATATAAGACTTCAGAATATTAATAGGCCTAATACTCCTGCAAAAGCTCGTGATATAGTATCTACTATGGAGGGAATATATGAAACCCCTTCTCAGAGTTTAGATGCTATAAAAGGTATATGGAACCCCGAGGCTAGAGCAAGAGCCACTGAAAAAGTGTCTGCTAATAGACAGCGCATAGTTAATGAACTTGCTTCACAAGGCTTTGAAAACCCTAGATATGAATATGACTCACTTTACGTAGATTTTAATGGAGAATCTATGGAAGTAGATAGTAGCATAATGCAAATACTTAAGGATGCTAGAACTGAAATAGGTGCTAGCATTGCTCTTGGTTTAACTGGGGCTAAACTTGGTGCAACTGCCGGTGCCCCACTAGGCCCAGTGGGTGCAGGTGTAGGAGCATTTGTAGGAGGAGGTGTATTCTCAGCTGCTGGTGCTGCTATAGGCAAAAAGATAGATATAGAAGCTAATGAATTAAAACTTACTGAAAAAGTAAGTGATGACTTGATAAAGCAACAGATGAAAGAAGCAGGTGTAACTGATGCTATAGGTAGTGTAATAGGACCTATGGTTATGAAGTTACCAGGAAAAGCAATATCTAAGATATATAACCAAGTTTTAGCTGGCAATATGGAAGGTGCTAAAAGAGCTGCATTACAGCACTATGGCATAGATGCTGAGCAGGCTACCAAGATTACCCAGAGTCTTGAAGAACTAATAGGACCTTTAGCTGGTACTGAAGCACAAAAAGACTTGGTGTCCTTATCTATTACCCAGCCTGGTGGCGAGGCAGTCTGGAGTGCTGCATCACTATTTAACCCTTCTAGTTCAGCAGATGTGGCTAACTCAGTTGTTAAGAGAGCTGCGTCACTTAGACAAGCATCTAGTGAGCTTGCTAATACTGGTGATGAAACTATATATGATGTAGTTACTAATGAGCTTTCTAGCTATACCGATGAGGTAGGAAAGTTTTATGAATCAGTAAAAGATGCTTCTAGAGAGTTTTCTCAAGGATATGCTTTTGATTATAATAAACTCGGGCTTCAGCCTATTATAGAGAGAATAGGCCAGAGAATAGAGGACCCTACTGTCAAGCAAAGATATCTTAACCTCCTTACTAAAGTTGAAGATGCTGCCGACGGAAGAACCTTCTCAGACCTTATAGACTTGAGAGAGACTGTCAATGACTTAATGTTTGCCAGCAAGTCTATAAGCTTTTCAGATAAGGGTGCATTATTAGATGTAGTAAAAACTATAGATAATGAAATAGCTACACAAGCAGATATAGTTATACCTGAGGCCGCACTTTGGAAAGAAAATTGGAGTAAGGCTAAAGCTAACTATAGCGAAATGAAGAGACTTGAAAAGAATGTTCTAGCTAAAGTTATAAATAGACCGGGTATATCACCGCAAACACTAATTCAAAACCTGTCTAAATATATAGCAGCTGGTGATGACACTTTTTATGAGGTAATGGAAAAGCTTAGCAATAAAACAAAAACCAAAATTGAAGGCTCAGTAATAAATAATATTGTTGATAAGTTCTCGGTTGGAGAAGTCGGTGGACATAGAGCTATAGCATTCGGTGCGTTATCTGATGAACTTTCTAAGGCTAAATGGCATTCTCCGGAGGCTAAACAGCTGGTTGACACTATACATAGAATGTCAAATGTTTTTAAGAACGATGTTAACTTAGCTAGGGTTGCTGGTAAAATTACTGTGCCTAAGTTTCAGTCATATCTGACTACTGACCCTGTAGTTAGACTTAAATATGAAGTTGCTAGTAGCTTGTTTAACTATATAAGAATGCTTATACCTAGTGAAAAGGCTGATGTACTAGCACTCGCTAGGCAGACTGGTGATTCAGTAAGGGTTACTAAGCCTACGGTATATCAGAGAATAAAAGATTTAATTTCTGGTACTGAAAGAGTTTACAATAACCCGCTAGACGCTTCCAATATAAAAGCATTAAGAAAGACATTAGAAGCTGATAACAGGTTAGAAAGAGAGGCGTTAGACTTTGAAGCTTCCTATAACAAGTTACTTAATGAATATAAACGTCGCCAAGAAGTATTTGGTAAATTCTACTCTAAAGAACAATTGGCTAAACGTCCAGATATAGTTTGGGGCCCAGCAACTATGCTTAATGACCCTCCTATAATAAATGATAAAGGGGAGATAATAGGACTAGACTCTTCACCTGCTTATGGTATTCTTAGTAGAACGGGTAAATTAGATACCGTTAGGAGCTCAAATACTCCACGTACTAGTATGAACCCTACTCAACAGAGATTATTAAGAGGGATTTACAACTCAAATTCAACCATCAAACAAGATGTAAATCTGGATAAATATATAGATATTATTGATTCAGATTTAAAAACTAGATATAGAAGTATAGGTAATGGGTTAAGGCTCACCGGTGAAGAAACTGATGTAGACCTTATAAACAATCTAGTTGACACTGAAACTACAAATTTGATAAACAAAGTTAAGAAAGACTTAAATGTGGAGCTACCGTTACAAGATGCGCGTAGCACGGTAATTTCTAAGTTACACCAGCTAGCAGTCGAATGTGGAGGAAAGAAATGAAATGCGATGCTTTCACTAAAGCGCTTGGTAAAATAGATTTCACATATAAAGCTACTGACGTAATAAAAGATATAGCTACTAAGTCCCCTAATCAGCAGTTTACTAGAGAGACCTTTAGTAACTACTTAGCTAATCAAGGTGTATCTCCATACGAAGTAGACTTAACAACTAAAGGATTTCCTGAAACATTTACAGCTAAACAAGCACTTGATAAAGTTAACTACATTAACCCAGCTAAAATTAGTAAAAGCAACTTCTCAGGAGCCTATAAAGAGATAACTGAAAACTTTAATCAGCTCGGTGAATTAAATAATTATAAAGAAACTGGGTTTAATATTAGAGCTGATTCTACTATGCAACCAGAGCAGCATTTTACCAGTCCTATCCCTAATAATGCAATACTAGGATGGAATAGGTCACATGTGCAGAACATACCTGAAATAGGTGACACTTTAGTTTTAGATGAATTTCAATCAGATTGGCTGCAAGCGGAAAGAAAAGGCGCTCAAGTATTTGAAAAAAATTCTAATACTATTTCCAAAGTTCTTGCAAATGCTCAAGAAGGGCAGTTAACTAATGAAGAACTAGAAGCTATGAACAATGCTACTGGTAGGCTTGCCATATTAAACCGAACTGTAAAAAATGATGCTATTAGTAAATTATACAATACCATATTAAATGAGTTTAATACTCAAGAGTTTACACAGGCATCTATAGATGAAGTAAGTAGAATATTCGACGCTACTGATGTGCATGGTAGACGCATAGTCCAGAACTTCCCTATGAAGCCTGACAAATTTCACCAATTTATGATAGTAGATGCTATTGACCAGGCTATGCAGAGCGGTTTGCAAAAAATAGTTATCCCTATAGATAGACACGGTGCATTAGCTGGCTCAGAAGGTGTGACTAAATTTTATAATAATCTTAATAAATCTATTTTACCAGATATAAGACGTAAGCTAGAGAAACAAGGATTACGCATAGAAGTGAAAAAAAGTAATATAACCTTGCCCTCTATAATCGATAACATAGAAGCTGGCAATCTACAGGATGGACAAATAACATATGCTTTTGACACACTTGATGCATTACCAGTACGCACTAGAAGAGAACTAATAGCTTCTTACCAAGGTGATTTTCATGATGCTAACATGGAAGACCAGGCTTTTCATATACTGTCATTTTTAAGCACATTACCAGCTGATACTCTTAAAGAAGCTGGCATAGCAGATAGCAAACCAGTATGGGAATTGACAATAAAAGAAATACCTGATAAGCCGGTAAAATGGGATATATATTCTATGCTAGGAGCATTAGGTATAGGCGCAAATAATGGTGAAGAGAGCTAAATGCTCTCTTCATTACCTAATACAATTACTTGCATTCCAAAATATTGTGGGTTTTCAGTCAAATCTTCAGTATTTCTGAGCTGATAGTTATCTGCTAAGCTTTTATGTATAGCTAATTTCTCTTCGCCAGTAATTAGGAGTAGACTAGGCATCTGCCCCACTATAAGTAATTTGTTTCTAAGATAAATTATCACGTCATCAATTATATCGATATTAGTTATCTTAATTGGGTATGCCATTTTGTCAGTAACTATAATCATTTTAATCCTCCAATAGTTTTCTTTTATAGACTTCATTATTAAAGTCTTTTTTGCAACTAACAAGTTCATATACTTGTTCTGATATTCCCCCAGCCACTAATAAGTGATGTACTAATAATGATGCACTACCATTTATATTAACTATTCTATCGCGCCTTTGCACATGTTTAACTCCTGAGTAGTTATTAGAGTATATTATAAAATGCTCTAAGTGGCTAAGGTCTACTCCTTCAGCATGTGATACTGAGCTATAGATATTAGCATATTTAAAATGTGCTTTTAGTAAGTCTCTTTCTTGAGTAAAATGGCACATTATACCTATTTTGTCAGTATCACCAAAGTTAGTTTTTATAAAGTCTATCTTCTCAGTATTACCAAGTTTAAATACTTTATTATATAGCTTAAGTGTCCCACCCTCTAACATGTGTAACAAAACTCTCTCTTTAGTTTTAGTATCTAGTACTATTTCTTCTCCCTGTACTACTATAACGCGTTTCTTAATTGCTGCATTATAGAGTTTTTTAGTCTCTTCATTGAGAGTTATATAATGTACTACATCCTTAGCTTGCAAATCTTCTGATATGCCAGCGTCCTCTTGAGTCATGTAAATACAAAACTTAGCTATTTCTATCTCTAGCTCAGGGATAGCTTTTTTGTAGCACGGCGCTATTCCATGAGCAGTATATATACTGCTTGGTATACCGTATACTTTAAAGAACTCATAGAAGTTCTTATATTTAAATGGGCTATACTTGGATATATTCATCTGGTAATATATACTACATGGAGTCTCTATCCAAGGAGTCCCGGATAAATGTATGTGTGGTAGACTTTGACATAAAGTTTTTAATAGCAAGGTACGACCATTTGGTTTACCCACTATACCAAAGTTATGTGATTCATCTATTATAATACAGTCATAATCAGCTGCATTTAATTTCAATTTAGGTATTTTAATTTGGCGATTTTTAGGCCCAGTGGTTTCAACTGAACCCATTTGCTCATAGTTAGTAACTGTATATTTTTTAGACAGATATGGCTGGTCTATAAAAGCCTTCCAGCCATTTATTGCTGCCTTTGGGCACAATATAAGTACTGATTTTGCTGTTGATAATTCTAACGCCAATAGTGCAGTATAAGTTTTACCACTTCTTGGTGCGCCTACTAAGTAGGCGTACCCTTTAGTTTTTACCATGGAATATAGTTCTTTAGCTTTAGCAAGCTGATGCTTAAGAGGATGTTTTATTTCACTCATATATGATGTATCCTATCTATAGTATTTAGTATTTCAGCTACATCTTCCGTGGAGGTAGCTACAATTACATAACCACCACTAGCTTTAAGAGCTTTATGCTGTGCTTTTTGTAATTCATTTGTTGTGAGACCGGGTTGCTTTAACTCTATACCTATAAATATACCATTATAGCAAGCAACTACATCCGGATGTCCAGATGTAGTTGCTCTAACAAGTTTAAAGTGATATATATTACGGTCACGTAGGTATTTAAGCACCTTTGCTTGTATTTGACTTTCACTCATGGCATTTACCATGTATTAATTTTATACCTTTAAGCGCTTCTAAAAAGCACTCACCCCAAGTAGTGGCATTAAATACCCAAGTGGATGCAAGTAAATCTACACCTTTAAAGGCCAATAATTTAGTATACTTACCTTCAGGAATAAATGTGACTTGTTTATCTTTATAATGACCAGTACATACTAAACCAAACCATGAATTAGTCTCAGATTCTAAGTCAGGAAAGGTGTGTAGAATTTCTTTTCTTAAAAGTTCTTCTAATTGTTCAATAGTCATAAAGCGCCCTCCCCCAATTGCTCTACTATTACGCCAGCAGTTTTAAGAAGTCTGAGACCTTCTGTAGAGTTTTCCCATTCTTCTTTGTACACTAGTCTTTCTATACCAGTCTGTATAAGAAGCTTAGAGCATTCCATGCATGGTGAAAGTGTTATATATACTGTGGCACCTTCCATTGCAATGCCATTCTTAGCTGCAAAAGCTATTAAGTTCTGCTCAGCATGTACTACTTCAGGTTTAGTAACCAGCTTATTTATGCCTTCTAAAAGCATAGGAATACTCAGCATTTCACAATTGTTGTCAAGCCCATTAGGTGTGCCATTATAAGCAGTAACAAGCACCCTATTATCTTTAGCTAATACAGCGCCAACTTTACGCTTAGTAGCTGATGACAACTCAGCCCATATTTCAGCTGTTGCCATTAGTGTTTTATCAAACCTTTTTTGTCTTTCCATCGCAGCACCTACCCACCAACTTAAGCTAACAGGCCCCATTATTTTAATCCTTGATAAACTGGCTGTATATATGATTCATGCTTAGTATCATAGGAAATCTCTACAACTTTACCTATGAAATACTCAACACCTTTAGCTCTCAATTCATCAGTAAGCCCACTGCCAACATTAACCGTTTCAAGTGTAATAGGGTCTTTTAATACCAATGACCCTATCATATTAGAGTATTTACCTTCACCTGATAGGCAACCTATGCATACTAAATCAGCAGTAGGCCTGAACTTTATTTTAAGAGCTGTCTTAACTCTACTACCTGGTTTATACATGTGTGATGGGTATTTAGCTATTGCGCCTTCCCAGCCCTGAGCTACTAGTTCCTTAGCAACTTTAGCAGCATCACTAAATGACATTAATGTGTGTTTTGCCTTCACTAGACCCGTCAGCTCAAGCTTATTAAGTACACGTAGTCTATCTTCAAAGTTTGGATAGGAGTTACCATAGGCACTAGCATTTATTATGTCAAACACTACAAAAGTTTCCTTAGCCACGTTTATTTCACTGTGGATACCTTTAGAAAACTCCGTTCTCCAAGTAGTGGTGTTACCAGCAAATCTCCTATCTCCAAGCTTGCCTTTGCTAGCACCTATATACTCAGCCTCTAGTATGAACTCTTCATCTAGATGCTTAAGCCCAGAGCATATCAATCTCTCCAGCGCTGGCAATCTAAACTCTTTATTACCAGAGGTAAAAAATGATATATTTCTACCTCTTTTATGTATTTGTATATAATGCCCATCATACTTGGTGGACACCATTACATTTGGGTTGGATTTTGTGAGCGCTATAAGCTGTTTAGTGCTTAGCTTGCTTATATCCGTAGCTTTACACTGTTCAATCATACGCATTTTACACCGCCAAGATAAGTGTTAACCAAGTAATGATGCAGTTCTCTAGTAGCTAGCACATCAGATAAGGAGTTGTGGGCGTCACTCAAAGTAATACCAGTAGCCTTACAAGCTGCTTCAAGGGTTTGTCTATAACCCGTTCCTATAGCACCGGTATGCACCAGATATTTTACAAGTGCATATACATCTAAGTGCCTATAGTCTAAGTAATTAGCATAGGCAGTAGACCCACAATCAATAAACAACTCCTGCAAAAAGCCGGCATCAAACTCTGAGTTATATGCGTTAAAAATAAATTTATCTTTAGCGTCATATTTATTCACATACTTGCCCATAAGTGCAGTTATAGATGTAAGGGCTTCTCTAGCTGGCAAGAACCCAGCAAACTGCTCTTCTTTGTAGCCATTTATCTCTAGCGCTTTGGGAGATATAGCTATAGGCCTTTTGTATGATAGTGGGTTGATTTCGAGTGTCAACTGGTCAACTAATGCGCCATTTATATCTACTAATAAAGATATAGCTATAATACCATTAGTCAACTTACTTAAGCCAGTAGTTTCAGTGTCCACAAAAAGAAGTTTCTTATCCATGTAAATCCTCCGATTTTATAAAGTCATTACCTACTTTTTTACCTTTTCTATCCCATATAACTTTAAGAGCTTCATACCAGCAATCTAACTTGTAATTATCCCCACCAGGCAAAGCATCCCATATCTGCTGAAATTTACCTACACCAGGCGTTTTGATAGCCTCTCTAGTAAGTCTTAAAAAAACATCTACTATAGCAGTGCTATCTGAATGCTTAAATGAGCAGACGAAAGGCTTGAATGGTGTTTTAGCTCTATGCCTCAGTGTCACTGATACAACTAAAATATCACCTACTGCATCTACTTTATCAACGCTAGTATTAGCTTTAGTGAATTCATAGATTTCTTCACCAAGCTTAAGTAACTGCATATTATAGTCGTCATTAGGAATTAAACCACGCTCCCTAGCCCAGAACTCAGTGGCTTCTTCTAGCACCATTATTTTGTCGTCAACCTTAGTCAAACAGTCTAACCTAAAGGCTATTCCATCAAGTGTCATAAAATTTACCTCGCATTATTTCATGTTTTAAACTTTCTTCAGAGAAAGGATGCAATACCACACCATCTAACATGTAGACTAACATAGCTACATCTATAGATGCCAAAAATCTATTCTTCCTATATTCACTAATCATAGACTTTGACATTTTAAGCTTGTTTGCTACTTCAGTAGCATTCATACCTTGGTTTTGTATGTGATTATTTATATAATCACTGATTAAAATTATAGCCATCATACCTCCTAATTCTAGCCTGTATCGCAATATAAATAATCATGTAATAGGGATATATTATATGATTATTTATATCTCGTTACAGGTCAAAATATGGGCCCATATTTTGACCTGTGATGATATTTAATTTATATCAATATATAATATATCAAAATAAAATTTATGTATCACCACAGGTCGTTCTATGGATTCTTATTTAATTATTGCTTCCTCCAAAAATTCATGTCTTCAACTATTTTTTTAAGTGAAGGCACATATTTGTCATACACATGTATATTTACAAAGTGCCAATGCTGTATACCCATAGGAATGTCAAGTTCCTTAGCTATAAGCTTATGCACATCCAGCTGCCATGCAGCGTCACTCTCTATAAATCCGCGCTTAAGGTCACAACTACGCATAGATATATAGGAATTCAGCTTGCCTTCACGCACAGTATAGGCAGCATATACAGTACATGGGTGGTCATTTTCAGACAACTTATGTATGAAAGGATTAGCGTAGTATATTACAGCCCTTCTTGACTGCGGGTCTTTTTTAAGCTCAGCTATAACTGAGGATAACTGATAGCCATTGTGAGGACTGAGTATCAAAAACCCATAGTTACTAAACACAAAGCCATTAGCGTCGGCCGCCCCTTTCCACTTCTTGGGAGTATCTGGGCTCTCTAAGTCTACTCTAGGGTAAGCACTAAGAAACCAACTTACTTCCTCTAAGTATGCTGCCCTGTCAAATTTGAAATCCTGCCCAAAGTTAAAAAAGCACTCTTGGGCATTGTGAACGTCAAGTGCTAATGTGATATTAGTAAGCTCGAGCATCTTCTTGCCGCGAACTTCTACTTCTTCACCATTAGTTACGAGTCGTGACATAAGAGACTCTATAGAGTTTATCGTCGCATTGTGGTTAATCATTACTTCCTCCAAAAAGTTTATCAAGGTCATTGAAATGTCTATCGTACAAATGCAAACTAGCCGCATGCCAATAGATATTTCCTACCTCTCTAGCTGTTTTTCCAGCTATTTTTTTAAGCATAAATTGCTGCCATAATAGGTCAGCGCCTATAAGCCCATACCGTATATCATTGCTTCTCATAGAAACTACTGCATTAAGCTTATCGTCTCTAAAAAGATAGCTCACATACATAGTGCATATATGGTCATTACCACCTAAATAGTGCATGTATGGGTTGGTATAGTATGCTACTGCCTTTCTAGTGTCTTTAGGCCCAGCTTGCAATTCCTTAACAACATTATTAAACTGACTGCCATTCTGAGCGCTAAACATAAGATAGCCATAATTGCTATTTATTTTAGCATTTTCATCAGCAATCTGCGCCCATATCTTAGCTGTCTTACCTATTTTTGACACATCAAGCGATTGTGAAAGATACCAGTCCATTTCTTCTTCTACATAAGTAAGTGACGGCTTAAAGTTTCCTATATGTATTTCACAACACTCATTAGCATCAAATACTAACGTTTGGTTAATGAGCTCTACTGTATTAGAAGTTTTAAAACCATTTACTGGCACAGACCTTCCTTCTTTTATATAATGCATTAACTTCAATACATGCATTATTGGTATTTCATTATTTGTCAGTGAGTGCTTACTCATCTTCTATCTCCTTAGCTATAGCTGCTACGCTTGCTTTTAGTGTAGCCGATTCAGTATCGAAAAAATGCAGAAACATAGCGTTGCATGCTAAGTGTGCCAAGTGTGGACATCCTGAATCAGTATCTATTATTTCTCCGCTTCTCCAAGCATTTAAATGCCTCATGAGCGCATCCACATAATGCTCTTGCTGCTCAATAGTAGCTTGCTTCCAGTTATTTCTAGCATATTTAGCTGCCCCGATAGTCATAACTTTAACCATAGCTTTTTCAAACTCAGGTGTTAGACAATTAAACATTAATTTAGGAGTGTCTAATGACTCCTTCATTAGTCCTTCTGTCTTGCGAGAAGAGTCAACATTAGAAGCTGAAATATTAAGAAACCATGAATACAATACCTCATAAAACTCTTCTTCAGTTATAGATGATGCGTGGCGATAGTCTTTATAATACTTATATTTTTTAGTGTTAACGTCGTACTCACGTGTATGGTGATAGTCTTTATAATACTTATATTTTTTAGTGTTAACGTCGTACTCACGTGTATACTGCACACCAACATAGCAAAAGCTAAAGTCTACTAGATACTTTTGTATAGCTGACATTTCTGAGCTAGTTAATTCCCGTCCTCCTCTGTGTAGAACTTCCTTAACAAACATATCCTTCATCTTATCATCATGTGCGCATATCTTAATGCCATTATGAAAGTCTATAACAGTATGCATACTACACCTCAGGCTCAAAAGTTTTTATGTAGTAGTTGCCATTACTATCTACACTTAACAAATTCATATTTACTAAGTTCATAGTAGCTAGTGCCTCTATTTGAGACAGTCCTACAGATTCATATGCCCTGACTAGACCTTCCCATAATTCTGAGGCACTCATGTTTTCATTTATGAATTTAAGCGCTTTCTTAGGGCCTATGCCTGGGCAACCTTTTATATTATCACTTGTGTCACCAACTATACACTGTAGATATGGCCACATGCGGGCTTGACTCTCAGTAACGTCGCACCATTTCATATCTATGTTGTGATAAGATGACTCATAATAGTTAAAGTGTGTGCCTGCTACTGCATTAAGCACATCCTTATCCAGCGCTACCAGAATAAAAGTGGGGTCAGCTTTTTTAAGAAACACCACTGCATCATCAGCTTCAAAATTTTCATGCGCGAATACTTCTAAATTTAAAGCTTTAAAAGAATCACTAACATCTACATTAAGCCATAAATTTGTTTTCATCTTAGCTAGGCCAGCAGGTACTCTTTTATCAACCCTGTTAGCTTTATATGAAGATTCGAGTTTATATCTAAACCCGGCTCTACCAATAGTCAAATGAAGTTGGGCTTTTCTACATCCAGTTAAATCGAATATTTTCTGAATTTTAGCTACTATATTAGCCATAGCTAATTCTTCATTACATCTGTAAACAGAGATAGCAGTAGCTAGGGTAGAGCACCCATTATCAGCCAGTATAGTTTGCCATTCTTCTTCAGAGTAATCATCTTTAATGATTATCTCCTCTACCTCAGCATCTACACAAGCGTTATATACTATTGTGTCTGCATCAATAAGTGCAGTGAATTCATTGGCTGGTGGTAGTACTATACCTCCTTCGCCAATTGACATATCTGAGTATTCTTCATTAGATTCACACATTAAATTACCTCCTGATATCTAACATATTCTATTTCAACTTCCATAGGGATGTCTTTATAATGCATTATAGAAGCCTTACTTATCTGTTTCCAAGCTTCCTCCATATTGCGTTTAAGTACATCTGACCAGTAAGCTTCTTGCTCCTCAGGCACACATAATATAATCTCATCATGCACTACATTTATAATGTACTCAAGTATTTTTTCATTAGTTTCTTTTGCCGCATAGTGTATAGCTAATTTTGTACACTCAGCAGTTGACCCTTGCACTGGCCCATTTATACCATCAGTACCTAGCTTTGGTTTAACCACTCTACCCATCGCTGTTCTATACACATAGGTACCACGCTTAACGCCTTCCCATACAGCACCATGGTATTTTTTAATATTTGGGTACATAGTAAAGTACTTAGCTTTAGCTTCTTTAGCTTCTTGAGTAGTGAATACTACACCGTATTCAACAAAAGCATACTCTTTAAATCGCTCATCTGACATACCAAAAATAAAGCCGAAGTTTACGGCTTTAGCTTTTTGTCTTTCATCTTTAGTTACATCTTCTAAGCGCTTACTCTGCACCTCAGCAGCAACTGCTTTATGCAAATCTATTTTAGCAACTAGTTGTGCATACATATTAGGCTCTTTAAATATAGCACAACCAAATCTAAGTTCAATGGTGGGGTAGTCACCCTTAACTATAACATAACCTTTAGGAGGTTGTATTAAATACTTAAGAGCTCTTGGTATTTGCTGAGAATTTATGCCTCTTCTTAAGTTACCACCAGTGGAAGTGAATCTACCAGTTATAGCACCTGCTACATTAAACCTAGTTTCTACTACTGGGAAGCTGTAACTATCTAAAAGATTTTTACGTTTTAAATGGCGTCTCTGGTCATATATAAGTTTAGCCGTTTTCCCTATAGCGCCTTTATCTTCAGTTATTAAATGAATAAGAGTCTCTTTATTAGTTGAGGGTGTGCCAAGAACTTTTTTACATTGCTTAGGGGAATTTACATTTAAACATCCTAATTGTGGCTTAATCTCAGCTATTTTCTCATCTACTATAGCTTTCTCTTTAGCTACACTAGCTTGGTGCATAGGTATACCGTTTTGCTGGTATCTTATAGCGTAATACTGACTTTTTACATCCAGCTGGTAAGCTTTATTATTAGCTATAACTGCCTGTATTTTAGCATCCTTATACATTTTGTTAAGAACTATGCAGTCAGTAGCTGCATATTTATACTGGTCAGCTGTTAGCTTAACTCCTTTCTTAAACCCTTCTTTTTGCATAGCTTTCTTATCTATATCTTTGTAAAAATGAGTATAGCCCATTTTATCGATTACTTTATCAAGTGGGTATTCGCGAAAGGAAGGATATGCAGTTCTTACCGCAAAGAATAAATCATCAAATTTTTTCATAGGCAGATTTAACAAACCTAAGTCATAGGCACTGTTGTACCATACTGCATGCTTAGGTGCAAGCCAATTAGTTATTTCTGTTTCATCCAAAATATCAGTATCAAGAATGTAAACTAAGTCATTTACGTCAGGTTGAAAAACTTGCAGTAAACGTAAATTTATGTATAACCCATCACTTTCAGTATCTGAAAATAATGGATGTGTATTGCTAAGGTGAGATACTTCGGAAAGGTCTTCAATAATCTTGTACATTAAAAACTCCAGTTTGATTGAACTATACAGTAAATATACAAAAATGGCGGGAGTGGATAAGTCTCCCGCCAGTGAGGAACTATGGGTTAAAACGGTATATCGTCATCATCCATAGTATTAGGTGTTGAGTAGTCTTCGTCATCTTCATCGCTAAACATATCTGACATATCTGACAAGTCGCCTGATATATCGCCAGAAGTGCTTTTTATAAGCTTACCTATCTGGATACCTTTAAGGTATATAGTCATGCCGTAGGAATTTTTAAATTCATAGGCATCTATCGTACCATGAATTTTACCCATAGACCCGTTACCTATGAAAGTGTCTTCGTCAAGGTCAAGAGGATTACCCTTTTTGTCAAACAAGCCTATATTATTAGGTTTGCCGTTAGGGAAGAATGAGTTTGTTTTAAAGAAGAACCCTGTCTCATCAGTATCTTCTTTCTCTTCATTGGTTATAACTTTATAACCAAGAGATTTAGGCACGTCACCTTTTTTCAGTATGCCGGTATTCTCCGCTTTAAAGCGGTCCCATGCAGCGTCTATCTGTTTTTTAAGCGCTATGCATTCAGGTGAGTCTGTTTTGAATCTTATTGAAGCAAGCTTCTGCATTTTACTGCCGTCTTCAGCTTCTGATTGGTCACGTCCATCACCCTGTACAAAGCACCACCAAAGGGCACCAACAGGTGTGATAATTTTCTCAGGTTTAAACGAAAATTTTCTTTGTTTCTTAGCCATTACATCCTCGATTGTTTTTATATTGAGTAAAACCGGCGAGGTACAAGTTATTAGGTCCTCGTCCTCGCCGGTAAATTACCTTGCCCGCTAGCAGCTTCACCAATGTCATATTGGTGCTATAGCTAACACCCAGCGGGCTTTTACTTTACAGCGCCGGTGTTTCTTCTTCAGAGTTACCAGCATCAGATGCAGGGTCAGCAGCCGGAGTGTCTTCGAACTCTACAACAGTAGAGAAGTCCGGCTTGCGTGAAGTAAGCTCTTCAACACGTTTCTTGCCTTCTTCAGGGGAAAGGGTGCCTTCAAGAAGTTCAAATGTAATCTGCTTGTGGCCTTCTCTCTGTGCTTTATCGAAGTCCTTACGTGCTTTTTCGCCGAGGCGAGAAAGTCTACGGAAGCCTGTGCCGCCAACGCCTGTTCCGTTCTTTTCAGTGTAAAAGTATTTTTCTTCTGCAGGGAGGAAAACGCCTGACACCTGGCACTTAATGTGCGTGATGTTGCCAGCCTCATCGCGTTTTACAACCGTTTCAAGGTCTACAGCTGCACCAGCTGCTTTGGGAGCTACATTGCGCTCGATGATTTCAAGGATACCTACGCGAACAGCTTCTTTGACATTATGCTTATCAAAAAGAGCATTGACTTCGCCAAGTACATTAGTGTAAACTTCTTTTTTACCCATGACTTAACTCTCCTAATTTATATTTTTGTTCGTCTTGTTCATAAAAATATATTAATTCATTTTTATAAGAATGTAAATATGAAATCTTATAATTTTTAATATAATTTTTATTTAACCTCAGACGACAAGTCGTGTTGTTCATTAATTGCTTTTACCCATCTCTCAAGTCTACCTATGTGCATTTTAGCTCTTGAAAGTGATATTTTATTTGATGAGAAATAATTAGAAACCGTTGTAACTTTTAAGGCTTCGTCAGCACATACATGACCAAAGAATACCACCCAAGGACATGACGCACAACAACTAGAGAGACCTAATTCTTCACTGATTTTGTCTGCTATAACACATAATGGGCATTGATTTGAGAAGTGTGTTCCTTCTTTATAGGAAGTGATAACTTCTTGTATAGCAGGTAAAAATCTTTTATCAACTTTCATGCAGCTCTTCCTTTACTAACTCATTAGTAAAAACTAATTCGAGTCTACGCCTTATAAATTCAGTTTGGCTTAGCTCCCAAGTGTCCTTTACAGATGCTTCAAAAGGTGCCCTATAAGTACTAACAGCTCCAGTATGTAAATTAATAATATACCTATATAATCCATCAGTATGCACTGCAGCTGTTACTTCCTCACAACCCAAGTGTATACTAAGAAAGGCTTTGTTATCATCAATTGCGTGTCTAGCCAACTTTTGAGCATGCACTTCTAAATCCTTCTCAGCTTTTTGCTGCGCTTCAACAAATTTTCTTAACATATTAGCACCTCACTTGCTATTTATAAATACTTTATGTTTAGCCCTACTCATAGCTACATATAGTAGTCTAAGTTTTTCTTTAGGGTCTCGGTGTATTTTCAAATCTTCAGTGTCTATATAGACTTCATCAAATTCCTGTCCTTGACTTTTATGTATAGTAAGACAGTGAGTAAAATCAAGTATACTCACGTAGTCTTCAATAGTCTTGTATAGCTTATAAGCTTGAGTAGAGTCTTTACCTTGTTTATTTAATGACACTAAGTCTTTACCTATCTTTTCACGAATACGCTTATTTTCTTCAAAACCAAATATGCCAGCAAAAACACCAAGTTGAGTTTTATAAAACTTTACATATGACAGACTATTAATAACCCTTAAAGGATTATACTTAGTATTTTCATCTATTATTCCATTGACAGTTATTACTGGGCCATAGTATTCATCAATCACTTCATGAATTATTAATTCCAACCGCATAGTCTGGTTGTACACCATATCACCAGGCTCAGGATTAGTTCTACCTTGTATATAGGCATTATGCGCTTGCACAGCTCTATTGGTGTAAGCTAGCAAAATTTTAGAACTATTAGAACTATTAGCATAGGCCATAGCTATGTCCTCTACTCCTCTAGTAAAGTCCTCATTAGCTGGTAATATCTGCGAAGCCTTTTTACCCTCAAGTATATCTACTAGCAAAGCTAGCGGTTCAGCTATAGCGGACTCGGCATTTCTGTATATAGTAGTAAGCTTAGTCCAGTAAGGCTCTCTGGGAACTATGCTTTGAATGTCATTTACAGGAGACAACTGGTTTAAGTCACCAACATATATAACCTTTAATGGGGTAGCGAAGTTTGTGTGCTCACATTGGCAAGCTAAACATCTATAGCCATATAATAATCTTTTGGATTCATTTAATTTATCAAATACAGTATAGTCTTCATAATCTATTTCTTCATTTTCAGTGGAGTTACATGAAGGACATATAGGCAACTCTGTATCTTGCAATTCTACTATTGACATATAATCTTTCTCACCAACAAAAGAAAACTCGTCAACTATAATAACTTTAAGAATTTCCGGCGTACCATACTGAGTACTTATTTTTAAGTTTTTAAGACTTTTAGCTTTAGAATTAAGCCCAGGCCTTTTAATAAGCCAACTGTGCAAAGTAGAAATAGGAGTACCTTCTGGTAATTTCTTAGCTAATACTTCACAAGCTTTATGAGTATATGCTACAACTCTAAAAGTTACTTCCATTTCCATCAATTCTGAAACTAAGTTTTTCAACATAGTAGTTTTGCCTGAGCCAGCTGGTCCAGTTATATAAGCATTAACTTCGTCACTATTAAGAAAATCTTTTAAGTCAAACATTATTACCTCACTCATCTTTATAACGGTCTATAAAACCCTTTAAGAAGCCCACTAAAACAATAGTAACTCCC
>JAVEZR010000003.1:0-48327 GCA_034002865.1 Candidatus Dojkabacteria bacterium
CAGAATATATGGTACTTAGAGAGCATGAAGGAACAGTTGAAGAAATACAGGGTGTATATGATGCTAATACGGGAACCCTAACATTTGATACAGATGCATATTCAACATATGCATTAGCATATAATGACCCTATCAACCCTCCTACCTTTGACAATATAATATGGAGTTTTGTAATTGGAATAATTAGTATATCAGGATTGTTTGTTGTTAGTAGATATAAAAAGGAATTTTATAAGAGTTCAAAATAATTGGGATTGTTAGAGAGATTATAAAAAAGGTTTTTAGGGAGAGTTTTTTGTTGTTCATAAACATAAGGATTCTACCTTCGAACCGAAGACTCTTAAAAATCACTCTTTTTTGACCCTTTTCACCCACCTGGCCTTACTTCTGAGAGTTTCACTTTTTAGAGTCTAAATTACTCAATCCCCATAAGGATTTTTAAAGATAGTGGACGGGTCTTGTTGGAACATGTTGAAATTGGCGGGACATACACGTCTGGTACAGAATCTTTATTTAAGGTACTTTACTACTTTATTGTATTGACCTTTTGTTAGGAATATCCTATGAACATCCTTATCTGAGGTCTCTCCTGTTAGTGTTGCAGTATTAGATATACCCCAATTAACTATCTTCATAGTAATTACATTAAGGTCAATGAAATAATATTGGTTATTTTTATTCATATTTAATTATATTATAAATATTTATAATAGAGTATTTCATTTGTTGAAAATGGCGGGACATACACGTCTGGAACCTAAAATGAGACAAATAAGACAGTATAAAAAGGGAGTTAAGATGTCTTAATCTGAATATCCTGATGCTTGTAATTTAAAATTCTTAGCATACTCTCCATTGATACTCATTAATTCTCGATGGTTTCCTGATTCAATAATTACACCATTCTTCAATACGCATATTAAGTCAGCATTTCTTACTGTAGAATACCTGTGTGATACATATATAACGGTTTTCCCTTTAGTCGAATTATTAATATTCTCAAATATTTCGTACTCTGCTTGTGCATCTATAGATGATGTAGGTTCATCAAATATTACTACGGGTGCATCTCTATACAAAGTTCTAGCTATTCCTAATCTTTGCCACTGTCCCCATGATGGATCTATTCCATCTTTAAATTGTATAGAAAGAATCTGTTTAAATTTGTTTTTATATTTTTCTACAAATCCAGTAACGTTTGCTTTTTGAGCTGCAATTATAATATCCTTTTTGTCAAATACTTTTAACACATTACCAAAATATATATTTTCCTCAACACTAAATGCAGGGTATGTATTAAAATGCTGTGTAAGTAAACCTAAGTTTTGTTCCCAACTTTCTGTATCAATATCTGCAAGATCTTGGTCATTAATCTTTATACTTCCACTATCTAGCATATAGAATCGAGCAAGAAGTTTAATAAGGGTTGTTTTTCCTACTCCATTTTCACCAACTAATGCTACTTTCATACCAGGCTTAATAAGTAAGTCTATATCCTTTAACACCACCTTGTCTGTATTGGGGTATGTAAAGGATACATTCTTAAATTCAATTGTAGGGGGAGTATCAAGCTTCTCTAAGAGAATACTCCCTTTAGACATTCTAGGTTTAAGACTCATAAAGGAGTTGAAGTCTCTCATGAATAATCCTGATTCATATAATTCTGTCACTTCATACAAGAAAGTTCCTAGTCCACTAGAGAATGAGAGAAAGATGGATGAACCTAATATTAGGCTTCCTATTGAAATAGTGCCAGTTAAAGCAAGTGTAATTAGTAGATATACAGAGTATATTGACCCTACTATTCCTATTAAGTCAGTTAGAATTAGTAGAAAGAATCTTTTCTTAATTACTGGCTTCCTTTTCTGATGGTATGAACTTAATATTTCTTTAATTACGCCAACTAGGTGTGGAGATATATTGTTTATATTCGCTTCTAGAAGGTTATCTTTGTTAAGTAAAAAATCTTTAGTTAGATTAAACTTTCTAAATTTATCGGCATCCGCATGCCATATTCCCCAATCGATTGAACCAAATTTTATTTTGCCTAATACTGATGGGATAGATGAGACTACTATAATGAACATAACAAGAGGGGAAATTCTGAAGAGTATAAATGAACTTATACCAAGTATTGCAAATGCGCTAATCGCTTTTCCAAAGGTAAATATTAAATGTCTAATTCTCCATTCATATGACTCTCTGATTACCTGGAAGAGTCTATTAACCTCTGGATCTTCTAAACTTTGTATATCAAGAGATGAATACTTTTGAATTACATCTGTATGAATCTTTAGTTCTAGTTTGTCATATATTACTGTTTGTAGCGCATCATCTAGTTTTCCTGTAAGAGATCTTACTAATTCTATAACTCCGTAGAGTATGAAGGGGATTATCATTAAAGAGAATGTTAGACTATTATTCTGAATTCCATTGATTGCAGTATCTACGAGTTTTGCCCAGATTATGGAAAAGAGTAGTGGAGTTGCTTGGTTTATAGCATTAAGAACCCATTGAGAGGTAATAAGGAATTTGTTTGAAGTAAGCCCATACTTTAGTCCTTTTACTATTTCTTTTAGCATGTCGTTAGATCTATTGTAATTATTTGAAAAGTATATCACAAAAGGTTTCTACCTTCGAACCGTGGGGTAGTAAAAACTGGTCAAAATATGGGTATTTTCATCCACCAGGATGTGAAAATGAGAATTAACTTTTTAAAGGGGAAATAATGAAGTAACAAAGGGATCTTTGAGTATAGTGGACAGGTCTTGTCGCAACCTTGAAAGAATGGCGGAATGGACAGGACTCGAACGTTGAAGAAATATTGTCAGACAGGTAAAGGCTTTGTTGAAGATAAGGTTCAACCACCGTTCCCTAAGTTGAACAGGTCACCCTTTAAATTCTAATATATTTACTGTAAATTATATTTATGGATATAGTTGAAAAAGTTCGAGAACATGTAATAAAGAGATATCAAGAAAGGGATGATGCTGAAGGCATGGATATGTACGAAACTCATGTTAAATATGTTGTTGAGTATGCAAAAACATTAGCAGAGAAACTAGGTGCAGATGTAGAAGTAGTAGAGATAGCTGCATTATTACACGATATCGCAAGAATTGATGGCTTAAACGAAAATCATCATATAGAAGGTGCTAAGTATGCAGAAGAATTACTAAATGGCTTAGGATATGATGCTGATAAAATTTCTATAATTAAGGATTGTATTATCTCTCACAGAGGTAGTGCAGGTATTCCTCAGAAAACAGTAGAAGCAAAATGTTTGGCTTCTGGAGATGCTATGGCACATTTTAGAAGTATTCCTGATATGTTCTACTTTGTATACAAAGTTCTGGATTGCAATATTGAAGAAGGTAAAGAGAAATTAAGAAAGAAATTTAGTGAGAGTTATGCAAAGATGATACCAGAGGCAAAGGAAATGGTAGAGGAAAAATATGCAGCTGTTATGAAGATTCTTGACTGAGAAGAATTATCCACAAAAAATATAGTAAGGTAAACGAGAATGTAACGGAGTCTTAAATTAACGCATGCTTATATTCTTGTGTTATGTCAACATTCTAACTTCGAACGGAAGGGGTATAAAAATAAGGCCTTTTTCAGACTTTTATATCCACCAGGCCATATTTCTGAAAACTCGTTTTTTGAGGGTCAAAATAATCAGATTTTAACAACCTTTCTAAGGGGTAGTACACGGGTCTATAAGGAACCAGAGGATTATGGCGGGGTGAACGGGACTCGAACCCGCAACCTTTGCAGTGACAGTGCAATGCTCTAACCAGTTGAGCTACCACCCCAAAATTACTAAAAGAGTATATCAAACGTATATTAAAATTACAATGTGATATAATTTTGTAATAATATAGTAAAACCCTTACATGAAAAACGAAAAAATACTCTCCATTGTTACTAACTTTGTTGAAATGTGTATATTTCATATAGATGAGAATGGGGATATAAAAGAAGTAGTAGTTAATAGTAAGGGTAGCTTTAATCCTGATAAGAAGAATATCTATGAATACTTCACTAAAGAAGAGGGTGAAAGAGTAAGTAAATTGATAGCAAGTGGATTAGATGAAGAAAGAAAACATCTTACTTTAAAACATAGCTGTGATGAGTGTAAATATACGGATATAGAGGTTAAACAGGTAAGAGGAGAGCTATATATTACTTTCAAATTCAGAGAATCATCTAGAGAGAGGGAATTGAAATATGAAAAGATGATAGATCATCTCTCTGTTAAGGCTAGTACAGATCCAATGACTACACTTTTAAATAGGTATGGATATTGGGAGAGAGTAAAAGCATTACTTAACTGTGGAGATAGTGAAAGAGAGTTAGGAATATTACTAGTAGATGTAGATAATCTTAAAAGTATTAATGATACTAAAGGACATAAGGGGGGGGATAAGGCTCTTAAACAGGTAAGTAAGTTAATCACAGACACCATTCGTAGTCGTGATATTGCAGTTAGATATGGAGGAGATGAGTTCTTAATAGTGGTTGAAGAGCTTACGGGTAAGAAAAGTACAGGATATGGCTTAGGTAAAAGATTAATCTCTATTGTTAATAGTAAAGATAGTAAAATGCTAACTACTGTTTCAATAGGGGTACACCTTGTTAAGGTAGGAGATTTTGAAAAGTATTTAGGAGATGAAGCGAAGTTACGTACAGAGTGGGATAAGGCAGTAGACGTTGCAGATAGAATGGCATATGTAGCCAAAGATAATGGTAGAAATCAGGTAATATTTTCAGAAGATATTAAGAGTGATCCTCTATAGCTTGTACAAAGGAGCCTTTATCTCTTAACCCTATTAAAGTCTCTACAACCTCACCATCCTTAAAAAGCATAACTGTTGGAATACTCATAATTCCATACTTACCAGCAACCTCTCTTTCTGAGTCTACATCCATTTTACATACCTTTACTTTATCTCCCATATCCTGTGCTAATTCCTCAATTACAGGGCCTAATACCCTACATGGTCCACACCACTCAGCCCAAAAATCAACTAAAGCTAACCCCTTGTGGTCTAAGACCTCTTCTTGAAAGTTACTGTCTGTTAAATGTAATAGTGACATAACTAAAAACATTAAAATTAGGTTGTTAATAGGAAAATCATGATATTCCTAGTATAATTATACCATGAAGAGATTTAGATTGACTAATAATAACTGGGACGAAGTAATTAAAAAGGCTCTACAAGTACTAAATGAAGGAGGACTTGTAGTATATCCAACTGAGACCTGTTACGGTATTGCAGTAGATGCTACTAATGAGAGAGCTTTAGCTAAATTATTAGCATATAAGACATTTAGAGGCTCTAAACCAATCTCTATTGCCGTATCAAACATAGAGATGGCTAAGAAGTATGTAACTCTTAATGAAATGGCTGAGAATATATACAGAAACTACCTACCTGGACCAATTACTGTAGTCTCTATGGGCAAGGGTAATCTTAGGCCTCCTGTGGTCTCTAAGCAGGGCTCTACTGGTGTAAGGATACCAGAGTATAGATTTACACTTCAAATGATTGAGGAGTTCGGTAGGCCTGTTACAGCCACATCTGCGAATGTATCTTACAAATCTCATCCATACAGTATTGATCAGTTGATAAAGGACTTACCTAAGAAGAGTGAGAGTTTAATAGATATGTATATAGATGCTGGTAAATTAGCTCACAATGTACCATCTACAATACTTGATACCACTATGAATACTTTAACAGTATTAAGGGAGGGTAGGGATAAGTTTGAAGATGCAGTATTACAAAGTACTTTACTTGAGGAGAGTGTTACGAAGAGTGCTAAAGAGACTTCTGATATGGGAGAGGGTTTTTCTAAGGAGTATTTAAATGGATTGGAGGGTAGCACAGTTATTGCTTTAAGTGGTGAGCTAGGGTCAGGAAAAACACAGTTTACAAAAGGTATAGCTATTGGACTAGGGGTAAAGGAGTTAGTTAACTCTCCAACCTACACAATTATTAATGAATATGAGTATGATTCTAAGATATTAGCCCATATGGATACATGGAGATTAACAGATGAGAAAGAGTTAGAAAGATCTGGATTAATGGAGCATTTGCAGAAGGGTAATACCGTTGTAATAGAGTGGGCGGACAAGTTTTATCAAGAGATAGAGGAGATATGTCGTAAAAAGAATATCCCTATGTACAAGGTTACATTTAAATATATTTCATTAGAAGAAAGGGAGGTAAGGATATATGGTACTAACTAAGGAGTTACTAAAAAGCAAACCCTTAATATTAGCTATTGATACTAGCTGTGATGATACCTCTGTAGCACTACTTAGAGGTAGAGAGGTCATATCAAGTGAGCTTTCTTCCCAAACAGAACTGCACTCTGAGTTTGGTGGAGTGGTTCCTGACTTAGCTAAAAGATTGCATGAGGAGAACATAGAGGGGGTGTATAACAGGGCACTGAACAATAACCCGGGTATGATAAATAATGTAGATTACATAGCAGTAACTACTGGCCCGGGGCTAGCGATAGATCTAGAGGTTGGTATTAAATATGCTAGGGAGCTGGCATACAGATATTCTAAACCGTTTGTACCAGTTAACCATATGGAGGGTCATCTCTTTTCATCTTTACTTCTTAATTCAAAGGGTAATGGGTTAGTAAGTGATGATGATTTAGTAAACTCTTTTCCTGCACTTGGCCTACTTATGTCAGGTAAGCATACAGAGTTAATATATATTGAAGAGATTGGTAAGTACAAGAAGTTAGGTCAAACATTGGATGATGCTGCAGGTGAGGCATTCGATAAGGTTGGTAGAGTTTTGAATCTAGGATATCCTGGTGGTCCTGTTGTAACAGAGTTTGCAAAGAGAGGTAAACAGGGTGTAATTACGTTTACTACTCCTATGAAAAATTCCAATGATTTAAACTTTAGTTACTCTGGATTAAAGACAGCAGCACTATACAAATCTAACGAACTAAGAGAGAAGGGTATTCCTGAGAGGGATTGGATATATGATTTCTGTAGAGGTTTTGTAGATGCAGTTATTGATTCTGTAGTTATTAAACTAAGAAAAGCAATTGAGCAAAACCCAGAGGTAAAAACAGTATTTGTAGGTGGTGGTGTGTTTAATAGTGAAGAGATACTTAGAAGAGTAGGTACTGTTGTAAGGTCATACAATCTTAACTATTACTACCCTGAGATAGAGTATAGGAGTGATAATGCAGGTATGATAGGGGTTAGTGCATATTTTAATATTCTTCAAGAGAAGTATATTACAGAGAAAAAAGATATAGAGAGTGTAGATAGAGATCCTAGATTGTCTCTTTAAATTTCAAAAACGTTATTGTATAATTCCAATTGTCTTTTAAGAGGCGCTAATGGGGTAAACAGGAAACCCGCAGAGATGATTCTCTGAGCTGAAGGTTCGAATCCTTCTTAGCGTCGCTGAATATAGGACAAGCAGTAGTAGCACGTTGTCTCCGGCCAACAAAGAGTGAGGAAACTGAATTCCCCCCGACCTCCTTCTCTCGCTACTACTGCTTATTTCCCTACCAGTTTATAGTCTCTCCCTTAATTCCGGTTATACTAATATCTCCATCATATGTACCTGGACTTGTTCCATCAGGAACTAGCATACCCCACCATATACTTCTTGTTGTTGGAGTACCTGTGGTGACCTTAGGTACATTAGTTTCTATCTCTGTAGATGTGGTAGACAGGGTACTAGCAGATGTGTATGAGGTAGAAGATACAAGAGAGTATTTCTGATATGAAATTGGGATTGTGCCACCAGAGCAAATAGGGAAATCAGTACACATATTGGCAGGGCCATATACTTCATGGTCAAGGCCAACATTTCCTGTAGGGGTAATTACAGTAGTTCTATCCAAAGGATCATTACTTTGTCCTACACTTAAAGAGCCGTAATTTACTTCTGTTGTTATATTAAACGCTATTAAAGAGTTTAACTTAACACCAACAGAAACCTCGGAAGTAGAAGTAGCAGAATTATTATCCGTAGCTTTTATTGAACTCATCCAATACTCAGTAGGAAACTTTGTATTATCATCTGTAGGGTCTGAATAGTATTGTAAGTTCGCAATACAGTTGTAATCTGCAGAAGCGTCAGTAGTACCAGTACATGAGCCACCTACAACAGAGCATGATACTTCAGGATAGCAGTTGTTACTGTCTGCTTCTCCTAAAGTATCACATCCTGAATATCCAATTCCAGATCTATATGCATATCCAAGTATAGATGCTATTTCTCCGCCATCACAGCTATTATTATCTGTAACGGTTGCAGTTAGTGAAACAGCTTGTGTTGTGTTTGCAGCTAGATTAATTGCAGCACCACCATTTATAGTGACTGTAGATACAACAGGAGCTACATTGTTAATTGAGAAAGTGACATTAGTAGCTTGAGTAGATGAGTCAGATGCTAAGTTCCTCTCGTCGAATATGTATGGATATGCGTTATATGTAGTATCTGGCATTACAGAATTTATTGAATGTTCACATGAAGGGTTGGATGCTACTAAACTACTTGAACACCATGTATCAGCACCTCCTCCATCACAAGCTGTTCCTGATATTCCAGAGGTTTTACATACTACTAATTTAACATTCTCTACATCAATATCAGATGCTACTGTACTAAAGGTAATTGTAGTACCTGGATTTTTAGGCCCATCATTACTAAAAGAGGTAAATGAGGGAGGATTATTACTTACTACAGTGAAAGTAGATATTGTATTACCCATTAAACTGTTTAAGTCATCGTTATACCAAACGACATATAGACGGTTGTAGCTTAATAGGTTACCCCTTATATTTTTATTATCATCTTGTAAACCAGGGTTAAGTTCTGGGGATTGATCACTCCATGTTGTACCTCCATCTGTTGAGCTTTTAAAATAGACTGACATTTGATCAGCCAATGTACCTGATAAATATGCAACATATACATCCCCATTATTTTCATTTATAAATGGGACTGGAGAGATAGCAGAGAGAGTGTCATTAAGTACATTTGTTTTTTGTGTAAATCCACTCCCTCTACTACTGTCATCAAAACTCCAGAACTCAATATCATTAGCAGCATTAGCTATATAGTTGGAGAATGAAAGGAATATGTCTCCAGTAGATTTTCTTAAGGATGCAGAGAACCATTGGTCATATGTTGTATTGTCTACAAGAGTCCCAATATTGCTCCAGCTTCCTGCCCAAGTGTCTGTTGTTGCTTCGTCATATACTTGATATCTAATTGTGTGATCAGCAATCTGAGCTTTAATAGCGATAATATCACCGCCTGTTAACAAAGGTAGTAGTTGTATCTGATCTGCTTGGTTAGTGCTCCATCCCGACGGTGTTGCGTCAGTCCAAGTTACTCCGTTATTAATAGATTTTGCAACCTGTCCACCTGCGGTGGTAGTAAATTGCCCTGTTAAAAAGAGATCCCCTCCAACACCCTTTGTAATACTTGGGGGACCAGTTTGTGCTTCGGTAATTGCAGTCCCTAGTAGTACAGCTTTAGGCAGAATAAAAGAATCATCTGAGGTATCTAATGAGCTATAGTAATAATCATCGGTTGTATCATCTGAGAAAGCCACATGTATTTTTGTCCCCGTAGTATCCCCCGGTGTCCATTGATCATACCAAATGGCCAAACTGGTTGTTCCATTTGCAGCTGCAATAGAGAGGGGATTACCCCAAGTCGTGCCTCCATTAGAAGTTTTACGATATACGACACTTTGTCCTGATATGGAGTTCTCATATGTGAATGGAGAGAGTAAAGAGTTTCCTCTTATTGTGTTTGTGTCATCGTTGTACCAAACCACATAAAGGTTATCTGTACCTAGAAGAGAACCTCTTACATATCGATAGTCATCTGTAAGTATAGGGCCGAGGGAAGAAGACTCAGTACTCCATGTTGTCCCCCCATCTGTTGAGCTTTTATAATATACCCTTGTAGAACTCCCAACCGTACCTCTAATATATGCAACATAAAGATTTCCATTACTTTCATTTACTAATGGAACAGGAGAAAGAACAGTTCCATTTCCTGCTATAACATTCGTTCCAGCAGTCCACGCCCTTGAAGTATTGTTAAAGGTCCAGAATTCGATATTATTAGCAGCATTCGCAGTATAATTTGCAAATGTAAGGAAGATATCTCCGGTAGATTTCTTTAGAGTAGCCGAGAACCATTGGTCATATGTTGCATTGTCCACCAAGGAACCAATGGTGTTCCAAGTTCCTCCCCATGTGTCTGCTACTTCATCATAGATTTGATAGTCAATATCATCATTAGCAGTATCAGCTCTAATAGCTATAATATCGCTATCAGTAAGTAGTGGTAGTAGTTGAATTTGGTCTGTACGTAGTGTACTCCATCCAGTAGGAGAGATATCTGTCCAGTTGTCTCCACCATTTGTAGATTTAGAGACCTTACCACCAGCTGTTGTTGTAAAGTTTCCAGATACAAATAGGTCTCCTCCCGCACCCTTTGTAATACCTGGAGGTCCATCTATAGCTTCTGTAATGGTACCAGTTCCCGATACAGCTGTAATTACCCCACCAGATCTAAGAGTATCACTTGTAGTGTTAAGGTTTGTATAAAAGATATCATCAGAAGCGTCATCAGAAGCCGCGATATGTATCAAAGTTCCAGTAGTATCCCCAGGTGTCCATTGGTCATACCATACCGCTACAGATGTCCATCCTATTTCTGAGCTATTTATGACAATGAATCCACCCCATGTTAGACCTCCATCAATTGTTTTTTTGTAAACAAGATCTTGAGAAATAGTACTAATAGAGAAAGAATATCCGGTAGTAGCACTGGTGAATACTATTGATGGAGAAGGACCATATTCATCGGTTGCATCCAAATTAGTATCGTTCTTTACATAGAATTGGTATCCAACATCATTATCAAGAAATGCTAAAGATGGGGACGGATTATACTCATCTGTACCATCAATAATGGCAGTATCAATATATGAAGCTGAAGATACACCATTTGCTACAACCGTACTTCCAAAGAGATCGTTATCATCATCATCGTAGTATACAAGGAACAATCTTTTATCGCTTAAGAAATTACCCCTTAGAGCTTTGTAGTCATCTCCGGTATTAGGGTTGCTTAGTACTTGTAATTCTTCGGTCCAAGAAGTTTCCCCACTTATTAACTCTTTGTAATATACACTTACATTACTATTTAGTGTTCCTCTTAGGTACGCTACATATAGATTATCATTATCTATATCCATCAAAGGTAAAGGCATCATTACAGTTGCATCATCAGTAAAGATATCTTCTCCCTGTGACCAATCTCTATCAATATTAGAATAAGTCCAGAATTCAATATCGTTTGCAGCATTTGCAGTATAGTTTGCAAATGTAAGGAAAATATCTCCAGTAGATTTCTTTAGAGTAGCCGAGAACCATTGGTCATATGTTGCATTGTCCACCAAGGAACCAATGGTGTTCCAAGTTCCTCCCCATGTGTCTGCTACTTCATCATAGATTTGATAGTCAATATCATCATTAGCAGTATCAGCTCTAATAGCTATAATATCGCTATCAGTAAGTAGTGGTAGTAGTTGAATTTGGTCTGTACGTAGTGTACTCCATCCAGTAGGAGAGATATCTGTCCAGTTGTCTCCACCATTTGTAGATTTAGAGACCTTACCACCAGCTGTTGTTGTAAAGTTTCCAGATACAAATAGGTCTCCTCCCGCACCCTTTGTAATACCTGGTGGGCCATCTGTAGTTTCTGTAATAGCAGTGGTTCCTGATACAGCCATGATTACACCTGCAGCTCTAAGAGAGTCATCTGTAGTATTAAGGTATGTATAGAAGATGTCATCAGAGTCATCATCAGATGCAGCAATGTGTATTTTTGTTCCAGTAGTATCTCCCGGTGTCCATTGGTCATACCATACTGCTACGGATGTCCACCCTATTGCTGTAGTATCTATTACGTTCGCAGTACTCCACGTTGTACCTCCATTTAATGTTTTGCTGTACGCTAAATCTTGAGCCGTCGCATCTATGTAAAAAATATATCCTATATCACTATCAATAAATACTACAGAAGGAGATGGGCCATATTCATCTGTTGCATCAAAAATAGTAGCATCTATTATAATCTCTACAGCCTCAACCTTATGAACAAGATTAATAATCCAAGGAAGATTTTGATAGAGAATTGGTGAAAGCAAGAAAGAGGTAATACTCAAGAGCAAAACAGAGAATATTCTATATCGTTTAGGGTTTAAAATAAACATAGTAGAGGGCTATTAAGAGTTAATATGGACAAAATTAAAAAGTCAATCTATCTCTCCTGTGTATTGTTAGATTTAACAAGAACTTTTTGTAGCCATCCATATTGTCCATTTTCAATTTTAACCTTATACCAATTCTCATTCTCTTCTATTACATCAAAAGTTTCATCCTCTTTGGCTTCATAAAGTATTTGTGAGTTAATATCTGGATTTTGGTAGATCATATATTTTGGAACAGCAATTTCTGGGAATACATTTAAAGTAGGGTAAGGGAGTGTACTGTCTTGGGCACCCTGAGTCTCACCTATTTCAGCATCCTCTTTGTTAGAGATTTCTTTTACTAATGGGTAAAAGATTACAAGTAACATAATTTGTAGTGCTAAGAAGAATGATAGTGCTACTCTTGTATATTTATGACTACCAAGTAGTAATGCCCACCATTTTCCTGCTTTTTGTGCTAGACCGCTAAGTTTCCACATCTTTCCAATTAAGTAATATACGAGAAGAAGAGATAGACTTCCTATTAATATTGATGGGAAGTTCTCTTTAAAATCTGTAAAGATGGAGTTAATAAAACTGAAAGTATCATTTTCATCGGAGGTTTCATCTACAGGTATATTGTTAATTAAAAATACCAATCTATCTTTCCTTAGCTCTATTGCATCAAGTAAAACTTGTACTTCTATGAAATACTCTCCTGAAGGTAGGTTAGTATCAAATTCTCCAGTTAAAGTAGAGGTTTGATTCGGTTTAATAAATCCAAAATTTACAATCTCATGCTCTTCTAATAGTTCCATGTTAAGATTCATAATCTTAACTTTAATAGTAGGTGATGCATCAACATTACCTAAGTTTTCTCCTACTAATTGAACTTTTATTGGTTGATTTAGCTCTGAGTCTAATACCTTAATGGAAAGAATTGATAGTGATCTTACATCCTCTTCGGTTACTACTAAATCTGAATCTAACCTGATTCCTTGAGTAATTGTAACTCCTTTTACTTCTTGATTACTTGGTACTGCTTTAACACGAAATACTCCATCATAGTCCTGGAATTTTGCATCTTCAGGTACTTGAGCTTTAATCTTAAAGGTTATTGTAGATTGGCCACTCTTGAATTTAAAAGTCTGTGAAGGTGTATACGTAAACCACGAGGAGATTCCTTCGAAGGTTGGCTCTATTGTAATATCCATCTCTTCTAAAGATACTGACCTAGAAATCATAAATTCTTTTTCAAAGGTTGAACCTGGTTTTAAGAACTTATGATTAAAATCTGTTGGTGAAATACCAAAACCTGCATAGGTAGAGAAAGTACTCAAACAGAGTAATAGAGTTCCTAAGATTATTTTTGTTGTTAGTTTTTTAATATTCATATTATTAGTTATATATTTACCAACTTACTATCTCACCTTTTACTGCAGTAACAGTATTAACACCACTATATTCTCCTGCGACTGTACCAATAGGGATTAGCATTCCCCACCATGTATTTTTAGTAGTAGGACTTGTGGTAAGAGGTTTCGGTATATTTAATTCAACCTCTGTTTCGGTAGTAGAAAGGGCTATACCTGAAGCATATGCTGTTGCAGCTGTAAGAGAGTATTTTTGATTTAAAACAGGTATTGGTGTTCCACCTGTACATGTTGGATAGTTGACACACATATTAGCAGAGCCAGAGTGTTCTTGGTCTAATCCGACATTTCCAGTAGGGGTAGTAGTTAAAATCTTATCCAAAGGATCATTACTTTGACCTGCACCTAAGCTACCATAGTTTAGAGATGCTGTTACAGTGTATCCTAAATCTACACCTATTAATGAATTCAATTCTACACCAGCAGATACCTGTGTAGCATGAGTTGCAGAGTTATTATCTGTTGCTTTTATTGTATTTAGCCAGTTCTCAGCAGTATATGGAGTATTATCATCTGTAGGATCTGCATGGTACTGTAAGTTCACAGTGCAAGTATAGTTGGCAGAAGCGTCGGTAGTACCAGTACATGAACCACCAACTAAAGTACATGAGACCTCAGGATAGCAGTTATTGGTGTTTGCATCACCAGCTATATCGCATCCTCCATATGTGATTGCAGATCTGTAAACATATCCAAGTACTGAAGCTATTTCTCCACCATCACAACTGTTATTATCTGTAACTGTTGCTGTTAATGTAATAGCTTTGGTAGTACTTTCTTCTAGATTAATTGCAGCTCCACTATTAAGAGTAACTGCTGATACTACGGGAGCTATATTACTAATTGTAAATGAGACATTGGAGCCTTGATATGCATCTGTTGATGGGAAGTTATGTTGATCCACAATATATACATATGCATTGTTACTGCCATCTGGAGCTACAGAAGGAATACTGTATCCACAAGTTGGATTAGATGCTACAAAACTACTAGAGCACCATGTATCAGAACCTCCACCATCACAAGCATCTCCAGTTAAACCAGTAGTCTTACACACGATTAATTTTACAGTATGAGAGTCAGAGTCCGATGCTGTTGTTGACCATGTTATTGTTTGTCCAGGGTTTTTTGGCGAATCATTACTTACTGCAGAGAATCCTGGTCTATGATTAACAATGAAAGGAGAACCTGAATCTCCAGTACCTTGGCTTCCAGCGGAACATGAAGCTGAAGAGCTTCCATCACATACGAATGCATACCAAGCATTGCTAGTTGCATCTCCAATTAGTGCCGTTCTTGAACAGGTAGCCTGAGAGCCAGTCGATGTAGAAGTGCTTGTACACCAAGTAGTAGCTGCACAAGTAGGAGCGGATCCATTTACAGGGGTTACAGAGTTAGTAGAACAGAGTATTAAATAGTAGTTATCATTATTAGCATCTGTTGCAGTTGTTTTAAATACAACATTACTACCAACATTTGTTGGTGTTGTTGTTGAACTAGCAGGATCTTCAAATGGTGTTACAGTAAATGCGGGTGCACTATTACCAACTGTCACTGATGTGGTTACAGAATCTGCCTTTACCTCAAATACCTTTGCCAGAGTGAAAATCGCTATTACAAAAAAACAAAGGAGAAATACTCGGGACGAAATCTTAGAGAATCCGACAAGAGGCAGGGTTTTAGGCATTTTTTTATTTTAACTAAAATTCTATCATTCATTCTATCGATATCACTGGCAGCATGTCAATTGTTTTTACAATATATTTTTACTTTACTTAAAGTCTTTCCTCTATCTCTAATAATCTATTGTATTTAGCTAATCTTTCTCCTCTATCAGGACCACCAAACTTACTCTGTTGAGCAGGTGTACCTACTACCAAGTCAGCTATAAAGGTGTCATTTGTTTCTCCACTTCGATGAGAGATTACAGCATTCATACCACTATCTACTGTCATTTTTATAGCATCAATAGTTTCAGATACTGTACCTATTTGATTTAATTTAATTAGGACAGCATTAATAGCTTTCTCAGATATACCCTTTTTAATTAACTCTGTATTTGTAACTAAAAGATCATCTCCTACTATTTGATACTTACTGCCTAACTCTAATGTAAATCTCTTCCAATCTCCCCAAGCGTTTTGATCCATAGGGTCTTCTATAGAGAACATTGGATACTGAGAGTACCAATCTTTCTGAAGCTGTAACCACTCATTAGCATCTAAGCTTTTATCTTCTCTTCTCAGGTCATATTTCTGAGTATCTTTGTTAAAGAATTCTGAAGATGCTACATCTAGAGCTATTTCAAACTTGCCATCATATCCTGCACTCTGTACACCTTTCATAATAATGTCTAATGCCTCCTTGTTAGATTTCATCTCCTTAGGGGCATATGCACCCTCATACCCAACACCAACGGAGTATCCCATACCATCTAATATGTCATGTATATGATGGAATATTTCACTACCTGCTTTAACTGTATCTTTAAAATTAGGGAATATATTCTCCTTAGGTATGACCATATACTCCTGTATATCTGTAGACCAGTTACCGTGCTTTCCTCCCTCTAGTAGTAATATCTGTGGCCTTGGTAATACAAACTTGTCCTCTGAGTACTCCTTCTCCCAGTATATAAAGCCAAGGTATTCGTAGAGTTCTAATCCTACTCTAAGAGCAGAGACTCTACAAAATGCCATAGAGCAGGAGAGTATACTGTTACCTCCTAATTTAGATTTATTCTTTGTTCCATCTAACTCTATTAGGAAATCATCAAACTGTTTTTGGGATTCAAACTCTTTATCTATTACAGCTTCCTTTATTACAGTATTAATAATATCTACTGCCTTAAGTACTCCTTTACCACCATACCTATTGCTATCTCCATCTCTTAATTCTAATACCTCATTTTCTCCTGTTGATGCTCCACTTGGCACATCCCCTCTTGCTTTATCTTCGCTCCATAGCTCTATTTTTGTTGATATTGTAGGTACTCCTCTAGAGTCTAATATTTCTATTGCATGTATATTTTTTATCTTCATTGCTTCTCTTGTGTAAATTATTAATAGATTGTTACACAAAGAGAGAAAGTGAGCAAGTTAAAGATATGGCGTGAATATGAGTTAAAGTGGTATAATATACTTCTAATATGTATTTTTGAGATATGGAAAAAGAATTAGATTTTATAACAGAAGAGGTATATACTGTTGCTCCTGTAGAGGATATGTTACAGGGAGCCCAAGATGCTGTAATACAAGGTTTAAGAACAGAGGGGGCAAGTGAGAGTGTTATAGAGGAGTTCACAAGAAGAGGGCTTGATGACGTAGTAGAGGAAAGTGTTGAGAAAAATCTCTTTAGTTTAGAGCATGTACAACAGATCTTTCCTAAGTTTTTTCCTGATTGTAAAGGTTGGAAGGATGTATTTAAAGAATCCGCTAAGGTATCTATTGAAGCACATAAGGAGTATTTCTTTATACAGGTGTTTGCAGGTGGTACTATTCTCTACTTTGCAAGTACAGATCCAATATTAAAGAATTTGGGTCCTGTATTAATGAGAGTTGGTTTTCAGAATAGTAAGCTATTACAAAAGATGCTTACTGAAGAAGATTTAAAGAGAGTAATAAAGAAGTAAACGATTTTAAAAGGTAATATAATTTGCTAGAATACAAGACATGTGCCGAGGTGGTGGAATTGGCAGACACGCTACCTTGAGGTGGTAGTGGGATTAAACTCCTGTGCAGGTTCAAGTCCTGTTCTCGGCAGATTTTATGATGTATAATACGCGTGTTTAGGGCGATTAGCTCAGCTGGCTAGAGCATCTCGTTTACACCGAGAGGGTCATAGGTTCGAATCCTATATCGCCCACCATTAACAAGTCTTTCACCTAATGTTATAATCCCTTAATTACTTTTTACTTTTATACTTTAATATGGATAAAAATATCACAGAGGAATTCCAGACCTCTATAAAAAATGGAGTGGTTACAGGATGCCTAAAGTTCTCCAACAAATTTTCTTCTCAGATACAAATCTATTCCGCTGTGAAAGAGTGGGAGAAAGAAGATAAAGGTTTAATCTATGCAAGTATTAGAACTGATGGAGATGATTTTATTGCATTAGACTTTAGATACGATGAGAGTGTTAATAGTAGGAAAGATAAAAGTATCTTATACGATTTCTTAAAACCTCTTTTTGAAGAGAAATTAGGAGAAGATTTTATTCAAGCTTGGAGTATTAGTAGAGAATCGGTAATAATTAAATAAGCAGGAATAATACAATACACTTTTTAAGTTCCATGCCTTTTAATATCGCCCACCATTCTTTTCAAAATTTTTACACTTTGATATATTATTAGGGATGAATCATGAGATGAAACTCAATGTAGAAGCTTTTGAGGGAGTAAAATCAGGACTTCAGAAGTATGAGGCTCGTTTATTGGACGAGAAGAGAAGCAGTATCTCTGTTGGAGATACTATAACTTTTTATAAACTACCTGAGTTAACAGAGAAGATTTCAGTAAGTGTTGTTAGAATAATTAAGGCAAAAAACTTTGAGAAATTGTTCTTACTCTTTCCTACAACAGATGCGAACTGGCCCTCTAACTATTCAAGTGATGATTGTGCAAGAGATATGCTTAGATATTATTCCTTGGAAGATCAAGAGAGGTTAGGAGTAATAGCCTTTGAGATAGCACTAAATAAGGTGAATAATAAGAAATAGTTTTTTCTTAAGTTCCAAGCTCTCCAACACATCCCACCACTACAAATTCCCTGATATAATCATTTATGACAAAGAGAGAACAATTACTTTCTATTTTTAACAGTATCTTCCAAATAAATGTTTGCGGAAAAGATAGTAAGAAAGTTAGGAGGGATATTTCCAAAACAAATGTTGATTCTAAGATTATAATAATCGCAGAGGCAATGGCTCCAGAACAGGTACGATTATCTGGAGTAAACTATTTCTATAAAGACGGATCCATTGGAAATACAGGAAGATCTTTAGAAAAATTCTTAAAGCTTTTTGACTATAGTGTATATCCGAATAGTCCTAACTGTATTTATCACACAGAAATAGTACATAGTTTCCCCGGATATGATATTAAAAATGGTAAGAAGAGTATTCGTAGGCCAAATCTTAAAGAGATAGAGAAGTCTGTTGAATCAGGAATTCTTGAAAGAGAAATAGAAATAATAAAACCACAACTAATCTTTCTAATGGGTGATACTGCATATCAAACCTTTTATAAATATTTCTTAAGAGTAAAACCTAAAAGAACTTTAACATCGGAAATAGAATATATTTCTAAAACGGGTAATTATCAAAAATATCAAGGGATAGCTCTTCTTCCTCTACAACATAGCTCTGGAGCAAATCCCAGATTCTCCAGCATATTAAGGAATATGGAATTATTGAATTTGATTAAGAAGATTTTAGATCACTAAGAGTATAGTAACTCGATTTTTAAGATTCTCCCATATCTCCCACCATTCCAATATCTCCATATAAGATAGTAGGTTGCATAGCTTCAATTTCAGAAGTGTATGAAATTTGAGGTATAGGGTTTAATAGGTATATTGGTTTATTTAATACAGTAGCAAATGCCATCTCTATGAAAGTATTACCTCCTATATAATTAGGGATATTGTTCTTTTCATAATTTAGGACTAATAAAGCATCAGAATCGTCTATCTTTTTAAAATACCCCCTTATTAAATCACCTTTTATCTTTGTATTGGAGTCTTCCTCCTGTTTAAGCAGATTATTATCTATATGTTTCTCTACATCTGTAGGAAGAGTCGTTGTATGCCCATTCTTTTTTAAATATTTACTCGCTTCAATCATCTCTTTAGAGAACTTCATGGAAGCGACTATAGCAATTTTCATAATAATTAGTATATCTTATTTTATTCTCTCAAGACTACTAGTGAATACCAATCTTATATCTATGATATTTCATATTCCCCATAATTGATTAAATTCCTTCTATATAATATATTTTATATAGATAACTTAAGTCTTAAATAAATGGATTTAGTTAAATACATCATTGTTGGAGGGATATGTCTATTTATTGGATTTATACTATCTATACTAGTAAGAAACATATTCACAGGTATTATATCTGCAGTACTTCTATTTGGAGGATACCTACTTTGGTCTTTATTTAACAGCGCTAAGAAAGCACCACCTACTATTCCACCTCAAAGTCCTCCTAGTCAGAATCTATAAATCTATTTAACATTACTAGTACAGTAAGCACACTTCTTTGCCTTTATAGGAATCTCTGATAAGCAGTATGGACAGCTTTTCTGTTTCTCTGCCTTAACTTTCTCTTTCTTTACAGTAGCCTTGTTAATGGCTCTTACAATAATATAGAGGATTACTGCTGTAATAAAGAAGGTAATTACAGAGTTTAGTACTAGGCCGTACTGTATCACAACAGCATTGGCTTGTTGTGCTTCTAGTAGAGTATCATACTGTTTCTTACCTAATGTAATGAATAGCTCTGAGAAATCTAAATTAGCTGTTAAATATCCAATAGGGGGAGTAAATACATTCTTAACTAATACATCGACTAAATCTTTAAAAGCAACACCAATGATTACACCTACTGCAAGAGATATTACGTTATCTTTAAGTGCAAACTCCTTAAATTTACTTAGCTCACTTCTTAATGTCTTTTTTAGGTTTGCCATTCTTTTTGAAAAAGTAAAAAATTAATATAAAGAAAACAAAGATAAACAGTAAGCTATATACAACTATCTGATTAATAAAGGCATCTTGTAATGTACTGTTGTGAACCCTATACAGTATTAATTGAACAGCAACAAGAAGTAGTAGGAAGTAGATATGAATATATGAGTCCTTTATTAGTAGAGAGTTAATAGCCATATATGAGACAGAGTAGGCAGTCATAGCGATACCGTAAAGAGCAATGTATGGAGTAATCTCTAAATACATTCCTTTAAATACAATATCAACTATCTCTTTTGTAAAGAGGAAATATACAGCAGAGATTGCTAGTCCTGTTAGTGCAGAAAAAATAAGTGATATTATCAATGTTCTTTTTCTTAATTCATCTTTCTGATTAGCAAGTCTAGATATCATTACTCCTGCTATAGTGATTGATGCGAAGTATACAATTTTCCCTATTAGTGAAAGTGCTCCGTACGATGCTCTTACCTCTGGATTTACTAAGATTAGATCTAAGGTAAATGGTGCATTAAGGAGTAAGAATGTAGTAAAGAGTAGTACAACACCTTTGTACTGTATGTTAATCTTCTTCGTAGGTATTTTAACACTGCCTGTTTTAAGAAATGGTAGAACTATTACTAGTGTAATTAAAGCAGGGATAACGTTTGCAAGAATAGGGATTGTTATATCCATACCTCTAGAGATTGCAAAGAATCCTAAAGCGAATTTTAATATAGTTTCAAGTAGAAGTATTATATTTAATGTAAATATTTTCTCTAATCCTAGTAAGAAGCCCTTAGGTATAGGGGATACTATAGCACCAAAGAGAGCTAAACTAAGAGGTAGTATATATTTCATTGGTATGTTTGCTACTGCCGCAATCTTCTCTCCAAAGAGGATAAATATGAGAGAGAGTACTACCGCTATTACGCTTAATTGAAGGATACTTTGGATCTTAAATTTCTCTAGATTAAAGTCTCTCTTTTGAGCTACCTTTTTAGTAATAGCAGTTTGTATTGCAATTGCGGGTATCTGTACAAGGTATATTATCCCTATAGCTGCATTGTAAAGACCGAAATCAGTACTACCTAAATTTCTTGCAAGGTATATATTGAAAAGATATGCTAAGAAGTTTACTATTACTCCTATAAATATTGTAATGAAGATATTCTTTAGGAAAGTTTGGTCTCCTTTAAAGTATTTACTAAGATTCATGGTGTATAATCAATTGGTTATATATAATAAATAGGATACGATAATTTTAATAATTTTGCCATTATGGAATTAATTATAGCTTTAATAGGAGGTATAGCACTTGGAGTAGGTCTTTTCTACTTTTTCTTTAAGGGTAATAGTAAACAGCAAGAGGAGATATCAGATACCATATCTCAGAAGTTAAATGAAATTATGCCTAATATCTTAAGTCAAGCTAATGAAAGTTTAGTTAGAATGGCAGATTTGAAATTAGGTGCAGAAACTAACAAGACTAGAATTGATGTTGAGAATAAAAGGGCAGAGATAGAGAGATTGGTTAAAGTAATACAGGAGGATTTAAAGAGTAGTAAGAAAGATTTAGAGGTTTCTGAGAGAGAGAGGATTGATTCTTTCTCTTCACTTAAAAACTCTCTAGATGAGTATAAGAAGATTACAGAGCAGCTTTCTGTGAGTACAGAGAATCTTAAGAAGGTGCTTTCTAATAATCAATTAAGAGGACAGTTTGGTGAGCAGGTTGCAGAGGATCTTTTAAAGATGGCAGGCTTTGTTCCTGGAGAGACATACACTAAGCAGGAGGGAGATAGTAGTGGGGCTAGACCTGACTTTACAATATATTTCCCAGATAAGACTAAGATAAATGTAGATGCTAAATTCCCATATGCTTCTTTACAAAAGATGACTGAGACTGATGATACTGATGTAAAGGCAAGGCATATGAAGCAGTTTGAAACGGATGTAAAAGAGAAGATTAAACAGGTAACTACAAGAGAGTATATTAATCCAGAGGAAAGGACTGTAGATTTCGTTATCCTCTTTATACCAAATGAAATGATATTCTCCTTTATATATGACAAGATGCCACATATATGGCAGGATGCTCTTGCAAAGAAAGTAGTATTTGCTGGTCCATTTAGTTTTACAGCAATACTTAGAATGGTTAAGCAGGCATATGATAACTTTAGGATACAGGAGAATATATATAAGATAGTAGGGCATGTTCAATCAGTAGAGAAAGAGTTTGAGAAGTTTAATGAGGAGTTTGATAAGGTAGGAGTTAGGATTCAGCAGTTACAGAAGCAGTACTCTGATGTTAGTACTACTCGTGTTAATCAGATGAAGAGAAAGATGGACTTAGTAAAGCTTGAGGATGGTAGTAAACCACAAAACAAGATTAATGAGGTTGTAGCTATCCCAGAGAGTATTAAATCTCCAGATCAGGGTAGTTTACTTTAAAAAAAAGAGGGAGTTTAAACTCCCTCAATTCTTCCTAATACATAGAGTTTACGCAGTAGGTGTTGTAGTAACTGTTTCAGTTACCTTCTTTTCTACTACACTCTTTGGCTTCCATGCTAAGAGATACAGTACTACATACATACCGAAAGGTATAAGGATTAATAGTACTAATACCTTCTCATAGCCTCTCTTTGCTGTAATTTCAGCTAATGCAATTATTGATAGTATTGCAACTATAAATGCTCCAAGTCCTGGAATTAAGAGTAAGAGTAATAACCATGGGTTTTGGCCACCTAGTTGGAACATCATTACACTACTTAGTATTGGTATCCATGCAAACCAAGCATTCTCATATCCTAGTTCTTTACCTATCTTCATAAGGGCAAGTGAAGAGAAGATATAGCTACCAATCCCTATCGCTGAAACAACAAGTAAATACACTCCTGCAAATAGGCTTGCAATTCCAGCACCTAGCAAACCGGCTAGGACCCCTTCTTCATCTGTCGAATCCATTGTGGTTGTATACATTAAATCCTCTAATTGTAGCTCTGCATCATCATCCCAACTAAATTCATAATCGTAATCATAGTCATCATCTGGAACTATCTCATACTCTTGTGGTATTTGTTCAGGATCCTCTATAGGCATGGCATCTTCTTGTGCTGATATTACTCCTAGTGGTAATAGCAGTATAGCTAGTAAAGAAACAAGTAAGAGTTTTGTTTTACTCATTTAAAAATATTATAAAAATTAGTTATATATATCAAAAGGGTAGCATCTATATTAATATAGTTCAAGATATTCTTTCCCTATTTGTAAAAGAATAGGTACATATGCTAACTTATACTAATGCCAAACGATAAAGTTTTTAAAATAATTAAGGGTTCTAATCCAATACTTCTTTCTGCACCACATGCTTTTTCTCATAGGAGACCATCTTTAACACTTTCATATAAATTAGCAGAGCCGTGGACTGATGATATTGTAAGAGAGATTTGTGCTAATACAGGAGCTTGGGGAATAGTGCTTGTGGATGAAACAGATAGTGACCCAAACTACTATCCTCTTAAGAGTAATGAGTACAAAAAAGAGATTGTTAATATTGTAAAAGAGGGAAAGATTAAGAAGTTCTTAGATATACACGGTTTAAATGATGAGCATGAGTTTGATATGGGTATCTTTTACCCCTCTAAGTTCTTTAACTCAATACGTTTAGCAGAGAGTGTAAGCAAAGGTATTAGTAGGGGTAATCTAAGGGGTATTAGCTCTTGTATCTTAAGATTTGAGGATAGTCATAGGGAGAGCTTAGGAGAGTTTGTTGCATCTAAGCTTAGAGTGCCCTCTATTCAGATAGAGATAGCTAGGTATATAAGAGAGAAGCAGTTACTCAGGAATAGCTTCATTGAGAATATGTCTGACCTTCTAAGAGTGTAATATTCATTAATATTTCGAGTGTTTTTTGACGAATATCTCCCCCTTTGTTATTCTTTATATATAACTTAATATAGTCATTTACTATGAACAGTACAAAAAAAGAAAGTAAGGTAGAGGTTAGTAATCCAAAGAACAAAGCTATTGATGTAGCAGTGGCTCAAATAGAGAAACAGTTTGGAAAAGGTTCCATTATGAAATTAGGGAGTAAGCAGAAAGTTGCAGTAGAGGTCATTCCTACAGGTGCACTCTCATTAGATATGGCACTTGGTATAGGTGGTATCCCTAAGGGTAGAGTTGTTGAGATATACGGTCCAGAGTCTTCTGGTAAGACTACTCTCTCTATACACATATTAGCTGAGGCTCAGAAGAAAGGAGATGCTGTTGCTTTCATAGATGCAGAGCACGCCTTTGATCCTGTGTATGCAAAAAATATCGGCTTGAATATAGATGACCTTTACATCTCTCAACCTGATTTTGGAGAACAAGCGTTAGAGATATTAGAGACATTAGTTAGGTCTGCAGCTTTCGGAGTAATCGTAGTTGACTCTGTTGCAGCTCTTACACCACGTGCAGAGATAGAGGGAGAGATGGGGGATAGTCATATGGGTTTACAGGCTAGATTAATGTCACAGGCTTTAAGAAAGCTTACCGCTATTACTGGCAAAACAGGCACTACCATAATCTTCCTAAACCAACTTCGTATGAAAATCGGTATCATGTTTGGTAATCCAGAGACTACAACAGGTGGTAATGCTTTGAAGTTTTACTCATCGATAAGGATGGATATTAGACAGAGAGATAAAATTATGAAAGATGGTAATATAATTGGGCATTCTAGAGTAGTTAAGGTTGTAAAGAATAAAATGGCTCCTCCATTTAAAGAGGCTACCTTTGATATGATATATCCAATGGGTATAGATAAAGAGAGTAGTATATTAGATGCTGCAATACAGCTAGATATAGTTCAGAAGTCTGGAGCATGGTTTAGATATGGTGATCAACAGTTAGCACAGGGTAAGGATTCAACAGTAACACTTCTTAAGGAGGATACCAAGCTTAAAGACACAATAGAGAAGGCTGTACGTGCTAAAATGAAGTAGATGATTGTAAGTAAACTAGAGTATCAAAAAAGGGATCCAAATAGGGTTAATCTTTTCATAGATGGTAAGTTCTTTTGTGGTATATCTTTGGATACCTTAGCTAAAGAAGCTCTGTATGAGGGTTTGGAGATAGAGCAGAAAGATCTCAATAGAATATTAGAGATGGAGATTACAAATAGGTTTCTTTCTCGCGCTATGGAGTATATTGCTAGGAGTCCTAAAACAGAGTATCAGATGTATAAATATCTTAGAGAGTTAAGATTTAAAAAGAAGGATGTTTGGTTTAAGGATAGTTTGGATATAGAGTGGGAGAAACTCTTTGATACAATTGTTGAGAAACTAAAGAAGTATAAATATATTGATGATGAGAGCTTTGCACGTCTGTTTGTATCTAGTAGATTAAAAAACAAGCCTAGAGGTAAGAGTATACTCATTGGTGAGTTACTTTCTAAAGGTGTTAGTAAAGATATTGCAGAGTTGGTTTGTAATGAAGAGATTGTAGATGAGTATGAGCTTTTAAAAGCTGTATTTGAGAAGAAGTATAAGGGTAAGAAGTATGATTATAAAGATAGTAAAATGATTAACTTTCTTTTAAGGAAAGGTTTCTCATGGGATTTAATTCAAAGATTAAAAAGTGATGACTCTGAAAAGTAAAAGTAAATGGATATTACCAGAGAGAGTAGAGGGTACTGATTTAATATCCTTTCTTTTAAAATCAAGAAATATTTCTAATATTGATTCATTCTTAAATCCATCATTAGAAAATATACCCTCTTTTGAGAAGATGTATGACAGTAAAAGAGCAGCTAAAGAGATTGTACAGGCTGTAAAGAATAGTAAGAAGATAGCTATACATGGGGACTTTGATGCAGATGGAATATCTTCTGTAAGTATACTTTGGGAGTTCCTTTTTAGAGAACTTTCTAAATATCTTGATTGTAAGGTAGATGTAATTCCATATATCCCAAGTAGAGTAGATCAAGGATATGGATTAACAGAGTCCTCTTTAGATGATTTGGTCTCTCTTGGGGTTAATACGGTTATTACTGTTGATTGTGGGATTAGGGATAAGGAGTTGATAAGGAGATATACAGAAGAGAAAGGCTTGCACTTTGTAATTACTGATCATCATCAACCACCAGAGGATATTTTAGAGGACTTGGAGTATACAGTAGTTCATCCAATGTATCCTAAAAAAGAGTATCCAGAGGTGAGTGTATGTGGTGCATTTGTTACCTTTATGTTAATTCAAGCTATTAAATCTGAAGTAGGTATGGAGCTTGAGATAGATGAGGATACGAAGGGGTTAGATCTTGTAGCATTAGCAACCGTTACCGACATTATGCCTCTTTTAGGAGTTAATAGAGAGATAGTTTCATTTGGTATTAAACAGATACAGAAGGGTTCTAGATTAGGTCTAAAGGAGTTAGTTACAATTTCTGGTATTGAGAGTAAGGATATAGACAGTTACCATTTAGGATACATACTTGGTCCTAGAATTAATGCTGCGGGGAGAATAGGGTCTCCTTTAGATGCTGTTAAGATGTTAGTTAGTGATAAGCAGGAGCTATGCAAGAGTGTTGCAAATACTCTTAATGAAACTAACTACCAAAGACAGTTCATGACTCAAGAGAGTATACAGGAGGCTGAGGAGATAATTGGGGAGGATATAAATCAGAAATTACTTTTTGTAGTGGGGGATGGTTGGCATGAGGGAATAGTTGGATTAGTTGCAGGTAAACTTAATGAGAAATATCATAGACCTGTACTTGTTGGGACAAGGGGTGAGGAGGGTATAAGAGGGTCTGCGAGGAGTATAGAGGGCTTTAATATTACTAAAGCTCTTACTTCATGTAGTGAGTATCTAGATAGGTATGGAGGTCATGAGCAGGCTGCAGGTTTCACTATCAAGCTAGATAAGGTAGAAGAGTTCTCTAAGTGTATTCACGATATTGCAGATAAAGAGATTACAGAGGATATGTTAATTAAAGATTTAAAGGTAGATTTACTCTTAGGTACGCAAGATATTGAAATACCATTAGTTGAGAAATTAGATGCTTTAAAACCGTATGGTAATGGTAATAGGAAGCCATTAATAGGATTAGTTAATCTTGTTGTATTTAAAAAACAGGCTATGGGTAAATTAAATAACCATATGAAGCTTGTATGTAAAGGAGAGGGTATAGATTTAATAACCTTAATACTGTTTAACTGTGATGAAGATATAGAAGAGATTAAAGTAGATGATGTAATAGATGTGGTAGGTAGTGTTGGTATTAATTCATGGAATGGTAATGAAGATATACAATTTCTTGTAAAGGAGTGGAGGTTTAAAGTATAATCGGAAGTGACAGTGCAAAATATTAAAGAGGTCCACAAGACAATTGGGGTGGCACCACGGTAGAGATATCGTCCCCTTTCCAGTAGAGATACATATCTTTAATGGAAAGGGGATTTTTACTTAATATATATATCTAAAAAAAATGGAAAGAGTACATGTAAAAGAGTTAGCTAATTACATAGGTAAAGAGGTAAGAGTAAGGGGAAGGGTAGATACAGTAAGAGATCAGGGTAAGATAATATTTGTAATATTAAGAGATAGGAGTGGAAAGGTACAGTGTGTTGCATGGCACGGTGATGAAGATGTATTTAAGAGTGCTAAATCATTAACCAATGAGTCAATAATTGATATCGTTGGTGATGTAAAAGAGGCAAAGCAGGTAGCAAGTGGATATGAGATCGCAATTAAGCAATTAAAGATAGACTCTGTAGCACAAACTCCTCTTCCAATTGTAATAGAGGAGCCTCATGCAAATAACCTTACTGCACTAGATAGAAGATTGGATTACAGATGGATAGATTTAAGAAGTGAGAAAAATAGTTTAATGATGGATGTTGCTACTGTAATGGGGCAAGCATTTAGGCAGTACTGTATAGAGAATGGATTTAAAGAGATACAAGCTCCTAGAATAATTAGTGCTGCTAGTGAATCAGGAGCTAGTGTATTTGAGATTAAATATTTTGATAAGAAAGCATACTTAGCACAATCACCTCAGTTTCATAAACAGATGGGTATAGCATCTGACTTAGAGAAAGTGTTTAATATGGGTCCTGTATTTAGAGCAGAGAAATCTTTCACTACAAAACATTTAACAGAGTACACAAGCTTTGATGTAGAGATTGGTTACATTGATTCATACAAAGAGATATGTGAATTTGAACAGGGAATGATTAAAGAGATGTTAAAGAAAGTAAAAGAAAAATATGGAGAAGATATTAAGAGAGTATTTGATATTGAAATAACTGTACCTCAAGGAGATTTCCCATACTTAACAGTAGAACAAGCTAAAGAGAAGTTGGCTAAGGCAGGAGTACCAAGTAAAGATGTAGGAGATTTCTCACCAGAGGAAGAGAAAGCAATTGGAAAGATTATGGAGGAGGAAACAGGATGTGAGTTCCTATTTATAGTTGATTACCCTCACGCTAGGAGAGCCTTCTATCACATGAAAGATGAAAATGATCCTAAGTTAGCACTAGGGTATGACCTATTCTGGAAAGGTTTAGAGATAACTACGGGGGCACAAAGAGAGCATAGGTTGGAGCAATTAAAAGAGAATGCACTTGAGAGAGGCATGGATGAGAAATCATTAGGGGAGTATTTTGAATATTTTAGATATGGTTGCCCTCCTCATGGTGGTTTTGCGATAGGTACAGAGAGAGTACTAATGAAGATGCTAGACTTTGATAGTATATTAGAGACCACATATCTGCCTAACACTCCAAATAGGTTGGGGAAGTTAATTGCAAATAAATAGATAAAAAAGAAAATAGATATATGTTAACATCAGAGATAATATTTCTCAGATTAGTATGAGCAACTCCCTAGTAACAGTTAATAAAGAAAAAGTTCTTCCAGATGAAAGATATGATGAGAAGCTCTTTAAACAGGCGTATAAAGCTGGTTTAGAGGCAAAGGAGTTTGAGAAAAAGAAGAGTAAGAAAAAGAAAATACTTTTCTTTTCTTCTGTATTACTTTCTACTGCTCTACTTGTTGGGTTATCACTCTTCTTACTCTCCTTTAGAAAAGAGAAATTTGAGTATGTTGAATCTGCACTACCCTCTCAACAAAGTGTTTACAGCTCTATAACTGAAGATGCTCAGTTAAAGGGTATACCTCTCTCAATATCTACTAACAGTATTACAGCACGGAGTGTATTAGTATTTGATAGTGAGAGTGGTACTGTAATATTTGAAAAAGATTCTAGCGAGAGGGGATCTATAGCTAGTATTACAAAGTTACTCTCTGTTATTGTTGCTCTAGAGAGTTTTAACATAGATGATTCTATAGAGGTCAGTTTAGAGAATATACCTGAGGATTTGGATTGGACATTAGAACTGAAGGAAGGGGATAGGATAAAGATAGATTACTTACTTAAGGCCATGCTCCTTAGCTCTTACAATGATACAGCCATTGTATTAGCAAATGCATATCCAAATGGAGGATATGATTCCTTTATTAAAGCTATGAACAGTAAAGCACAATCTTTAAGAATGAAAGATAGTATGTTTAGTAATCCAGCAGGCTTAGATAATGAGATGAACTACTCTACTGCACAAGATGTTGGTAAGTTGGTTTCTGCAGTACTAAACTATAAATATATACTAGATTTAAGTAGTAAAGGCTCCACTAACATATCTTGGTCTTCAGGAGAGGAATTAAAGAGTCAGGTGGTGTATACAACCAATCAGCTTTACGGTATGAATCCATATATTAAGGGTTTGAAAACAGGTATTACAAAGGATGCAGGACAATGTTTTGTAGGGTATTTTGTATATCCTACCGGTTCTCAATTAGTAACAGTAGTACTTGGTTCTACAGATAGATTTACTGAAACTCAAACTTTGGAGAGATTAAGCAGAAAGGTATTAGAAAGATAGTATGCCCTCTTCTTTGATGGTTGCAGGAGGAAGATCTATCCTGTCTTGTACAATATCATAGTTAATAGCAGGGTAGTAGATAAAGAAGTCAGCTCTTTCGCCACCCTTAAGCTCTGCTTGACCCTCTACCATATATACAGGTTGAAGATATTGCTGTTCTAGAAGACCTTCGTAATATGTAATATATATATTGTCCACTCTAAACTTGTTCACACTCTGAGGTGTGTATCCGACAACCTCATCTCCACTACTGTTAAGATATACTAAGCTTCCCTCTCCCTCCTGTATTCTTTGTAATGCTAATGATGGAGAGATTAATTCATATGTACCACAAGCTTGGTTCTCTACACTCCACGTACTGTATTCAATTTGATATATATTAGGGAAAATTTTATTATCATCATCCTTTGGTCCTACATATACAGAGATGTTTGTTTTTACAGGGTACTGATATGTTAGTAGTGTACTGAAGTTATATACATCAACTCTCTCATCATTAACAATCTGCTCCCCTATCTCATATGTTAGCTCCTTCTTAGTTAGGCTATCTACCATCTGTTGGGCATTCTCAATATTTGTAGCTATTGAGATCATAGGGACCTTTCTTAAGAAATCTACCCTTATTAACTCCGCTGTTACAAGAGACTCAGCTTGGGAGTAAGAGCCATCAGGATTTATATCTATTAAATGAACTGTTGGTTGTACATCAGTGTATACCTGCTCAAGTACTCCAAGACTTCTTAAAGTGTTTGTAGCTAGAGAGGGAGCCTCTCTCTCTGTAGGAAGATCTAGCTCTCTTCTTATTTCTCTAATCCTTTCCACATCTGTTTTCATTGTAAAGTTAAGATCTCTTGCTCTAACATTTAATGTTTTTTTAGTATCATTATTTCTCCATATATACCCAGTTGTATCTTGTCTAATTACTTTCTCTGGATCAAACCCCATCTTCTTAGCAAGTATTTTAGCCTCTGCCTGTGAGTTTATTATCTGTCCTAAGTTTGTATATCTATATACATTAACAATGCTAGGAAGTGTGTCTACCTTTCCTGTGTCTGTTTGTAATTCAAAAAGCATCTCAGAATCAGGATTAATATCTAATGAGGGAATTTCAAGTTTGTGAGGAAGAAACTCCTCCTTCTTCTCAGTACAACCAAAGTTAGCAGTCAAGTATTCTGGAGGTAGTGAAGCGGTACTAGTGGAGAAGAGAAAGAAGAGAACTACAACAAACAGAAAACCTACTATTAAGGTTATTATTCCAAATCTTTTAGTCCAAAACGCTGCTTCTGTTAATGTCATGGTATAATAATAACAGTGTATATTTGTTATATCAACCTAATTTTATACCACTTTCTTTGATATGAGAACAGTAGAAGAAAACAAGCTAATTGCAGACTTACTATTTAGCAATGTGAAAGAGAGTGTAGAAGAAATATTAAAGAGATACCCTAAGAGGAAATTAAATGAGGATCAATTGATCCTTAGATTTGCACCTAGTCCTACAGGTTTTGTCCATATCGGAAGTATATATGCAGCATTGATAAATGAGAAACTAGTAAGACAGAGTAACGGAACCTTTATCTTTAGAGCAGAGGATACAGATAAAGAGAGAGAGATAGCTAACGGTATTGAGGTACTGGTTGAGGGTATAAAGGGATTTGATATAAATATAGATGAAGGAGCTTTGAGCTTTGATAAAGAGATTGGTGAGTATGGCCCATATATACAGAGTAAGAGAGTGGAGATATATAAAGTATTTGCAAAGGATTTAGTATCTAAAGGTTTGGCATATCCATGCTTCTCTACAACAGAAGATCTTACTGCTATTCGTGAATTACAAACAGAGAAGGGTTTGAGAACTGGGTATTACGGTGAGTGGGCAAAGTGGAGAGATGCATCAGTGGATGAAATAAAAGAGCAGTTAGAGGATGGTAAGCCTTTCGCTATTCGTCTTTACTCTAAGGGTAATATTGAGAACAAGATTAATATCAAAGACCTTATCAAAGGTGGTATTACTCTTTCAGAGAATGATATGGATTCTGTTTTACTTAAATCAGATGGTTTACCAACATATCATTTTGCACATCCAATAGATGATACTTTAATGGATATATCATTTGTTTTAAGAGGAGATGAATGGTTACCATCACAACCTTTACATATGGAGATTTTCAGTGCTCTTGGTTTTGATCAGCTACAGTACGGACATATTTCTCCTCTCATGAAGCTAGAGAATGGCGGGAAGAGAAAGCTAAGTAAAAGGAAAGATCCTGAGGCTGATGTTGCATACTATATTAAAGAGGGATATCCAATTGGTGCTGTTAAGGAGTATCTATTTAATATTGCTAATTCGAATTTCTACGATTGGAGAATTCAAAATCCTAATGAAGAGGTTAAGGAGTTTGAACTTAAATTAGAGAAATTTAATAAGGCTGGTGCTCTTTTTGATATGACAAAGCTAAATGATGTATGTAAAGAGTACATATCTAAACTTAGTAGTGAAGAGCTTTACAAGAGGACACTCTCTTGGGCAGAGGAGTATAACAGAGAGATTGCGCAGAAGCTTACTAATCACAGAGACTACGCTATTAATATCTTAAACATTGAAAGAGAGGGTAGTAAGATTCGTAAGGATATTGCTAAATATTCCGATACATTGTCTCTTTTAGAAATATTTTTTGATGATATGTATGAAAAAGTACCTAAAGAGAGTTTAGAGATGGATAAAGGATTACAGAAAGAGATATTAGAAGATTTCTTAGATGTATTCTATCCTGGAGATGCAGTAGATGAATGGTTTGGTAAGATTAAAAATATTGCTACAAAGAGAGGGTTTAGTACTGATTACAAAGAGTATGAGAAAGAGCCTAAGAAATTTAACGGTAAGGTAGGAGATATTGCTATGGTTTTAAGGGTAGCTATTACAGGCAGAAAGCAGGCTCCCGACCTTTACCAAATAATTCAGGTAATGGGTGAGAGTAGGGTAAGAGAGAGAGTAAAGGGGTATATTAATTCCTTGTAGATATATAGTATAATTGTTAGTTTTTGCCGGATCGTCTAATGGTAGGACGACGGTCTCTGAAACCGTTAATCCTAGTTCGAATCTAGGTCCGGCAAAGCCTGTGTTACAAACCCTGTAGTATGAAAAATATGAGAAGAACCTTGTAGATGAGGGGACTTTTAAGTGCTAGACTTACTCTCTGAATGAGTTCATCAAGTTAGTAATCTTTTGCATTGTTGAAAAAAGAAGTGTGTTTGTTGATTGATCTACAAACCCTATCTCATCCATTAAGGTTTCTAATTCATCCTCTGAAAGTAAGATTTTACACTCTTGAGGATTAATAGAGCTATCATTTAAGCTTGAGAGCTTACCATGCAAAGGAGTACCTTCATATTTAGATAGGTCTAAATTCTTTAAAAGCTCACTTACCTCTTCTTTAGTTAATTCTAGTATACCTCTTTGCATACCTATTTATATTAACTTATCCTTACCTTTGCAACTACTTATTTAAAAGTTTCGTAACTGTAAGTATCTCCTCTATCATCTCTTCCTTTCTTTGTACTTTGTTAGACTCTAGCGCATTAGCAAAACAGTGGTGGAGATGGCCCTCCATCAATGTTTGATTTGCTGATTTAAGTAAACCAATTACTGCAAGATTCTGTTGCATAATGCTTATACAGTACTGATCCTCTTCTACCATCTTTATTATTGTCTCTATTAAACTCTTAGACTTTTTTAGATTAATTAGTGCTTTCTGTTTCTCGTTTTTCATATTAAAAAATATAAATTAAAATATAGGGGTTATTATCCCATTTGCTATCAATGTACCTAAGAGAGTATATATTGCAAAGAATATTACTACAAAGCCTGCAATCTTTAAGAATAGGTCTGAGTTTGTACTCTCTACTATCTTTTTAGAACCAAAAGAGATTAACAGAAGTACTGGTAATGTACCTAATGAGAAGATTAACATTACTAATGCTCCTTGTACGAAATTACCTGACATTACTGCATTCAGTTGCATAGCTTGTGTAAAACCACACGGTAGAAAGAATGTACCCATACCAAAGAGTATTGGAGTTAAGAATTTTGTGAATACTTTTCCTCCAAGGAGTCCTTTTGAAAGACTCTTAGGTAGGGCTAATTCAAGCCTCCTAAACCATGGGGATATATTTAAAAGGTTTAAACCTAGTATTAACATTACAAAGAAAAGAAGTACTCCAACAGCTATCTCTACACTTTGTGAAAGTATGAAAAGAGATCCTAATATCCCTAATACTCCACCTAGTAGGAAGAAGCCTACTACTCTAGATATATGAAAAAGAGCCATGGGTTTTAATCCTCCGTCACCTTTTGCATACATTGAAGAGAGGGAGAGGACTAATGATCCCACTACTGCCATACAGGAAGAGAAGGAGGCTATTACTCCTAGAATAAAGATTGTAGGAAATGAGAGATCACTAGAGAACATAGAGTCACCAATTGTTAGTTTTTGTATTCCTGCGAATATTATTAAAAAGAGTAATGCTATTAAGAATGCTAATGGTAATTTATCTAGATTAGCCTTCTTCTTTATAATCTCTGTCTTTATATTATATCCACTACCATCTATCTTTTTATTAATATCTGCAATTATTTTATCTGCATCTAGGGAGTCCTCTATTTCAAAGGTAAGTACTTGGGTTCTGTTATTAGATTTTACATTCTTTACTCCCTTAATATCTTTAAATTGAGTTTCTATATATAGCTCACATGAGGGACAGTGCATACCCTCTACATAATATTTCTTTTCTTTCATTCTATATTTTTAAAAGTTTAAGTCTTAGTGAATTTGTAACTACAGAGAAGCTACTTAGAGCCATTGCTAATCCTGCAAATATTGGATTAAGAAGTATTCCCCATACTGGATAGAAAACTCCTGCAGCTATTGGAATACATATGATGTTGTAGATGAATGCCCAAAAGAGATTCTGTTTAATAGTTCTTAATGTTGCTTTAGAGATTTTAAAAGCTACTGGGATACGATTTAGATCTCCACTAAGAAGTGTAATGTCGGAAGTAGACATAGCAATCTCAGTACCTGTAGCCATTGCTATACTAACATCTGAAAGAGCTAGGGCAGGAGCATCATTAATACCATCTCCTACCATTGCTACATTACTTCCTTCCTTCTGATATTTCTCTACATATGATGCTTTTTCAGATGGTAGTACCTCAAAGTAGTACTGATCTATTCCTAGCTGTTTAGCTATATGTTTAGCAGCGTATTTATTATCTCCAGTTATCATTACAGTATTTATACCCATTGAGTGTAATCTATCTATTACACCCTTACTCTCCTCTTTAACTTCATCCGAGAGAGTTATACTTGCAAGTAGCTCTTTCTCATTTGTAAAGAGTACTACCGTTTTACCTTGATTCTCTGCCTTTGCAATATCATTCTTATCGATCTTTATACCCAAGCTTTCAATATATTTAGGCTTACCAATATAATACTTACCACCATTAATTTCACCAGAGATACCCTTGCCATCTATATTTTTAAAATCATTTATATCTAAATTCTTAGCATCCTTCTTCTTTAGGTAATTAACTACAGCAATTCCAAGTGGATGTTGGGATTGGGACTCAAGGGAGTAAATTATACTTTCATACTTAGGATTCTTTTTAAAAAACTTAAGTTTCTCTACTGTAGGTTTTCCCCTCGTAAGAGTTCCTGTTTTATCAAAGATTACTGTATCAACCTTATTTAACTTCTCAATACTCTCTGCATTCTTAATGAGTATTCCATTCTGTGCTGCTTTTCCTACCCCAACTATTATTGCAGTAGGCGTAGCTAAACCAAGTGCACATGGGCATGCTATTACAAGTACTGCTACAAAGGAGGATATTGCTAATGGGAAGAGAGTAAAGTCCTTGATTATGTATGCAGATATACTCCATGTGAGTATTGTAATCGTTGCTATGATGAGTATTACAGGTACAAAGATAGTGGAGATCTTATCTGCAGTTTTCTGTATTTCAGCTTTAGAGTTTTGTGCCTCTTTTACTATCCTTATTATATTTGCTAGTGCTGTTTCATCACCAACCTTGAGAGCTTTAATTCTAAAAGTACCCTGTATATTGAGTGTACCTTCATATACTGTAGCACCATCTTCAACATCTAGAGGTATTGGCTCTCCAGTTAGCATAGACATATCTATTACTCCTGTTCCTTTTACTACCTCTCCATCTACAGGTATTTTAGAGCCTGGCTTTATCAGTAAAATATCTCCGTTTTTTATCTCAGATATCTCTATCTCTATCTGCTTATTATCTTTTATGAGTATTGCTGTCTTTGCTTGTAGTGTAGCAAGTTTCTTAATGGCTTCTCCAGTCTTATACTTAGACTTATATTCTAGATATTTACCTAAGTATACAAATCCAATTACAACAATAACGGCATCAAAGAAGATACCATCTCCTAACGGTATACCAAGTGAGAATATATTGTTGATATACACGATAGTACTGTATATATACGCTGTAAATGTACCAACACCAATTAGTGTATCCATATTAGCGCTACTACCCTTTACAAATCTTTCTATACCTCTTAGAAATGGTCTACCTGCACTTAGAAGAACAACTGTGGAGAGAATGAGTAATATACCGTTCATTACTGCGAAGGAGATATTCACCTTTGGTAAGCTTAGGAGAAACATAGAGAGTATTTCATAGATCATGAATAGGAAAACTAGTAGAGATATTGGGAGTAGGTATGTGAGTTTCTTTACTTTCTCCTGTAGCTGTATCTCCTGTATATTCTTCTCTTCTGTTAGAAGCTCATATCCATGCTTCTTTAATATCTTATTTATCTCATCTATTACTTTTTTAGGTTCATTAGCTTCTATGTATCCACTCTCTGTTGCAAAGTTTACAGAGTAATTCTTTATCTCTTTATTATCTTTAAATACATTCTCAATATTTAATGCACATGTAGCACAGCTCATCCCTTTTATTACAAATTCCAGTTTCTCCATACTAATATCTATTCAAATTTAATTGTGAATGTATACATTCCCATACTACAAGTACCTAAGACCTTCTCACCTTTCTCTGGTTTTCCTAAATCTATTTCTGTAATACCCTCTTGAGGTAGTATCTTGGTAATATTTAATTTTGGTATTCTAAATGATCTCTCACATCCGTATGAGTTTTTTGATTCAAGTCTAAGTACTGTTTCCTTGCCTGCTATTGCAGATATCTGTTGAGGAAAGTATCCTCCCGATCTAGATATTACATTTATTATCTGTTTACCATTCTCTTCTGTCACTGCATTCGCAGTAGTAGCAGCTTTTACATCTGAGCCTTCTTTTCCTTTTGATGAACTAACAGCAAAGAAGATTAGTACAGCTACAGTTATAAGGGAGAGGATTATGGCCATGTATTTCATATTTTTTCTTTACTATTTAATTTTATACCTAGGGGGTAGGTATATATTATTTACTTATTTGTTCTGTGTCAAGGAGTAACAATATGTTGCAGGAGAAAGGAATCTTTACACAAGAATATTAAAATGGTACATTAATATATATACTAGCTCATCGCTAAGAGGTTAGTGTGTATAAGTTAAATATGTATAAATATGCAAAAGAAACTGTATAGATCAGAGACAGACATTATGATTGGTGGTGTATGTGGAGGTCTGGGTGAGTACTTTGATATAGATTCAACAGTTATTAGATTGCTGTTCATTATCGTTCTTCTCTCTGCTGGTTCTGGAGTTTTGATATATATAGTGCTTTGGATAGTGTTGCCTACAAAGTCAAGTGTTGGTCTACCTTCAGATGAGGTTATAAATAAAAATACAGAGGAGATAAAAAAGAAGGTGCGTAAGAGTAGTAAGGGTATAACGAGGAATGTGAAATCAGATAGTAAGGTAAAGAAATAATTTTTTTAAATATTATTCTTGAAATGAAAGAAATTTCAAAGAGATATAAATCTAGAGATGTAGTATGGGCTATATTTCTAATCTTTGTAGGCTCTATATTCCTTCTTAATACAACAGGTTTACTGGAGTGGGCTATATGGCTATATATATTAAGATTTTGGCCAGTATTTCTAATATTGGGTGGTATTAAATTAGTAATCGGAAATTCGGCTATTGCAGATATTGTGCTTGCTATAATATCTTTGATTCTTTTCCTTACTGTTGCTATTCTTGCCTACTCTTCATACACTCCTCGAAATGTTCTCTTCTTTCATGGGCCTGTGAATAGGGCTATTACAGAGCAGGGTTCACGATTTATACAGAAAAGAGACAGTGTAGAGAAGCAGATGGTTGTTGCGAAGGGGGATTTTCCAGACGATGTTATGAGTAAGAAGTTAGAGTTAAATATTGGAGCTGCATATTTTGAGCTATCGGATGAAGATATCTCAAACTATCTTACAGTAGATTCTACATATCCAGGTCATTTCTCATCACCTAATATTGATAGTAAGTTAGTTGATGGGAAGTTAGATATGAAATTTAAGAGTGCACTCTCAAGCGGCTTTATGTTTATGAATAACCAGAGGTCAGAGTATGACTTAGTATTAGGTAGAGAGGATATTTTAACAGATTTAAGAATTTCCTTAGGTGCTGGAGAGGGTAAAGTCTTGCTAACAGATACAGTAATTGGTGGAATCTACTCCCAAGTTGGTGCTGGTAGGTTAGTAATAGATTTAAGTGAAAGAAGTATTCCTACAGAGAAGATCTCTATCGATGTAGGAGCAGGAGAGGTTGTATTACAGCTCCCAGAGGGAGTAGGATATTCATTGGAGTATGAACTAGGTATTGGCAATATATCAGGAGATGGTAAAGATATCGCTTCCTTTGTTGGTAGTGACAAGAAGTATGAGTCAGAGAATTTCGATTTAGCAGATATTAAGGTTAGTATTGTAGCTAAAGTAGGAGTTGGTTCTTTAGTAATAGAGAGTAAATAATATTATTTATACTTAATATGAAAAATAGTACACGTTTTATCCTTGGAGTTATCCTAATAGTATTAGGAATATTATTCTTGGTAGAGCAAACAGGTTTGCTTGGTGGTTTTACTGTCTCACTGTGGTCATTTGTATGGACTTTCTGGCCACTTCTTTTAATACTTCTTGGAGCTAAACTTTTAATAGATGGGAATAGTAATGGAGGTTTAATACTGTTGGTAATAGGTACAGTATTACTTTCCACCAATCTTTTCCATTGGAATTTCTTTGCAATACTTTGGCCTATTTTAATAATCACTATTGGTATTTCAATATTAATTAAGAAAGATAGGGGATCTATTAATACGGGCAAGCACTCTAGTACTCAGGATCTTTTGAATGAGACAGTTGTATTTTGGGGAGTAGATAAGAAGGTTAAGTCTAAAGAGTTCAAGGGAGGTGAGATTAATGTTGCATTTGGCGGATGTACGATAGATTTAAGAGAGGCTAAGATAGCGAAGAGTGGAGCTAAATTACATGTTAATTGTGCATTTGGAGGAGTTGAGATATTTGTTCCAAAAGATTGTAGAGTGGTAACAAATGGTACAGGTATATTTGGAGCTTGGGAACCCAAGATTGAAGAGAGTGATATTACAGAGCCTGTATTAGAAATTACTGGAGGTGTAGCTTTCGGTGGTGTAGAGATTAAGTAGAGAGTGTCCAATCTATAGGAGGGATACTGTGTTCTCTTAAATATATATTTACCTTACTAAAAGGCTTACTACCAAAGAATCCTCTTCTTGCAGAGAATGGGGATGGATGTGGGGAAACTATCAGTAGGTGTTTACTTTCATCAATTAGCTTTTTTTTCTGCTGAGCATATTTACCCCAGAGTATGAAAACAAGATTTTCTTTCTGTAAAGAGAGCTCTTTAATTATACTATCCGTATACTCTTGCCAACCAAGAGCTCTATGTGAGCCTGGGGTGTCCTTCTGTACAGTCAGTACACTATTTAAAAGTAGTACTCCCTTTTTCGCCCACTCTGTTAAATCTCCGTGCTTAGGGGTCTGTATTCCCAAATCATCTTCCAATTCCTTATAGATATTTCTTAAAGATGGAGGTATTTTAATACCTTTGTTAACGGAGAAAGCTAATCCATTTGCTTGACCAGTGCCGTGATATGGATCTTGTCCAATGATAACTACCTTAACAGTATCTATAGGGGTGAGCTCTACTGCTCTGTACAGATTATCTCTTAATGGAAATACCTCATTACTTCTGTACGCTATTTCTTCAATATCTTCTCTTTTCAAAATCTTTTTTAAAAGAATAGAAATTAGGTATAATGAATAGATATTAATTTAAAAGAGAGAGAAATGCCATACGATTACGAAGAAGAAACAGGAACTGTAGAAAAAATTAAAACAGGAGAGAGGATAGTAACTGATAGTAATAGGTATGGGATCTTTGAAAGAGCGGATGTGTTAGATATCACTAAGGAAAATGTAGATGGTAAATTAAAGATATATGATGAGATATATAGCCAGTTCGCCAATCAGATGGGCTTGAAAGAGTATACCAATGACGCTTTCTATTACCATCATAATATTGAGGGGATTCCTGCAAAGTTAGAAATGGCAGTTACTGTACTTTATGAGAATCCAGTATCAAGTGACTACTATTTCATTGTTGATTACAGTAAAGCATTGCAACCTAATCCTCCACTTTTAATGGTTAGGCTAGATGACAGGTTAGGGGTAGAGGGTAAGTCTAATCAGTTAACTGTTTGGGGATATGATAGTAGGGAGGAAAAGTTTACAGATGCTCGTGAAGTAAAATCTGTTGAGGATAATAGGAGAATATACAAGGATTTAATCTCATATCTTAATGGTTCGGATAGTAGTAAAGATGCATTCTTTAAGATAGCTTCTTCAGTATATACCTTTTAGTGTGATATAATCTTTTAACACAAAGACCCAGTAATCACTGGAAAGTGGTGGAAAGAAAGCCTTTAGGTGAGTAGAATCCAACGGTTTGTTACCGAAAGTAAACAGGACCATATATCTGGTCTGTAAGGAGATTACAGTAATGTAATTTTGAAAAAGGGTGGTAACACGTATATGCGTCCCTTTGTAAGAATTGATACAATGTATCATATCTTACAAGGGGATTTTTGTTTAATATTAATAAATATATAAATGGATAGTATAAAGATATCTAAGGAGAACAGTATACCTAACTTTCCAAATACAGAGTTGGAGATTTTAAAATATTGGGAAAGTAATAACATATTACAAAAGAGCATAGATCAAAGACCTAAAGATAAACCTTTTACTTTCTATGATGGCCCTATTACCTCTAACAATAAACCTCACTACGGACATGTCCTAACTATGGTAATTAAAGATGCTGTACCTAGATACAAAACTATGAAAGGTTTTAGAGTAGATAGAAGCTTAGGATGGGATTGTCAGGGTATACCTGTAGAGTATGAGGTAGAGAAAGCTCTAGGTTTTGAGAGTAAATCAGAGATAGCAGAGTTTGGAGTAGAGAAGTTTAATCAGCTCTGTAGAGAATCAGTACAGAGGTATCAAGGGGAGATATCTGCTGTAACAAAGAGAATGGGTAGATGGGTTAACAAAGATGAGGAGTATGCAACTATGAATCCTGAATATATTGAAAGTATATGGTGGTCATTAAAAGAACTTTACAAGAGAGGTCTCCTTTATCAAGGTTACAAGGTGGTACCTTACTCTACTAGAGCAGGTACAACACTTTCTAACTCAGAGGTAGCACTTGGTGGTTACAAAGCTATTGCTGATCCTGCTGTAACTGTTAAGTTAAAACTTAAACAAAGGGATGCATATCTTCTAATTTGGACAACTACACCTTGGACATTACCGGGTAATTTGCTTGTTGCTGTTAATAAAGATTTTGAATATGTACAGGTACAGTATGAAGGAGAGAAATATATTGTTGGTAGAGAGCTTGTAGAGAAAGTCTTTGGTAAGGAGTTAGAAATAGAGGGTAGTTTTAAGGGTGAGCAGCTAATAGGGATGGAGTATGAGCCTCTGTACCCTTACTATGCAAATAGAAGAGAAGAGGGAGCCTTTAAGGTTGTACATGCTAATCATGTTACTTTAGAAGATGGTACAGGGCTTGTACATCAAGCTCCATACGGTGAGGAGGATTTCATACTTATGACAGGTATGGGTATAGAGATGTTTGATTATCTTGATGATCAGGGAAATATGAAAGATGAAATAGAGCAGTTTAAGGGAATGTTTTACAAGAAGGCCAATAAATATATAGTTCAGGATTTAGAAGAGAGATCTTTACTTCTTAAACATGAAGAGCATGAGCATCAAATGCCAATGTGCTGGAGAACAAACACACCTTTAATTTACAAACCAATTAAAAGTTGGTATGTAAAAGTAACAGCAATAAGGGAGCAGTTAGTAAATGAGAATAAAGATATTAATTGGGTACCTAAGCATGTAAAAGATGGAAGATTTGGCAACTGGTTGGAGGATGCAAGAGATTGGGCATTAAGTAGGAACAGATATTGGGGTACACCTCTTCCTGCATGGGTATGTGAAAAGTGTAATGAGGTAGAGGTATTAGGATCTTTTGAAGAGATAAAGCAGAGGTCTGGTGTAGAGATAATAGATCCTCATAAACCTTTTGTAGATGAGATTACATTCTCATGTACAAAGTGTAATGGAGTTATGAAGAGAGTAAATGATGTAATAGATGTATGGTATGACTCTGGCTCTATGCCTTTTGCAAGGTTCCATTACCCATTTGAGAATATAGAGAAGTTTAAATCAAAATATCCTGCAGAATTTATAGGTGAGGGTGTTGATCAAACAAGAGGTTGGTTTTATACATTACACGTATTAGGTGTTGCACTTTTTGGTAAGAAGGCATTTAAGAATGTAATTGTTAATGGTATGGCTCTTGCTCCTGATGGTACTAAAATGTCCAAGAGTAAGTCTAACTATGTTGAAGTAAATACTGTTGTAGATGAGCTTGGTGCTGATGCATTAAGGCTGTACTTCTTAAGCTCACCAATTGTACATGGTGAAGAGGTTATCTTTAGTGAGAAGTTCTTAAAAGAGATTACTGCAACTGTACTACTTCCATATCTTAACTCTGTTAAATATTTCCTTAACTATCAATCTCAATTTGATTGGAAATATGAAGAGAACTATTCTTCAGACAATGTTATGGATAGGTGGATATTAGCAAGGCTTTCTGAAACAGTATTAGAGGTTGAAAATGGTATGGAGAAATATATGTTACACAAGGCAACAAAGCCTATATTTAAACTAATAGATGATCTTTCTAAATGGTACATACGAAGATCTAGAGAGAGGTTTGTAAGTGGTGATAAAGAGGCTCTTAGTACTCTTCACTTTGTACTCTTAGAGATATCTAAATTAATGGCTCCATTTGCACCATTCATATCAGAATCTGCATATCAGACATTAGCTAATGGTTTTGTACCCTCTGCTATTGAGTCTGTACATTTAGAAGATTTCCCATTATCCAATGAGGAAATATTAGACAAAGAATTACTTGTAAGTATGTCTAAAGTAAGAGATATATGCTCATTAGGTTTAAATATTAGAAATGAGAAGAAGTTAAAAGTGAGACAACCGTTATCTAAAGCATACATACCTTTGAAAGAGAAAGAGATGATGGAGATAGTGAAGGGGGAGTTAAATGTTAAGGAGGTTGTTTACTCTAAAGAGGTAGTAGAGGGTAGTAGTATAGAGTCTCAGGAGGGTAATCATGTATTTGTCTCTTTAGATATATCTATATCCGATGATTTGAAGGAAGAGGGACTATTAAATGAAATAGTAAGAGGTTTACAGGTTGCTAGGAAGGAGAGTGGTTGTCAAATGGGAGAGATGATTTCTATATATTACAGAAGTGATAGCAAAGTAATAGAGGAGCTATTAAAGAGTAATGAAAAGGAAGTAGGCAAGATGATATTTATAAAATCTTTTGAGAAGAGAGATAGCCTTAATGATGCTATTACTATAAAAGTGGATGATGAGAGGTTAGAGGTAGAGATAATTAAATAGTATTAATTATCTTCTTCTATTTTAGTCTCTAGTCCCGTAATCTTCTCAAAGCTTTTTGCAGCTGTGTATAGCTTTACACCAGAAGATACAGCTAACTCTCCTACAATGTCATCTATAGCTCTGTTAAGCTCATTCTCTATTGTAACAGGTATTAATCTTCCATCCTTCTCTCTACCTTTTTTAACATGGTTACAGTACTGTATAGTCTCTATTGCAGATTCAATATCAGCACCTTTCTCTAGATTTTTGAAAAGGTCCATAAGTTTGTTAAAGTCAGTAGTCTTTGGGTCTTTAACAGGCTTCTTTTTTAATACAGCTATCTTCTCTTTAATATCCTTAGCACTATTTACAGCTCTTACACTTAAGTCATCGATATTCTCGATAGGGGTAGAGATTGTAATAGCACTGTTGATAAACTCAAACTCAAAATACTGCTTCTTCTCTCCATTAAACTCTATCTCTTTTTCCTGCTTAACCCACCCTGCACCATGTGAGGGATAGAAAACCTTTGATCCAATCTTGAAGTTCATAATGATGTATAATTGTTAAGTAAACATTTAATTATATCATCTTTTAAGATAAAATTCATCAATGAAAATAACCGTAATAGGAGGGGGTACAGGAACTACCACAGTTTTAGAAGGATTAAAAAGTTATAAAGATTTAGATATTTCAGTCATTGTCGGAATGATGGATGATGGTGGTAGTAATGCTATTGTTAGAGATGAGTTCGGTCTACTTCCTCTTAGTGATTTAAGAAAATCTATAATAGCACTATCTCAGGAAAATGAGGGAGATATATTAAGGAATCTATTTACATATCGTTTCTCACAAGGAGATGGATTAAAAGGACATACCTTAGGTAATCTCCTTATGATTGCAATGACAGATATTACAGGCTCAGAAGTTCAAGCTATTGAGATGTTTAAATATCTCTTTAATGTAACTGGTAATATAGTGCCTGTTACATTAGATAAGGTTAGATTGGTTGCAGAGTACAGCAATGGTACAAAGGTAGTAGGGGAACACTTAATAGATGAGCCAGAGGAGGATTTGAAAATAGGGAAGTTTTACTTAGATAGTAAAGCGAAGGCGTATAAAGGGGCGGTAGATACAATCCTTAACTCAGAGTACATAGTTATTGGTCCTGGTGATTTATACACTACAACATTGGCTAATATTGTTGTAGAGGGAATACCAGAAGCAATACAAAGAAGTAAAGCGAGAATTGTATTCATACCAAACCTTATGTCTAAGATAGGGCAAACAAGAGATCTTACACATATGGGAATGGTTAAGATTATTGAAAAGTATATTGGTAGAAAAGTAGATTATATTCTTCTTAATAACGGAAGGATTCCAGAGTATGCGTATAAAAGGTATATAAAAGACGGAGAGAGTCTATTTAAGGATGATTTGGATACGCAATCAGGTAGGGTAGTAGTTAGAACAGATTTAGTAGCAAACTCTCCTATAAAGAAAGAGAAGGGGGATACTTTAGTAAGGAGCTTAGTAAGACATGATTCATCAAAGTTAGGAAAATCTCTTTACGGTATATTTAGAAAAGGGTGGAAATCTGTACTACATTCTTTTCTTTCCCTTTATCGTTAATAGTTTTACATCTGATATATGTTTTTGTAACTTCCCATCATGTAGAATTTCTAAATCAAAGTACGGTTTTAATATATTAAGTAAATCCTCTATTTTAAAATCTCTACTTGGGTGATACTCTACTACAATATTTTGGATTCTATCTAAATACTTCTTATGTGCTTTCAGTATTGATAGCTCACTACCCTCAGTATCTATTTTAAGCATATCAATATCTTCAGCTATATATTCATCCAATCTAGTAGTTTGTACAGAGATTTCCTTTGTTATCTCTTTACCTGTCCAGCTACTCTCTAGGAAACTAGAATTAGAGTGCCAACTATTCTCTTTACCATCTATATAGAATTTCTTTCTACCGTTCTCTTTCCACACTGCTTTATTAATAATCTGTACATCTTCGATTCCATTACTCTCTATATTCTCCTCTAGGAGCTTAAAAGTAATTGGGTTGGGCTCAAAGGCTAATATCTTACTGTTAGGGTATAGGGATTTAAAATAGAAAACAGAGATACCAATATGGGACCCTATATCTATAATTAAGGGATTCTCTTTCTTACTTTCAAAGTAGTATGAATTCTGAGTCCAGATTTCTCTTTTAATAGAGTGATATTCAATACTGTTTGTATACTTGATACTGTATTTCCCTAACTTGGTTTCTTCCATTACAGTATTATATATCCATTACTCCCCTATCTCACGCATTACAAAAGAAACTTTCCTTGCCCACTCTCCTGCAGATGGAGGACAGTAATATACACTGATCTTTTGAGGGGTGTTAAGACCTCTAGAGTAGTAATTACCTAAACCTTTAGATACAGCCAATATACCCTCTTGCCAACTACTAAAGTTTTTCTTACCCCAACCCCATGCATTGTGAGTTCTGAAGGTGTGTATACCACCACTAGATTCAACAATGGAGATTGCAGCGAGTAATCTATAGTCAATGCCGTATTGGTTTGCAGCATCAACAATCTCTTGAGCGTACTGTGCAAGAGGGGAGTTTCTCTTAGTAAGATATACTCTTACATTCTCAACCTGAATTAAACTCTCACTATTCTCTACCCTTGTAGATACAGCCTCTTCAAGTATCCTCTCTTTTATTTCATTTGAGTCTAAGCTCTTTATATTTTCCTGTTTGATATTCAAAAGAGATGCTTGATTGCTACTTATAACCTCTGTAGGAGAGATTTCATTGATTGTATTTAATATTAGTCCAGTAAAGAGTATTCCTGCTATTACTGCTAATATATTTTTCTTACCAATGTATTTTTTCATTTCAATTTTCTTAAATTATCTCAACAGTATGCCCCATAGTTTTCTTTTAACAGAACACTTTTTTTGTGATACTATGTATCTGTGAATATGCAATACAAAGTAATGGGGATTAAAAAGGATAGAAGATATATTAAAATATTTCTTCCTATACTTATCATTATACCATTTTTAGGTTTTTTTCTCTATTTCCTACTATTTAGTACGTCTCCTATATACCTAATTAGGAGTTTACTCTTTGATTATAAACCGAAGGTTGTATATGAGACTTTCAAGATATATCTTGATTCCTCTATATCCGATATCAGTAAAAAAAGAATAGCAGAGGGTGTAGATGATATTGTTTTTAATGATATTAAGAGATTTGAGTTTGTACAGGAGAAGGATGCAGATTTTGTACTATCTATTTCTAATTCTAAAGAGGGTAGCTTAATATCCAAAGAGTTAATACCTGTAGGTCACATATATTGGATTAAGGATACTGTTAAGAGTAAAGAGTTGAAAGAGGTATTAATGGAGAGAGAGGAGTATGAGTTTGCTAAGGGGTATATAGAGAAGCTTTGGAATGTAGATGTAAGGTTAGTAGAATCTCTTTCTTCAGAGCTTAAAAAGAGTGAAGGTAGTATTGCTCTTCTATTTCCATCTAAAATATCTAAAGAGTTTAAGGTTCTCTCTATTGATAGTGGGGATCTTTTAAAAGAGGAAGATGAATCTCTTTCTCTTTCATATACTCTAGAGGGAGATGAAAGAGCTTCTTTTGTACTCTCCATTATTAAAAAGAATGTAGGAGAGATATCTTCAGATATCTTACAAAGGGATTCCTTGGTGAAAATTAATATGACGGGAGTTACAGCCATCGCAAGGGGACTTGCTTCAAAGATAGATGCATCCGGTAACTATGCATACCCTGCGAGGGACTTAGGTAAGTTTCTCTCTGATGCAGATCTCACCCATACTTCTAACGAGGTTTCTTTCGTAGAGGGATGTTCTGTGTATAGCGGTATGAGGTTTTGTGCAAAGCCACAATATATTGAAACTTTAAAGGCTAGTGGTATAGATATTGTAGAGCTAACAGGGAATCATAA
>JAVEZR010000003.1:48427-55557 GCA_034002865.1 Candidatus Dojkabacteria bacterium
GTATAAATTTTTATATTGATATCGTGGATAATTTAAATAGCAATGGAGCTTTAAATACTCCGAATCCTTTGAATGATAGTGGTAGCACTCCTCCTACTAATGATTACAACTCTATACAGCCTCAATCTAATACAGCTGTAGATGAGAGTGTACAGCCTGACTTAAGTACTCCTCAAGCTCCTGTTGTAGAGGAACAGCCCGCTATACAACAGAATCCTACTATTGGTAGTACAGGACCAAATGAGCAAGGTTTAGCTATGGAGAATCTAGTTCAATCTATGGAAACATCTACTCCAGAGGCTATACCAGATCCATTAGCACAAGCTTCTGTACAAGAGGATGTAGTAGCTCCTACTGCTCCTTTGGAATCTACGGCTTCACCAGTAATGGATACTCCTCCTGTTGAGTTTGAGACTACACCAATAATGGAGACACCACCAATGGCAGATCCTTTAGCACAACCTGTAGATAGTACTGTTACAGCAATGGGTCCAACTTCTCAAGCTACGGAAGTACAACAGCCTCCTGTTATGGAAAACGTTCCTATTACTCCCTCTCCTGTAGATGAAACAACAGATGTTGGTACTACAACTATGCAAACAGATAGTATAAATACTCTTGATAGTGAAGCTTCACAGCCTGCATTTCCTCCTGTACAACCTGAGGTAGCACAAGATACTCCGGAGATGTCTACAAACCTCTCTCAACCTCTTCCTACTGTACAAGAAGTACCACAGGAGCCTACAGTGCAAGATAGTGATGAGGTAGTAAGTACATTAGGTGAGAAATCAGAAGAGGGGAAAGATAGTAGTGTTGTGATAATTGTATTGGTAGTAATAATAGTACTGCTACTTGCAGGTATAGGATACTTTGGATATCAGATATTCTTAGGTTAAATACCTACTCTGATTTCCACAATCCATGTATATTGCAATATGCTCTAGCCTCTATTCTTTGATACTCAAGTGATGGTAATTTGAATGCCACTATTGGATCTTGATTAGGCTTTAGATATTGAATATATCTTTCATCATCAACTATTAATTCTATAAATTCGATATAGTGGGCATCTTCCATAGGATGTAATACATCTCCTACACTTACCATTACGGTATCATCCCTATGTTCAATTATAGGTACGTGCTTTTCCAATCCCTCATCTTCAGCCTTTTCTTCAAGTAAAATCATAGGCTGGTTACAACATACTAAGGTACCAACTCCCTCATGATGAACCTGTATTACATGACCACAAACCTCACATTTGAATATATTGCCCCTCTTAGCCATATTAATATATGTCTAAATTTATATATTAAATATTATCATTATAGGTTGAGGTTGTAAAAGAGAGTAAAGTTCTTTACAATAGATAATAACGTTTCAGAAACAGATCTTGCTAAGAACAGAAGCTAGAAACTTAGAATTTGTAGAGTACAGTGAAAGGAAAAACACTTTACAAAGTAGATGGGAAGAAATTAGAACTGAGGTATGTTCACTCATTGACTATCGATTAGAGTATGGATCTTGTGAGAAGTGGTACGAAGAGAGCTACCTTGCAGTCAAGCAGGAGTTTTTAGAGCTACCCACTATTGATTACCCTTCAGAGATTAATTATCTTACCAGTGGAATTGTTGGAGAGGTATTCTTTATGGATGCCTGTAATAGAGTGGGTATCAACTGTATACCCACTAGTGGACAAGAAGATATGTGGGGTGTTGATTTTAAGATTGATAATGGTATAGAGACGAGATTTTTAGATGTCTCTATTAATATCTCTTCTAAAGGATTACAGAAGAAGAATAAGGCAGGGACATTCCCTACGCTATTTGTTCCTTGGAGAACAAACAGTCTTGGAAAGAAAGAGGGGGTGTCTTACTCTGAGAAATACCTATGTACTGGAGTGTTTGATAGAGAGAAATTTATATCAGACATTATAGATTACAATAATAGAAATTTACATGAACTACAGAAATCTGTATGGAAAGATGCTAAATGGGGAGAGGGATACATGTCCTTGGAAGGTATTCAATATATAAAAAATCTGAAAGGTATTATTGAGATGTTAAAGAGAAGATACTATCAGTAAGTTAGAGTTCCAAACCAACTAGGATCAACTTCTAGCAGAAAGAATGGTATAGAGAGAGATATTAGGAGAACAAGAGAGATTGATATTAGGAATATTTTAAGATATCGATTCTTAATACTCATCCAAAATACAGTAATTAATACATAGAAAGAGGATATAACAGGGAACATATATCTACCCTGTAGGGCTAGAGTAGGGTAACTTCTCTTTAAATACATATCGTAGTTTTGAACAAGCATAAGTATAAGTAAATAGAAGAGTGTAATAATCCCTAAATATTTGACCTGTTTACTTAATCCCTTCCAATTTAAGACCCCAAAGATTACTGTTATACAAAGTAGTGCAACGAAGATGGATATTACAGTATTGCTATGATACAAACTACTATCTCCCATAATACTTACTACCCTTTTTGTCATTTCCCATACCCATACTCCTACATATCTAACAGGGTCTAATCGCTCTCCATTGAGTATCATATCTACAACGTTAACCTCTACTGCAGGCATTGTAATAATATCTCTGTAATATACTCCATTGGATAAACACTGTTCATGTGTGAGTATCTTCTCACAGCTAGGTGTTAACTCTTGATACTTAATTAAGTTGTTACCATACAGTAGTACATTTAACCCTCCAAAGAGAAGTACAGGGAGAAGAAGTAATAGGGATTTACCTTTTAAATTCTTTAACAACTCTTTACGATATTTAAATAGTTCATACAGTAATAGAATTACGAGAATGAAGGCTAAGGGCATAATAGTGAACTTAGTAAGTGTTCCTAAACAAAGCATTAAGATTACTAATAGAGGGTATTTAAGTATCCCTCTGTTTTTTACCGTTTTAACAAAAAAAAGTATTGCAAATGTAGCAAACATATTCCCTAGGTTGTCGTAATTAATAGAGCTTGAGAGCATAAGGAACATTAATGTGTTGGTAAGTAGTGCTACCGGTATTAATTGTACCCATTTGTTCTTAAAGAACTCCTTGGAGAGTAAATACACCCCTATTACTGTAATAAAAGAGTAGATGATATTAATAATTCTTAGGAGAACTACCTGATTAAATCCAAATGTTGAATCATTTAAATTTAATACTCTTCCATTTATCCAAAAGTATAGGTATGGAATATTTGTAATATCTCTCCATTGATATGTATCTGGTGTATTAGAGGGTATACCAAGAGTTGTAGAGTACTCCTGAGATACTCTTAGGTGATACCATGAGTCAGATGATATTCCCATCTTTATATTAAGTGCTAAATATCCTGTAAAAAGGATAAAGAGTAGAAGTAGTACTACAAGTACAATATTTTGTTTACTGACTTTTCTCTTTAACAAAGAAGATATCTTTTAATTTAAATTTTTTAACAAAAACAGTAATTACTATTAGTAAGAGTAGAAGTAGTAAGAAGAGAATACCTCTATCTAAGAAAGCTAACTGCATAATTTGATCTTGACTTAGTCCTATGGACTCTGAAGTAAAAAGAAAGATTGCTTCTCTTAGACCAAGAGAGCCGGGAGTGATACTTACTAGAAGAGATACTCCTGATAGGCAGGTATATAACACTATATCTAAGATATTGATATCTATCTTTAATGAAAGAAACTCTACATAGAAGATTACTCCGTTGATTAAGATATTACCCATGGTTAAGAGAAGGAGAGAGAGGAAAAGCTTCTTTCTTTTTACAATCATATCCCATGAAGTTAGAAACTTATTAAATACTTTTACCCCTTTATTAATATACTTTAATCCCTTACCCTCTCTTGTAGGTATTTTCTTTCTAAAAAGTATTACAAAGAGTGTACCTAATAGAAGTACAATGAAGAAAACAGTTATTACAGGATAGAAGATAGAGAGTGAGAGATATTTAAAAAGTAGTACAAGAAGAGCTAGTATGGAATTTAAAAGAAAGAGTAGTATGTAGTATGCATATAAAGTGGAGAGGAATTTAGAGTACTCAAACTGGTACTTATTCTTTAAGTATGTAGCTCTAAATATTGCACCAGCTCTCATAGGGAGTAGGTAGTTACCTATTCTTGATACTGTAGATAGGTAGTATGCCTCTTTTAAATCTATATGCTTATCAAAGATATCTAACGTTACTTTTATAAATATACCTTCTAGAAGAAAGAGAAGAAGGAAGAGAGCCATAATGATGAGTAGAAATATAGGGGAGATATCTTTTAATATGATTAATATCTGAGGATTACTGTATAGGTATATTCCAAAGAGTAGTAAGACTGTAATTGTAAGTGTAATAGAGAGAATGTTTTTCTTCATATCGTTATTGAAATTTCTTATCTTTGTATTATACCAAATGAAAGAGATTACCTAGTATCTACTCTTTCATATACCATCTGTGACATGTCCTTTAATACAACTTGCAGAGAGTCAAAGTTAGCCCCCTTTGTCATTACACACAGTATATACGGTTTACTAGGATGATATACAATCCCACAATCATGTAACTGTTTTCTTGCTAAAGTGTAATCATTTAGATTCTCTCTTTCTCCAAACTTATTCGCAATCTTTACTCCACTTGGTATCCCTGATGCTAATCCTGCATCGTACTCTGTAGTAGAGAGAAGCTTTAGTGCTTTCTCAGACATATCTTTATTTATGTATGATGCATTATAGAGAATTCTAAAGAAAGAGGCGTACTCCTTAACAGTCATTATATCTGTTGGATCTCCTTCATACGGGTTTGGAAGTCCTAACTCAGAATATATGCCTATTAACTGTTCGTATGAGATATTATTTAGTATTGCTGATAAAGAATCATTATCCGAATATCTTATAACTCTATCTACTAATTCCTCAATCGTATACTCTTTCCCTTCCTCTAAGTGCTGTTTAGGGTCTATATTCTGAGTCACCCCTATATCTTCCCTCTTAAACTGTATTTTAGTAGTAAGAAAGTTAGGATCACTTTCAGATATTTTGTAAATAGCAATCATAACTGGAAGCTTTAGTAAGCTTGCAGGAGCAAATTTCTCATTTTCATTTACCCCTATCCATGCTCCAGAGTTTAAATCTTTGTAATATACAGAAATATGAGTAACATTGTTTTTTGCATACTCCCCAGTTTTCTCATCTATATATCTTTCTAATTCATTTTCAAGTTTTACAATCTCACCCACCTTAGCAGATTGTACACTCTCAAAATCAATTAATGGATTAATATATTCATATCCTTCTAATCTACTTTGGTTAAAAGAGTTACTATCTTCTGGTTGAGAAAAGGAGTTAAAAAAGAGACCTAGAAAGAACCCTAAGGAGAAAATGAGTAACAGAGTTAAGTAGTGGGAAATATTTTTATTTTTTCTCTTCTCTTTCTTCTTATTCATATCCTATTAATTCTATCTCTAAAGGATTAATTGTCAATGAGAATGAAGAGAAAATATTCTCTCTTTAGATATTAAATGGTAACTGTACTCCCTTACTAAAACCGTTGTCTTTTGTAAAATTCTTTATAGGGAATGTAGGTAGTGTATATGGTGTTTTACTACTGTCTATTTTATGTTTAAGCTTATCTTTATATTCAAGGTAGAAGGTACTAATGTTGTTTAAATACAGAATAACTTGCTCAATATCTCTCTTACTCCTTATACCCAGTGTATCTAAATTGATATCTATTTTCTCCTGTGTTACTGGATTTACATAGGAGAATTCTACATAGTTATTGTATGACTCCAATACGCTTGCTAATTGAGTAGAGAACATTGATTCTATGAATTTCTTGTTTGCATTCTTACCTTGGAAGTGGGGTAAAGTAAGATCATGTTTCTCATGAGCTATCTCCCATAGATCTGGTGCAAACTTAATATCTTTTACCCTATCCTTTAGATTAAGTAGTACTGAGTTAAGCATTAGAAATATTTGTATCTTTTCTTTAAATTCTGGTTGTTTAAATTGACTGCCTGTTTTGTAATCAACAATCTTGATAGGGGTATTAGGGAAATCTCTAGGAATACATATTTCATCTATGACTGTTGGTATTAAGAGATTAGAATCATGAAAATATATATTTAAGATTAGAGGTGTTTCATTTAATATGTATGTTTTTTCAGGATTAAGATTCTCAGGAGCTGCTTTATGGAAACTCTTTTTAAAAAGAGAGATATCCTCTAGAGGTATTACTCCACTTTCCCATATCTCTTTAATCTCAGATGGAGATACAGTGTAGTTTTTATGCTTACTGGGTGTAAAATCTTGTCCATTCATTCTCCACTCATTCCAATACTTTTGTGAACTATCTAAGATATTATCATTAAAAGTGCAATCAGAAAGATTTAATACTTTCAGAAGAGAGCTACTGTACTCTATCTTCTTCTGTAAAAAGGTATACCTAAAATCATCGATATTAGGTACTCTGTTGTAATATGCTGCCCTATGAAAGAGTAGGGTAAAGTACTGTAAAGAGTGCATCTGTGTTCCATATATTGAAGACTTTGCATTTTCAAGTATATCCTCCCTCTCCTTATACTCACCTATATCTTGAAAGAACTCTCTTTCACTCTTAGATTTCTTATACTGTGTATGCAGTGTAGAGAGAGTCTCTATCTGTGAGAGGTTTAATCTTGAACCATTGGATGGTTCTTTCCTTCTCCTCTCTTTGTGCTCTACCTCTTGCGATGGTACATATTCAGGTAGTAAAGGCTCCTGTAGGAGTGTGGGGTTAGACATATAGTAAAGTATATAGGTAGAAGAGAGAAGGGTCAATTTAAAAGATTTTGTAGTTTAATGTATATACATTAAGTTATTACAAGTTCTAATATCTTGACCCTTTTGCACTGAAATATATTTCAAAAAGTATTTACCAATACTCTACCCAATCTTCCCAAGATGGAAATTCTAAGATGAATCCTATAAAGATCATCAATAGAAAGCAAACAACTGTTGCAACTCTTGTGAAGAGATCTCCTGACCATGTTGTTGGTCCAAATAGGATATTCACCATTAATAAGAACAGTAATATTGCAGAGAATAGCTTGGAAGTAATAGAGAAAGCCTTATTTCTATCCTTCTTAAATCTGAA
>JAVEZR010000004.1:0-52558 GCA_034002865.1 Candidatus Dojkabacteria bacterium
ACAGGAGAAGACTCATTCATATCAATAACCTTCTTCCATGTACCTAAAGGCCCTAGATCTATTAATAACTCACCATATATATTTGTAATAGTTTGACTATATTTCTCAAAAAAGTACTCTCCATCTTTATCTACTGCAGTAGCTATATCAATATACCAACCACCACTTTCATTTAATGAGCTAGAAAATACATTACTTCTCTCCTGTGTACTCTCATCTAAATAGTTAAAATATACTACTCCATCTGTAACAGGCTTTAATTCATCAATAGCTATATCCTCATTCTGTGCATCCTTTATCTGTCCATATGCTGGAAGAGGAGTATCCATAGCTTCAGGAATGGTAGTAGTCTTTACACTCTTCGCATCAGAAAAGTTCTTACTATTTAAAAACAGTAAACCATCTCCAACCATTACACTATACTCTTTCTCTTGATCTAAACCCTTAACCTGTATGTGATGTGTATAGTAGGTACCTCTTTCAGTAACAACTCTCTCTGTTACAAAATCACTTACCTTTACTCCAAAAGAATTACTATTCCAAACAGTCTCAGCAGTCTCTTGAGCAGAAATTAACTCAGATATTCTTACATCCCTAGTATCATTAAAAATCTCTTTCTCAAATATATTAAAAGATATTGGTAAATTGTTATTACTCTCTATTACTCTAACAGCACCCTTTGTAGGAGTTTTAGTTGTCCAACTTACAGTAAAAGAGCTAGAGCTAACATTAGAGTATTTTATATCTTTAGGTAATATCCTTACATAACCATATATAACTAATCCTATTAATGAGAGAAAAAGAACAAGAGTAAATATCTTTAAATACTTCTTTACTCTATACTTAGTAATAACGGTGGTATCCATACAAAACATAGATAATGTTAATTATGAATATAGTACACAGGAATATATAATAGTGCAAGATATCAGTTTGACAACATATTGAAATCCTTTAAAATTACTAAGTAAATATACTTAAACAACAAACAGTATGATATTTCAAAGAAACTTTTTTAAATATATATCTTCCCTACTAATAGCTGTAATGCTGTTTACAAGCATAGTAAATATATACGCACAAGACCTACTGTATACACCTCATCCTAACTTTAATAGTGTGGCTATTAATAATGAAGTTGTTAGAAAAGAGGATGAAGGCTTTGTAAAAGTAAAGTATTTAGATGCTGTAAAGATAGCTGGAAGTGGTAATCCAGGTAGTACAGTAGAGCTATATTTTGGTGATCAATCGTATGAGAGTACAGTAGATGAATATGGTAATTGGTTTGTACTCTTTAGTATTATGAATTTGGATGAAGGTAGCTATCCTGTAGAGGTAAAACTTAATAACTTGAATCAAAGAGAACACTTTATTACATTAGTTGTAGTTGAGGATAGTCCAATAGAGGGTAGTAACTCACAGGAGGTGGTTCCTGAGAAAGAGGTTGATAGTGCTTCTCCATCTTTCTTTGTATATGCAACATCCGTAATTATATCTTTCACTTTAGGTTGGGTATTTAGCTTTCTTTATTACAGAGATAAAAAAGGAAGAAGATGATGATAAGTAAGAATATCGAAAAAAATCCTTCTTCTGAATATATCGTTAAGATTGAATGGGAAATGAAGGAAATAGCGAAAGCTTTAGGTATCATACTTTTTGCTGCACTTATCTTTTCAGCTTTTCTATTCTATCAGAGAGATAGTACACCAATATCATATGCTGCATGTCCTGATGGTTGTTACCCACACGCTGTCTGTGGATGTACTGGCTATAACGGTTGTAGTGGTCCAAGCTGTAGTACTTGCGATAATGGTCCCTGTGGAAGCTGTACTCCAGATCCTTGTAGTACCTACTATACTGAAACAAATACAGGTTGTTCACAATCGAACCAATATTGTACTAGAACATACTGTACTGGAGGCTCCTGTGGTACATCAACTCGCTCCTGCTATCTAGTAAAATATACACTCACATACAGTGCTGGTACAGGCGGATATATATCAGGAACGACTCCTCAAGGAGTATGTAGAGGAAGCAACGGTACGCAAGTCACAGCGGTTCCTAACAGTGGCTATCACTTTGTTAATTGGAGCGACTCAGTATCTACAGCCTCAAGAACTGATACTAGTGTAGTTGCAGATAAGAGTGTAACTGCTAACTTTGCTGTTTCAAACCAAGCCCCTACTTCACCAACAGAGCTGAAAACAAACAACATTACGAATCCTAGTGGAGTAACTGGGAACCCACTATTTAAAGCTAAGTTCCAAGATCCTAATACAGGTAATACAGGAATCTACTACCGTATTCAAGTAAACACAACCTCTGCTTTTAATGGTACAGATTACTGGTATAGTGCACAAACCAGTATGACTGCAACAGCAATTGGGTCTTACTCCCCAGATATTACATATGCAGGGACAACACTTCCTTTAAATGGCTCAACCTTTTACTGGAGGATACAGTTTTGGGATAACTACGGTGCACAGGGAGCTTGGTCTACAGGTACAAATACCTTTACTATGAATACACCACCTAGCTCTCCTACTGGACTTCAAACTAATGGTGCTACTAATCCAACAGGGATTACTCTACCACCTCAATTTAGAGCTATATTTCAGGATCCTAATACAGGGAATACAGGAACAAAGTATGAGATAGAGGTTAATACCAACTCTGCTTTCACTGGTACTATGATGTGGCAAAGTGGTTTACAAAATATGACTACTACAGCAATAGGGGCATACTCACCACAGATTACATATGCAGGTTCTACTCTTACTGAAAATGGTGCTACATACTATTGGAGAATTAGATTTGCAGATAACTATGGTACTGTAGGCTCTTGGTCAACAGGTACAAATACCTTCACTATGAATACACCACCTAGCTCACCAACTGAATTACAAACTAACAGTGCTGCAAATCCGATAGGGCTAGTAGCATCTCCTCAGCTTAGAGCTAAATTCCAAGATCCAAACTCTGGTAATACTGGTACAAAATATGAAATACATGTTAATACGAACTCTTCTTTTACAGGTACATCTATGTGGCAAAGTGGGTTGCAGAACATGACTTCAACAGCAATAGGGGTATACTCACCCCAAATTACATATGCAGGTACAGCACTACCTTTAACTGGAGTAACATACTACTGGAGAATTAGATTTGCGGATAACTATGGAACTGTAGGTTCATGGTCTCCTGCTGCACAGTTTACAATGAATACTGCTCCTTTAGCTCCTAGCTCTATGTATACAGAGGGCAGTACTAACCCTGCAAATGTTACTGATATAACTCCAGAGTTTAGTGCAATATTTCAAGATTCAGACACAGGAAATACTGGAGTACACTATGAAATTCATGTTAATACAGCCTCTGATTTTACCGGTACATCTATGTGGCAAAGTGGTAAAACAGCTATATCTCCAATCGCTATTGGTGCAAGATCAACTGACATCTCATACGCTGGAACTACATTGAGTACAAATGGTACTACATATTATTGGAGAATGAAGTTCTGGGACAACTTAGGTACAGAGAGTGCTTGGTCATCTACAGCTCAATTTATAATGCAAGGTGCTCCATTAGCACCTACAGATTTACTTACAGATGGTAGTACAAATCCTCAGTTTCTTCTTACCCTTACTCCAACCTTAAGTGCTGTATACAATGATCCTAATGGGCACAATGCAAGTGCGTATGAAATAAATATAAATACAAATTCCTCTTTCACTGGTACTGTAATGTGGAATAGTGGGAAAGTAAATACTACTGTCTCTGAAGGAAGTAGATCTCCTAACTATACATATAACGGTACAGCTCTTTTACCTGATAGCACGACATACTACTGGAGAATTAGATTCTGGGATGTTGATAATTTACAGGGTGCATGGTCTGCAACTAATAGCTTTGTATCAAACCTTAATAGACAGTATTACAAGGGATTAAGAATGAAAGGATTACAGTTAAGGTAATATACATATTCTAAGTACTGTGATAAAATCTTGTGTCTACGGGGAGTAGTTCAGTTGGCTAGAACGCTGCGTTTGGGACGCAGAGGCCGCAGGTTCAAGTCCTGTCTCCCCGACCACTATATATAATTTCTACTCTCTATATTTATGAAAAAAGATATGCTCTCTAAGTTTAGAACTGTAGCATTCGTTTTAACCGTACTAACTATAATCCCCCTATTTATAAAATACCTTACGGGACAAGAAAGTAGTAATACCCTTATTATAGATTTACATGTTTGGATTGGATTAGCTTTCGTAATACTCGCTACTGTAAGTATGATAAAAAAGAGAAAGTAAGGCTACTTTTTTAGAAATATACCCTGATTACTCTCTAGCTTTAGATCATCTCCATATACTGTACTATCCTCTTCCTCTCTTCTGTAGTTAAATAGACCTAATTCTTTTGACCATACTGCTACTACATCCACACCTATATCGCTTTTCTTTAGGTTAGAGATTAAGGTAGACGCTTTGTATGACTTAGAATATAAAGAGCCACCTACTAGATTCCATCCCTCACTTAATGGTAAGTACTTAGATGCACTATCTTTCCAACCATCAATATTTAGCACTGTATCTTCACTACTTATAATTAGATATCCTTTATTCTGTTTAAATACAAAATCATTACCAGCAAATGGTACTGTTTCAGACTTCTTTACAATATCCTTCCACTCATAGCCCTCAAAGTTAGCTATTAAAAGAATACTGCTATTCGTTTCAATTAGATTAGATGCATGCATACCAGTAGCTTTATATGTAGGTTCAAAATCAAAACCAACAAAGTTGACTCCCTTTTGAAGCTCAATTTTATAAGTAGAGAGCTTATTCCTACTCTCACACTGTGATTGAGTTGTAACACTCTCATCAAAATCTTTACCTACTGATTTTGGCAACCATTGATATATACCCTCTCTAAAGAAACAGCCTTTATCATTAGCATACTCTTTACATGCTTGGCTAGTGGTAATATCTGGTACTACCTTTGTACATACTGATTTTGGATACCACATAACATCGTTACCAACCTCACAACAAACAGCCTCATACTTAACCTCACAAGCACTCTCTACCTTACCTTTAATCTCTACAGAGTACTCTAGCTTACCATCATATATACTTCTTCCACTCTTCCATATATCAGAACAGCTTTTACCCTCTGCGTTGTTTTCATAGTCCCCCTGGAACTGTTCCTGGTTATCTATCTTTAGGGCACAACATAGTGGTCCACTTGGTTTCTCCCATCCACCACCACCATCATCATCTCCTCCTCCTGATTTTGGTAAACCTGTAACTTGGGATGGTAACTTTCTTCCGTTTGTTACCCATCCATACACCATCTCTATACCTTTGTAGTAATCTATTCCGACTTGTCTCTTTACTGCATCATTCTCATTACAGCTTCCCCATCTATACATATTTCCCCACGCTTCCCAGGCAGAGAGTTCTGGACAAGTGTATGTGTGCTTTAGTTTAAGAAAGTAAGTAATCTGAGCATTAAAGTCCTGTGGTGGTGCAGATGCTTGTCCATGTATTCCGAAGTCTTCTACTATTCCAGAGATATCAGAATTCTGAGTATAGTTGCTTGCTCCAGATTCATTTAACCAAATTGTTAGTGCAAATGCAGGATCTACTCCCTCTCTTTTAGCACGCAGTATTACATCATTGTAGCACTCTTGAGCATAGTTTTTACCCCTATTTCCTACCCATCTGGATGCTAACTCTTCAAACTTCTCTTTACTTACACCATCAAAAGTTTGAGCAGGAGCATTCTGATTACAATTTATCTCAGCAGCAGTAACAGAGAGTGGGTTCATTGAAAGATTACTTGTAGGAGTAAAATACTCAATCTTTTTTAATTGTGTACTCTCTTTATCCCACTCTACATTAAACTCCTCTTTATCTATCACCACACCACCAAACCTATTTGCATATTCACTCCTTACATCTGAGTACTCCCTTGTTTTAGTATTGTACAAAGCAACATATATTAACTCATTAGGGAGAGCTGCTATCTCTTCTACAAGAGGTAGTGAGATTTCATCTTTACTCTCTAAAGTTTGAAAGTAAAACTCTTTAAGAGCAAAAGCCTCTATCTCATCAGTAGTAGACTCTTTAGAAGCACTCCACTCTCTATTACTGTCTGAAATATTAAAATTGTACTTACTAAGCTCATTTAATCCACTTAGTACAACCCTATGTGAATTCGTTAAAGTATCGCTACCTAATAGCTTCTCACTCTCTCCAATTTTAATGTATGAAGGTGTATTAACATCTGTTTTCCATGATACTGTTACAGAGTCACTTGAAACATCAGATATTAATACATCATATGGTGTAGCCTTCACATACTCCCAATGCTGTATATATCTAAAAGCAGCGTAACCAAAGAGTGAAAGTACAGAGATACTTAATATTAACCAAACAAAAAGTTTTTTAGGTACTCTCATTACCTTTTAGCTAATATTAAATATGTAGTTGGTATATCTGTAATTTTAAAATCTTTAACCATTCTCCAGTCAGAGATACTCAATGTTTTAATATACTCATCCTTACCTGTAATATCAACAGAGATACATAGGTCGGTATTTGGATTACATACCTCTAAGATATCTCTAAACAGAGAGCTATTTCTGTATGGGGCTTCTATAAAGAGCTGGGTTTGATTCCTACGTAAAGACTCTCTCTCTAGCTGTTTAATCTTACTCTTTCTTTTCATAGGGTCTCTTGGTAGATATCCATGAAAGAGAAAAGATTGACCATTTAGTCCTGAACCCATTAAAGAAAGGAGTATAGAGGAAGGACCAACCATAGGGACAACCTTAATACCAAGCCTATGACACTCTCTTACAACCATACTGCCAGGGTCTGCTACTGCAGGAGAGCCTGCATCACTCATTAAACCAACATCAAAACCAGCGATAAGGGGCTCTATTAAATATGCAATATCGCTATTCCTAGAGTGTTCATCTAAAACTCTCATATCTATATCTTGAATTACAATATCTAAACCAGATAGATGTCTTCTAGCTACCTTAGCTGTTTCAACTATGTAATACTTCAAACCCTTTACTATCTCTAAATCAGAGCTTTTTAGTTCATCCTTAATAGCTCTATTACTTAAAGATGTTGGTACTAAGTACAGAGTTCCTAAATTTTTCATTAATATGTTCTTTCAAAATTCATATCTATCTCACTCAATTTTAATTTCCATACAGCAGGTCTACCGTGTGGACAGCTATACGGATTCTCACATACAATTAATCTTTTATACATATCTACCATCTCTTGCCTATGAAGAGCTTGACCACTCCTCACACTACTATGACAAGACATTGTTGCATATATATCCTCTTTTAATCTAGTAATCTCCTTTGAAATGCTACTTACATTCTCACTTAGAGAGAATATTTCATCTAGAAATTTCTTAAAATCAGTATTTACAAACTCAACAGGTACGGTTGTAATAGATATGTGATCTTTAAGTACATCATACTTAATACTTACCTCTTCAAAGAATTTCTTTAGCTCTTCCATTTCAGTTAACTGCACCTTAGACATTTCAATCTGTATTGGTACTAGTAAGTTCTGGCTCTCTATTTCATTCTTTTTAGCATTCTTAAGCTTCTCAAATGTAATTCTCTCTGCTGCAGCGTGCTGATCTATTACCCAAAGGGTTTCATTTTCAAACTCTATAACTATGTATTTGTTAAATATCTGAAAAATGTTTCTAAATGAAGCAAACTCTGTTTTCTCAAATTCAAAAGGTCTTGGTTTAACAAAAGAGCCCTCCCTTTCTCTAACATACCCATCACCACTACTATCTAATACCTCTTTACTAAAAAGAAGACTATCCTTTACAGAGCTACTTCTACTTTGCCCAAAAGAGATATCCCTACTTGGAGTTGATGGCGTATACTCCCTACTCTCTACTCTGTATGAAGTAACACCCTCTACTGCCTTCTTAACAGCCTCCTGTACTGCAGAGTAGACACGATATGGGTTAAGGAATCTAACTTCCTCTTTCCTTGGATGAACATTTACATCAATTAGCTCTGGATTAATATTTAGAAGAAGTATATATGGGACTCTCTGTCCATGAGGAATATATCTTTCAAAACCTTGGTACACTGCCCTTGCAATCCCGTTATCTTTAATGGGTCTAGCATTTACAAATATATACTGATGATTAGCTCTCTTTTGATGATCAGAAGGGTGTCCGACATATCCAGATATTTTAGTTCCACTACCATCATAGAAGACCTTTATCATTCTCTTCACAAAATCCTCTTTTAGTAATGACTCTATTCTCTCTTTCTCAATCGTATTTGGTTTAGAATTAGGAATACTCTTTAAATCAAATATCGCCTTACTATCCCTCTCTAAGATGAAGTGGATGTTGGGATATATTAAGAAATATGGAAAGAGCATCTCTAACACTCTCTTGTACTCAGTTTGGGCACTCTTAAGGAACTTTCTTCTTGCTGGTACATTCTCAAAAAGGTTTTCAACAGTAATAGCGGTACCAGATTCCCTTGCACTACTTTTTACAGTACCCTGTTTACCATCCTTAGTAACAAGTTGACTACCTACCTCTTCATCACTGTACTTAGATATTACTTTTATATTGGATACTGAAAGTATTGTAGAGAGAGCCTCTCCTCTAAAGCCCATTGTCAAAAGATTGTTTAAATCCTCAAAAGATGAAATCTTACTAGTAGTATGTGCAGTAAATATCTCTGAGATATTCTCTCTTGGAATACCTACCCCGTTATCACTTACCTCTATCAAATCCATACCACCATTCACAACCTTTATCCTAATCTCTGTAGCCTTAGCATCTATACTGTTATCCAGTAACTCTTTAACAACAGATGCAGGTCTTTCAATGACCTCTCCCGCCGCTATCTGATTTACTAACTCCTGTGGTAATTTGTTTAATACAACTGTTGTATTCATACAAAATATTCTAACACAGATTTGATTTAATCTGTTAAAATGCATGTATGAAAGAAGAAAAATTCATATTAAAAACAAAATTCAAACCATCTAAAGATCAAAAGATTGCAATATCATCCTTAACAGAAAATATACAACAGGGTAAAGAGAAGCAGGTACTACTTGGAGTTACAGGCTCTGGTAAGACCTTTGTAATGGCTAACATTGTTAATCAACTAAACAGACCTACACTTGTACTCTCACATAACAAAACATTAGCAGCTCAGCTATATGAGGAATTTAAAGAGTTCTTTCCAGAGAATGCAGTTAAGTATTTTGTATCCTACTATGATTACTACCAACCAGAGGCATATATTCCCTCTAGAGATCTTTACATTGAGAAAGAATCTCAGGTAAATGAAGAGATAGAGAAGCTGAGATTGAGTGCAATGAATGCTGCTAGAACACGAAGAGATACCATTGTAGTTGCTTCAGTATCATGTATTTACAATATTGGCAGTCCTGATAACTATGAAAACAAATCTATGGAGATATATATTGGACAGAAGATAGATATTGCTACACTTACACGAAAGCTTTCATTCTTAAGATATGAAAGGGAGTCAGTAGACTTGATATCAGGAACATACATTGTTAGAGGAGATACAGTAGAGATATATATGCCGTATGAGGAGTTTCCAGTAAGAATTGAATTCTGGGGTAATGAAATAGAGGAGATATCATATATAGAGGGGATATCTAAACAGAAGCTCTCTCAGGTAGATAACTTAGATATATTCCCTGCTACTCCTCTTGTATATGATGCGGATACAATGGCACATGCAGTGGATAGCATAGAGAGAGATTTAGTAAAAAGGGTTACATTTTTAAGAAATATTGGTAAAGAGGTAGAGGCTCAAAGACTTGAGCAAAAGACTAGATATGATATGGAGATGATGAAAGAGATAGGGTTTTGTAAAAGTATGGAGAACTACTCCATATATTTTGATGGTAGAAGGACCGGAGAGCCTCCTTACACACTCTTAGACTACTTCCCAGATGATTACCTACTCTTCATTGATGAATCCCATATTACGATTCCCCAGGTAGGTGGTATGTACAATGGGGATAGGGCAAGAAAAACGAATCTCATTGAGCACGGCTTTAGATTACCCTCTGCATATGATAACAGGCCACTAAATTTTAATGAGTTTAGAAAAAAGCAGAAAGATACAATATATTACTCTGCAACTCCAAATGAATGGGAAATTATAGATAGTAATAAAACGGTAGTAGAGCTACTTACAAGACCTACAGGTCTATTAGATCCTGCACTAGAGGTTAGAAAGAGTGAAAACCAAATAGATGATGTAATAAATGAGGTAAGAGAGAATGTAAAAAGAGGAGAGAGAGTACTAATTACTACCTTAACTAAAAGAATGGCTGAAGATCTTACAGAGTATCTTAAAGAGTACGATATGAAAGTAGCATATCTGCACTCAGACATAGATACTGTAGAGAGAGTAGAAATATTAAGAGATTTAAGATTAGGAGAGTACGATGTACTAGTAGGTATTAACCTACTAAGAGAGGGTATAGACTTACCAGAGGTCTCTCTTGTAATTATTCTTGATGCAGATAAAGAGGGGTTTCTTAGATCTAAGACTAGCTTAGTACAAACTATTGGTAGAGCAGCTAGACATCTTAATGGTAGAGTCATTATGTATGCAGATAAGCAAACAGAGAGTATGAAATATGCAATAGAGGAAACAAACAGAAGAAGAGAGTATCAAAGACAGTACAATAAAGAGAATGGTATTACACCTCAATCTATTAAAAAAGCAATTAGAGATCGTTTAGTAGAGAAAGAAGATATTGAGAAGAAAAGTTTAGATATTGAGGTAGAGAAGTTAAGTAAGAAACAGCAAAAGCTCCTAATTAAAGATTTAAGAGCTAAGATGTTACTAGCAGCAGATAACTTACAGTTTGAGAAAGCAGCACAGATAAGGGATAAAATAAAAGAGCTGAGTATTTAACTCAGCCCTTTAATCGATCTTAGCTTTTACAAACCATTACCTATATAGATCTGCTCCACCACTGTCATTACCCCTATCATTCCTATACCCACCATCCTCTCTAGGAGGCTTAGCAATAGAAACATTAATCTCTCTTCCATCTACTTCCTTACCGTTTAATTGCTCAATTGCCGTCTGAGCTAGTTCCTCTGTAGCCATAGTTACAAAACCAAATCCTTTAGATCTGTTCTTAAACTTATCTACAATTACCTTTGCCTCTACAACCTCTCCAATTTCAGAGAATACTGCAAGCAAAGACTCATCTGTCATACCCCATGAAAGGTTTCCAACAAAAAGTTTGTTCTGCATTTATATATAAATAATAAATAAAAAGACTACGGATAAGCACACTAAAAGGTTACCTACACAGGGTATTAATAAATTAATACCTTTCTTAACATAGACTATTGATTATAACATAGGGAGTAGAAAAGAAAAGAAGGGGAATGGTTGCGGGACATAGATTCGAACTATGATTCTCGGCTTCAAAGGCCGGTGTCCTACCATTAGACGATCCCGCAATACTGGCTATTATATCATTAAGAGCTTACTTCTTAAAACTCTTCTTACCTACAAAGATTCACATTGAATTCTTTCTGTATTCATAATAACCTATTAAAATGAAAAGAGCTAAGAGAGATAAAAAACATGCAAGCCCTATTAAAATGCCAAAAGGTAGTAATAGAAGAACCTTTGTTAAAAGAAAAAAGAAATTTCAATTTCCTCAGATATTTAAAAAGGATAAATACTCAAGAAGAAGGAAGATACAGTTAAATAGTAAAGCCTTTGTAATACCACTATTAATACTACTATTCTTTGGATTAATATTTATCTCTGTCAAATACATCACCTTTATTAGAAGTAATGCGTTCGATGATAAAGAAACATATACTGTTGGAGAGGTTACAGGTTTAGAGGGCATACCTGAATATGAAGGCTCTGAATTTATCTTTAAAAACAATATAGAGGATTCTGTAGTGAAAGAGTTTCTCTCTGGTGGTAACTCCGCATACAGAGTACTTAAAAGCTCTACATTGGAGGAGATAGAGAGCTACTACCTTGAGAAGTTGCCTCCATTAGGTTGGGAGTTAGTTGCACAGGTACCACTCGGCACTGAGGATAAGAAGTATGGTCAGTATTGGATTAAGGATGGCAAAGGGTTAAGGATATACAGTAAATTTAAAGATATATGGTATGAAACTATAACAGAGCAAGAGGCTAAAGACGCTCTCTCAAATAGGGTAAAGGAGGAGATAGAGAGAGAAATGCTAATGGCTAGTGGTGATCAGCAAGATTTACTTCCTGATTATCCATGGAGAATTCAAATACCTAAGGAGTATATAATAAAATACTCTGCTACAAGTATTAAAGATTTTAGAGCAGTATCTTTTCAAAAGTTGGGTGGTAGTGATCTTGTAGAAATATATCCCGTTGGGAAGTTAGGCTCTAAAGAGCTAGACTACCTATTAGAAAATTACTGTAAAGAGAAAAGTACAGAAGGTATTACATACTCTGTTGTAAATACTGTACCTGTTGGCTTTAGAGAGTATTTAGCTCTTAGAGGAAGTATAACTTCTGGAGGTAGTAATATGCAGGTAATTGTAATTCCAAATAGCTTTAATAATATGGTATACGTACTATCATCTACAAAAGAGAATGACCCACTGTTAGAGTATATATTTGAGAATATTAAACCGCTAGGTGCTAAGGATTAAGTAATACGCTCTTTTATTCTCTTAGCTACATTACTATTTTTAACTATATTAGTAATATCTTCTAAGGAAGCCTCCTTAAGCGCATCTATACTACCGTAATTTTTTATTAATGCTTTCTTACGCTTCTCTCCTACACCAACTACAGAATCTAATACAGACCTTCTGCTCTCTTTTATACTCTGTTTTCTGTAATGAGATATTGCAAACCTGTGAGCCTCGTTTCTTAAGTCTATTAATATCTCAGGACTATTTATCTCTATCTGATATATCTGTCCATCTCTTAATATCCAGTACTCATCTATTTTACTTCCACCCTTCCTTTTAAGATGTTTACCCTTAGAGATACCCATTAGAAGAGTATCTTTTGGAATACTATTCATTACAGAGGATAGCTGACCTACTCCTCCATCGATGAGGATAATGTCTGGTTTCTTTGTTAAACTACTGTCTGTATTTTTACCCATATTGGAGAATCTCCTCTCTAATACCTCTTTTAACATAGCGAAATCGTCAGGAGTATCCTTACCCTTTATTTTAAAAATTCTGTACTCAGATCTCTTTATTTCACCCTCCTGTGCTACTACCATAGAGCCATATGCATGCTTACCTTGCATATTAGATATGTCATAGCATTCAATTCTCTTTAATCCTTTTACTCCTAACTCTAGTTCTAAGTATCCAAAACTTTTCTCTCTAGCTTTCTCTCTCCTATTCTTGTAACTGAGAGTATCATCGTAATATGTAAAATCAATACTCTCCCCAATATATTTTAAATCTTTAACCCTATCTCTTAACTGACTAGCTTTTTCAAATTCCTCTTTCTTAGAATATTCATTCATCTCTCTCTCTAACCTCTTAATATGGTTTACCTGCTTACCATTAAGAAATCTTATTATATTATCAATATTCTCTCTGTACTCCTCCTGCGTTATTGCACCTGCATACGGTCCAGGGCATAACCCTATATGGTAATTTAATGATGATTTACAATCTTTGTTCTTACATGTACAGAATGGATATATCTTTCTAAGGTATGTATATACCCTCTTAACAGTGTATCCACTTGGATATGGACCAAACATACGACCTTTATTAAAATCTCCCTTCTTAATGCTTCTTACAATCTTAACAGTAGGGAATTTCTCTTTTGTAGTTATATATATCCATGCATATGACTTATCATCTTTCAAAACAGAGTTAAATTCAGGTTGCAACTCTCTTACAAGCGCAGATTCAAGTATTAATGCCTCTATCTCATTATTAGTCTCCTGTATCTTAATATCTGCAACAAGAGGCATCATGGGCAGTATACGTGGCCTATCGTATAGCGGCTGTTTAAAGTATGAATTTACTCGAGAGTGAAGATTAATAGCTTTACCTACATACAGAACAGTGCCCTCTTTATCTAGAAATTTATAAATTCCAGGGGTATTGGGTAAGCTTTCTAATTTTAATTTTAAGGTATCTATTATCATACCCTATTATACATTAAAACTTTCTTAACCAACGCTTAGTATCACTATTTAGCTCTATTGTTTTTTCTAATATTACAGCCTTATTCTTCCCCTTATCAGTAACTACTATCTTTACAGGCACATCCCCATTAGAAAGTGAAATATACTCTTTAAGTTTTTTTATCTCTTCCTCTGTATGATTCGGCTTTATCCTAAACGTCACACCTTGAAAATTATCTCCATGCTTTGATTCATCAATATATTTAGCCTTCTCTAGAATTAAACTTTTCTCATTGTTCTTAACATTTACACTTGCAGCTATGAGAATTGGCTTACCCTCTTCAAGAACATCCTTAATCTCTTGGTACTTTTGAGGGAAAAGAATAATATCTGTAATTGCGGACTTATCCTCTACCGTAAGGAATGCCATCATATCTCCCTTCTTAGTAGTAATTCTCCTTATCTTATTCACCATTACTCCTAGAATTACAACAGCCCTGTTTTTCTTCTCAAGGGCCTCTTTAACAGAGATTACATTTTTAGATTCAAAGAACTCCTGTAAATTATCTAGAGGGTGGCTAGAGAAGTATAGACCTAGGAGATCCTTCTCCCACTGTAGGATTTGATGCCTAGGAGCCTTCTCTACTTCAGGAAGAGGTGTAACCGATGTCTCTGGGACATACTCTTCACCTTGAGAAAGAGAGAATATATCTATCTGACCCATACTTTTAGAAGAGTTACTCTTCTTTGTTCTCTCGAATATAACGGGGGCTATTTGAAGTAAAGCAGCTCTATCTCCAAACTCATCCATACTACCGCACATAATTAAGTACTCAATAGCTCTCTTTTGTAAACCCTTATGTGCTGTTCTCTCTATGAAATCATCTAAGTTCTTGTATGAACCATTCTCCTTTCTTTCTTTTACAATACTGTTAACAATATCCTCACCAACATTCTTTATACCTCCTAATCCAAACCTAATACCACTATCTCCCTCTATGGTAAAGAACACCTTACTCTCATTTATAGTAGGGGGTAGTACATCTATCCCAAGCCTTTCACATTCATTTAGATCGATAATGACTCTATCAAAGTTATCTAAATCTCCCTCAAGTAGTGCAGCCATGAATTCCAAAGGGTAATGTGCTTTTAAATATGCAGTCCAATATGCAATAGTTGCGTATGATGCACTGTGAGCTTTATTAAATCCGTAGTTAGCAAACTGTACTAACTTATCCCACAACCTTTCTGTTTCTTTAGGATCAAAACCGTTCTTTTTAGCACCCTTAAGAAACTTAGGTTTCTCTTTCTCCATAATGTCCATCTTCTTTTTACCCATTGCACGTCTTAGTATATCCGCAGTACCAAGACTGTACCCTGCAATTATCTGTGCTATTTTCATAACCTGCTCTTGATATGTTATAACCCCATTTGTAACCTCCAAAACTGGCTTAAGCTCCTCAAAGACATAGTCAGGCTCCTGATCTCCCTTCTTAACAGCAATATACTCTGAAATATACTGCATAGGGCCTGGACGATACGCTGCGAGTAGATAGCAGATATCCTCCTGAGTCTCTGGCTGAAGGCCACGTATACTCCTTTTCATACCTTCACTTTCCAATTGGAATACACCTACTGTATGACCACTTTTAATAAGGTTGAAGGTTGCTTTGTCATTAGGGTCAAGAGTTAGAAGATCAATATCCCTCTTCCTATTTACTTTTACTTTAGTAATCGCTTCCCCTATTACATTAAGATTTCTAAGACCAAGAAAATCAAACTTCATTAACCCAACATACTCAATATCTGACATCTCAAACTGCGTCATACCTATACCTCCACCATGGGAATCCCTTTGTATAGCACAGTAGTTAATAACTGGGTCAGGAGTAACAATAATGCCACAAGCATGAGTAGATGTACCTCTACATATTCCAGAAACTTTTCTTACTATATTCGCTAACTCTAATGTCTTCTCCGATGAGTTAATTATCTCCGCAAACTCTGGATTATGCTCGATCATATGATCTATACCTTTAGCTTTACCAAACACTATCTCCACCATTTTTGCTAACTTATCTGTAACAGCAAGCTCTACACCCAATACTCTACCTACATCTTTAATAGCCTGTCTTGTTTGTAGCTTACTAAAGGTACCAATCTGCTTTACATTATCTATACCATACTTCTCTATGGTGTAATCTAGTAGTTCATTCCTCCTTTTATCAGCAATATCTATATCAAAATCAGGAGGAGAATCTCTCTCAGGATTAAGGAATCTCTCAAAGTAAAGCTCCCACTCCATTGGTTCTATATCAGTAATATCAACACAGTATGCAACAACAGAGCCACAACCAGAGCCCCTCATACCAACAATGATTCCATTCTTTCTACAAAACATCACAAAGTCTCTAACTACTAAAAAGTAATCATTGTATCTTCTCTCATCTATGATTTCGAGTTCATATGCAATTCTCTCTCTAATCTCTTTCGTTACCTTCCCATACTTCCTCTTAGCTCCCTCTAAGGCAAGTCTCTTAAGATATGTTCCTGATTTTTCCCCTTCAGGAAGATCTAAGAAGTGTGGCTCAACCCTACCGAATGTAATATCAAAATCCTCAATGCTCTCTGTAATGACCTGAGTATTTTCAATGGCCTGAGGAAGATCATTAAAGAGCTCTTTCATTTCTTCCTGTGTTTTAACATAGAACTCGTTAGTAGCCATTTTTCTTCTACTAGGGTCATCCCATGATTTACCATCATTAATACACCAAAGTATCTCTTGAATATATGCATCTTCCTTATTTAAGTAGTGAGAATCACATGTAGCAACTAGTGGTAGATTAAGCTCAGTAGATATTTTAATAAGGGAGTCATTAACAAGCTCTTGCTCTTCCATTCCATTTCTTTGAATCTCAATATAGAAGTTTTCCTTAAATAGTTCACTATATTTCTTTGCAGCCTCTAGTGCTGCATCGTAGTTATTTTCTAGCAAAGGTCTCGCCACAGGACCTGCTAAACAACCAGAGAGGGCAATTATCCCCTCACTATATTTACTAAGTGTATCGAAATCTACCCTAGGTTTGTAGTAGAACCCTTCCATATGAGCAATTGAAACAATCTTGATTAAGTTCTTGTATCCTGTAAGATTCTTAGCTAAAAGAACCATATGGTTGTACCTGTTATCTATCCCAAAATCCTTCTGTTGCATACCTCTTGGCGCGATATATATCTCGCATCCTAAGATTGCCTTAAGACCGGCCTCTTTCATTGCACTTTTAAACTTTAATACCCCATACATATTCCCATGATCAGTAAGGGCACAAGCCTTCATCCCATCATCTGAAATCTTTTTAACAAGTTCAGGTAAACGAATTGTCGCATCTAACAGAGAATACTCTGTATGCAGATGTAAATGTGTAAACATAAATTCAATAGCTCATCTAGTTCTGATATACTAGGTTAGTATGGACAAGGGATACATTTCAAGTACAAGAGAAAAAAGGGTATGGAGAAACACTTTTAAAAAGTCTAACTTAATTAGAGGCTCTCTTATTTTACTTTCTTTTTTAATATACATCCTTTTAATATCCCCTACTGTAGAGAATTTAACTAAGTCTTTCATATTAAATGAAATACGAGCAAGTAAAGAGATAACGTTAAACTATCTAACCCCACTTTCTAACAGTGAGGTGTATGCACAAGATTACAATATTAATACCCTCTCAACACCAGATCTGTTAAAGAAGGTAAACAGTAAAACTCAAATCTTAACAGAAGACCCAAGGATATTAGCAATGGAGAAGTTCCTCCTTTCTTATAACTCTCCAATGTATCCGTTTGCCAAGAATTTCATTGAAGAGGCAGACACGTACGGTTTAGATTGGAGGCTAGTAGTCTCTATCTCTGGTGTGGAATCTGCATTTGGGAATCTAATACCAAAAGGTACGAACAACGCCTGGGGCTGGAGAGGGGCAAATCCAACAGAGAGAGGATGGAGTCAATTTGATACATGGGGACATGGTATAGCGGAGGTTACAAGAAGAATGGCCCTTGGATATGGTACTACTCTCACTCCTTTTCAAATAGAGGCTACATACTGTCCTCCTTGTGGTGAAAATCCTGCACATGCATGGGCAAACGGTGTTGCTAGATATATGAGAGAGTTAGATTACTATGTTGACAACTTAGATACTTTTTAATAAAAGATATATATGCTTACATTCATTTTTAAAATTCTATATACGGTTACTACCTTCATTCAAACATTAATAGTGTTTAGGATAATACTGAAGGTAATAAATGCAGATTCAGCAAATTCATTAGTAAGTTGGGTGTACAATCTCTCTCAGAATTTTATAACTCCTTTTAATGGTATCGTTCCTGAGGAGATGGTTATTGATAAATTCTCAATAGAGCTTACACCAATAGTTGCCTTAGTATTCTTCTCAATTGTTGGTTTTGTATTCTCTGAGCTAACAAAAGCGTTTAAACAAGCCAATTAATAGATATTGTGGTATAATAGCAACATATGGCTAGAATAGATTTAAAGCGATCCTCAGGATTGCCTCTTTTTTACAGTGGAGAAGAATTACAGCCCCAAGGATTAACACTTTCAGGTACAACGACTGTTTGTATTGACGATATTCGTTCACAGCTTCTTAATGAAGATCTTAACTGTCCAGAAATATTCTATAAGAAGTATAAAGATTTGGATAAGGATGAGGTATTTAAAAGTAAGAATCTAAAAATTAATATCTATCTTATCTTCCCCAACCTTGCTGGTATAGAGTATACAAAAACATTTGCAACAAAGTGTCTTAAAAGACCAAGAATCTTAGAAGTAATATACGGAGGAGGAACAGTTTTACTTCAAAAGTATGACTCCCCTATTAAAAATAGAATAATAAAATCACAGATAAAGAAAGGCCAAAAAATTATAGTACCTCAAGGATATACCTGTTCTATTGTTAATTCTAGACAAACATCTAACCTAATAGTGCTTGAATTAATATCAAGAGATGCATCTCCAAGAATAGTGCTTGATGACAGAGGAGGAATGGCCTATTATATTATTAGGAAAAATGCTAAACAGGAGATAGTACGAAATCCTGAATACAAGATAGTAAATGATCCAGAGAAAGTAGATTGGGATACTGTCATCTCTAAGTATGGTATTACAGCAAAGACACCAATTGTAAAGCAAGTAATGAGAAAGTATGAGAAATTTGAATGGATATTTAAAGATAACTCAGTGGATATTTAGCTTTCTTTTAGCCTTATTTTTTTCTTTATCCTTCTCTCCGCACAAGGCAGATGCATTAGATGGTTTTGATATCCAATCTGATTTTCATCATATATGGGATGGGCAGGAGATTAACTCAACTATCTATCTTACTATTACCACTACTGCTAATCCTAGGGTCTTAACCTACTACACTGTGACAATTCCTGAAGAAAATCTTAGACCAGAGGTGTTCTCTATTACAAAAAATTCTAAACTAGAGCCTACATATTACGATAGGCAATCAGCTACCGATTTAGTTATTGATTTAGAGAATACATTAGTATCTAAAGAGAAACCTGTTACCCTGAAATTAACATACAGTACAAAACACTCTCAAGAAACACTCTCCCTTATATCCTCTGTTAAAGATACAACCTCTAGAGGCTTTACATTCACATACCCTCACTCTCTTGGAGATATTGGCTGGAGCTCTACCCCTATTATTAACTTAACCCAGAAGGGTCAAAACATTGAGATTGAGACTGCACCTCCTAAAAGTAGTAAGGTGAGTATTTCTCTTGGAGATAAAATTATTTATCAATTTGCAATAAGTAGGAATTTAATAAATAGCAGTGATGAAATTATCTCCTCTGAAATAAGTATCCCACCAAGTACGAATACACAAAAAATTCTTCTCATCAATGTACAACCTAAACCAAATAGAAGCTATAAAGATATAAATGGGAATTACATATTGCAGTATGAAATAGCACCGCAAAGTAATATTGCTGTCTCAATAGAGGGCTCCCTACAGATGGAAAAATCCATTTCTATAAATCCCTCTACACCAAGGATAGAGACAAAGAATCTTTGGGAGCTTAAAGATACTGATTTAGAAAAAAGAGTAAATAAATGGCTGAAGGATTCTGGTCTTACAGATACTGATATAGAGAGTATATACGATATAAAGAGTGAATCTAGACAGCAGATGATATACAAAGAGCTGTATCAATTTGTAATTAAGAACTTACAGCCAAATACATTAACAATAGGATCTCTCACTGGTTCCGTAAGATTAGGAGGGGAAAGAGCATTAAGTGAACAAGCTGACTCAACAAGTGAAGATTATGCAGATGCTATGATAACGCTCTTTAGATACTTCGATATACCTGCAAGGCTTGTAATAGGGTATGTAACAAATATATCTGACTATCACCCAGATGGTATGTATCATTACTGGGTTGAGTATTTTGATTTACAAAAAAAAGATTGGATACAGGTAGATCCATTCCTTGAAGATTACTCTAATACATCTCTTTGGTCACGACCACTACCAGATCATATATCACTTCTGTTTAGATATGATAATCCTAATACTCCTAAACTCCCATATTACACAGAAAATGATTTTAAAATTAGTATACAGGAGAGTACACCAGAACCTGTATACAGCATGAACGCAGATATCTTTCTTAAGCCTTACAATGTTCTTAACTCACATTTACAAGGCTCTATACGCATAGAAAACAGTGGTAATACAGTATTAGATTCCATTAACTTTGTTAAATCAAAACCTAATCTTAATCTGTATACCGACTATATAGAGAACAACAGTAGTACAATACTACTCCCTGGAGATATAACTGAGATACAGTTTAATATCCCATCTGACAAGATAGAGTCACCCCTCTATGCTGTACTAAGTGCTCAAAGTGGAACAGAGCTTACAAATGAGGAGTATCTAGAAACAGAGATAGACTTAATTGAGGATAGTACACTCTTAAATATTCTTTCTAAGATTTTCTCAATCTTAATATATATAGCAATGGCAATACCTATGTATTTCTTAATTAAAAAATTTACGAATAGAAATGGATAATAGCATATTACTTACAGTAACTATTGTAGTTTTAATAGTACTCCTTGTTATAATGGCAAGATACAACAGTAAGCGTGTACCTGTTGAAAAAAAGAGTAAGATATTAAAAAAGCTAGATGATTTAAGAGAGCAAAGCGAAAGTGATGAAATGTATGCAAGACGAGATGCTATTATTAAACTAGATAATCTCTTAAGTAAATCATTACAGATTAGATATAGCAATGAAAGTAGCTGTGGGGATAATCTTAAGAATGCTAAAACTCTCTTTAGAAAAGATTACTACCAAGATATTTGGGATGTTCATAAATTAAGGAATGAGATAGTACACAAAGATGCAGATGTAAGCTATGATAGTGCACAACAGGCATATAAGATATATAAAATGGCTATAACAAAAATATTAAAATGAAATACCTAAAGATATTACTCCTACCAATACTTTTCTTCTCCTTAACAACAATCCTTTCTGCTCAAGATCAAGAGGTAGTTGTTGATAAAGATGTCGCAAAGAGTGAATCATTACCCATTGTAAATGAAAATCCTGAGAAGAAAACAGTAACTAGTAAGAATAACTACTTTGAATTAGAGCTAATCAGAGGAACACAGAGTGCTCTTACTAAAAATATCCCATATACCCTATACATAACTCCTAAAATAGACTCTCAGAAGACTCAAATACTTTGGGAAGTACCATCTACGATATTAGTAAAAAGATCACATAAGGAGTTTGTGAGCCTAAATAAGGATGAAACATATAAATTCAAGATAAATGTAGACCCACAAAGAGCAGGAACATACGATGTATCTGCAAGTGTAATATCATGGCAATATGATACAAACTATACCAACAGTGTAAGCTCAACAGTTACATTGAGTGATAACCTTGTGGTACAGCCTGTTGATTCTGAATACTCTGTAAGTATTATGCTAATGGTAGCTCTTGTAGTTATACTAGCAGGTATTGGAGTATTTCTACTTTATAAAGCCTCTGGGAAATTGATTAAAAAGCTTAAACTGTGGCTTACTCCACCTTTTTAAGTAAATCCTTTAAAGTATCTAACTCTTTACCTAGCTCCTCTTGCTTACGTAATATCCTATACAGCTGATCTGAGATCTTTACCTCCTCTGTTACTGATGAGAGAAAATAGCCTACCGGTTTTTTTAGAACCTCTGATATTTTCTTTAATATCTCTAAATTGGGATATGATCTGGATGATTCATATGAACTAATTGTCTTATCCGAAAGCCCTATGCTTAATCCAAGACTCCTTTGAGACAGGCCTGTTTCTAATCTAGCACTCTTTAATTTCCCCCCGAACTCTTTTGTTGACATACTACTTAACTATCATATTAAAGATATTTTTTAATATATCCATTACACTTTTCTTTTCTATCTCATTTCTCTCTTTAGCTCTTACAGTACCATATACATCAAAGCCCTCTTCATATTTCTGTATCTGAGATGGTAGATTGTATGGATTCTGTAGCTGCTCTCTAAGCTCTATTATAATGTTATTTCTCTCGTTTAATAACATTTGACTCTCATCAATTTGCTTACCTAAATCTACTACCTGCTGGGCTAGTTTTTTCTCATTGATTTGGCTACTCCTAAGTTCATTCTCTACTCCCTTTATCCTTTGAGCATCCTCTATAATATCCTTATGCTCTTGAGATTCTAAAAGCTTAATACGAATCTCATCCTCACTTAGTGGACTATATTTATAATATGCATTTTCTCTACTACTTGGTTTTCTTCCAAGTATTAATTCATATATCTGCTCTATCATCGGAATTCTAGAAGAAGGTATACCTCTAAAGCTACCTCCCGAGTTTGAACTGTAATCATCATTTTTGTCTTTAAAGAAATCTTCCCCTCCTTTAATCATACCTAATTATACCTTACAAAGAGGAAAATTACACCAAAACACACATTGCTGATATCAATCTGGAGCGGGAGACGGGACTCGAACCCGCAACCCTCTGTTTGGAAAACAGATATTCTAACCATTGAACTACTCCCGCTTGAGTAGATTTTACTCTACAGTTTCCTCTTCTACAACCTCTTGCTCTTCTCCTACTGTAGGAACTTCTATCTCATCTGTAAGATATACATCCTTAAGCAAACCAACCTTTAAAGCTCTCCTTCCAACCCTATCTCTAAGGTAGAACAGTTTAGATCTTTTAACAGTACCTCTTTTAACAACCTCCATCTTCTCTAAAAGATTTGATTGTAAAGGTATTACTCTCTCTACACCTACTCCGTAAGATATCTTCCTTACAGTAATTGTTCTATTTGCTCCTGTAGCTTTCATACCGATAACTACACCCTCAAATATCTGTATCCTTTCCTTGTTCCCCTCTCTAATCTTCATATGTAATCTAACAGTATCTCCAACCCTTGCATCAGGTCTTTTCTTACTATCTGCCCCCTCTATTATCTTTGTAATCTTTGTATCCATATCATTTGTTGTAATATATAAAAAGCATAAATATAAATATGCATCGGCTATTATAGAATAATTTCCGAAATTATGCCACAATGTATAATTAAAAACTGCCATGAACATTAAACAAAAAGTATTACTAATAATATTGGACGGAGTAGGATCAGCACCTGATTCACCAGGAAATGCCGTAGTAAAGGCCAATCCACGTAACCTTTCAACCCTTTGGAGTACATCCCCACATACATATTTACTTGCATCCGGAGAGGCTGTAGGACTTCCTAAAGATGTAAAAGGTAACAGTGAGGTAGGACATACTAACATTGGAGCAGGTAGAGTAATATTTCAGACCTTACCTAGAATAGATCAATCAATATCAAAGGGTCTGTATTTTAAGAATTCAATACTACAAGAATCTCTTAAGTATGCATCTAAACAGAAATCAAGAATACACCTTCTAATATTACTAAGTGATGGAAGTGTACACTCACATATTAATCACCTAAAAGCCACTATTAAATACTTTGCAGAGAGTAATTTTAACGGAGAACTTTTTGTACATGCATTCACTGACGGAAGAGACTCCCCACCCAATTCATCAAGAAAATATCTAGACGATTTACAAAAAACATTAAATCAGTACTCCATTGGTAAGATAGCGACAGTATGCGGAAGGGCATGGGCAATGGATAGGAATGGTAATTGGGGTAGAACAAAGAAGGCGTATGATTTAATTACACAAAATATTGGGAATAAATGTGGTACATATCAGGAGTGTATAGAGAAATCATATGCAAGGAATATCACAGATGAGTTTGTAGAGCCTACCGTATTAGCTCAAGGTAGTGAAATTAGAAGTAAAGATGTAGTCATATTCCTTAACTTTAGACCAGATAGGGCACTACAGCTTACAAGAGCTCTTGTTGATAGTAACTTTACAGAATTCCAAAGAGCAAACATATACCCAATCTTTTTTGCAAGTATGGTGGAGTACAGGAAGAGCTTTCCACCTAAGGTACTCTTCCCAAAGCAATATATAGCTCTCCCTATTGGAAATATAATAGCTTCACAAGGGTTAAGACAGTTACGAATATCTGAGTCAGAGAAGTTCCCTCATGTTACGTACTTCTTTAATGGTGGAGCCTCTATCAGATATACCAATGAAGATCGTATAGAAATACCCTCCCCCTCTGTAGCAACATATGACTTAAAGCCTGAAATGAGTGCACTACAGATGACAAATGTTTTGCTTAGTAAGATTGAGTCTGATCTCTATGACTTCATAGTTGTAAATTTTGCTAATCCTGATATGGTAGGACACTCAGGAAATCTGGAAGCCACGGTAAAGGCTGTCTCTGTTGTAGATTACTGTGTAGGGGAATTAGTTAAAAATTTTACAGTAAGAGGAGGAGCAGTAGTAATTACAGCAGATCATGGAAATGCAGAAGAGGTAATAAATCTTGATACTGGAGAGATGGATACAGAGCACTCTCTTAATCCAGTACCACTCATACTCTCTGGAATAAATATGGCACCGAGAAATCTTCAATATGGAGCTTTAAAGGATATCACACCTACAATACTTGATATAATGGGGTTACCAATACCTTCGGATATGACAGGGGTCTCTTTACTTAAGAGCTTACGTTAGTAGACTTCCTCTTCCTTAAATACCCTCTTAAAAAGTAAAGTACGACAAGAAGGACTCCTACTACTAATATCCCCTTCTCATATTTCCCTATCCATGCACCAACACTCTCCCAGCTATCTGCAAGTAGATATCCAGCATACGCTAAAAGAGTATTCCAAAAGAAAGCCCCAATTAAGGTATATATAGAGAAAACTACAAACTTCATTTTAGCTACACCTGCAGGAAATGAAATAAGGGTTCTTACAATGGGAATTAATCTCCCTCCAAGTACAATCTTGTTACCATGTTTTTCAAACAATCCAAAAGCCCAATCTACATCCCCCCTATCAATAAATAGATACTTTCCATACTTATCCAGAAATGTAAAAACATACTTCTCACCCCATCTACCAATAAAGTAGAAAGGTAATGTTCCAAGATATGCAGCTAAGGTAGCCACCACTATTACCCAATATATATTTAAAGCTCCAGTAGATGCTACAAAGCCAGAGAATGGAAGTATAATTTCACTAGGTATGGGTGCAAAGAAGCTCTCAATAAATACAGAGAGTGCTACACCAGGATATCCAAGTGTAGTAATAATTGATACTAACCAATCAATAAAGGTCTGAATCATACAAGATATCTAATATATTAACTAATCCATAGATGATATATTAAATATCACGCTATTTCCAACCCTTACTCTGTTACTTTCACTAAACCCCTCATTAACCTCTAATACATATTTAAATGGTTCATTAGAGTAAACTGTTGGACAGTAATTAACCTCACACGGTTTTAAATTCTCCTTAATATCAACAATAAAACCCTTAGAATCTATATATATAATATCTAAACCAATATACATATCCTTCATCCAGAAACCAGAGATAGCCTCACTGTCCATAATAAAAAGCATACCTTCATAATCACCAAGATTTCTTCTACCAGAAAGCCCAGTCATTCTCAGTAGCTCTGTATCCGCAACCTCAACTGTTACTAAAATAGTTTTACCATCCTCATTGTACAGCTCTACACTCTCCCTCTCGCCTTCTGTTTTCTCCTCTCCTACATCTTCCTCATTACCTCCACTATCTCTAAAATCAATATCAAAGATATTAAATCTGTCCTGTACAAACAGAAATATCACTGCTACGAAGAGAATATACAGAAGTAATTTAATAGATCCATTCATATTTAATGATACAGAGAGAAAGGAAATAATAAAAGTATGTAGACAATAAATATTAGATAATGTAAAATGCCGATGCCATAAATTTGCATCTCGAAATCAATGCAAACATTTGAAAAAGAACTAAACCCAATATATACACGGGTAGATGAAATTAATGATTTCAGAAATGTATCCCCAGAAACAAACAGTGAGAAAGAGGAGTATCCTCACCTTATCAAAGTTACCGATATCAATGCACAAACCTCTAAGAAGATGATTAAAAGATTAGAGGAATTAGAAATAGAGCTTGAAGAGCAGGTTAAAGTCATTGCAATGGAAACAGACCTAGATGCAAGAGCAGATGCTGCAGGAGTATATAACAAAATATTAAGAAGTATAGAGGAATGTATAGAGAGGATAAATAGGGAGTTAATAAAGTTAGATACACCATACTTTGGTAAGATAGTTTTCCAAACACAACTAAGAGGTAATGAGAGAGATCTACCAATATATATTGGCAAGTTCGCATTAATGGATAGAGATACATACAAGCCATTAATAAGTGACTGGAGAGCACCGATAGCAAACCTTTACTATGAAAATAGTGGCCCTGCAAACGACCTACAGTATGATAGCCCTACAGGTATTAGAGAGGGAAATTTAATCCAAAAAAGACAGTTTAATATCTCAGAGGCTAGAATAAAGCATATATATGATGCAAAGAGTGGTAATATCGCTGCTGATGAATTCTTACTTGCTCAATTAAATGAAAGATTAGGTCAAAAGTTACAAGATATTGTATCTACAATCCAAGCACAACAAAATCAAATTATCAGAGAAGAAATTAACAAGCCCGTAGTTATTCAAGGCGTAGCAGGTAGTGGTAAAACAACAATCTTACTACATAGGTTAGCCTACCTTTTCTACGCTTACAAAGATCATATTAGATCGAACAAGAGTTTAATCATTGGTCCAAACAAAATGTTTCTTGATTACATTACAGATGTACTACCAAGCTTAGGTATAGAAAATGTACTGGCTAATACATATATGTTCTGGGCTAAAAGTGTATTAGGTTGGGATAACACATACATACTCCATCCCTCACAGGAAGATTTAAAGATCAAAGAGTATAAGGGCTCTCTCCACTTCATAGAGCTTCTAGATTCTTACTTTGAGGATTTTGAATCAGAGCTTTTAGAAAATATTCCCTACTCTAGAAAAGATATTGTAAGAAGAAGGTACTATGAATTAAAAGATACATATCCATATATAACAATGGATGAGAGATTAAATCTCTCATTAGAGTATGCCTTTGCTCAAAAACAGTTTAAGGAGAAAAGAACAGGATTTTTAACAGATACCCATCAAACAGATATGTTAAAGAAAAAAGAAATATTAAAGTACTTTGAGAAAGCAACCCTCCCTATTGAGGTGTATAGAAATATGTTTAAGAAAGGATATAGCACTAAAGAAATCTCTAAATATACATTAGAAGCTGTATCAAGAAGTGGTAAACAGAAAACATATAGAATGGAAGACCTAGCACCGATTGTATACCTCTCTTTAAAGATACACGGTTACAAGGAGCATGAGAAAGAGTATGTGATGATAGATGAGGCCCAAGATTTAAGCTTAGTTCAAATACTTACTCTCTTACAAATCTCTAAGAATCAAAATGTCACTGTCGCAGGTGACCTTGCCCAATCCATTATCCCTCCCTTTTACATTAAAGATTGGGAAGATGTAATATCTCTATTTAAGAAATTTAGTATAGAGAAATACTCATATCATCAACTTAATAGGTGTTACAGAACTACCCTTGAAATAATAGAGTATGCAAACAGTATCTTTAGAGAAAGATTCCCTAAAAGCTATAAACTACCAGAGGCTGTACTAAGACATGGTGAGGATATTAGGATAATAGAGCATAAGAAAGATATTAAAGATTTAGATAAAGAATCCTTAGATACCCTTATAGAAATAATAAAGAAAGATTTTGATAAAGGCTCTGTAACCTGTGCATTAATATGTAGAGATAAGGAACATACGAAACAAACGTATGAGAAGATAGTTGAATATGAATCATATCTTGAGAAAGATATTGTAGATTATACCCTTAATGATTATAAAACAGGATTACTACTACTCCCCATAGAAGACGCAAAAGGTTTAGAGTTTGATACTGTAATATTACTAGATGTAAATGATATCAACTATCCAGATACAGAGCTCTCTACAAGATTACTCTACGTTGCAATTACAAGAGCTTTGCATAGGTTAATAATAGTAGAGAATAGTAATAGATCTCCACTATTAAACATATGAACATATATGGTGTATTAATAGGTATAGCTGTAATAATTGGTATAGAGCTTTTTAGGAGAAAAAACACCTCATTAAAAGAATTAGATATTCTTTTTGTTTTACTAAGTACACTCATTGGAGCACGCCTTCTATTTCTTCTTCACAGTATAGAGGAGATATCAGAGGGTATAGTAAACCCTTTTAAGATATGGGATGGAGGTTTAGCAATATACGGTGCATTAATAGGAATAATCATCTCTCTTTACATACTCTCTAAAAAGAAAAAGCTTTCATTCTTTAATCTTTCAGACTCCCTCTTTCTGTTTCTTCCAGTACTTCAAGCAATTGGAAGAGTAGGCAATTTCTTTAATCATGAACTTTACGGTAAACCAAGTAATCTACCATGGTCAATATATATACCCTTAGAGAGTAGATTACATGGATATGAAAGCTATTCCCATTTCCATCCAGCATTTCTCTACGAATCTATACTAAACATACTACTCTTTACCACCCTACTCTTTATTAACAGAAAAAATCCTAAAAAGGGATATATAACAGGGGTATATTTAATTGGTTACTCAATCATTAGACTGCTTCTTAATACAGTAAGAATAGATAAGGAGTATATATATATGATTGAGACTTCTAATCTCCTTTCTGTTATATTCATATGTATAGGAGTATCAATATTAATGTCACAATCAAAATTTAAAAAACAAATTGCTACCTTTTTCTCTAGAACAGTAACCCTCTCTTTAATACTAATTTCGTTTCTCTCAATACTTTTCACTATCCAAATCCCAACTATATATCTCTTACTCTTCTCCTTTTTAACTTTCATAATTCCAATATCCGCTATCTTACTGTTTAAAAGATTAGGTATTACATCTGATTACAATGTAACTAAAAGAGAGGAAAGGCCTAAGCTCTTTCTAATCTTTTCAATATCATTTCTACTCTCTTTACTGCTAAGTATTAAATTAGGTAATATGCAGTTAATAACAATATTTTCTGTACTCAATCTTACCTTCTTTCTAGGATTTCTAATTACTCTGTTCTGGAAGATTAGCTTCCATATGATATGGAGCACATTAGCAATCTTTATCATCTACTACCTTACAAACAACCCATACCTTTTACTCCTAGGAGTACTAATCCCATTTATAGGGTGGTCTAGAATTGAACTGACCAAACACAACTTAAAACAGGTACTGTCTGGTTTACTTCTCTGTTTACTGTGTGTACTGTTTGTTTCAACATTGCTTAAATTCTGATAGAATTCATGTATTAATCTCAATATTTGTTACTTGTGGAAAATTTAAGTATTGTAAAAATTAGAGAGAAGTTACTAAAGAAAGAGCTCTCAGCCCAAGAGCTAGTACAGTATTACCTTAAAAATATCAAAGAGAAAGACTCAAAACTTAATTCATATATCACGGTATGTGAACAGGAAGCACTCTTAAATGCTAAGCAGTTTGATAGCGAATTTGAAAGTATGAAAGAGAGAAAGCTAGGAGGTATACCTCTTGGTATTAAGGATATATTCTCAACAGAAGGCATACTTACATCTGCTGCCTCTCATATATTAAACGGCTACAAACCTGTATATGAATCTACTGTTACAAGTAAACTACTAAAAGAGGGAGCTATAATATTAGGGAAGACAAACTTAGATCAGTTCTGTCATGGATCATCTACAACAACATCATACTACGGTACTACACGTAATCCACATGACTTAGATAGGCTACCAGGGGGCTCTAGTGGTGGCTCTAGTAGTGCAGTGGCTGCAGATCTATGTGCAGGTGCCATCGGTACAGAAACTGCAGGATCAATTAGATTACCTGCATCATGGTGTGGAGTTGTAGGACTGAAACCAACATATGGAAGAGTATCAAGATATGGAGTCATTGCAATGGGCTCTTCACTAGATAGCCCTGGACCAATAGTTAAGTCTGTAGAAGATAGCGCTTTACTACTCTCTGTAATCGCAGGATATGACCCTAAAGATTTCACTACATACAGGGACACTACTACAGATTACTTAGCAAACTTAAATCCTTTAAATATTAAAGGTATGAAATTAGCCATACCTAAGGAGTATATGGAATTACAGCTTGAAGATGGAGTAAGAAGAAACTTTGATAACAGTGTAGAGATATTAAAAAAACTAGGAGCAAAGATTGAGTATGTAAACATCCTAAATCCTAAATTCGGAATGGCAGTATATACAATTACATGTAGAAGTGAAGTGTCTTCCAACCTTTCAAGATTTGATGGTACAAGATTTGGATTAGAAGGGAGTGATAGCTCTACAGTTAAAACTTACTTTGAATCTACAAGAGGGGAAGGATTAGGTGAAGAAACAAAAAGAAGGATAATGACAGGAACATACTCACTCTCTGCAGGATATGCAGATGAATACTTTAAGAGATCTGAACAGGTAAGACAGTTAATAAAGGAGGATTTGGATAAGGTATTAAAACAGTATGACTGTATAATATCCCCTACAACACCATCCATTGCACTAAAGGATAAGGATGCTGATAACCCACTCTTTGGCGAGATAGCGGATATATTAGCAGAGGGAAGCTCAGAGGCAGGATTACCTGCAATCTCAATTCCTAATGGAGTATCAGAGAGTATGCCTACAGGTATACAAATAATTGGGAAACATTTAGCAGAACAAACTATTCTAGATGCTGCAAAAGCTCTTGAAGAGAATCAATCTTAAGGTTGCAATATGTCCTCTATTTGACCATCTATAGAGATAATTACACTGTTTACTGTAGGAAACTGTTTGAGAGTCTCCTCTATCTGTGCCCTAATACTGGTAACCTTACAGCTACCACCAACTCCTTCATCCAACTTACTACTAAAATCTGCCCTAGCAACACCATTAGATATAGTTAAGCTCTGTATTACTACTCCATCATTAAGATTGGTATAGTACCCAGAGGAAGTTTCCTCTTTAGTTAAACCATTAAAAAGCTCCTCTAAAGATGCTTTACCTACAGCTAAAGTTTCTGGAATAGTTCTAATCACAGGGTATACCAATGAACAATCCTCTGTTGACCCCATACCCTCATTTGGAAAGAATACTTTAACCTCAATACTCTTGCTCTCTACTTCTAACATAACAGGAAAATCTATATAATCATCATTCTCAACAAGACCAGAAGGATTACTCCTCTCAAATCTTAAAATAACCTTACTACTCTCATGTATATCAATATCTAACTTTAATTCAAAAGAAACATCTTCCTCAGTCATCCAATCCTCTGTAGCCTTTGCTAAAAGAGTATCTAATATCTCCATATCCTCATTAAGAACTCTTACAGGAAACTCACCTTCAAAAAACCATCCTCCTTTTATACTCCCGCTTAGTGTACTACCTACCTGTACAGTATCATTTTCCTTAATATCATTAATATATAGCTTAACCCCCTTCTCACTCTTACTGTATAGTACTTGAGCCTTATCTTCACATATGCTTGTTAACTTTGTACATAGCTCATACTCACAGCATAGATCAGGGTCTTTAAGAAGATATGCAAAGAGAATAAGGAGGATAGATAGTAAAACTATACTAACAATTAATACTAAATTCTTTATCATTACACCTAAAGGGTAATATAATAATTAAGTATACCTAAATATTTATAAACTTTCCACTATTTAATATGCCCATATCTACCAGATATTGGATCTTTAAAAAGGAATATTTTTGGTGGAAAGAATGTAAAGAAACTGAATAAAAGAAAGAGAAGTATTAAAGAAAAGAAGCTGTAAAGTTCACCAAGATACGAAATATTAGAACTAATTAAATAGTACATTAATAGATAACCAAGGATTACAGATAGTATAAAGATTAATATACTTACAAATAGTACCTCTCTTTTTAGAAAAAGTCTTACAGAGTAATATAGCAGTGGTATTAAAATAAGGACAAGAAGGATACCGTATAAATTACTCTCTAATACATTCAAATACTCCCCTTTTAGAATGAAGTACTGTATAAAAGAGATAAATAGCATAGGTATGAAAGCAAGCTTAAGATGCTCCCACGTACTCTCATTTACTGCAGAGAAAAGATGTAACATTAAACTACCTGTACCCTTCCTATGTGTGAAGTGTAGTATTACACCAAACATATTTGCACAAAGCATACTTATTACTATTACCCAAAACAACATAGTCATTATCTAACATGTTATATGAATCTATATTAACAGAAAACATGTCTATAGATATACTGATTATGTTATACTTTTTCAATAAAATCTTTTTAGTAAAAAATGTCAGAAAATTTTGAATTCTCCCAAGAGTCGAAAGAAATCCGTACAGGAAATTTTGCTAAGGTCCAAATGTTAGACACAGAAGTTATTGTACAGCCTCGGAGCCCACTACCTGCATCAATTACTGATGTAAATGAAAAAATGAACAATCAAGAAATATTTAATCAGATGTTTTCTAACTTTGATGGAATTAAGATCTGCCCTATAAAAGAAAAAGACTCCACTCAAGGTAGGTATGTAGTGCAAAGAGCCGAAGGTATTAATCTTACAAATATTCAAAATGAACAAGAGGGAGATATTAAGAGTTTCCTAACCTTGTCTACTGATATAAAGACAAATGGAATATTAATATATCTTAGAATGCTCAAAGAACTAAACAGTAAAGGCTACTCTTTCCAAGATCATAAAGGAGATAGTATATTTATACAGAAAGTACCTGAAAATAAATCCTCTAGTACTCTCTCTATAATAGATGCAGGGTCACTAACTAAGAATAATAATTCAGAAGATAGTTGGAGTGCAGAGCTTAAGGGGGGATTAAAAGAAACATTGGAATCCTTCTTTACAAGAGGAAATAATATAAAAGAAATAGAGTCTTTAATTCCAACTGGTATAAGAACTATTCTTAATAGAATAGATAGCTATCCTAATGCCGATTCTCTTCTTTCAGATGTAAGGGCATATGTTAGGGGTGGAAAAAATATAAATACCTTTGACCATAATGAAAGAAAAAATAGTATATTGATAAGACTAAGATATTTGAAAGATTCTACATCATTAAATAACGCTATTGTAGGAAGAGATTTTAGTCAGCTCTCACAATATGAAATAGATAGATGGGAAATATTTATAAACAGTAACCTTACACTAGAAAATATCCCACTTATGAATGTTCTAGAAGGGAAATATCATAAGAAGTGAGCCGCCTGAGACTCGAACTCAGCACCTACTGCTTAAAAGGCAGTTGCTCTAACCTGATGAGCTAGCGGCCCGTAACGGTTATGATTATAACCCCTTAAGTTATCTTTTTACAAGTCTTTTACTAAAAGCTGTTTAACAGGTGAAAACGATTTTCTATGGATTGCACATGGCCCATACTTACGTAACAGCTCTATATGCTGTTTAGTACCATACCCTACATGCTTTTCAAATAGATAATCAGGGTACTCTTTAGAGATCTCTTTCATAAACCTATCTCTTGTTACCTTTGCTAATATGGATGCTGAAGATATAGAGTAATGTTTAATATCCCCTGACTTAATCTTCTCCATATGATATCCAGATATTGTGCTAACATTAGTACCATCTACAATAAGGTAATCAGCTTTACACTTAATCATATCCTCTACCTGCTTAAGAGCACCCTCCATAGCCATTTTAACAGCCTCCTGTATACCCAGCTCATCTATAATTACAGAATCTATCATACATATACCGTATGCAACAGAGCTCTCCTTTATATACTCAAATATCTCTTCTCTTTTCTTCTCACTCATCATTTTACTATCTCTAACAAAAGGATGAAGTTTAGTATCACTATTAATAACCACAGCACCTGCACATACAGGTCCTGCAAGTGGTCCTCTTCCTGCCTCATCAATACCTACTATATATTTAAAACCTTTATTCCAAAGCTTACTTTCTAATTCAATATCAGGAAATTGCATAGTACAAATATGTATAAATATGATATATGATATTACTATGAGAACAGTAATAATAGCAATTTGTATACTCCCTTTAATATCTTTCTCACTGTTAGGTAATACCTATGCACAGGAAGAAAGTACTGATGTAATAGAGAGTACTCAACAGGAAGTAGTAATGGAGAGTGAACCTATTCAAACTCAAGAGATTACCACCCCTACTATCTCTCCATTTTCAATCCTTTTCTCTTTTATAGCAATAGCGCTATTTCTTTCATTAGGATATACCTTAATTAAAAGGTTTAATCTTTAATTCTGGAAATTTTTAAAAATCTCATGTACCATATAGATATATTAATTTGTTATTCATAAAAACATGAGTTCATCAGAAGATTTTTTCAAAGGTTTACTTTTCGGTACTGCAGTAGGTCTTACAGCAGGAATACTTCTTGCACCTAAAGCAGGATCAGAGACAAGAGAGGATATTAAAAGATTTGCGCAAGAGAGAGTAGATAGTGCAGAGGATTACTACAAGAAAGCTAGAAGGCAGGTAAATAGGAAAATAAAAGAGGTTAAAGAAGCAGGTAAGAATATTGATATTGATGGTTACAAGAAGTTAGTAGCAAAGGTTGTTGATGAAATTAAGAGAGATGGAGCATTAACTGCAGATGTTGCAAAACAGATTGGAACGAAGTTAAATGAAGATTGGAATGATATTAAATCATCCGTTCTTTAAATTAAAATAACCAATTGAATTTTATCCTCTTGAGAGATAATATACTAAGAGGATTGCGAGAGTAGTTCAGTTGGCTAGAATGCCTCCTTCCCAAGGAGAAGGTCGCGGGTTCGAATCCCGTCTCTCGCTTTTATATTAATTGAGCTGCCCTTGGTTGTGATAAAAAGAATAGAACAATATAAAGTATTTCTTATACTTTTTTCTCTTTTACTACTTACTACAATTATCTCAACCTATAATCCATTCAAGATAAGTCTTTTGGCGGCAGACAATATTCCTGCATGTATATCTACATGTACAGATTATACTGGTAACTACTATGGTGATTGTGAAAGATTCTGTGATCCATACAGTTCCGGTTATTACGGTTATGAGAATAGCTGTGCATATCAAAGCTATCCTGAGGGAAATACTGAGCAGTGGTGTTCATCTGTAGAGATGGATGTAGAGATGTGTATAGGAGGGTGTATTGCTGAAAATCCTGATGCAACAGACGTAGAATATAGTTGTCGAGACCTTTGTTCTGCCTATAATGATAAGTATGGCTGCGAAAATAATTACGGAGCTTATTTACAGGGAGGTTATGATTTTACTCCTAGCACTTCTTTCTGTTCATATTTAGATTTCAGAGATGAGGTTGGCTCATGTTATACCGCCTGTACTACTGAGCTTGGAGCGGGATATGATATGGATTGCTCTACTTTTTGTAACCCTTATGATCACGGATATTACGGATATGAATGGCAAGTTGGAGGAACTGGAGGATGTACAGAGGCAAGTCAGTATTATAACTATGACTATCCACAACCAGGATTGTGGTGTTCTTATTTAGAGAAAAATAGCCAAATGTGTACAGGAGCCTGTATAGCTCAGAATAGCTCTTATCAAGATCCTGAATTCCCTTGTAATGATATTTGTACTGCATATACCGTAACCTCTGAATGTGCTGCTGATGCTGGAAGCTACTTTGAATACTTTATCCCTACTACTGATTTCTGTTCATATTTAGAATATGGTGTAGAACATGAAGAGGATGGTATCTATTTAAACGGTACTATCCGAGGTTACATGCAAATTGAAACCGGAGGTGTAAAAAACATAACAGGGTATGTTAGACATGCCAACATGCCTGATGATTTTACAATCCTAGGAAACAACGATAACAACTATTCTAATGATATAGCTGGTGATTGTACTCTTGTAGCAGGTACAGAATCAGACAAATGGGAATTCTCCTGTCCTACAGATGATATAACTGGGGAAGGAATATACCAGTATACATTTACAACCTCCAACGATGCTGATTTATGGGAATCTTCAAAGATCTTAACAATAAACTATGGGATTGATGATTTAACATACCTATGGACTTTCGATGAAAGAAATGAAGATTGGGGTAACGAAGTAATAACTAATCTTGCTCCAACAGAGGGTGGTGCTACGCAAACAGACCCAGGTTTTCATGTAGGAGGTGCTTTAAATGGTTTAGATGAAAAGTATTTAACATACGAGGACCTAGGCGGAGATTTTAATTTTGCTGGTGGAGATGTTCATTTTAAAATTGAAGCGATGGTAAAGGGAAATGCATATGATAATTATGATCGTATGCTAATTTCAAAGAGAAGTAACGATGAAGAATCTAATACGTGGACAGTCGGTACAAGTGGCGACAGAGGGGTAAGATGTGCTGTTGAAATTAATGGTGAGCAACAAACTACTCAAACTGAATGGGAGACAGGAGGGCAGCTTACAAACGGAGAGACATATAAAATTGGATGTGAATGGAATGCTTACACAAGAGAACTTACAGCATATATTGATGACGTGGCAATAATAACAAATACCATTGGAGGGACAGACTTTATTCCCCCTTCTACAAGTAATTTAACAATTAATGGAATACCTGGTGTTGGATACGATACGAATGCTTATATAGATAATATAATGATATATTCTTACCCTGCAGAAGTTCCTGGAGACGAAACAAATCCCCCAGGGATATTTATTCCTCAAACAGAGAAATTCAAAACTGTTGATTCTACTATTACTACACCTATTCTTGGAAGAATCTATGACGAATCAACAATAGACTCTGTTGAGATTAAAAGAGTTGACAGTGAGACATGGAATAGCTGTACTGTAGATAGTGAACCATCTCCTGTTACTCTACCTACTCCCTTAGCAAAATGGAGCTTTGAAGAGGAAAGTGGTACCGGTGCATACTTACTTGATAGTAGTGGAAATGGATACCATGCTACTCCTAGTGGAACCACAGTAGGAGAAGGAATTGTTGGAAATGGAAGGTCTATTGGTGCCTGGAATTATATAGAAGTAGATTCAAGTTTGAATAACGATATCCCCTCTGGCTCAGAAGCTAGGACAGTAAGTGCATGGGTTAAATTTGAAACTAATGAAGGGTGTCCTACCGGTTGGAATCCTGTTTTTAGCTATGGTAGTGAGGATGAGGTAGGAGAGAATGTTGCTTGGGGTGTAGTAATTGATTGTGATCGTTCTCTTGGTGTTAATGAGGGAACATCTCGTGAATTTGTAGAGGCAAAAGTCCCTTCTTGGGAATGGACTTTTGTAGCAGTTTCAATGGATAGTAATGGTAATAAAACACATTATATTAATGGAGAAAATGTAGGAACAATTACTACAGTACCAAACACCATTCCTGATCATAACCCTAAAATAGGTATCCTTTATCATGGCCATCACTCATTCCCAGGAATAATTGATGAGGTCTCACTCTTTGATAGAGCACTATCAGAAGAGGAAATAATCAATATATTTAGTTCTACAAAAGATAATTATGAATTCTCATGTTCAACAGGACCAATGCTTGATTTGTCAACAAATGCATACCAGATAAGGGCGACTGACCAATTTAACAATGTCACAGCAGTAGAAAACTATGAATATGTAGAAAGGGAAGTGGATGCTTTTGGAGGATTAGAGTTGAAAACTCTTTTGAGATTTGAAAGTGGTAATACACTTCTTGACTCCATAGGAACTCTAATTAATGGATATGCATATGAAGGGGGAACAAACCCTATTACATCAATTCCTAGAACTACTGGAATATATGGTGATGCTGGAGATTTCCAAGATATTAGAAGATTGTTCTTCCCAGACAATAGTCAAATATATGATTTCAATGATTATGAAGATAAATTACCACACTTTAGGGTTGAAGCTATCGTAAAAAGATTGTATGAAGATACACATAGATCTATTCTTGTTAAAACACTCTCAGAGGAAGGAGAGCCCCTATGGAAAATGGGAACTTCAGATACCAGTAACCTACTCTGTTCCGTAGTTACTCTTGGAGGTACCGTAACTGTAATAAGTGATGAGACTCTCCCTATAGATGAATGGAGAGCTGTAGCATGTGATTGGAATGCTTTAACAGGAGAGCTTACGGCTTCAATAGATGGGATTGATGTTAAAACTGAAACAACAAATATAGATATATCATTAAGACAACTTACTACTTCCACAGGACCTCTTGTTATCAGCGGTATGGGACAAGATAGCTATTATGATCCTTTTAATGGATTTATTGATAATGTAAAAATATATAATGAGTATCTTACTATCCCTAAAAAGCCTATTGAATTAAATAGCTCTTCAGCATTAGCTAACTCAGATACTTACCTCTTACAAGGAAGTGCGAATACCAATACAAGTGATAACATAGTTCAAGTACAGTATAGAGAGTATGCACAGGGACAGAATGAGAACGTGAATTGGAATGGGTGTACGTGCGATGATGGTACTTGTGATAACCCAACAGAAGATTTCTCATGCTCAATTACAAATATTCCAGAGTCCTCTACTACTACATATGAAATAAGATATGTATATGGAGATCCACTCTCATATCTTGCAAGTAACTTATATGGTATCTCTGATATTAGAAGAGACAGCAATAATTCATTAGAAGCATGGTGGAGTTTCGATAAAGCTACAGAGTTAATAGATTATACTGGGAATGGATTTAATGGAACTTTAATTGGAGTTTCCCCTCTTTATTCTAATCTAACAACTGGTTCTCTTACCAATATATTCGATGGAAATACATATTTTGAAATAGCTGATACTGAGAGGAAGTTAAACTTCAATGGTTTCTCAGATGAATTCAAAATAGAGCTAGATATCAAACCTGATGCAGGATTAACTACTAACGAAGATTATCATTTTATATACAAAACAAAATCTTCATGGGAGGAAGGTGAACAACCATATGTCTGGGGAATAAGAATGTATGTTACACCCAATGGAGATTACGTTGCCAGCGCTAGGGTTGATGATAACGGAGAAAGATCTGTTGGATTTGAAGATAATCCTAATTCTTATTTAAATCCAGGACAGTGGAATCATATTGTATTCACATATAGCAATGTAGATGAAGTAATAACCCTTAAGGTTAATGACAATGATACTATCATAAGTGAAATTTATCAGAGTATGTCGTTAGATGAGTCTAGCGCACCAGTTACAATAGGATCGCGCGCTACAGATAATAATAAGTTCGTAGGGGAGATTGATGATATAAAGATTTATAATGAAACATATGTTCCTCCTTATACTCCCTTTGAGTTTAGTACTAGTGCAGCAATAGTAAGTACAAATACATATACCTTGCAGGGTACGGCTGATACAATAGATAAAGAAATCTCAACTATACAATACAGGTTATTTAACAGTTCACAGGCACAAGGAGATAACTGGAGCAGCTGTACATGCGATGATGGTACATGTAATTCTGTAATTGAAGATTTCTCCTGCAATATAGCTGATATCCCTGCTTTTACTTCAACATATGAACTTAGATTGGGATATGGAGAACCTCTTGAATATATCACAAGTGAGACATATGGCAGATTTGATATTACAAAAGATACTTCAGACAGTTTAGTAACATGGTGGGGATTTGATAGCGATACTAATATTACTGATTATGGAGTAAATGAACTTGATGGAACAGTAGTTGGCCATGTGGAGACTTCAATCTCCTCAGAGACAGGTTCTCGAACGAATGTTTTTCATGGTGATACATATTTTGAAATAGCTGATACTGAGAGGAAGTTAAACTTCAATGACGTGGATAGTGAATTCACAGTTGAACTAGATATTAAGCCAGAGATAGGGTTTAATACCAATCAAGACTATTACATAATGACTAAAAATGCCCCTGACTCATCTTTTGTATGGGGCATAAAAATTTATGTTACATTAGATGGAGATTATGATATTAGGGGTATCATTAATACAGAGAATCAGATAAAAGAAATAGGACATAATGATCTAAGCGCGAATTCTAACACTTACCTAACTCCAGGAGATTGGAACCATGTAGTATTCTCCTTTGCAAATCTTGATTCCACAGCCACAATTAAGGTCAATGATAATCCACCTTCTGTATATAGCAACAGTATCTACTTCTTGATGCCTACATCAACCTCTCCTATCACAATAGGTGGGAACCCTGCAATAGGAAATAAATTTGAAGGAGAAATAGGAGATATAAAGATTTATAGTACTACCGATGCAAGAGCACCTCAGATAACCTTTAAAGAATTAGACAATAAAGAGAGAATTACAAATGACCCAAATCAAGAGTTTGAAATTACTGTCACAGATCAAACAGGAGTAGAATCTTTTGGATACTTCTTCTTCGATATGTCCGGCTCTTGGGATATTCCAGAACCAGGTTATATACCAATAGCTGATAGAGAGTGGACATATGTCGATAATCCAACCGAGGGTAATTGGGGAGATAAAGAGGTTGTAATAAAAATTAATGCGGTAGATCTCTCAGATAAACTTTGGTACCTATATACAAGAGCCACTGATAGCAATGGCTTTGAATCCTTACTTCCTGATCATTGGTGGTATACCACTTACGCACATCATACTCCTTCAGCAATGCCATACTATCAGTTCTTTGTAGAGGCACGTGATACTACCCCTCCTCAGATATTTGCTCACTCTATAATCCCGAGCCAAACCGTAGATACTAACCCTGGAGTAAGAGGATATATAAAAGACAACCCAAAGGACACAATTAGCGATATTGCCTCTATCGAGTATAAGCTCGAAATAGGTACTCTTGAAGGGGAAGATTGGACTCCAGGAGAAATTGGAACCTGGAAACCTATTACACCATTAGGCATAGAGAATATCTTTGATCAGCCAACAGAAGAATTCTATCTAAGACTTGAAGGCCTAACCCCAGGGGATTACAAATTAGAAATAAGAGCTGAAGATGCCTCTGGAAATAGCACAGAAGACAATGATACAAATCACACTGGATACTTCACAATATATGAAATAAATCCTAAACCAGATACTACAGTATTAATAAAAGAGGAGGACTTTACCTCTCATGCCTACCATGATCAACTCTTTTCTGATGGTGTTTGGGGTAATGGAATCTTAAGACTAAGACAATCGGTATCATTCCAACAGGAACAAGCTATGTTTACTAACAATAATGACTTTGGATACACATATGGAGAATTCCGTGGGGAAATATTTGATTCTGTAGATGGAAATTTCTGGATTGTGAATAATGATCAAACCTTTTCTTACTACAATATTGAAAATGATACATATACAAAGTATCCAAAATTAAAAAAGGGATGGTATTTGGCAGATGTAAATGAATTTGAGTTTGAAGATAGAAGATATCTTGTAATAGACTATGTTTACGAGTCAACTATAATCTATGACATTAATAACACACCTGAGGATACAACTGATGACACATATGTTGATTATAAAGATAAAGAAGGATTTGGTAATAACAAGGATTTCGAATTTATAGATATAGACAGAAGAAACAATACCTTATCAATATTTGGAAGGGCTGAGCCTGCAGTAGAGAATTTTGTAATCTCAATAGATACAAAAGGAACAATAATGGATATATCAGATGACACGTATACCACATGGGGAACAGCAGATAATCTCTTCTATGACGAAGACCTTGAAGAATATCATACAGATCATGATATAGTAGGCTTACTATTAGACCAAGAATTAGATAGTTTTGTAATGTCTACTTACACTCATGGCTCTTGGATATGTAGTGATGGTGGAGATCCTGAAAACAAAACAAATGATGCATGTAAGTACTACCCAACATGGGGTAAATTCTCAATAATAAAAGATAACAATGGGTATTACTATCTTGGTGGAAATGGAAGATTGGTAAGAATTAATTCAAACAATACTTCCAATTTAATGGATGACACATTAACCGATATTGTCTCCATTGGAGATCCAAGACTTATAGACGATACAGTATCGGATATGGTTATTATCCCAGGCAAATATCCTGTTGGAGATGAGCTTTGGTTCTTAACAACAAATGGATATCTTAGAGGGGTAGAGTACAACTTCACATATGACGATAAACTAGATGATACTACCTATGTATATAAAATTCCTACACACCAAAATAGAGGAGGATCAGGAACCAACTTTAGTCTTAGGGGAGACGATACCTTTTATGTAGCAACTCAAGGGGAGGGAATACAGAAAATAACTCTTACTAGATCCTTTGAGAGTTTAAACACAATAGAGATGCTCCCTATTCCACCAGATGGTATCTTAGCAATAAACTACATTGACCTAGAGGAAGTTCTTGGAGCTGTAACAAATGGTAGTCAATATACACTTAATGATCTTGTTACATATGAAGTCTCTAATGACTCAGGAGTAACATGGTTCCCTATTACACAAGGTCAAAGAGTTAACTTCCCAACACCAGACTATAAACTGAAACTTAAAATAATACTTAGAAGTGGTTCCTCTCCAATCATAGATGCACTTAAACTCTCTTACGTTGCATATCCTGAGAAAAAAGATGACCAATGTGATATCAAGATTAATGATAAAGCACCACAAATAACTAGTATTAAGCCTAATACAAATAAATCATTCACAGTAAACTTCGCTACATTAGCTGACCCAACAGTACAAAGCTATACACTAGAATACGGCCTATCTAACAGTAACTTTACTACCGGTTCTCAAACAGTATTAAAAGATACTAATACATTTACTGTAACAGGTATTCAAGAAGATACAGAGTACTTCTTTAGAGTAAAAGCTGTATCTGATTGTACAAGCAGTCTCTGGTCAAACGTAATGAGTGCTACAAACACAGGTGAAGCTACACAACCTCCTGTTAAACCTCACAGGCCTCCTAAAGCTACAGACCCAACTACAGAAGAAAATCTCTGTGGTAACGGAGTACTAGATGAAGGAGAGGAGTGTGACTATGCTAATACAGAGACATATATGTGTGAAGATGGTAGTACAGGTATATGTACAGTTGAATGTACATTAGATGTAAATAGCTGTAAGGAAGAGGATTCTGATATTCCAATAATTGATAGAATTAAGGAAAATATTAAAGAAGTAGAAAAAGAGAGGGATGGGGAAGCCATATCTGCAACACAGGTAGCAAACTGGGCTGTAAAATTAATATCACTCTCTCTACTCACCCTCTCTGTACCACTAATACCTTACTACTTCATGAGGATTCTACTTGGTATCCCTTACATAATTGGTATGAGAAAAAGAGATAAAGAGTATGGATATGTATATGACTCAATTACAAAGGAACCAATAAAACAGGCCATTGTAAGAATATATAGTGGAGATAAGCTAGTACATACGGATGTAACAGGTACATATGGAGAGTTTGGTGGCAATATTGAGCCAGGGAAATACACTCTCTCTGTTCAGAAACCACAGTACTCATTCCCATCAACAATGGTAGTAGGTAGTACTGATATGCATATTAGTAATGTATATAACGGAACACTAGAAGTTAAGGAGAATGCAGAGATAATTACTGCTGTTCCAATAGATAGTAATAAAGCAAAAGTATTTGATATATTCAAAACTATTGTAATAAATAGGACCGCTATCTTACTCCAATTTATTAAACTACTACTCTTTGTAGGATTACTTGCATACTCTATATATGCATATAAGACAAATAGTAATACTCTAAACCTCATTGTACTAATTGAATACGCTATCGTCTTAGCAGTCTTACTACTCTCTTCTTTAAGTAGAGATATTAAATATGGAAAGATTACGAATGCATATGATGAGCCTGTTGTGGGAGTCAATGTAGGTCTCTTTGAAAGAGAGTTTGATAAGTTACAAACAGAAAGAGTCACAAATGAGAAAGGCCAATACAGATTTATCATTAAACCAGGAACATATGAGATTAGATCATTAACACCTGGATATACATTACAGGATAACAACGTTATCACTGTAAATGATAAGCCTTCTATAATAAACAGGGATCTCAAAATTACAAACAGTAGGTAATATGGTTGTATATTACCCTACTGTTTGTTACAATCACGTTACGTAATTGCTGATGTAGCTCAGCTGGAAGAGCATTCCCTTCGTAAGGGACAGGTCGATGGTTCGATCCCATCCATCAGCTTTGCAAAAACATGACTATACCAAAATATACAATAACAAATCTAATACTTAGTTACATAATAAAATATGAACTCAGTATTGATAAAATAAGAAATACTCCTATGCCCTCTACAGCACTTGACACCATTAGGGAGAAATATGCTACAGAGGAAATCGACAAATTAGGAGAATTAATCTCATACCCAATAGGATACAGTAAGGCACTAACAGTTCAACGTGGCCAGGTATTACCATCATACAAAAATAAGCTAAGAATTTTTACCAACTTTAAGAACGCACAAGACTTCTTAGATACATACAATATTAAAAGTGCCCTTAAACCATCAATAGAGCTCTCTACGCACCTAAATAAAATCGTTATGAAAAATATTGTAGAGGAGTGGGATCTTTCAAGAATAAAGACATTCTCAGAGAAGCCCTTCGACCTTTACGATACATGGTACAACCTTAGAGATTACTACCCTAACATAGATATGAAGACACACTTCAATGAACTCTTCGGTTGGATTGCTAACTCCTCTACTGGCACTCATAAGTTAATACAGTTTGCAATCTTACTCTATGAATTTATAGACAAAGCACCCTTCTATGCAGGCAATCAGATAACCTCTATACTAACAATCAAAGCATTAGCAAAAATATACAACCTTAACCCTCACAATCTAATCCCCTACTCCAAAGCGATGTTTTTAATCAGTGAAGATATTAATTCAGCTTTTAAAATCTCTAAAGGTAAAAGAGACCTAACCATCTTCATAGAAGCAGTACTGTACACCCTCTCTCTAACTACCATAGATATATCTAAAGAGTTCTTCCAAGCATATGAAGATAAGATGATGATAAATAAAAAGATTGGTAAAGACTTAAACCCAAGACAAGCAAAGATAGTAGAATATCTAAATACAAACGCAAGAGTAACTAGACAGCAGTATACCAAGATGATGGGAGTCTCCTTTATGACATCATACAGAGACCTACAAGAGCTACTAGAGAAGAAATACATCTTACAGAAGGGTCAAGGTCGTGGTACCTACTACATTATTCCAGATGCAAGTGATAACATATCTAGTGATAATACAGGGATAGAGATCTTTAATTAAATTGCGATATCATCTATAAATTGATATCATTTTATGCCTTAATTAAACAAAATCTTAAACGTGGACACATCAAAATACGATGTAATAATAGGGTTAGAAATACACATACAAACTAAAACTAACAGTAAAATGTTTTGTAGCTGTCCTACTAACTACTTTAACAAACAACCAAATACCCATGTATGCCCTACATGCTTAGGATTACCAGGAGCACTACCAGTACCAAATAAAAGAGCAATTGAGCTATGCATACTAATGGGCTTAGCTACAAAGTGCGATATTGATAATGAAATCCATTTTGATAGGAAACATTACTTCTACCCTGATTTACCAAAAGGGTATCAAATTAGTCAGTACAAAAATCCAATCTGTTCTGATGGATACATCGATATAGATGATGAAGATGGAAAGAAATTTAGAGTTGAAATTGAAAGAATACACCAAGAAGAAGATGTAGCTAAATCAACACACCATACAGAAAGCTCTACCGGATCAGAATATACATTAATAGATTACAACAAATCAGGAGTACCTTTAATTGAAATAGTTACAAAACCAAATATAAGGAGTGCATATCAAGCAAAAGAGTACGCTACTAAAATTAGACAGTTAGCTAGATATCTAAATATCTCAGACGCTGATATGGAGAAAGGCCAGATGAGATGTGAGCCAAATATCTCTGTACAAGAGAAGGGTAAATGGGAGTACAAAGATGGAAAAATCTCACCAAAACAGGGATATACTCTTAATGCGAAAGTAGAGATAAAAAATATAGGATCAATATCTGCAGTAGAGAAATCAGTAACATATGAAGTAGAAAGATTAATTAAAGAGATAGAAGCAGGAAAAGAAATAGTACAACAAACAAGAGGTTGGGATGCAAATAAAGGAATTACAGTATTTCAAAGATCCAAAGAAACTGCAGATGACTACCGATATATGCCAGACCCTGATATCCCAGTAATAGAGATTAAAGATACAGATATAGAAAGAATTGAGAAAGAAATAATAGAGCTACCTGATGAAAAGAAAAGAAGATATATGCAAGATTACAACCTCTCTTCATATGATGCTCAAGTACTAACCTCTGATAGAGAGATATCCCTTTACTACGAGTCTACTCTTGCTCTTGTAAGTAAAAATATAGAGATTCTTAAAGCTGCAAAAGCTACAGCTAACTGGTTAACAGGAGCAGTATTTTCAATAGCAAATGATAATGGTTTACAAATAACAGATGAGAATATTCCACAAGATGATATTGCAACCCTAATTATAGAGTTTGAAGAGAAAGTATTAACAAGAAACAAGGCAGAAGAGCTACTGAGAGAATCAATTGAGGGTAAGAAAGACTTAGGAGATTTAATATCAAATGCTAAAAAGCATGCAAAGGATATCACAGGTAATATAGATGAGATTGTACAAGAAGTAATAGATTCTAATCCTAAAGCTGTAGATGATTACAAAGCAGGTAAAGAGACTTCCATAGGGTACCTAGTAGGTCAGGTTATGCAAAAAACTAAAGGCAGTGCAGACCCTAATAGTACAAGATCAATTTTAATAGAGAAAATAAATGGATAAGAAAACATTAGAACATATAGCTGAGCTATCTAGAATAAGGCTTACAGAAAAAGAGCTAGAGAAATTTACTCCTCAAATGGAAACTATATTAGATAGTGCAAAAATATTACAAGAAATAGACACAACTAATGTACAACCAATGAAAAAGCATATCCCTTTTGATAATCTTAGAGAAGATATTCCTAAAGAGTCACTCTCTCAGGAAGAGGTCTTAGCCAATGCAATACATAAAGAGAATGGATATGTAAAAGTATACGGAAAGATATTTGGTGGTATTGAAGAGAGTTAAAACTTTGAAAAAATATCCTTTCTCTAGTAAAATACTCCTGTTTAGCCGAAGTGGCGAAACTGGCAGACGCGCATGCCTTAGGAGCATGTTGGGATAATACCCAGTGCAGGTTCAACTCCTGTCTTCGGCATATTTATTTACTTAAACAAATATCATGTATAAAAAACTAGTATCACCCTTCCAGAAAGTACTCTTAGAAAAAAGAATGTGTGTAGGATGTACAAACCCATTAGATAAAGCAAAAAGAGTTGGTAAAATCTCCGAAAGAAGAGATATGGTCGAATGTAAATGTAAAAGAAGATATATCTTTAATAAAGAATTAAATGAGTATCAAAGAGCAAGCTTCCAAGAAGAACAGCAATTCTTAAAAGAACTTTCCAAAAGGGCTTCAGTGTAGTAAAATCTTTCACAGGTATGCCGCTATCGTCTAACGGTTAGGACGACAGGTTTTCATCCTGTAAATCGGGGTTCGATTCCCCGTAGTGGTACCAATTCTTAAATTTATGCCCCTAAAGAATGTACGAGTCATCAGAGGTTAATAGTAGTGGAAAAGCAAAAGGAGTTGAAATATTTGCATCCATAGGTAGCTTTATATCCTCCTTTATTGAAACAGTAGTTGTTGCATTAGTACTTGCGGTTGTACTATATCTTTTCATCATGACACCACATGAGGTAGTTGGTAACTCTATGCACCCTACATACAAGAATGGGGAATATTTAATGGCTAATAAGATTACATATAAGTTTGCACTACCACAAAGAGGTGATGTTATTATCTTTAAATACTCTGATACCCAAGACTTTATCAAAAGAATAATAGGTGTACCTGGGGATGAAGTAATGATTAAAGATGGAGACTATTACATAAACGGAAACAAGTTAGATGAATCTACATACCTCGATGACTCTGTAATAACCAATGGAGGCTCATATATTCATGAAGGTCAAACAGTTACAGTCTCTGATAACCAGTACTTTGTATCAGGAGATAACAGACCTAATAGCTCTGACTCTAGAGAGTTTGGCCCTATCTCTAAAGATAGGATTAAGGGTAAAGCATGGATAGTATACTTTCCATTTACAGAATTTAGACTTGTTACTCATCAAGAGTACAACATGTAGACTCTAGTTGTGAAACATGGTAGATTATACAAATGAAAATATTCGTAATAGCTAATCAAAAAGGAGGTGTAGGTAAAACTACTACAGCTATAAATCTAGGGGCCGCACTAGCAAAGAAAGGTAAAAAAGTACTACTTGTAGACCTTGATCCTCAATCAAATCTCTCTTCTGGTGTTGGCTTTACTCAGCAATTTGATAGAGAAAGTTGGCATTCATATGAAGAAGCTCCATACAAAAGTATATATGATGTTCTTGTTAATTCTGTAGATATTCCATCTGTATTTGTATCTACCTCTACAAAGAATCTATATCTAATACCATCACATCTCTCCTTGGCAGGAGCAGAAATAGAGATGGTTAATATGCTCTCTAGAGAAACATTACTAAAAAAAGCCTTAGAGAAGGTAGATGATACTATAGATATGGTGTTAATAGATTGTCCTCCATCACTTGGTTTACTTACAATTAATGCACTAAGTGCTGCAGATAATTTATTAATTCCAATACAGTGTGAATACTTCGCTCTAGAGGGGCTAGGACAGCTCATAGAGACAACAAGATTAATAAAAGGTATCAACCCCTCACTTGAAATAGGAGGCGTTATTTTAACCATGTATGACAGTAGAACAAAACTCTCATCAAGTGTTGTAGACGATGTAAGAGATTTCTTTAAAGAAACAGCCTTTGACTCTGTAGTACCTAGAAATGTAAGACTCTCAGAAGCACCATCTCACGGTAAGACAATATTTCAGTACGATCCTAAATCTTCAGGTGCAAATGCATATACAGATTTAGCTAAAGAATTTATAAAAAGATTTTTTTAAATTATTACTATATAAAAAATGACAGAAGCAAGATTAGGTAAAGGCTTAGCAGCATTAATAGACTCTAAAGAGATAGATAACTCTAGCAGTTCATATAGAGAGAAGTTTGATATTAACAGGATAACTCCTAACCCATATCAACCTAGAATGAACATAGACCCAGAGGAGTTAATAAGTATTGCAGACTCAATAAGAGAGCATGGCGTCATTCAACCTCTAATTGTAACTAAGGATAAATCATCAGATAACTACTTTATAATCGCAGGAGAAAGAAGATTTAGAGCTGCTCAATTAGCAGGATTAAAATACATACCAATAGTTATTAAAGAATCTTCTCCACAAGAGATGTTAGAGATTGCATTAATAGAGAATATCCAAAGGAAAGATCTCAACCCTCTTGAAGAGGCAAACTCCTTTATACAGCTACAGGATGAATTTGGACTCTCGCAAGATGAGATTGCACAGAAGGTTGGATTAAATAGAGTAACTATTACAAATAAAATAAGACTACTTAAATTACCTGAAGAGGTTAAAGAGGTAGTATTAAACGAAACTATTAGTGAAGGACATGCTAGAGCACTACTTGGTATTAGAGATGAAGAATCATTAATAGCAGCCTCCGACATTATCATTAAAAGAGGACTAAGTGTCAGACAAGCAGAATCTCTTGTAAGAAAGATAAACTACGGTAAGAGTGCTAAGTATAAGAGAGTGCAAACAAGTAATCCTGATTTACTGCTGTATGCAGAAGAGATAACTAAGAAGATAGGGTTTTCAACAACCATTAGAAAGATGAGTAAAGGTGGAAGAGTACAGATTAGATATATGACAAAAAGTGATTTAGAACAAATACTTAAGAAGTTAGGATTAGAAAGTGTATAAACTACTTAGTAGACACTTCCTGTCTTAGTTTTTCATACATTAATACTGCAGCACTAACACTTACATTTAAAGACCCAATACCCTCTCTCATAGGGATAGAGATTCTCTCATCTGCCCTCTCTAACATACCTGTAGAGATCCCTGTATCCTCCGCACCCACTACAAATGCACATGGGCCTCTTAAATCGGTATCAAAGTAGCTATCACCATCCATATGTACAGCAAATATCTTTATATCATTCTTAGAGAGTTGTTTTACAGCTGCAAAAAGATTCATCTCAACAATGGGAATTCTCTCCGCTGCACCCATAGATATTCTTAAGGTTTCATCATTTACTAAACTAGCTTCACTTGGAGAAGATATAATACCGTTTACTCCTACAGCAAAAGCTGTTCTCATAATAGCTCCAACGTTCTGAGTATACTTAAGATCATCTAATATCAAAAAGAATGGCAACTTATTCTCCGAATATACACTCTCAAGTAGCTCTTCTAATGTCCAATGATTTTGAGAAATCATCATACCTACTACACTCTCAGAACCAGATGCTTTTAATCTCCTAGTTAATGTTTTTCTTGGAACTCTAATAATTGGTACTTTATTCTTAGCAGCTAACTCAACAATCTCTTTAGTCTTTTCATCCCTAAACGCTGTACTAGCAAGATATATACGCTCAAACTCTCTACCCTCTTTCAAGAGCTCTAACAGAGCATTCTTACTTTCAATTTGGATAAAGTTTTGTTTAGCCATTATTTACCTTAAAGAGATTCTACCACATCAATGTAGTACTGGCCTCTTTTAAACCCACTCATACGTCTAAATTTAACAACCCCCTCTATCTTAGCATGTATAGAGTAATCCTTAGACATATATGTATTCTTACCAGGATGATATACAGATCCTCTCTGTTTAATGATAATATTACCTGGTTTTACAATCTCACCCTCAAATTTCTTTACTCCTAATCTCTTACCAGCTACATGTCCACTCATTGTGACACTACCTGCTCCTACTACATGTGACATTTCTCTGTATATTTAACTTAAATATTTATCTCTTGGATAGTATGAAAATATTCCTTGTGATGATACTATTATTCCTCTCCCATTTCAAGTCCCCCTTTGCATATTTTTTATTCAACACCTCCCACTTCTTACCTGTAAATTCACTAATATTCAATGTTCTACTGCCCTTTAATGTCTTGTAAGAAGGGAGTATTAAAACAACCCTAAACCCAGAGTTTGAGATATCGTTTAGTACTGTAAAGAGAGAGTTATACAATTTCCTAATATCTTCTAAAAGAAGCTCTGCCTTATGTACTGTTAACACTTTCCTTTGTGGAGGACCCATAAAGGGCTCACATACCACTGTATTTACTCCCGTCCTTTTAATATCCTTCACAATCTTCTTCTCCACATTCTTTATATCCAAAGGGAAGAGATTGTACCTAATATGAGAAATCATACCCTCTTCTCTTAACCACTGTATGTTTTCATTTGTATCCGATATCGCTTTATGATCAATGTCTGTACCTAATATATCAAAACCTAGCATTGCAGCTTCCATTAGTACTGTACCACTACCACAGAATGGATCCCAAAGAATTCCATCTTTTAGCCCTGTTAAATTACACATTATCCTCGCTAACTTCTGAGGTAACACACCCATATCATAGTTAGAGAAGGGCTTCTCTAAATCTCTTTTCACAAACCCCTCTACATCCTGTATAGCTAATGT
>JAVEZR010000005.1:0-48514 GCA_034002865.1 Candidatus Dojkabacteria bacterium
TCATCACTATCTAAAAATCTTAAATCACCACAATCTGATTGTAATTTGCTTGCAGATATTAAAGTCTGCGTATCTATCGTTATTAATACATCCTCATTGGAAAGGGTGGCTCCAGGATTACTTACAGTAATAGCTCTTCTATACATCCAACTAGAGCTATACCATGACTTTACATCTCCCTGCTCTCTTGTTAAGAAATATATTGATACAGGTATAGCTATTAATACTACTAGTGTAGATGCTATTAATACTGTTTTCTTTGAAATTTTCTTAAACGGATTTTTCATCTATAAATATGATATCAAAAAAGAGTCAACAATCTAACTCTCTTTAGTTATCTCATACAGAATTATAGAAGCACAATTAGCTACATTAAGAGATTCTTTTTTACCTCTCATTGGTATATATATCTTCTCATCTACCCTTTCTAATATATCATCACTTACACCTCTTTTCTCATGACCAAAAAGTAATGCTACTTTATTAGGGTACTGTATCTTTTGAAAGTGTTGTGCATCATCTGTTAGCTCTACTGCGTATATTGGAATACCTATTTCTTTTAATTCATCTATTGCTTCCTGAGTACTATCGTAATGCTCTGAGGGTATCATATCTGTAGCACCTAATGCTGTTTTATTTAATTTAGGATTATCAATATCCGTTGTCATACCACAAAGATATATCTTTTTAACACTACCTGCTCCATCTGCAGATCTAAATATACTTCCTACATTAAAGGCAGATCTAATATTGTCTAGTATGATGTATATCTTCATTATTATTTAAAAAGATTTTCATATATATATTCAAGATCAACATTATCCCTATTTAATATCTCTCTTGCAACTGTTTTAGCCTCTTTAAAAAGCTTAATATCTGTTAAAGATGCTATCTTAAATTGAGGAATACCAGATTGTCTAATACCGTATACCTCTCCAGGACCTCTTCTTTGTAAATCATACTCTGCTACATCAAATCCAGAGTTATGTGATGAGAAATATTTTAATCTCTCTATTACTTCCTCTTTCTCTGCCTCTTGCTTACTTGCTACTACAAAGCAGTATGATTGTAAGTCCGATCTACCTACTCTACCTCTTAATTGATGTAGCTGTGCTAATCCAAATCTGTGTGCATCCTCTATTACCATTACAGTAGAATCAGGTATATCTATACCTACTTCTATTACAGATGTTGTTACTAATATATTGAACTCTTTCTTTCTAAATCTTTCTACTATTTCATTCTTCTCTTTATCTTTTAACTTCCCATGTAGTAGCTCAATCTTAATATCTTTAAAGCTGTTATGTTTAAGATTTTCAAACTCTGTTAATACTGCCTTAGCATCCATCTTCTCTGATTCTTCTATTAGTGGGTATACCACGAAAGCTTGCTCTTTATACTTACTCTCTTTAATCTTGCTTGCTACCCACTGTAAACAGGCTTCTCTTTTTCTAAATGGTACATACTTTGTATCTATATCTTTCCTACTCTTTGGTTTCTCCTTAATGATACTTACCTGTGTATTACCAAACACTATCTCAGTTAAACTTCTTGGTATTGGTGTTGCTGTCATAGTTAAGTAGTGAGGTGTTCGCTTCTGTAGTTTAAGAAGCTTCTCTCTTTGCTCTACTCCAAATCTGTGCTGTTCATCTATTATTACTAAATTAAGATTCTCAGGTATATCTTTTTTAAAAAATATTGCATGTGTACCAACTATTAATCTACTCTCAGATGATTGATTAGTTTTCTTAGATGCTATCCAAAGCTGTATATCAATATTAAAAGGTTTAAGTATTTCTGTTAATGTTTCAAAGTGTTGCTGTGCAAGTACTGTTGTAGGTGCTAATACTACAGCACTGTATCCATTTCTAATACTTTGAAGTATTGCTAGTGCTGCTACTACGGTTTTGCCACTACCAACATCTCCATTTAGAAGACGATTCATTGGTCGTGAGGATGATATATCTAAGAGTATTTCTTTTATACTTTCTTTTTGATCTTTAGTTAATGTAAATGGTAATGATTTAAAGAACTCTTTTGTAAGAGCTTTATCTTCTAAAATTGGTAGAGAGCTTAAGTTAGATCTAATCTCTTTTTCTTGCTCTAGTCTAAGTGCAATATTAAGCATTTCATCAAAGGCTAATCTCTCTCTTGCTTTAATTAAGGATTTCTCTGATTTTGGAAAGTGTATATTAAATATACTTGTAGGTAGTGATTCTAAATCTTTTATACTTTCTTTTGGTAATGGTTCTTTTACAATATCTTTTATTTCTGTTTTAAGAGTAAGTAATATGTTTCTAATTGTTCTAGATGTTAGTCCCTCTGTCTCATGGTATATCCCTATTATCTTTCCTAAATGTCTTTGTGAAGATATGTCTCCTGTATATTTCTCATATTTAGGATTGTATATATTCTTACTTTTTCCTTTCTGCGTTATCTTCCCATCAAAGATATACCATTCTTTCGGTTTAAGACTTTTTTGTAAGTAGCTTTGATTAAAAAAGGATATGTCTAATGTGTCTGTACTGTCACTTACTTTTACTTTTGTAAGTACCTTTCTTGTTCTAGTATATATGTTCTTTACTTCAACTATTTGTGCTAAGAAAGTACCTTCACTGAGAAGTTTAAAGTCAGAGATATTAAGAATCTCAGATGTATCTCTATATCTAAAAGGTATATGGAAGAGTAAGTCACCAATATTTTCGATTGATAGTTTTGAGAACTTAAGAGCTTGAGAGTTACCTACTCCCTTAACCTCAATTATTGGAGTTGAGGTCGAAAGATTGGTCATATTTAAAGATAGTCAAAGAATGTAAGAAGGATTGGTACTAGTAAGCTAGCAATCATTAATACTGCTATGAATATACTAAATATTTTTGTAAAAAGAGATGCGGTTTTCTTTTTCATAGTATTGATTTTACTAGTATCTAATGTTTTTTCCAAGTCTTTTGTATTTTAGCCTGAGTACTGGGAGAATTGGCATACAAAATCCAGTCAGGATTTACAGATTTCTTGCCAGACTGTGTTTTTATATCAACAATATCTCCTGTTCTAACTTGGTAGTTATGTTTTACAGCATTACCATTTACTTTTGCAGATACCATGCTGTTACCAATATCTGTGTGAACAAGATATGCGAAATCTACTACAGTATCCCCTTTATCTAATTGTAAGATCTTTCCCTTAGGAGTAAATGCGTATACACTTTCTGCAAAGATATCTACATTTATTGGTGTATTAACCTGCTGTTCCCTTAGTGAAATATTGTTTTCTATCTCTTTATGTATCTGTTCTACCCAACTGTACTTATCTGTAGGTTTTGCATATCTACTCTTACTTTCTTTGTATGCAATATGGGAAGCAGATCCGTATGTATTATGGTAGTACATCTTTTGACTCATGATTTGTAACTCTATGATATTGTTTGAGACTTTAGGTAGTATTATTGGCCCTTGTAGTGCTTTATATCCATTAGGTTTAGGATGGGTTATGTAATCATCAAATTCCTCCGTTAGAATCTCTCCATTATCCATTATTAGCTCTAAGGCTTTAAAACAGTCATCTTCACTCTCTGTAATTATTCTAAAAGCTAGTAAATCTCTAATGTTCGAGATATTAATATTACTTCCCTCTTTAAGATTTTTCTTCTGTTTGTTATATATACTGTAAATACTTTTAAGTCTTCCATGTACTATCTGTTGGCCAGGTATTGTTGATATCAACTCTTCTAAATATGCAATATATTTATCTCTTGCTTGTATTGTAAAGCCCTTTCCTTCAAGCATATGTTTAATGGTTTGGTACTCCTCCGGTCTGTATATTTGTAACGCTCTCTCTTCAAGCTCTTTTTTAAGAGAATCTAAGTTGAGATATTCTGCTAATGGGCCGTAGATATTAAAGACTTTCTGTATTTTACTTCCTATTTTCTCAGAGGGCATGTATTCGATGTTTCTTACGTTATCCAGTGTGTCTGCAAGTTTTATTAGTACTACTCTAAGATCTTTTGCGCTATTGAGTATATATTTATTAATTATCTCAAACTCTGTATCTTGACTTCCTGTTGCTTTACTAATATCTTCACACTGTTCTATTAGTAGTAGTACATCTTCTCCAAATTTAGAGCTTATTTCTTTCTCTATTATCTCTCTTCTATCCTCGTTCTTAGAAAGTATATTGTGAAAGAGTCCAGCTAATATGGTGTTTGTTTCTAGACCCATTCTAGCTAAAGTCTTTGCAGTTCTAATGGAGTGATTGACGAACTCTTCACCTGAGAGTCTACTCTGTCCTTCATGGTATTTTTGGGCAAAAGAGATTCCTTCAAGGATTATATCCTTGTAGTTCTGTGGGCTGTATTCTAAGAGTTGTTCCTGTAATGTGTTATTCATAGAGAAAGAAATCTCCCTGTTGGAGATTTGAAAAGTATATATATCTCCAGCTAATTACTCTTGTACTTAATTTGATATATGTGTTTCCCACACTTAAGTACATATGTTTGCTTAGGGTCTAAAGTAATATTTAAACTCCAATCTGTAATTTTTTCTTCATTTACTTTTACTGCTCCCTGTTCTACTAATCTTCTTGCTTGGGATTTACTCTCTGAAATATTTAACTGTGTAAGTAAGTCTACAATTGATATTTCTGTACTATCAATTTCAATCTCTTCTATATGGGTATCAATATCTATCTTTTGAAAAACATTCTCGAAGTATTTCTCTGCTTCCTTTGCTTCCTCTTCTCCTTTTATCTCTTTGGTAATTTGGTATGCTAGCTCTTTCTTTAATACAATTGGATTTTCTCCCACTGCTAATCTTTTCTCAACTGCTTTAACCTCTTTTAATTCAAATGTAGTTAATATCTCAAATCCTACTACTATCTGATCATCATTAAATGCCATTACTTTACCGTATATATCATTACTGCTATCGCTTAGCTTTATCATATTACCTTCTGTCTTACCCATTTTTACACCATCTGATGTAGAGAGTAGTTTCCCCGCTAGTACAATCTTTTCTTTGTTTAATCTACTCTTTATTAAATCTCTTCCAGCTAACATATTAAAGAGTTGATCATTACCACCTATCTCAACATCTATATCCATCATTACACAGTCATATCCTTGCATTAATGGGTAGAGGAATTCGTTTAGATATATTGGTTTATCCTCCTCTAGTCTCTTTTGAAACATATTTCTTTTAAGCATCTGTTGTACTGTAAATTCAGATGCTAAATCTATGATTTCTGCAAAGGTAAGTGGTTCTAGCCATTCACTGTTGTAAACAACTTTAACGGGATTTTCCTTATTAAAAATATCAACTATTTTAGAGGCTTGATCTACGTATACTTTCATATTCTCCTCTACCTGTTGCTTAGAGAGCTTTACTCTAGCAGATGTTTTATCTGAGGGATCTCCTATTCTTGCTGTAAAATCACCAATTACAAAGTATACCTGATGTCCTAACTTTCTAAAATCTTCTAACTTTCTCATACCTACTGTATGCCCTATATGTAATGTAGGTGCTGTAGGATCAAATCCTTGATATACGTTTATTCTCTTCCCTGATGTGAGTAAACTTCTAAGTGCGTCATTAGAAGGGAGTATCTGTTCTACTCCTTTCTCTAATATCCTATTTATTATTCTCTCATCTTTAAGTATTTCCATTTACCTTTGTATTATATATTCTGTGAGGGATTTTTACAAAGGTAAATGGATTATTGTAAAAGATATTCCTCTTTTTATATATACTTCCGTTCTTTAATCACTCTTAACACTGCCTTTTGAAAAGAAGTTTAGTATTATTAAGAGTACTACTGCACCACCTGTTGCAACCAATATTGTACCTACTAGGTTATCTGCATTAATTCCAAATACTCCTGCTAAGTACCCACCTAATACAGAGCCTACTAATCCTACAACGATATTTCCAATTAAACCGAAGCCAGAGCCTTTGTAAAGAAGCCCTGCTAACCAACCTGCCAGTAAACCGATTATTAAAAAAACTAAGAGATTCTCCATATATATTGAGAGTAAAAAATTAACTAATACAGATATGGAATCTGTATATTAATATTGTATATGGAGTTATTTAGATAGTCAAATATTTAGCTATATGTATTTCCTATCTTTCAGTTTGTCAGGAAGGCATTGCTGTTTAGATTTCTTACCTTCTAAATCATGATCATATTCATATCGTTTACCGTATCCCAACTCTTTCATTAGTTTGCTTTCTGCATTACGTAAGTTCATAGGGACGGGTAAGTTACCAAACTTCTCAATATCTTCCTTTGCTTTTATTTCTGCCATATATGCGCTGTTATCCTTCGGGGCATTTGAAAGATATATTGCTAATTGAATTAGAAAAACTCCACACTCTGGCATACCAAGCTTCTGACATGATTCATATACACTGTTTGCAAGGATGACGGCTTGAGGATCTGCGTTTCCGATATCTTCGCTAGCAAACCTAAGTAAACGTCTTGCAACATACAAAGGGTCTTCTCCACTAGAGAGCATTCTTTCTATCCAGTAAATGGCAGCATCAGGATTACTAGATCTCATTGATTTATGTATTGCAGAGATGATATTGAAGTGCTCTTCCCCATTCTTGTCATAGTAGAGGGGTTTTTGTACTACCTCGTAGAGAGTCTCTGGAGAGAGTATTGCTTTCTTTTTATCTCCCTTACTTGCTTGTGCAAGTGTAACTCCCATTTCTAATATATTTAATGCACTCCTTATATCTCCATTAGCTAACTCTCCTAATATTTGAATACTCTTTTTAGGTAGAGATATCTCTGGATACTCTTTCTTTGCAATATCCTTTATTAAATTCTCAATATCCTGTTCTGTTTGTTGATTAAAAACAAATACCTTTGTTCTAGAAAGAAGAGCGCTGTTAATTGTAAAAGAAGGGTTCTCTGTAGTAGCCCCTATTAATATTATTATCCCCTTCTCTACATATGGAAGTAGAGCGTCCTGTTGAGCTTTGTTCCATCTGTGTATTTCATCTAAGAAAAGTACTGTCTTTTTGTTGTACTGCTGATTAGCAATGGCAATCTTAATTACTTTCCTCAAGGCATCCTTACCACTTGCAACAGCTTGCATCTTGTAAAAATCGTAGTAAAGATTTAGTGAGATTATATATGCAAGAGTAGTCTTACCAGTACCAGGTGGTCCCCAAAAAATCATAGAGGGGATATTTCCTGATTGTAAAAATCTCCTTATCGGCCCACTCTCCCCTACAAGATGTTCTTGCCCTATGAATCCATCCAATGTAGAGGGCCTATATTTTGATGCTAATGGTTCGTATACTGACATGTATACCCTATTGTACACTTTTAAAAGAAATATGGAATATCTGAATTACTAGAAGGTATACTGGTATACTACTTCACCATCAATATCAAAAGTTTTACCTTTTTTAGTGGGAAGTCTATCTCTATATGTATATACAATTGTATCTTTTACTAACTCTTTCTCAAACTTCTTCTCCAGTATTTCTAAAACATCCTTTGCTAAACAGCAGTATATTACACTGTATGAAGAGAGATTGGCAGAGAAGAAGCTCTCCTCTTTTATCTGTATCTTAGGATTAAATGGGTAAAGAAGTAGTTTCTTTAATTTAACAAAAAGTAGTAGTACAGGACTAATTTCATATCCAGTACTCTTACATTTATATCTTCTGTATGTTTCAAAAACCATTCTCCCATCTCCACTTCCTAAATCAACAAATGAATCTTTAGTAGAGAGATTAAAGAGATCTATAATCTTCTTAGAGGCTTTCTTTGGCGTTGTGTAAAAGGGAGTTAAGAAGTTTAAAAGAAGGGATACCATATATGCTAAGAAAAGCATAACTACCAACAGTACTATCGCAAGTGCTAATCCGTTTGGCATATGAGATAATATGATGATTAAAAATAAGGTATATGAATATGATAGACGGAATTTTACTAATAGACAAGCAGGAGGGTATAACCTCATACGATGTAATTAGAAAATTAAAGAGAGTGTTTGAGAGAGGGCAAAAGATTGGGCATGCTGGAACTCTTGATCCATTCGCTACTGGATTGTTAATAGTACTCCTAGGTAGGGCAACCAAGCTTATGAATACTTTTCATACTTTTGATAAGGGATATTTAGTAGATGCTCAATTAGGCTTCTGTACTGATACTCAAGATATTACCGGTAAGGTTGTAGAGAGGAATGAAAGTATTAAGCCATCATTGGAGGATATAGAGGGGGTGATCAAGAAAGAGCTTTTAGGAGATATATCTCAAACACCACCAATGTACTCTGCAAAAAAGGTTGATGGTAAGAAAGCATATGAGATTGCAAGAGAGGGTAGAACTGTTGAACTTCAAGCTAGAGATATTACTGTGAGCAAGTATGATGTAGTTAAATATGAGTATCCATATATATCTTGTAATGTACTTTGCTCTACTGGTACATATATACGTACCCTTATAGATGACCTAGGTAAGAAGTTAGGTTCATACGCTACAGCTACTACTCTTAGAAGAGTGAATATTGGTGATTACAATGTTAAAGATGCTTTAAGCTCACAGAAGATCTCTACTCTATCAGAGGAGGAGATATTAAAGTATGTAATTGATATATCTAAAGTAAGGAGTATATAAATATGGAGAAAGGTAAACTGTATGTAGTAGCAACCCCTATTGGTAATCTAGGAGATATTACTGTAAGGGCTATAGAGATTCTAAAGGGAGTTCCTTTTGTTTTAGCAGAAGATACTAGAGAGAGTATTAAGCTTCTAAAAAGATATGATATACCTACACAGCTAATCTCTTACAGGGATCAAAATCATGAGAGAATGATAGGGAAGATTAGAGAGAAACTAGATATGGGGCTTAATTTAGCATTAATATCTGATTGTGGTACTCCACTTATTAGTGATCCAGGCTTTAAGTTAGTAAGGGAATTAAAACAGGATGGGTATGTAGTAGAGAGTATCCCAGGTCCAAGTGCCATTATTGCAGCTCTCTCTATTAGTGGTTTGCCTACAGACAGATTTTCTTTCTTAGGATTTCTACCTAAATCAGATAAAAAGAGGGTTGAAATATTAAATATGTATCTTAGATTGGGTTCTACAGTAATACTGTATGAATCACCAAAAAGAGTTTTAGATTTATTAAATAGTATTCACTCCTGTTCTTTTGAAAGTACTGTTGTATTAGCAAAGGATTTAACAAAGAAAAGAGAAGAGGTTCTCTCAGGTAGTACAGATGAGTTAATACAGATATTAAATGAAAGAGGTTTTAATATATCTCCACATGGTGAGTTTGTAGTAATGGTATATCCTAACTCCCAAAAAGAGTAGTGTAATTACTGTCAGTAATCTCTTCTAAACTTTTTGCTGAGATATTCTTTACCTTAGCTGCATGTTGTATAATCTCTTTTATTAATACAGGCCTTCCATATCTTTTTAGATCCTTTTTATTCTTCCTAAGACTTTGTGTTGGTAGAAATGGACCATCTGTTTCAAAAAGAATTCTTTCTACTGGTGTTACTTTAAGTATTTCTCTTACATTCTCTCCTGCGGGATATGTAATTATTGCATTAAAACCTATATAGAAACCCATATTAAGAATCTCTTCAACCATATCTATCTCTCCTGTATAGCTATGAAAGCAGCCTGTAAGAATACCTTTACCCTCCTGTGCAAGTATCTCAAGTACATCCTTAGTACATTTGTTACTGCCGGATATATCTCTAGAGTGAATACTAAGTGGTAGAGAGTATTTCTTTGCTAATTTGCAGTGTAATCTAAAGGAGAGTTTCTGTACCTCAGTTAAATCCTCTTTCTGCTGATTACTGAATTGACCATATGTATTCATATTAAAGTAATCTAATCCTGTCTCCCCTATTGCTTTTACCTCTTCTATATTTTTCTCTAAGCTATCCTCAAAGAAAGAGAGCTGCTTTTTAGAATATTTGAAGATATCTAAACCTGTGAGTGAGGACCTTTGTACTGCCTCTTCAAATATGGTTGGATGAATACCAAGTGCTAAATCTGCGGTATTGGGAAAGACCCTATTTATCTTCTCTACAATATCAATGGTTTCTGCAAAGTCACCCATCTCTGTACTTTGTACTAGTATTCTTTTACCATTCTCTTGTACAAACTCCTGTATGTCACTCTGGTAGTTTTCTAAGAGTGGACTGAGGGCCATATGTATATGTGAATCATGCATGTAGGTATTCTAACATACAAATTGTAGTATAATGTAGGGGATTTAAAATTTTATTTGGTATTGTGATACAATATGTTTTGTTATGAAAAAGAAATGGTATGTTAACTGGTTAGTAATTATTACTGTGTGTCTATTTGTTTCCTCTTTGGGACTTTTTTTTGCCTCTATTCAAGAATCTCTAGGTATTGTTAAATGTGCCTATGGAGATGTAGTTATTGAGGGAGACAGAAATTGCCTATGTGATAGCCGTGGTAGAGTTGTTTGTGATGAGCAGATGGAGGAGTTTACTATTAAGTCCGAAGAGTTTGTAACAAACAACTTAAGCTTTACATATAAATATCTGAATCTTTCTGATGGTAGGAACTCAGTAACTCAAGATGTTGAATTTATGAATATCTCCCAAGTAGGAAATACACTGCGAGTAGTTGTTGAGAAGAATACCTTTTGTAATATAGATAACGAAGTAGCACCTCAGGTAGGGTTCTATAAGTTAGAGGATAATAGGATAATATTAACAATTGGTACAAACTTAGTAGATACCTCATACAGCATACCCTGTATTAGTGAAGATACCTTTCTGATTGGTGATATGCCTGTTAAGTTTGATAATGATGCAAAGCTACTCTATCAAGATCAGTATGGATCTTTAATACCATCTAGGAATTGCTCATATGAGGGATTCCTAAGAAATGATGGAGATGTATATAACTCTTCTGATGGTTCTTTACTTTGTGTTTGTAAGCTTGGAGAGAGTGTATGTGAGAAAGAGTAGTAATATATTACTACAGTATTCCTACATATACACCTAAGATACATGCAAAGAGTGTGAATAGCCAAAACCTCATAGTTACCTTGTACTGAGGCCATCCTACAGCTTGAAAGTGATGATGCAGTGGAGCTATCTTAAATATCCTTCTCTTTAGGAATTTCAGACTCAATAGCTGTATAGCACTAGAGCCCATTATTATCCATGTGACAGAGGTCATTAAGAAGTATGCAGGTAAGTTGTTTGTAATAAGGCCGATAAAGAAGAGAGAGAATGCTATTGGCATAGCTCCAGGTCCTCCGTTCCAAAACCTTGCTGGTGGGATGTTGAAGTAAAGATCTACTACCTGTACTCCAAGCATAATTGCTAAGAAAGGAAGGAATTCATACTTGCCTTGTACAAGTAGAAGCATTGTAAAGGCAGATGTTATTATCGTGAATATCCCTATCATTAAACCGTCTAAGCCATCTGTTAATTCTCCAGAATATATAGCAAACTGCCCTACTATTGCAGCAATTATCAATATCGCAGGTGTAACAGAGATTGTTAATACCTTTGTAATTGAAAGGATATTGAACTCTCCTGTGTTATACAGAAGAAACATAACTCCCAGATTAAGTAATATAGCTATTAATAGCTTAGCTAATCTCCATTCAAATGTCTCTTGTAGAGCCTTCATACGTGCGTTATTTTTCAGACCATTAGTAAAAATTGCTACATCTACAAAGCCCCAGAAACCGAAAAGTAGAAAACCTATGAGTAAGACTTGAAGAGATGGAGTCATGGGTACAAAGATATATGTGATTATTGGTACTACTAGCCATATTAAAATACCCCCCATATTTGGAGTACCGTTTGTTTTAGTACTGTTCATTATTCTTAAAAACATTGAGTTAGTACCCTTTGCAGAACCTAACTCTGTTTTCTTTAACCCACTTACCTGATTAAATCTATACAGAACTCCAATCATTATTGGAGCTAGTATTATTGAGGCTATTGTAGAGATGAGTAAGTAATCGAGACTTTCTTTTAAGATGGGAATCATTTCTATCTTTTATTAATTTATTTCTAATTATCTCAGTTTCTTTTTGGGATTTCTAGGTCATTTACAATACCTAGGAATATTTCAGTCCAAAGTGGTACTACTGTTGGAGAGGCATATGGGCTATTCTTTGGTTCTTCTAGTCTTACTAACATTATCATCTTAGCATCATCTGCAGGAGCAAATCCTACGAAGGTTGTAATAGTTTTCTTCTCTTCATATCCAGGGCCATCTTTCTTAGCAACCTGTGCAGTACCTGTTTTTCCTGCTATGTAGTAATTCTTCAGTAACTCAATCTCTCTATCATTAATACCTCCATCCTCTATTACATGAGACATCATCTCTGCTACACTGTCTGCTACCTCTTTTGATACAGGTTGAGAGAGGACCTGCGGTGAAAATTTTATATTCTCTTTCTCATCAGATATCTCAGAAATTATATACGGCCTCATTCTTGTACCATGATTTGCAAATGTACTAATAGCGGAGGTAATTTGTAGTGGTGTAGCAGATATCCCCTGCCCGAAGGATGCAGTGATAATGTCTAGCTTAGTCCATAGGTTAAAAGGTTTAAGATAGCTAGTTGCTTCTTCCTGTAATCCGATACCAATAAATTCTCCAATTCCAAACTCCTTAAGTTTAGAGTAGTAGTATGCAGAATCTATTTCTAATGCAGTTTGAGCTATGCATGGGTTGTTGGAGTTCTTTAACATATCTGCAAGATTTTGAACACCATCTGCTCTTTTATCCCATGTACTAATCTTTCTTCCTTTTAAGTCTGCATATCCGGTTGCAGCATACAGATCTAAATATCCAGTAGCATCATCGCATGTATAATCCTTCGGTACGGAGTTTGATTCTAGTGCTAAAGCTACAGTTATTGGTTTATGTACAGAACCATACTCATACACATCAGAGACTGCTAAATTTTTAAAAATCCATGGATCTGAAACTCTCCAGTACTCATTTGGATTAAAGGTTGGATAGTTAGCCATTGTAAGAAGTTCTCCACTTTTAGGGTCCATGATTATTACAGTACCACTCTTTGCACCCGTTTTCTCTACACCCTCTTTGAGATATTTCTCTACCTTGTTTTGAATAGAGGGACGTATTGTAAGGGTAAAATCTTTTCCAGATCTAGGAAGTAGAGGTTCATACTCTGCAGTTAGTATTGTATTACCTCTAGAATCTTTCTCCTCATATGTGTATCCTTCTTTACCAGTAATATCACCAAAGTAGAATCCTTCTATGCCATACTGCCCAAGATCATTACCTAGGGTGTCTTTACCCATGAAGCCAAGAACATGAGAAGAGAGCTCTGCATTTGGATATATGCGTTTTAAACTCCTCTCAAAGTACAACCCAAACCCTTTCCTATCTATACTATCATTACCAAATATGTTCTCTGCAGCTAGAGCATTTTTCTTCTCGTTATCTACTCCCTTAGCTAAGACTGCATATACGAAATCATCAGTTATTTTTGATGCAATGGTATCATTTTCTACTGCTAATATGGAGGATACTGTAGCAACAAAGGTATCCTTCTTACTAAAGAAAAGTTCTCTCTCTTTAGGATCTAAACTTAGAGTAGCATATATATTCCATATTGGTTGGTCTACAGCTAGTATTGTTCCATCACTAGCTCGTATACTGCCTCTCTCTGCCGTCTGTTTATTACTCTCATGGTACTGTTGCTTAGCCATTAGTTCAAATTTCTCAGATTCTAGTACTTGCCATCTAAAGGCTTGAGCTAAAATTACTAAACCCATGAGTGTTATCAGAAAGATTACTAGGTTGTAATTGTTCTTTTGGATATTTGAAAAGAGAGAGCTCTTCTTAGAACTCTTTCTTGGGGAGTGTAAATGATTGAGACTACTCATTAGATTTATTAGCAACCAGAGTACTATCTTCTATATATACAACTGTTTGTTGCTTCTCCTGTGAAAGATTTAATTTCTTTTCAGAGAGACTCTCTATTACTTTAATAGAGCTGTTCTTTGCAATCATCTCAGATATTTCTCTGTTCTCTTCCAATAGGTGATCTTTCTCAGTATTTAATGACTGAAGTTTTACACCTAAGGGTGTAAGTAATGAGTTAATGATTAACTGGGATATACCAAAGAGTATAAGGGAAGAAATAAATACCTTTGAAACTCTGTTTTTTGTTTTTCTTTCTGTATCTTTCATCTAGGCAGTAGAGTATTTTATTTTTTAATTACTGTTCTTAATTTCGCTGATGCGGATCTAGGATTCTTCTCTATTTCAATGTCGGTTGGGGCGATTACATCATTGTAAAGAAGAACCCCTCTTCCGCTATCAACAAGATTGTTAAAGAAATCTTTAACAATACGATCTTCTAATGAATGAAAGGTTATCAAGGATAATCTTCCATTGCTGTTTAAGATCTCAAAGGAGTTGTCTAATCCGATTTTTAAACTATTAAGTTCATCATTTACCGCTATCCGCAGGGCCTGAAAGACCCTGCGTGATGGGTTCTTAGAACTTTGATGAGCTGCCGGCACAACTCTATAGACAAGTCCTGTAAGATCTCCAACTGTATTTATATCCGTAATATTTCTCTTTATCTCCTTAGCTATTCTTCTTGCATATTTCTCCTCTCCGTACGTAAAGAAAAGCTTTGTTAGCTCTTTCTCCGGTAATACGACGAGTAAATCTTTAGCTTTTACACCTAGCTCTTCATCCATACGCATATCTAATGGTTCACTCTCCTGTTGATAGCTAAAACCTCTATTGAAAGAATCTTCTAGCTGTCTTGATGAGAGTCCTAAATCCATTAAAATGCCATCTGGTTCTCTTTTATATTTATCTGCTAGCTGCGCTATCTTAGAGAAATTAGATCTCTCTATTACCCAGTTCTGTTTTAGAGAGTCTTTGTAATACTCCTTTACAAAATCTATAGCGTGTTGATCTTGATCTATACTAAGTAGCAAACCTTCATCGTTAAGCTCTTTTAAGATTTCATAGCTGTGTCCTCCATCTCCTAATGTGCAATCTATGTAAAAGCCGTTAGGTTTAATAGAGAGGGAATCTATGGTCTCTTTAAGAAGTACAGGTATATGTATTTTCTTCATTACTTTTTCTCGTTTAGCTTACTAATTTCTTGAGCTATTTGATCTCCATTATCTTTTAGATATTTAAGCCTTTGATCCCATTTCTCTCTATCCCAAACCTCTATCCAATTAACTAGGCCAATGAAAACAACATCTTTAGTAAGGCCAGCATGTTCAAAAAGAGAGTCAGGGATTAGGAACCTACCCTGTTTGTCTATGGTAATCTCTGTTGCTCCTCCAACAAGGAATCTACTTGTATCACGGATATTTTTATTTATAAAAGAGCCATCTATTACTTCCTGTGCTACCCTACTCCACATCTCTTTATTAACGATTATTAATGAGTCTTCATATCCTCTTGTTAATATTATCTCCTCTCCAAGTTCATCTCTAAATTTCTTTGGAAGTGAGACTCTTTTCTTATCTGCTATTTTGCTTCTGTACTCTCCGATTATCATATTTATATGTATATCATCTTTTACCACTTTTTACCACTTCCTGCCATTAATCTATCATTTGATTTTAATGTGGTCAAGAGAGAAATACTACAAGCTGTCTCTTATATGAGAAACATATAGTTAAGGCTATTTACTCCTCTTATGAAAAATATGTAGGGTATCTGATAGATAAAAAGTTTGTGTTAGGCAGAAATACCTAATTAATAGCTATTAAATCATATTCGCTTTGTTATATGGACTACTATACAAAGCTATTCACTCCACTCTATATCTGCACCTAATTCTTGAAGATTCTCTACAAAGTGAGGATGAGCTCTTTTAATACTATCTGCATCTTTAATTACACTCTCCCCATCTACTGTTAGTGCAACCATTAATAACGCCACAGTAGCTCTAATTATATTAGGAGCATCAACATTCGCAGCTTTAAGCTCCTTGCCTCCAAACACTATCACTCTATGAGGATCACACATTACAATATGAGCTCCAAACTTAATCATCTCAGGAATCCAGAAGAGACCTCCCTCATATATTTTGTTCCAAAACATAATGTTACCATCTGCTTTTACAGCTAGTGCTAGCATTAATGGTAGTAAATCTGCAGGGAAGTATGGCCAAGGTGCTGCCTCTATTTTTTGTAGGAGGTTCTTAGTATATGGCTCTACTACCTTTAGAGGACTGTTATTTTCAGTATATGCTGTATCACCATCATACTTAACAGTAACTCCAAATTTCTCAAATGTTCTATTTATCAATGGAAAATGTTCTGGCATTGAGTTTCTCACTCTTACATTACCACCTGTCATTGCACCTAGGGCAAGCAATGTTGTAATTTCATGATGATCAGAAGACACAGTAAATTCACAACCATGAAGTTTCTCTACCCCATCTATTACTAATGTTGAAGATCCTACCCCCTCTATCTTTGCTCCCATCTTTATTAGAAAGTTACAGAGATCTTGTACATGGGGCTCTGATGCAGAGTTCATCATTGTTGATTTGCCTTTTGCTAGACAGGCTGCCATTGCAAAGTTCTCTGTAGTTGTTACTGACATGTAATCCTGCCAAATGGAGCCTCCTGTTAATCCCTCTTTAGAGTTTATCTTAATTGAACCGTTGGTAGAGACTTTCGCTCCTAGCTGTTTTAGGACCTCTAGATGAGGATCGATCTCTCTTATACCTAAAGAACATCCACCTATCTCCTCCTCTATTTCCAATATCTTATGTCTATGTAAAAGTGGTGCAAGAATTAGAAGAGCACCTCTCATTCCTAAAGGGAATCCTTCATCACCGAAAGAACCGCAGAAGTTAGAGTTATCAATTGTAACAATCTGTTTCTCTTTATCCCAATCTACCTTAGAACCTAGCTCTATCATAAGGGTAATCAACTTGTTTATATCTGTTAAATCTGGGAAGTTATGGATAGTGACAGGATCATCTGTAAGTAATGTTGCACAAAGTATTGGTAGTGCGGAATTCTTATTCCCTGCAGGTGTAATCTCACCATTTAATTTATTTCCACCCCTTACTATTAAGTTTGACATATGAGTTATTAAATAATATTAATTTCTGTCTCTAACTCTAAACCTGTATTAAATTTAAAATCATTTTGCATCTTTAAGATGAAAGAATGAATCTCTTGTGCTGTTGCATTACCGTAGTTTGTTACAATTAATGGATGATAGGTCCATGTACCAACATTACCCTCTCTTTTGTTCTTCCATCCTAACTTCTCTAGTATATATGCTGTTGGTATTTTTACTATATTAGAATCTTTTGTCTCATACATTGGTAATCCAACAAATCGTTTCTCTAATTCCTTGTACTTAGATAGTTCAATCTCCAAATTCTTAAAGGTACTACCACATGATCCGTATGTATCTAAGCATGGTAATTTCTCTTCTCTAATCTGTTTAACAGCAAGTGCAAGAGCTCTTAGAGTTGGTTTCTTTCCTTTTAATTTGTCCTGTATTCCGCTGTACTGTAGATATTTATCATCGATTACCCCCTTATACCTTTCTAGTTTAAAAGTTACACTTTTTACTATTACTTTTCCTTTTAAATGATTTTTAAAAATACTATCTCTGTATCCAAAGTCACACTCTTTGTTACTAAGGGTCCTACATCCCTTTCTCTCTATATCATATATCTGTACCTCTGTAATGAAATCTTTTACTTCTGGGCCGTATGCCCCTATATTTTGGATAGGGGATGCCCCTACATTGCCGGGTATATCAACGAGATTCTGTAACCCAATAAATTTATTATCTATACTCCAATTTACAAAATCATTCCAATTCTCTCCAGCACTTACTTCAACTAATATATAGTCAGAGTCTTTCTCAACAATCCTTATCCCCTTATTTCTAATTAGAAGTACTGTACCATCAAAATCTTTAGTAAAGAGAGTATTAGAGCCCTCTCCTAATATATAGAAGTTATCTTTAAGATATTTATCTAACAGTTCAGGATTAAACTCTCTATCATCCTCTACTGTAAGTAAGAGTTTACTCTTAATATCTACTTTAAAAGTATTAAGCTTTTTTAATGACTTATCATACTCTAATCTCATTAGAGAAAATATCCTCTATCATTTTAGAATTAGCATTAATTGGAAAGAGAGATTCTAATTTTTCTTCATTAATATACCTTATCTTAAGCTGCTCTTCTAACCTCTCTATCTCTTTACAAAGGGTTGTACTATCTAAGTATTTCTCTTCTAATATTTTTGCAGTACCAATATTTTCTAAAACCTTTGCATTAAGATACTGCTCGTTATTTGTAACCCACGGTATTGGTATAAAGAGGGCATTCTTTTTTAACACCCCTATCTCATACACTGTATTTGCCCCAGATCTTCCAACAAAGATATCCATACTGTTAAGTACATATCCAATACTATTCTCATCTATGTATTTAATAGGTAGGAATCTTTTCTTAAGAGATTCGTCTAATTTAGAGTGATACTCTGTTGCTAAGTCATACTCTTTTAACTTTTGGTTATCCCCTGTTTGTAAAAGTACTGTGTACTTCTCAAGTAATTCTGTAAGCTCTTTAAGTACTTTCATATTTAAGATATGGGAGCCTAGGCTTCCTCCAGAGATATATATGAAAGGAAGCTCCCCTTTACTGTTAACTAATTGTACAATTTCTTTATTACTTTCTTCTGTAATATCTTTTTTAAAGATTGCTTTCCTTACATTGTTACCTACATGTATAGCCTTACCCTCTTTAAAGTATTTTAAAGAGTCCTTAAAGGAGACATATACTTTCTTAGAAAGAACTCCTACAATTTTGTTAGAAAGACCTACAGAAGCAGTTTGTTCATGTAAAAAGATTGGTACTTTAAAAAGCCAAGATACAATACATACAGGAACAGATACAAAGCCTCCAGTAGAAATAACCAGGTCAGGATGTTCACTCTTTAATATCTTAAAAGAGTCAATGAAACCTAATATCGATCTTAAGAGGAGTTTAATTGTTGTTAAAGAAAAAGTCCTTTGTAATTTACCTGCCCTTATGAAGTAGCTTTTGAATGCTTTTTTACTCATTAGTTTCTGCTCAAGAGAATTACCTGGTTTCTCATTCTCCATACCTAAATCACCACCAACATACACAATATCTTCTACAGCTATCCTGTAGCTATCTAGTAGAGTCTCTATTAATGAATTCGCACTTGATATGTGACCTCCGGAACCACCACCAGTTATTAATATCTTTTTATGCATGCTTTGTATACCGACTTACATTTAAAAGTAATCCAAATGCCATTAACGTTACTATTGTACTAGATCCTCCGTATGTAAGGAATGGTAGAGGTATTCCTGTAAGGGGAATTAGTCCAACATTTGCTGCCATATTAAAGAAAGCTTGGCATGTTAACCATATGGTTATACCTGTAGCAAGTAGCTGCCCTTCTCGATCCGCAGCTGAAAGAGCAATCTTAAAACCTCTCCAAAGGAAAAATATCCATGAGAATACAATTAATGCACCACCCCACAGTCCTAACTCTTCGAGTATTACAGCAAATATTGAATCAGTATGAGCTGTATTTTCAACTAAGTATCCAAATCGTTGTCTTGATTGTCCAAATCCTTTACCCCAAAATCCTCCAGACCCTATTCCTATTAATATTTGTTGCATCTGATATCCGCTACCCATTGGATCTGATACTTCACCAGTAAATACAAGGGTCAGAAATGTTTGAATTCTACTTAGACGATATGGTTCTAATATTGCAGCCACGATTACTATTGGTACTGAGAGTAGTACTACTCCTAATGATCCAACGTTGTGTGCTTTATCCTTGCCTGAAACAAAGAACATGGCAAATGCAGTAACACATATTATCATTGTTGTTCCTAAGTCAGGTTCAAGCAGAATTAATATTGCAACAGCTCCTAAGATAGCGAGGAAACCAGCTAGATTCTTCAAGAAGCCCTTTTTAAGAGCATCTTCAAATTTTGTATAGTTGTAATCCTTCTTAGCTAACCAACTTGAGAAGTACATTACTACGATTAGTTTTGCAAACTCCGCAGGTTGTATTGGAGGTATTGGACCAATCTGAAACCATCTTTTAGAACCATTAGATTCTGTACCAAAGAGTAATACTAAAAGAAGTAGAACAATTATTACAATTAGTCCTGGTAAAGCAAGTTTAAGTAATTTCTTATAGTCGATTATATAAAAGAAGAAGGCAGGTATACTACCTAGAAGTAACCAGAGTAACTGTTGTCCTAGGAAGTAAAATTGATTGCCAAAATCTTGATTAGCTTTGTATACACTTGCATCGTAGATCATAATGGCTCCAAATATGGCCATTACTATTAAGAAAAGTAGTATGAATTTGTCTGGAGCATGCTGTCCAGTGCTAGATTGTCTTTTTTTTACTCTTTTGCTCGACATTGTATGCCTACTAATATACTATATATTGTAATATGAAACAAAAAGATGAAAAAATATTACTTGTAATTGGAGGTCCTGGAGGATCAGGTAGTTCAACAATCTCAAAGATGCTTTCGGAGCATTTTTCCATAGAGAGGATATATGCAGGGGATATGTTTAGGAAGAGGGCTAAGCAGGAACAGATAGAGTCGTTTGAAGAGTTCTTACAAGATATCTCAGATGGTGGTAATAGCTTAGATTTAGAAATAGATTCTCTTTTAATGGAGTACGCTAAAAGAGGGAATGTGTTAATCGAGAGTAAGGTGTTTGGTGCTCTTGCAAAGAAAAAGGGTATACCTTGCACTGCAACTGTATGGTTGCATGCAGATATAAATACTAGAGTAAAAAGAAAGTTAGCGAAGGAAGGAGCTACAGGAGTAAAAGGATTGATCAGGGGGATGAGGATAAAGAGGAATTTAAATAGGAGATATAGGATAGATAGGGAGAAATACCTTAGGCTGTATGATATTAAATATGATTCACCACGTCTTTACTACGATATTGTGTTAGATACCTCAAGATTAAATGAGGTAGAAACATTTAATTTAATTTTAGAAAGATTAAAAGATGGACGATTCATTTAACAACAGTATAAATCCTAACGGTGATGAGAAGCCTGATATAACATCACATGTACCAGTTCAGAGTAGCAGTAATATAGAGAATCCAGATAGCAATCCAGAGGATTTAGATAGTAGATGGTTAAGGTGGAAATGTCTTAACTGTGGATATTTGTATGAGGGAGCAAAAGAATTAAAGGTTTGTCCTAGATGTGGTAATGATAATCCTGATATGTTTGAGGATGCTGATTAATATGCCGAGAGGGGGAATCGAACCCCCACTCTATTTCTAGAACGGGATTTTAAGTCCCGCGCGTCTGCCTGTTCCGCCATCTCGGCATAATCTGCTCGTATTCTATCTCTAAAAAGTCACTTTTTCAATACATTAGGTGACGACGGGAGTCGAACCCGTGATAGCGGTTTTGCAGACCGCGGCCTTAACCAACTTGGCTACGTCACCTTAAGATCCAATGATATCTTTTACTTCTACTATTTCTAGTATTGTATTCTTGGATCTGTTTTTGATAGAACTGCCACTAATAATAGCAATTTTATCCTTTAAATCCAACTCTCCGTATGAATATACGGTTTCTACAGAATGTTTAACAGTACTATCCCTATCCTTAGGAAAACTCTTTAGGTAGAAAGTCTTTACACCCCTAAGGAGAGAACTTTGTCTAACCTGCTTAATACTCTCACTAATCTCCCATATTGGGATATTTAATCTGTGTCTAGATAGGCTCCTTACTGTTTTACCAGTTATAGAGATTACGATAACGCCTTTAAGTGATAGAGAGTGAGTCATATCAAATAGGCTTCTACACAGCTCATCTGTTTCAATACATGCATTTGTGTCTCCCATGACCTTTTGAGGACGTAAGACATTCTCTACTTTAATAGCAATCTTGTTCATTGTTCTTACTGCATCTATTGGATACTTTCCTGTAGAGGTTTCTGCGGAGAGCATTACAGCATCTGCACCATCCATTATTGCATTTGCAACATCGCTTACCTCTGCTCTTGTTGGTCTTCTACTCTCTCTCATACTTTCTAACATTTGTGTAGCTACAATAACTGGAATACCAATATTTCTACATTTAAAAATGATCTGTTTCTGATGTATAGGGACATCTTCTAAGGGTAGCTCTACTCCCATATCTCCTCTTGCTATCATTACTCCATCTACATAGTTAATTATCTCATCTATATTCTCTAACCCCTCGCCATCTTCAATCTTAGCAATGAGCTTACAATCTGTTTTACCCATAGCTTCTCTTATCTCTGCTATATCTTGTATATTTCTAATAAAGGAGGCGGAGATAAAATCGAAATCATTCTCTACTGCATACTTAATATCCTTTTGATCTTTCTCACTTAAGGAAGGGAATCTTAAGTGAACATTTGGTATATTTACAGTCTTGTTAGGTTTAAGCACTCCTCCCTGTTGTACTTTGCAAAGGACTTCTCTATCTCTAATATCCTCTACTGTAAGAATGATATTGCCATCATCAAGAAGTATCTGACAATTTCTATCTATATCCTCATGAAGAGTAGGATATGTAATAGCTATATATTTTTCCGGTAAGTTTTCATTAGGAGTACTACTCTCGGATATTAGTATTACAAAATCTTCCTCCTTTAGAACCTTCTCTTCACTAAATCCTGTTACTCTAATCTTGTGTCCTTTCGTATCTAGCATGATTGCAACTCTTGGAGATATTCTCCTTATACTTTTCGATACTCTTCTTAATTCATCAAAGTCTGCAAAGGATGCATTAATACGTGCGATATCCATACCCTCTACAATCATCTCTTTAAGTACACTCTCATCCCAAGAGGAAGGGCCTATCGTTGCTATAATTTTTGTTTTGGCGAATTCTTTCATTAATGAATTTTGGACAGTTATAACTAAATATACATAAATATGTACCCCTTTAACAAGTTAGTAACTATCCTATATTAAATAGAGTCAAAATATATTGCATTGGATACTTTTATACATGTAAAATGCTACTTGAATAATATAGGGGGATAGAAGATGAAAAAATTTATTAGAAATCTAATACAGTTTATGCTTATATCGTATGTTATCTTAGGATTGTTTGATGGTATTGTCTTACCTACTAATCCTCTATATATCTTTGCAACTCTGTTAATACTCTCTATTGGTATGTTAATGGTTTCTACTATCTTAAAGTTCTTAACAATTAAGGAGAACTTTATTACTACCTTTGTTATGTCATCTTTAATAGTGTTGGGTTTTTTCTTCCTATTAGATTTCTTTATGACAGGTTTCTATATTGAAAGCTCTACCTTCAATGGCTTTGATTTAGGTAGTTTGATACTAAATAGTATGGAGATGACACCAGTTGTAACTATGACAGTTGCTTCTGTTTGTGCATCATTACTGGTGTCAATTCTTTCTGTCCTTGAGAAAAGCTCATAATATTGTATAATCATTCGCATGGATTCAACAATGCAAAATATACTGCTATATGTTCAACTAATAGTTTGTGTTTTAGTAGTAATCTCCATTCTGTTACAAAATAGGGCAGAGGGATTAGGAAAGATGTTTGGTGGAGGTGGAGAGGTATATAGAACAAAAAGAGGATTCGAGAAATTTCTTTACTACTTTACAATATTCCTTACACTCCTACTTGTAACAATATCATTGATATTAGTTAAATATTCTTAAAAAGGATAACAATGGGTCAAACCACGCAAGGCTTTGAAAAAGGCAGAAAAGGGAAACTTTCAATGAAGGAAGCATTTGAATTAATGAGACCTTCTCAGGATGTTATTAAGGTTGGAGTTACTGATAGAAAAAGATTCTCTCTAAGAGATGCTCTTTGGAACTACCCTGAGAATATTATTAAGGTATTTAAAAACTCCTCACCTTTAAGCTTCATACTGATTTTCTTACTGCTTGGTTTTGGTATGTTTAGCTTCTTAAGAAGTGATGCTCTTGCAGAGGTACTCTCCTCTAGAAAAGCATCAGTTTTTGTTGAGGGCAATGTTGGCGCTATATCTACATTCAACCCTCTTTTCATTTCTCAAAATGTTGTGGATAAGGATATACAAGCTTTAGTATTTGAGAAATTCATAGATATAGCTAAAGATGGAACTCCACAACCTAATGTTGCTAAAGAGTGGGTAGTAGCACAGGATGGTAAGACATACGATTTCATGATTTCACTTGATCATAAGTGGCAAGATGGACAGAAATTAACCATTGAGGATGTAATCTTTACGTTTGAGTTAGCAAAAACTCTTTCAAGAGATCATGGATATGATACTGTAGGCTCTTCTCTTGTTGATGTGAAGATAGATAGGATAGCGGATGATAAATTAAGATTTACACTCCCTGAGAGTAACTCTACTTTTTTTGAAGTAGTATCAGAGTATATCGTTCCAAAGCATATATTAGAGGAAGTAGCTGTAGCTGATATACCTTTTAATTCATTTGCAAGATATCCAATAGGGTCTGGTCCTTACAAGGTTTACAGATCTGAGCCTAATGTTGTTTACCTTAAGGCCTCAGAGTATTACTGGGTTACCCCTAAGATAGATACCATTGTATATAGGCTATATTCAGACTACAAAGCATTGGAAGGTGCATTTAGAAATGGGATCTTGGATGCGATGGGGGGTGTTGATAGTCATAGTATGTCTTTCTCTAGTGAATACTCGGAGTATGAGGAGTATGAGACTGCCCTTGATTCAAGGATTAGAATGATTATCTTTAATACTAGGAAAGAGAAACTAGAGAACAAAGATATTAGGAAAGGGATAAACTATTTAATAGAGAAAGGTAGATTACTGGAAGATGCTCAAATCTCAGGTGTAGTTTCAAATGGTCCAATAGCTCAAAGCTCGTGGGCATATAACAAAGATATTACTGTATATGAGTATAACCAGGAGAAAGCGGCTGAATATTTTAAGAGTGCTGGATATACAAAGAACCAAGAGACTGGATATTTCGAGAGCGAAGATAAAAAGATTTTAAGTTTTACACTTAGTTACTATAATAATGATTTTAATAATCGACTAGCAAACGTTTTTAAAGATATGCTTAAAGATGGAGGTGTAGTTATTAATCTAGAACCCCTTTCATATACACAGCTTTCTCAAGAGATAGTAGCAACAAGAGATTTTGAATTATTAATGTATGAGATAATTACAACGGTTGATCCTGATCAGTATAACCTTTGGCACTCTCTTAAGAGTAATTATCCAGATTTAAATCTCTCAGGCTACTCATATGAAAGAGTGGATATCTTACTCGAGGATGCTAGAAGGAATGTAGATAGGAAGGTTAGAACAGAGAAATATATTCTCTTCCAAAAGTATTTAACTCAGGATGCACCAGTTCTATTTCTCTACCACCCTAATTATAGATATGTAGTTAAGAAGGATATTAAAGTTGGAGACTTAGAGAGTATCATATTCCCTCATCAAAGATTTGAAGATATTGCATATTGGAGTAAATAATTGCCAAGAGGGGGATTTGAACCCCCATCCAATTGCTTGGACTACGTTCTGAACGTAGCGTGTCTGCCAATTTCACCATCCTGGCTATTGAGAGATTCTATCATATTTATTGAAGTTACTCTTCTCTTGAAGTCAAAGAGATCTTTATCTTAGGAAGCTTTTTCTCCTTACCTGAGTTGTCATCAGGATCTACATCCTTGTACTCCTTTAGAAACTCTTCCTTGCTTACAACCTTATCAGTTTTTACCTCTTTTTCTTCTTTCTCTTTTACAGGTTCTTCCTTCTTTACACTCTCAACATCTGTCTGCTTAGGTGTATTCTTCCCTTCGAATAGCTCTCTTAATGTAGGTCCACTATCTTCTTTCTTATCAGATTTTATTGCTCCCTCTACCCTCTTATATACAGAATCTTCTTTATTTTTCCTTGCTATACTCCTAAGAATCAGTGCCAAAGAAATACCCAGTAGGAATGGAAGTGCAATTAGAACAATTAAATCAGGATTGCTTCTCAATATCTCTATACTATCTTCTATTTTAATACTTGCGAATGAGAAGAATATTGGAGGGGTATCTTTATCTGACTTCTCTTTATTACTACTACCTACCTCAAAGACTGTGGGGTCGGAGAATTCACTTGCGTATCCGTACTTTCTAGTATATGCGGTAACAGAGTATATCCCCTCTACTAGAGAGCTCTCAGGAGTTACAGTAATACTCCAATCACCATTAGAATCTGTTTGTACTACATCCTTATGATTAAATGTATTTGAATTTAAAAATATTAAAATATCTGAATTGGAAAGACCACTACCTTTTACAGTAATTGAACTATCATTGAATGTAGGAGGAGCAATTATGGGAGATCTAGGTATAACTATGAAATCATACTCTAGAAGCTGTACATTACCGTCCTTATCATTGAACCTAAACTTCAAAGTATGTTGTCCAATACCAAGGGCAGGGAGTGTATATGGACTTGTAATATTATTAAACCCTTTACCATCTATATCTATTTGAACACCGTTTGCATCTGGTGAAGGATCTACAAAAGTAATAACATAGCTAGGGTTATCTGTATACTGTGGGAGAGTAAAACCTAGTTGATTCTCAAACCCCTTCACCCTATTCTCCTCTATTTTGTCTAATTCCTCTATCTCTTGCGCATTAACTTCTGATTGAGAGAAAAGATCTCTAACTGTAGTATCCTCTATTGCATATACAGAAAGAGGGAAAAGAGTAAATAGTATTGATATTAAAAGAAGTTTCTTCATAATTGGCAGTATTTAAATATAAATATCTAGTTGATTGTATATGGAAATAGAGAAATATTCTAGTCTACTAATTTGTCAGTAAACAGTACACCTTCTAAATGATCATACTCATGTTGTATTTCTCTAGCTTCCCAATCAGTGAACCGCTCTTTTCTTCTAAGAGCTTCTCTATCTAAATATGATACACGTATTTTCTTGTATCTAGCAACATTGCCCTGTATATGTGGAATACTTAAACATGCTTCAGTTGCGATAATCTCTTTCTCTTTTAATATCTTTATCTCTGGATTTATCATAATTTCAAATTCGTCATTATCATTTAAAATACAAAAGACTCTAATATCACGACCAACCTGTATTGCAGCAAGCCCTGCAACTTTATAACCCTCATCAGTCTCTGTATTTTGTGCTGTATATATTAAATCATCTAAGAATGATTGAAAGGAAGCACTCTTTATCTCCTCCCTATCTACACTCTTAGAGATCTTTCTTAGTATCTCTAAATCTTTATCATTATCTGATTGTAAAACTCTTAACTTCTTACTCATAGGTTACAATTATATCACAGTAGATTGTAATTCTTCATTTTTTAATATACAGTAATGAGATATGGCATATATAGAGGTTAGGAATCTTAAAAGAGTTTATGAGATGGGCAAGGGCCTTCAAGTAGGAGCCTTGCAAGGTGTTAATTTTAATATTGAAGAGGGAAATTTCATTTCGGTAGTTGGAACATCTGGGTCTGGTAAATCTACCCTACTAAATATCTTAGGAGGATTAGATTGGGGTTATACAGGAGATATCCTTATCGAAGGTAAGGATATTAAGGAGTATGACCCAAACTATTACAGAAGATATATTGTAGGTACTGTATTCCAACAGTTCTACCTAATCCCCTCCTTAAGTGTTGAAGAGAATATACTACTACCTATTAAATTCCAGAAACGGAAAGGAAAAGAAATATCAGAGAGATTGGATTACCTTATAGATATGGTTGGTTTAAATGACAGAAGAAAACATTTACCTAAAGAGCTCTCAGGTGGTCAAGCACAAAGGGTCGCCATTGCAAGAGCTATGATAGATTCACCTAGGATAATATTGGCAGACGAGCCTACTGGTAACTTAGATAGTAAAACAGGAATGGCAATACTAAAACTGTTAGAAGAGTTAAATAGGGTTGAGAAGGTAACAATACTCTTAGTTACTCATGACAAAGAGATAGCGAAGTTTACAGAAGAGGTAATAACTTTGGTTGATGGTAAAAATGTTTAAATATGCTCTAAATCTAGTATTAAGAAGAAAGTTAAGGACTGTACTAACAAGTCTTGGTATTATGATTGCTGTCATGCTCATGTCTTTCATTCTGTTTGGAATGACAGATTTAAAGTCTGCCCTACTCTCTGAATTAACTACAAGATTTAAACCTCAGGAGCTGTACGTCTCAGGACAAGATAGTATGTCTTTTGGAGGTATGGTAAATGCACCTACTAAAGAGGGTAAGGTAAAAGAGGAGAGGATACTAACTAATGAATTAAGAGAAGAGATAGAGGGTATTGATGGGGTCATATCTGTAGAGCCGTTGCTTTTTGTAAATGGCCTAGAGCTTTTTCTTGAAGGTGATGATATACCGTATCCTTCTAAGGTAGTAGCTGCTTCAGATTTGCCAGGTACTCATCATATGTATAAAGAGTTCTATGGTAAAAAAGAGATTCTAGAGAGTAATGATATTTTTGTAAGTAAGTTTGTAGTAAGTTTTTTTGAAACAACAGATGAAGATATCCTTGGTAAAAAGATTTTAGCTAAAAGCTCTTCTTCTGGTATGTTCCTTTCATCGTCTTCTAAAAGCATGATAGACAAAGAGTATGAATTTACTGTTGTAGGAGTAGTTGATACAGCAAATGATGCTTTCTGGATAAATAATGATACTGCATTAGACATATTGGTAGATTTAGGTGGCTATTCATCTCCTGAGGAGTATATTTCTAATATAGGGTACTTTCAGTTATATGTTGATACTAAGGATGGGAAAACAAAAGAAATTGAAAGGTATATTGATGAAGATTTAGGGCTTTTTGTGATCTCTTCTGAAACTATACTAGGTTTTGTAGATACTCTTACTGCAGGTTTAACACTCTCTCTAATTCTGTTTGGATCAATATCTGCACTAGTTGCATCTATAGGGATTATTAATACAATGATAATGAGTATATATGAACAGACAAAAGAGATTGGAATAATTAAAGCTATTGGTGCCTCTAATTTGCAAGTCTTAATTATCTTCCTTATACAATCCGCTCTCATTGGCCTATTTGGTGGAATACTTGGACTATCTATAACCTTTTTAATTATGAAAGTATTAGATCCTTTCGTAGTAGAGACATTAGCACAGCAAGGGTTCTTGGATATTTCTCAGTTCTTTCATTTTCAACTTGGTAATGCACTGATAATTGCACTGAGTAGTATATTGGTAGGTATACTTGCTGGTATATATCCCTCTATGAAAGCTGCGAAGTTAGATCCTGTAAAAGCTTTAAGATATGAGTAGTTACTCGTAAGTTTGATTCTGTTCCATTTGTGCTTTTGCATATGCTGTTAGAGAGCTTCTTTTTGCCCAGGTTCTTTGAGTCTCAGTTAGGAGCTTCTTTCTAAGTCTAATATTTTTAGGAGTAATCTCTATTAACTCATCATCGTTAATAAAGGAAAGAGCATACTCTATTGTAAGAGGAATAGTCGATTTAAGATTAATCTCAGTCATTTCACTTCTTAACATTCTTACATTTGTTTTATGCCTTGCCTTACATGGGTTTACCTCTAAGTCCTGTTCATGATGATTAATACCAAGAATCATTCCTTGGTAGACCTCCTCTGAGCGTCCTACAAACAGTTGACCCCTCTCCTGTATTGTAGTTAGTGCATACGCTAGTGTAGTACCATCATCTCCTGAAATAATGACACCTTTTCTAAATAGAGGGTCATGTTTCTCCAAAGGAACATACTCAACTACAAAGCTATTAATAATAGCTGTACCCTTTGTAGCATTCATAAGAATTCGGTGTAGACCTATTAAATTTCTAGTCAATATCTTGTATGTAAATCTAGTCTGGTTATTATCATTCTCAATATTTACCATTTCACCCTTTCTACTACTTACCTCTTGTGTAATAGTACTAAGGTACTCGTTAGGGGCATCTATGATTAACTCCTCTACTGGTTCTAAAGTTTTACCATCTTTCTCAATTAGTACAACCTCAGGTTTACTTAGTTGGAATTCATATCCCTCTCTTCTTAACTGCTCTACAAGTATTGAGAGCTGTAACTCTCCTCTACCTGCTACGTAGTAGCTAGAGCCTCCGACCTTTGATATTTTAAGACTAATATTTAAATCCTTCTCCTGCTCTAATCTTTGTTCTAACTGTTTAGCAGTTACAAACTTACCCTCTTTACCTGCAAAGGGTGAACTGTTAGCTTCAAACTTTACCTTAACAGAGGGTGGTGTAATATTTATATCAGGTAGTATATCCTGAGCTTTGATATCACAAAGTGTTGCCCCTATTGCTGTAGACTCTATACCTGTCATAGCTACTATCTCTCCAGCACTAGCACTTTTAATTGGTACCCAATTAAGCCCCTCTTTTGTAAAAAGCTCTTTTACTCTTCCCTGTATCTTTCCATCCTTTGATATTAAAACAACAGGCATATCTACTTTTATAGTTCCCCTATTTATTCTACCCACCAAGTACCTTCCTAAGTGAGCATCATACTCGAGAGTTGTGATTTGCATCTGGAATGGTAAGCTAATATCTCCCTTTGGAGGTGGAGTATTATTAATGATTTCTTCTAGAATGATAGTGGCGTCCCCCGCTATACTGTTTGAAACTGTTAAATCTCCATCTGGTATTGTACTAAAGATCTTCCCCTCTCTTGCTATTGCATAAAAGATTGGGAAGTCTAACTGATTAGAATCAGTTGCTAGTTCTAAGAAAAGATCTTGTACCTTATTTATTGTCCTTGAACAGTTCGCTAATTTCTTATCTATCTTGTTAATAACTAAGATAGGTTTTAGACCCATCTCTAGTGCTTTCTTAAGTACAAACTTTGTTTGAGGCATTGGTCCTTCCTGCGCGTCAACAAGTAGTAAGCAGCTATCTGCCATATTTAAGGTTCTCTCTACCTCACCACCAAAATCTGCATGACCGGGAGTATCTATAATATTTATCTTGTACTCTTTATATTTAATAGCGATATTTTTAGCCCTAATTGTAATACCCTTCTCTCTCTCTAATTCACCACTATCCAATATCCTTGTTTGAGTCATCTCCTCTTGGTTATCTCTAAACATATGGGTCTGCTTCATAAAGGCATCTACTAGAGTTGTCTTTCCATGATCAACATGAGCTATGATAGCTACATTCCTAATTTTGTCTTGTTTAAATGATGTTTCTTCCATAAGCAAGCCATAATTCTACCATAAAAGAGATAAAATCCCTAAGGATATGTTTTTGAACTATCAAAGTAAAAGATAGTTAAATTTCAAATATCTTGCATGTTAATGTATAATTTCTCGCTATGTTAACTATAAATTCAGTTTCTCTCTCTAAAGGAGAGAAAGAAATATTAAAAAATATAACTCTATTTCTAGGCCAAAATGAAAAGGTTGGACTCATTGGAGTTAATGGTGCAGGTAAATCGACTCTGTTAAAAATAATTGCAGGTAAAGAAGAAGCAGACTTAGGAGAGATACAGTTTAATGGAAACCTATCATATCTTTCTCAAGAGGTTCACAAAGAGATAGGTAATACTCAGATAAGTAAAATAGAGACATCTTCGTACAGTATTACCATCGGAGAGTATCTGATAGTTGAAAGAGGTATAGAGGTTGCGGAGTGGGAAATAAACAAGCTTCTTAACCATATGAATATGGGTGATAAGGATAGCAACTCAATATTAGAAGAGCTTTCTGGTGGACAGAAGATAAAGGTTGAGTTAATAAGAATACTTTTAGAAAAATCAGATCTTTTAATATTAGATGAGCCTACTAACTTTTTAGATATACCCTCTGCACAGTGGCTAATGAGCTACCTTGTTAACTATCCTCATGCAGTAATAGTTGTTTCTCATGATCTTCGACTCATGAATAAGGGTATCTCTAAGATATGGTATCTAAATGAGAGGGTTCATAGTGTGGAGGTATATAAAGGTAACTATGATCAATTTCTTAAACAGATTGAACTAAAAGAGGAGTGGTTAGTAAAGACACTAAAGTCTCAAGAGAGGAAAGCTAAAAAGATATATGAGAGTGCTAAAACGCTAGCAGGAAGAGGCTCTACTAAAGAGAAAATGAAAGCTGCTAGAAAGTTTGAGTTAGCAGAGAGAGAGAAACAGAAAGCTAAGGACATATCTCAGAAATTAGTAAAGAGTAAGAAGATAAAGATTGCTATACCTACTCCACTTAATTGCAGCAGGAATATACTGAAGGTAGAAAATATATCTAAGTCATATACAAAGGGAGTACCTGTATTAAAAGATATATCTTTTGAAATAGAGAAGAGAGAGAAGTTTGCAATCATAGGTAAGAATGGTGCTGGTAAAACAACCTTACTTAAGATATTGGCTGGGAAATTAAAACAAACAAAAGGTAAATATACATGGGGAGCAGGAACCTCTGTAGGATATTACTCTCAAGAGTATGAGGGATTAGATTACAATCAAACAGTTATGGAAAACATATACGGTTTAGAATGGGGAGATATTGATAGGAGAGCTTTCCTAGGAAGATTTCTAATTACAGGTAATATGGTAAACCAAAAGATTAAAACATTATCTGGTGGAGAAAAGACTCGTCTTGCACTAGCAAAGCTTTTTGCAGGTAGGCATAACGTACTCCTTTTAGATGAACCTACTACTTACTTAGATCCTGATTCTCAGAAGATTCTTCTAGAGGTACTAAAGGAGTATAAAGGGACAATGCTTTTAGTAAGTCACGAACCGGAGTTTGTAAGAAAATTAGGAATAGACAAAGTGCTACTTATGCCTGATGAAAAGTATGGATACTTTAAAGAGGAGTATATTGATATTGTTGGAATACTGTAGAGCCTTACCCTAATGATTGATCAAAGATATATTTCACATTTGCTAAAACAACACCCATCTCTTCAGCATTAACATGTCTTTGAATATTTCTAGGAGCACCATTCTCTCTCATATGCTGGTCTAGTGTAAGACCGTTTTTTAGGACTGTTCTTTCTAAGGCAGAGTCTCCTTTTAGTATATAGCTTGAGCATATGATATTGAGTAGAAAGAGTGCTTCTTCTTTATCAGTACTATTAAAAATCCCTTTTAAACTTTTTAATACCCTTATGGTTGTAGTATCGATTGCTTGAGTTGGGTCTCCAGTTTCAATGTCTTTACTCTTTAGATATTCAGTAAAGCTATTTAAAGAGTTCTCTGTTGTACTACCCATTGGGAATGTTGAAGTTTCTTTCTCAATATTTTTTAGAACTATTTCAACCATCTGTGGTGGAAATGATTCTGTAGTATCATCTAAGAAATTCTCATAATCAATTCTACCGCTTTCATGTACATAGTAAGTGTCTCTTAACTCAGAGTCAAAGTTGTCTTTGAGTTCCATATAAAGAAGGCTTAATTTAACAATGTATTATAACAAGATTGTAGATATTTCTCTATACTAGGGAAATTATAACTCACAAAGATTCTCAATATTCTCTATCCTTATAATATCCTTATCACTTTTAGATTGTGCATTTGAAGACCATCTGCTATTAGAGATTAACAGTAACACTCTTACACCTAGCTCTTGAGTAGGTAAAATATCATCTCTAAGGTTATCTCCTACAACTAATGTTGTATTAGGATCAAAGTCAAAACTCTTTAATGCATCTCTCCATCCCTGTATATCCTTCTTCTCTTCAATAGGGGTTGAGTGGAAGAGTAACTGTATATCCTTACCGTATTTCCCTTTAAAGCAATCTTGTATATATCTTACCTTTCTCTCTGTCCATTCTGGTTGAGAATGAGAGTGTATACCTATTCTAATACCAAGAGTATTAAGCATATCGAGTACACAGAGAGTACCCTCTTTAAGCTCAGGGGTTCCCTTATAGAAGAGTTCTACTGTTTTATCTAAATATGAATCAATTTCTATTTGATTTGGAAGATTATCTCCATATATCTTAGCTATTGCTAATTTCATAAGTTTGTTAAGTAACATTGGATGGCCAACCTCTTTATGTATAGCTACCCCCTCTTTATATATCCTTTCTGCACTCTCTGGAGAGCTATCATCTAAGAGCTTAGATATATACTGAGCCATTTTCAACATATTACTTTTGTAATACTCTCCTGTTTGAAAAAGTGTATCATCTAGATCAAAGATAACGTTTTCTATACTACCTTTTGTAAATATACTATTCTCTTTTACCCCTACTTTATTCATATTTCTGTATTCTATATTAATTGCTCTATATATGCAAAATGTTGAATACAGTAGCTTTTTAAGGTATATTAAAGAGATAAGTTAAGTAAATATAACTATGCCATTTATATATATCTTACTATTCTTTGCATTAGTAACTCTCTTTGCGGGAATTAGAATAATACCAGAGGGATTTCATGGATTAGTACTAACATTGGGTAAATACTCTAGAACATTAACACCAGGTCTTAATTTCATAATTCCCTACTTTGAAACAGTGCAAAAGGTAGATATAAGGGAGCAGGTTATGGATATACCTAAGCAGGAAGCTATTACACTGGACAATGTGTCATGTATGATTGATGGTATTGTAAGATTTAAGGTTGTTAATCCACAGGTAGCAATTTTTAAGGTTCAGAATCATCAGAATCAGATATCTGCTAAATCACAAACTGCACTTAGAGATATAATTGGGAGTGTATCGTTAGATGAGCTTCTTTCTCAGAGAACTACAATTGCAGAGCAGATTAAGGCTATTGTTGATATGGCTGCAGAGAATTGGGGTGTGGATATATTAGCTGTTGAGATGCAAAATATTGAAATACCGAGTGACATGAAAAGAGCTATGGCTCAACAGGCAGAGGCAGAGAGAGATAGAAAAGCAAGAATTATTAAAGCCGAGGGAGAGAAAGAGGCATCTGTTAAGCTATCTGAAGCAGCAGGTATATTAGCAAAGAATAAAGGGGCACTGTCACTTCGAACATTACAAACATTAAAGGAGATATCTGCAGATCCTGCTCAAAAGATTATTATGACTATACCTAATGATTTCTTTGAAATCGGTAATATTGTTAAATCTATAAAAGGGTAATTAGATATTTATAGATTTCATACATAGCTAAGGTATCAAGTTCACAGTACTTAAGAAGAGAGTCATAGATATCTTCTCTCTCTTTCATTTCTACTTTTCCATATACAATCTTTTCCCAATTAACCATAGCCTCTGTACCATTAGAAATATCCATACCTTTATATGTAAGAGTTGGTACTAATACAGGTAATACATTCTTAATACTCCAACTACCTTTAAATTTAGGATCTATATACATCTGCTTACTAAATATATCTCCTAAGTCATATATCCTACTGTTAATATCCTCTATGAATAGTTCATACTCTGGATATATTCTAGCCATCTCTTTGTTACAACCCATTTCAAAGCTTTTATTCCATACCAGTATACTTCCCTCTTCCTTAATATCCTTACTTAGATTCTCAAGTATCTCTTTCATAGGGTCACTTGTAGTTGTACAGAGATACTCCCTATGTGTAAGCTCCCCATCTTTGCTTAGTATGTGTAGTGAGTACTGAAATACTACAAATTGATATACCTTATGTTTACTGTACTGTGGTAGAGCCCAAGAGTATGTTTCGTAATCTAGAAAATATATTGGATATTGTAAATCTTCTAAATCTTTTGCAACCAACTCTTTATTTATATATACATTTCCACTCTTAGCTACATCTACCTGTTTTCTCTGCTTACCACTTAGCTTAAAGCTATCAGGTACATCTTTAATATCTAAAATACCATCCTCTTTTAATAGCCTAAGCTTTTTCTCATCTGCCTTAGCAATACTGTAAATAGAGTACTCTGGGAGATTCGGATGACAGAGATTTATACATGGACACTCTTTCGGTCTATAGCATTCAAGTAATCCTTTAGGGTTATCTAACTTAGTTATGAGTTCTGCCTCCTTTATTAATCCCTCAACTGTATGTAAATTCTCTTTTACATACTCTGTCATATCTTTAACAATGAAAAGCTCTTTTAAATCTATATCTCCCTCTCTTACATACTCTTTGTTAAGGTATATTAGATATATATTATCAATATCTTCTATTTTACTTGCTGTATAGTATTGAAAACATACATCTAACTTATGTTCTTTCTCTATTGAAGTTGTACTTTTTACTTCGTATATATTATTACCTACTACAATATCAGCCTTAGACAAGAGTTCTTCTGTTTTATACTCTTTCTGATATATTGCATCCTTATCTATATACTTTCTTACATACTCTCTTGCTAATGCCTCTACTTCATATCCCTGTTTTATTAGGTGTTTATCATACTCAGTAAGCTCTTCTGAATACTGATTATTCTTCTTAGCCCAAAGGTGCAGTGGAGATTTAATATATATTAGGAAATCTGATTTTGTTAACATCATAAATTATATATCCTTCCCATATTATTTACTATATTGACATCGAATAATTTAAATGGCAAAGTAATATTATCAAATGCAAGGACCCTCTCTTTGTAATATGGTCGCCTTAAGAGTGGTGAGCAAATGGCGAAACCGATTGATAATAAATTATTATTATTTTTTGGTATGCAAAGCAAAACAAAGTTCTTTGCAGCGTTTCTTTTAATTTTTTCATTTCTGTTCGGTCTCTTCTTAGTTTACTCTCCTGGGGAGGTGTTAGGAGCTATTATTAAACCAGAAGAACCTAGACTAGAAGAGGAATGGAGAGATACGTCAGAGTGTGTAGCGAAGAGGTGTGGTAGTAATGAAGGTACCAAAGAGCAAACCCTTTACAGGGAGGTCTGTGAGGAGAGTTGTGACTTAGTACCTTTTTCTGCTAGTCGCGAAGTTGTAGATGTAGAGGGCCATTACGTATGCCCTGAGGGATACTCCTTTCCGGAGGAGAATGTAAAGTGTGGTTCAGAGTGTGGAGTTAAATGTTACAAAGAGGTAACTAAATATGCAGATGAATATTACAATTGGTTCACATACTCTTGGGAGTGCCCAATTAGTAATCATTGGTATAGGAGTAATAACTCTTCAAAGGCGTGTAGTAAAGCAATTTTAGTTGAAACAGATGCTATATGGGTAGAATCAACTTACAAGACAGAAACTTTTGGACCAATTGATATCCCCTATATCTTAAATTCTGAGGATGGAGTATGTGAAAAGCCATCTTTTGATAGTTTAGATCTTCCTGAGTGGACAGAGGATGCGTATGCTTCCCTGCCTTGTGGTTCAGATCCTGAAATTAATTGTGAGTTACAACCAACGGATGAGAGTAAGATAGTGAATTGTACCGTTGATAAGGTAATAGAATGTCCTGCAGAGGGAGTATGTCCAACTACCTGTGGTCATCCTAAAATAGAGATTCCTGATGGAAAAGGTGGATGGAAGACATGTCCTGCTACTGCTGCATGTGTAGTTGCAGACACTCCAGAAGTAAAGGGTACTACTACAGTAGTCCTAGCTAAGACAGCTGCAGTTGAGAAATCTTCTGTATACCTAATACAATCATTACTAATGCTTGTAACAGGTGCATCATTAATATATGTAGGTAGAGAATACCTAAATAGAGTTTAATGAAGTTTAAATTATTAAATATATTGATAGCGGTACTACTAATATGTACCGCTATCTACACATTTTCTGTGTTTCTTCCTAATACAAAGGAAGAAGTTGTTAATACAGAAATATATGCAGTAGCTAATACCCCTATACAGGAAGAAAAGTATATTAATCCACTAGGAAATCTACTCTCTTTTGTAGAGGGTAATACCTCTTTAATATCTTTTAAGCTATTAAACAGAGAGTTACCTACTAGATGGAAAGGAAAAGAAATCTATTTCAAATACACATACTTAGGAGAGTATACAGAAAGTACTGTAGAAGAATTAGATACACTCCTTGATGGAGATTATAAATGGCAAAGACAGTTAGATGAGAATAAAAATATTGTACTTGGAGGACCAATATTTATTAAAGATGATATATATCAATTACATACACACAATGGATTATCTTTAGCAAACAAACACTATCTATTCGGTGATCTTTTACACCTACTCTTCACTAAAGGTGAGTTAGAAGGAACACAAATACAGATAGGGGATGTTGTATTAGAAGCTATATGGAGTAAAGATACTAGAATATTACAAGACAGTAGTACACCTCCTGATGCTCAGTTAGTCATATCTACATGTTTAGAAAGGAATGGAGATAGGAGATTGATATCTGGTTGGATTGTTACTCCCTCTGTAGAGTCACAGTAGCCCCTGCTCTAGCATTAAATGTATAAAAGGAGTTCATACTCCTGTATTGCATATATACCTATTATATGGAGTGTACACGTTTCTACAGAGTACTCCAGTTACTTACCTAGGAGAGCTTTTTTACTTTACTATTCCTCTCTTCATATTTATAAAGAAGAATAGACCAAATACCACCAAGCATCATAACTATTCCTGAAATTCTCATTACATTATCAAAATATACATCTCCCATATTTGCAATATATCCACCTAACATACACACAAAGGCAGTAGATACACTCATAATGACCTCATATATACTGTACTGTCTACCCTCTCTACCGCTATCTATATTAAGAGCAAAAAGCTTTCTCCAATTAGTAACGTTCATAGAGGCTCCTAAACCGAAGAGAAATTGTAAGAAGAAATACTGATACTGATTAACAATATGAGGATAGAAGAGGAATGGAAAACCCATTAGTAAAACCCCAGAGAAAAGAAAAAGTATTTCATCCCTATCATTCTTTAATTTATCTGTAAGAATACCTATAGGGATTTGAAGCAGTGCTCTTGTGAAGAAATATATAGAGGTTCCTACCCCTATAAATTGAACAACATCTTGTCCTAATTTTGTAGAAAGATACAGTCCTGTGAGTAAGGAGATAATGGTGTATGGTCCCCATGTAAATACATCTGAAAGGCTTAGATATATAACTACCTTATTTATTTTTGATATCCTTTGTAAAAATTTCTTCATACTCTCTATTTAAGTAAATCTCCAATTGAATGGTTTCTTAAGATAGATAATGAAGCTCTCTGTTGTATCATTGGCAGTAGAAAGAAACTTATTGTTTCTAATGTATACCAATATGAGTAGAAACTCAAATTACTTACTCCACCAATCTTTAATATTAGTAACTTCAGGATTCGCTATTGTAATTTTCATTATAGAATTGTCATCTATACGATAGAGCAAATCACTATCTTTCGCATACTTGAGGAGTTCTTTTGTGTACATCTCGAAATAGAGATTTGTATCAAGATGTCTAGTATAGAGGGACCTTACACCTGGCTCTGTTGTAGATCCATATACTACTATTTGTGAAACTTGGTATGAATCAAAGAACGGATCTATATTATACTGTACCTCTCCACCTTCGAATATTATTCGAAATTCTTTAAACTTGATTTTTATATCTACCAATTCGTTTCCAAGAGCTTTAACATAGTTATTAATCTCTGGAAAATCTTCAGGTAATTCGGTTAAAGGATCAATAAAGAGAGTATCTTCAATCTCTTCAGGCTCTACAGCACCTTGTAGTAGACCTTGGTAAAAAAGATGTCTTTCTTTAGGATCAATCTTTCCAGATTCTACTTTATTTTGCACTGAGTTTCCAAAAAGAGATTCTTGTATCAATTCTTTCTCCATTAATTAAGAGATGTAAATTTAATTAGGACTTATAGTATCTCTATATATACATAAGATGGAGGGAGAATGTCAACTACTTTGTGATTATACCCCCACCTACTACATACTCATTACTGTAAAAGACAACTGATTGCCCAGGTGTAACTGCTCTCTGCTTACTATCAAGAATAACTCTAACACGGCCATCTTCTAAGGGTACTATAGTTGCATCTTGTTCCGTAGCCTTATACCTTATCTTTGCTTTTACTCTCATTTCTTCCTCTAGTTTATCAATAGATATCCAGTTAAGATCGTATACGGAAAATCCATCACTTAATAGCTCTTCATTTTCTCCTACTATTACTTTATTACTCTCTACATCTATATCTAAAACAAACATAGGCTTACCTACTGCTATACTTAGCCCTCTTCTTTGTCCTATTGTGTACTTTGTAATACCCTCATGCTTACCTAATACATTACCATCTATATCTACAAAGTTTCCTTCCTGTATATCTTTACCAGTATATTCTTTGATAAATCTATGATGATCGTTATCTTCCACAAAACATATTTCTTGACTATCTGGTTTAGATGCTACAGAGAAGTTTAATTTCTTTGCTATCTCCCTTATTTCTGTTTTCTTGTACTTACCTAACGGTAATAGAGTCTTAGAGAGTTGATCCTGTGTAAGGTTATACAGTACATAGCTTTGATCTTTTGTATCGTCAACTGCTTTTTTAAGTAAATATCTACTATCTTCCTTCTCTATTATTGCGTAATGACCAGTAGCTACATAATCTATGTCCATACTCTTTGCTTTATCAAGTAATGATCCAAACTTTATATATCTATTACACGCTATACATGGGTTTGGGGTTCTTCCTGATTCATACTCTTTTATAAAGTAATCAATAACGTATTTACGGAATTCTTCTTTCATATTAAATACGTAAAAGGGAATATCTAATCTGTTTGCTACTCTTCTAGCATCTTCAACAGATGAAAGGGAGCAACAGCCATCATCATGTGAAGTTTGATCCCATACCTGCATTGTTACTCCTACTACATCATATCCTTGTTCTTTTAATAGGTAAGCAGCTACAGAGCTATCTACTCCTCCACTCATTCCAAGCATTACTTTTTTCTTACTTCTTTGACTCATTCTTCTCTTTATAGTTATCAATAGCTGCTTTAACAGCAGATTCTGCTAAATTAGAGCAGTGCATCTTTACTGGAGGTAATCCATCTAGTGCTTCTGCCACATGTTTATTAGATATCTCTAATGCTTCTTCCACTGTTTTACCCTTTATTAACTCCGTGATCATACTACTTGTAGCTACTGCAGCTCCACAGCCAAATGTTTGAAACTTAACATCTACAATTATGTTCTCTTTAATAGTCATATACATTTTCATAATGTCACCACATCTAGCGTTTCCTACCTCTCCGATAGCGTTTGCGTCTTCAATTACTCCTACGTTTCGTGGATTAAAGAAGTGTTCCATTACCTTTTCACTATATCCTTCCATGTTATTAAGTTTTTGAAATTAAAGGTGACATCTCTCTTAATCTCTCTACTATTGGAGGTAGAGTATCTAAGAGATATTCAATATCTTTCTTTGTATTTTCTGTAGAGAATGTCAGTCTAAGAGAGCCGTGTGCTATCTCATGAGGAAGACCTATTGCTAGCAGTACATGAGATGGATCTAGAGAACCAGAGGTACATGCAGAGCCACTAGATGCATATATACCTTTCATATCTAGCATGAGGAGGATTGATTCACCCTCTATATATTTAAAGCATACATTTACATTTCCAGGTAGTCTCTTTGTTGGATCACCATTTAATATTGTATTTGGAATAGTGGAGAGTAATCCTTCAATTGTCATATCTCTTAACTCTGTTAAATATTTACTCTTCTTCTCTATGTCCTTTGTAGCTATCTCTATTGCTTTTCCAAGACCAACTATACCAGCAACATTCTCTGTACCTGCTCTTTTTGTTCTCTCTTGAGCACCTCCATGTAGTAAGCTACTGATATTAACTCCTCTTCTTATATACAGTGCACCTACTCCCTTTGGTCCATTAAATTTATGACCTGAAAGAGAGAGCAAATCTATATTAAGAGTATTAACATCAATGGGAATGTTGCCAATAGCTTGTACAGCATCTGTATGAAAGTATATCCCTTTTTCCTTAGCAATCTCCCCTATCTCTTTAATAGGTTGGATAGTTCCTATTTCATTGTTAGCAAACATTACGGATATTAATATTGTATCTTTTCTAATTGCATCTTCTAAGTCCTTTACATCAACTATTCCATTCTCTTTTACGGGTAGGTATGTTACTTCAAAGCCTAGTTTCTCTAAATATTGGCATGTATGTAGTACTGCATGATGTTCTATATTTGTAGTGATAATATGCTTACCTTTCTTTTCATTCGCAAATGCAACACCCTTAATTGCCCAGTTATCTGCCTCTGTACCACCACTAGTAAAAAAGATTTCACTAGAAGTAGCATTAAGAGCTTTAGCAACCTTATCCCTTGCACTATCTACTGCCTTCCTACTCTCCCTTCCAATTCTATATATGCTTGAAGCATTTCCATACAGCTGCGTTAAGTATGGCATCATACTTTCTACTACCTCTGGATGTATCTTTGTAGTGGCTGAGTTGTCTAAATATACTGTTTTTGACATAGGTGGATTGTACCACGGGGGAGGGTATGCTTTCTAGTTATATATTTTTTTCTATGCTATATTTCTATATCTAGAACTTGAGTTAACAAATATATGTCTGAACGAGAACAAGATCAGTACTGTGATATACAAGAGGAGCTTTTTGAAAGATACCCAAATATGTATCTTGATTCTCCAGTAGATATGGATTTTTTTGAAATGAGTAGCTGTGAAAGAGAGTTTGTATATTTACTCCAATCAAGAGGTTTAGTTGTATTCAGAGAACCATTGATAAAGGATGTTGATTGTAGAGAGGATATAGATTGTATTCCTGATTTTTTTGTTTACAATCCCAAAACGAGAGATGGAAAAATTGTAGAGATTACTATGATGAAAGAAAATGGAGGTGCTTACAACAACAAGGAGAGAAAAACAAAGGCAAGAAAGAAAAGGCAAAGAGAGAGTATTGAAAGGAGTGGAATACCATCTGTATATCTTTATAGGGAACATTTAGAAAGGATACGAAAAAGTTGTTGCTGTGGTCTTTTCTAAAAAGAAGTAATATAATATGGGATGGGAGAAATAGAAAAGCCAAAAGAAAAAGGGAGAAACGAGAATATGGATCTTAGGATAAGGGAAATACTTCTTGCATTAGGATATGATCCAGAAGATTTTGATCCAGATACTTTAACGATACAGGAATTTCGAGAAATTATTAATGCCGGAGCATTTGATTCTGATGGTATTGTAATTAGTGGTGATCATGGTGACCCTATAGATACAGAGTAATCCTACTAGATATTTTATTCCTGAGTATACAGTTGGAGCTTTTGTATGAATATGATAAATTGGAGGAGATATGTTTGATATAGATCCAATATATATAAAAATTTTTTTAGGTATTATTTCTGCCTTAATCCTTTTCCTTTATGCTATTGAGAATCTAAGTCAAGAATTTCAATCTTTGGCTTCTGAAAGATTTAGAGATTTAATTGCTAAAGCGTCTAGGAATAGGTTCATGGGAACTATTGTAGGAGCTTTCTCTACTGCAGTTATACAGTCAAGTTCTGCTGTCTCTGTTATAGCAGTAGTACTAGTTAATACTGGAGTTATCTCTTTTAGAAATAGCTTAGGGATACTTTTTGGAGCAAATATTGGGACTACTATCACTGCACAGTTAGCACTACTTGGATCTACTGTTTTAGCCCCTGTACTTATTATTGTCGGTACAATTATTAAGTTAGCAGGTAAGAAATTTAAGCTTATTGGTAAGCCAATCTTCTTCCTGGGATTTATTCTTTTTACTTTAAACCTACTCTCCTCTGCTATTGCACCTCTAAGTGACAATCAACAGGTAGTAGCTATATTTGCTAATCTTTCTAATCCCTTTATTGCATTTTCCTTTAGTGCTCTTTTTACCGCTATTGTTCACTCTAGCTCTGTGACTTCTGGTATAGTAGTTATTCTTGCTATGCAAGGATTGATACCAATAGAGGTTGCTATTTCTATGATCTTAGGAGCGAACCTAGGTTCAAGTATTACTGCATATATTGCATCCTCTAGACTCTCTTTGCATGCTAAAAGGGCTGGTTTAGCAAACGTCATGTTTAATCTATTTGGAACTACACTCTTTCTACTTCTGCTCTCTCCTTTTATACAGCTTCTATCTTTCATTACAGATGGGGTTGCTAAACAGACGGCATTGGCTCATGTAATGTTTAATGTCATAAATGGGGGGATATTCTTAATACTTCTTACTCCTTTTGAGAGGCTAATAACTAGGCTTGTACCTGGTGATGAGCAGGAGGTGCTTTTTATGCCTAAGTATTTAAATGGAGGGGATCACTCTGCTAGAAACCAAATACAGAATATTAAAAGAGAGATTGTTTACTCTATAGAGAATACTATTCAAATATACCAAGAAGCCATAGGTATATATTACAACTCAAGTAAACAATCATTAATGAAAATTCAAAAGCTTGAGTCTTTAAATGATTATCTTGATGATGAAATAACTAAGGCAATTGTAAAGTTGGCAAAGAATAAGCTATCCATTGTAGATGCTCATAGCAGTGTTCTTTTAGTAAAAATATCTAATACAATTGAACAAATAGGGGATTTAGGACAGGATTTCTCTGATGTATTTACAAGAATGCATGAATTAGACTTCTCTAATAAGGATGTGTGTATTGATCAGTTAAGCGCTATACATGCTGAGTATTTAGATCTCTTAAAAGAGTTAATACCCTTAATATTAGAGCCTACTGAGGAGAAGATTAGAGAGATTAAGAAGATGGAGATATCTCTTTTTACACATATACAGGAACATTTTGATACTCATGTTGATAAACTACAGCAGGGGGATAACTATAACGGTAATGTATTTGTAGATGCTGTATCTATATTAGAGTTAGCAACTTCAAAGATAAGGGGTATTAGGAAGCTATTTGAGGTATAAAACAAAGAACAGCACACCAAACTGCACTGTTCAATACTAGGAACCTGTGCATCTCAACACAAGAATTAACCTAAGCAGATATAAAGATTAGCTTTTACACCAATCAACTACCTAAGTGCTAGCAGCCGAAGCCACTAACAGAATAATTCTCATCCATAGTAGTATTGAAAAAGACATTTGGATCTTAACCAATACAGCTGTCTCTAGGACCAACTATTAGGATTCGAATACCCTAGTAACTAAAACATACATGTAGAGATATCTCTTGTCAATAGAATTTACAAAAAGAATATTAAAGGTTATTATTAAATAGAGGGTTATACCTCACCTGTTATTACTATATGAGTATAAATGAGGGTAAGGACTATTCTCTATAGGTTTGAGGAAGAGAGAGGTAATTTACTAATATTTTGGATGCAGTATAATAAAAGATATAAATATTTATAAGGTAAGCTATGATTCATAACATGTTAATAGTACTAGGAGTAATATTTTTTCTTCAGTTAATCTTTTTTATATATGCTGTTATTAATAAAACAGATAAGGTTACAGATCTCTCATATGGTTTAACATTTGTTATTGCATCTATACTCTCCTACTCTCTTGTATATCAATACAGTAGTATATTCAAACTTCTTCTCGTTTTACTTGTTGTAGTATGGGGATTAAGACTTGCTATCTTTCTATTCGTTAGAGTAGTGAGAACTAAGAAAGATAAAAGATTTGATGGTATTAGAGAGAAGCCTCTAAAATTTGCATCCTTTTGGTTACTACAAGCAATCTCTGTATTTGTAATACTTCTACCAACTACATACACATTACTTCTTAATCGGGATACCTCCTTAGGTTGGTTTTCATATATAGGTCTGTTAATTGCGATTTTAGGTATAGCTATTGAGAGTATTGCTGATGTACAGAAGTTTGTATTTAAGAATGTTGCAGAGAACAAGAACAGATGGATTAGTACAGGACTATGGAAATACTCAAGACATCCTAACTACTTAGGAGAGATACTTATGTGGGTTGGTGTATACATCTATGTCTTACCATACCTAAATGACTTCTCTCTTCTTACAATTGTTTCTCCAATATATATTTCAGTACTTTTACTCTTTGTATCTGGTATACCTAAATTAGAGAAAGAGTACAAGGAAAGGTATAAGGGTAATTCTGAGTATGATAAGTATGTAAGAAGTACTGGTCGGCTATTACCTAAGATATTTTTAAAGAATGATTGAAAAGAGGTATAAATAAACTGCTTCTGTTGGTAGTATTCTTAATATTTTGTACTCTACTCTTTAGGAGTTTTAGTAAGTATATATCTGAAAATAGAGTAGATACTGAGGAGATATTACAATCCATGTCTCTTGAGCAAAAGGTTGGACAGCTCTTCATATTAGGATTCTGGGGTAAAGAACCTGACTACTACATCACTAAAATGATTAAGGAGAGATATATTGGAGGTGTAATACTACTTGGGTACAATATAGATGGACAGGAACAGTTAAAAACTCTTACAGGTACTCTTCAGGGTATGTCTAAACACCCCCTCTTTATCTCTGTTGACCAGGAGGGTGGGCAGGTATCTAGAATATGGTTTGAGGATACATACGATATATCTCAATATGATATAGAGAGTACAAAGCAGGCATATGATATTGCAAAAAGTAGAGGTAAGCAGTTAAAAGAGTTGGGTATTAATATGAACTTCTCCCCTGTACTCGACCATATTTCAAATGAACAGTCTTTTCTCTTTACAAGAACTTTTAGAGGTGATCAGAGCAATGGTATAGAGTTAGCAAAAGCTATGTTAAAGGGATATAGAGATGCGGATATTGTAGCTTGTGTTAAGCATTTCCCAGGGCATAGTAATGAGACACAGGATTCACACTCTGAGTTAGACAGTGTGGGTATTACAGCAGATATGCTAGATGAGTATATTTATCAATTTAAAGAGACATTAAATGATGCAGATGCTGTAATGCTTGGCCATATACTATTCCCTAATATCGATCAGGATAGTCCGGCCTCTGTATCAAAGTATTTTGTAAATGACCTATTAAGAGATGAATTACAGTTTAATGGTTTAGTAATTACTGATGATATGCAGATGAAATCTATATATGATAGATATAGTATAAAGGAGGCTGCTGTAAAGGCTGTTATGGTTGGTAATGACCTCCTTATATATACAGGAGATCCTGAGGAGCAAGCAGAGGCATACAGTGCAGTCTTGCAAGCTGTAAGGGATGGAGTTATAAAAGAGGAGGATATAAATAAGCGAGTGTTAAAAATACTCAACATTAAGTATGGGTTGTAGTATCATATAGGTATATATAAATTGTTAACCAATTAAATATGGGTTATTTAGATAATATAGAGGATAGAACAAAGGAGAACAGTAGCTTTAGAAAGGTTCTTTACACAGGAACATATATGCAGCTTGTTGTAATGTCTCTTAAGCCTGGAGAAGATATTGGAGAAGAGGTACATGATAATGTAGACCAATTCTTTAGAATTGAAGAGGGCGAAGCTAAGGTAGTAATGGATGGGGAAGAGAGTATGCTTAAGGAAGATATGGTAGTGATAGTACCTGCAGGTGTTCAGCATAATATAATAAATACATCTGATAAAGAAGATCTTAAACTGTATACAATATATTCACCTGCTAATCATCCCGAAAATACTGAGCATGTAACTAGGGAGGAAGCTATGGAAGCAGAGAAGGAGCATCATCACTAATATTAATTACTGGCTGAATAAAAAAGAAGACCTCTTTCGAGGTCTTCTTACTTTTAGATCTAATTAATAATTAGAATCTTGGTTTCTGAGGTTTTGCCTCGTTTACTGTGATGGTTCTACCATCCATTTCTACACCGTTGAGTTCTGCAATTGCTTTTTGAGCATCCTCTACAGATCCCATTGTTACGAAACCAAAGCCTTTAGATTTTCCAGTCATTCTGTCCATGATTATGACAGCCTCGACTACCTCTCCGACTTCAGCAAACTTTGCTTTTAGATCTTCATCTTTTAAATTCCATGAAAGACCACCTACAAATAACTTTGCGTTATCCATTTAAATAAAAATAAAAATTAATACTGTAAATAGATAAACATTGAAATTCAATAATGAAAATTCGAACTTTCTCTAATCTACATTTATATTCTACATTAAATAGAAATTAAATGGAAGAGGTTATTAATATTTTATAATATTGGAGGGGTTACAGCTGTTTGGTTACTGTATGTACTATCCTTCTCACCATCTATTGCTGTACTTAGTTGTGCAAAGAGATAGGTCCCTATCTTTTCATTCTGATGAAGTACTATATCACAATTACCTAAATTCTTTATCTCTAAGACAGAGTTCTCACCATTAAACGGTAAGCCGTCCAATACCATGGCGCTAAGATGTACAGTCATACCTACTCTTGCATATGTGCTTCTACCATCTATAAAGGTAATTATATCTTTATCTGTTTTAATATTCTGTTTAGATACCCCTAGAACGAAATCATTAGGTTTAAGTATATATGGAGATTGAGTAAGATCATATTTATCATACTGTGGTGTCATACCATTGAGAGTATCAAATGTTTGATTTGGTTTCGGAATGAGAAGCTCCTTTCCTAGGTGTAAGCTTACCCCAGTGGTCTCAATATTAAT
>JAVEZR010000006.1:0-43878 GCA_034002865.1 Candidatus Dojkabacteria bacterium
TCATTCCAATATATACAGATGAGAGCAAGGAAGAAGTTATGAAATACTGTGAAGAGGTTGTAGAAAGTTTAGAGAAGTTAGTAGATGGTATAGAACTCGATAGTAGAGATTTTCAATCTCCAGGTTTTAAGTTCAATGAATGGGAGAAGAAGGGTGTCCCTGTTAGAATAGAAATTGGAAAGAGAGATATTGACCAGGGAAAGATCATACTCGTAAGAAGAGATACCGGTGAGAAAGAGGGTGTAGATAAAGGAGAAATAGGGAGTAGGGTACTTGCTGTTTTAGAGGATATTCAAAATAGTTTACTAAATAATTCCTCTGAAATACTAAAACAGGGAACTCACGCTGTACAATCATATGATGAATTTAAGGCATTGCTAAAGGATAAAAAAGGCTTCATTAAAGCCCTTTGGTGTGGTAGTTTACAGTGTGAAGAAAGTATTAAGTATGAAAGTAAAGCAACCACGAGATATCACTTTGGTGAGAAAGAGGGTAAGTGTATCTACTGTGGGAAGCAGGCCCATGAAGAGTGGGTATTTGCTATCCCTTACTAGTGAAACTAGGAGAAAAATACAGACATCGGAGTTTTACACTTTGTTCTCAATTCGTATACTTCATATATTCAATATTTGAACAGTAGGGAGGAAATGTCGCTCTTTAGATGCATTCCCAAATGAGACCTTTCTTTGCACACCGCTTCTTAGCTTCCCGTTCACAAGGGTACGGTTGTTAACCCCCCTAGATGTTTCACCTATTGGTAATAGTAAATATTTTAGATATAATATTGGCAGTAAAATATTAGAGGATCTAATATGGGGGTAGAGAATAAAGAAAGAAAGTTAGTGGGAGAGAAAGAGAGAGAGGCACTAGTGTACAGTTTCGACATTATTAAAGTTGCTCTCTCTCATGGTTGGAGAATAAGGATATTTCAAAAAGAGTACAACCTTCTATATTTAGAAAAAGTACTCAGAGATTCGGGAGTTGACCCTAATGCGTTTTTCTCATTCAGAGAGTTTAGATCAAAAGAAGGTATACACAGTGCCTACGATTGGGCTAGAGAGGTTCAGAAAGTTGCATATGAGAGTTATAATACAGAAGAGATAGAGGATGAGGAGTGTATGGAGAGTATGAAGATATTGGATCAAGCATACAAAGATGAGGTGGAGCCATGGAAAGCACTTACAAGTGAGCAGTTAGTAGATATTAATAGCTACTGTAAGAGATCTATTGATACTCTTTACTACTTAGCCTAATTTCTTCTTTAACCATTTACCAGTCCAACTCTTTTCATTCTCTTTTATATCATCAACACTACCTTGGGCTACGATATATCCACCTTTCTCTCCTCCCTCTGGTCCTAAATCAACAATCCAATCTGCAAATTTAACTATATCCAAGTTATGTTCTATTACAATTACAGTGTTACCTTTGCTTACTAACTTTTTCAGCAGAACGAGTAGTTTATCGATGTCGTAGAAGTGTAGTCCTGTAGTAGGTTCATCAAGAATATATAACGTGTGTCCTCTAGTTTGTTTTGAGAGCTCTTTGGCTAACTTAATTCTTTGGGATTCTCCACCAGAGAGAGTAAGTGCAGATTGTCCAAGACGTATATATCCTAGTCCAACCTCTTGTAGAATAGTTAGCTTGTTTTTTAGAGAGGGTATATCTTTAAAGAACTCTAAAGCACTATCTACGGTCATTTCTAGAATATCAGAGATGTTTTTACCTTTATAATCAACACTTAAAGCATCACTGTTGTACCTTTTACCATTACATTCATCACACTCTATGTACATATCAGGTAGAAATTGCATCTCTACCTTTATTTGGCCATCTCCCTTACATTTCTCACATCTACCTCCCTTAACATTAAAACTAAACCTACCCGCTTTGTACCCTCTTGTCCTAGCCTCTTTAGTTTGTGCAAAGAGATCTCTAATATAGGTAAACATACCTGTATATGTAGCTGGGTTTGATCTAGGAGTCTTGCCGATGGGCTTTTGATCAATACCTATTACCTTGTCTACATTCTCTATACCTTCTATATCCTCATATTCACCCTCTATTTGCTTACCATGCATCTTTCTATTCATGAGAGCAGGGTACAGGGTATCGTTAATTAAAGAAGACTTACCACTACCAGAGACTCCTGTTATACATGTTAATGTGTTAAGAGGTATCTCTAGATTAACATCTTTTAAGTTGTGAGTTGCAACATTACATATTGAGATTTTACTTGAGCTGTTATAGTCGAAGGGTAGGGGGCCAGGTAAGCCTTGCCCTACATTAAGGTCTTTTCTAAGGTATTTCGCAGTCAGAGAGTCCGAGTGCTTGATTGCGTTTAGATCTCCCTGTGCAACTACCTCACCACCTTTCTCTCCAGCTTTTGGTCCAATATCTACAATCCAATCAGCCCTATCCATTGTTTCTTCATCATGCTCTACTACCACCACTGTGTTTCCACTGTCCCTTAAAGACTCTATTGAGGTAAGTAGCTTATCTACATCCCTTGGGTGTAACCCTATTGATGGCTCATCTAGCACATACAAGACTCCTGAGAGCCCAGTACCAATCTGTGACGCTAATCTAATTCTTTGAGATTCTCCCCCAGAGAGAGTATTCGCTTTCCTGGAAAGAGTAATATATGTTAAACCTACATTAGTAAGAAACTCTAATCTACTACCTATCTCTTTTAATATCGGTTTTGCAATCTCCTTGCTATTACCCTCTAACTTGAGATTCTTTAGGAATCTCTTTAAGTTGTATATGGAGAGATTAGTCATCTCAATTATATTGTAATTACCAACCTTTACACCTAATGAGTAAGGTTTTAATCTATCACCACTACATGCATCGCATACCTTCTCTGTCATATATTTCTCTATCTCCAAACGCCTAAATTCAGAATCTGTTTCTTTGTAAAGCCTCTCAAGCTCATTAACAACACCCTCGTACTGAACATCGTATGTCCTCTCCCTACCAAACCTGTTAGTATATTTGATTTTGTAGAAGGGCTTTCTCCCATTACCATAGAAGAGTAGATCAAAGATTTCCTTGGGGTACTCTCTTATAGGGGTTTTTAAATCAAAGCGGTGCTCCTTAGCTACACTATCGAGTATCCTTTTAGTCCATGAATCTTTTGTAGTCCTATTTCCCCAAGGGAATATTCCCCCCTCATCTATAGTTAGGCGTGGATTATATGTCTTCTCAATATCTATCTCATTGATTATGCCAAGACCAGAGCACTTTTGACACGCTCCTTCTGGAGAATTAAAGGAGAAAGATGCGGGTGAGATTTTAGGGTATGATATCTGACACTTAAAGCAGGTATTTTTCTCCGAGAAGAAGAACTCCTCATCCTCAATCTTTATCTTTACCTCTCCATCCGAAAGGGATATTGCAAGTTCTACGGAGTCGTTAAGTCTTTTGGAGAATGACTCTTTGCTCTCTTTTAGCATTTGACTGTCAAGTCTGTCAACAATTAAATCTATGCTATGTTTAACATTGGAATCTAAATTAAGATTCTCAATATCGTCTAGGTGGTAAAGATTGCCATCAATGATTACTCTAGCGAACCCCTTTGTAAGTAACTTGGCAAGTAATGCCTTGTATTCACCCTTTCTACCCTTTACAAGAGGAGAAAGTATCTGGAATTTTACATCTTTCTTAGATATCCTTCTCACTATCTGCTCTGATATCTCTTGGATACTCTGGGAGGAAATTAATGTTCCACAGTTTGGACAGTACGATTTCCCTATATGCCCAAAGAGTAATCTAAGGTATCCATATATTTCAGTAATGGTACCCACTGTGGATCTTGGATTACTACTAGTAGTTTTTTGATCAATTGAGATTGCAGGAGACAAACCTGTGATACTGTCTACATCAGGCTTATGCATTAAGCCTAGAAACTGTCTCGCATATGAAGAGAGGCTCTCTACATATCTTCTTTGGCCCTCTGCGTAGAGAGTATCGAAGGCAAGGGAGGACTTACCACTGCCTGAAACTCCCGTAAATACTATTAATTTGTTTTTAGGTATCTCTAGAGATATATTCTTAAGATTATGTTCCCTAGCCCCCTTTATTTTTATTGAATCCTTGGTCATAGCAATCTTTATTATATCATGGATTGTGATATAATCGACTTCTATATAGTGAAAAGCGAGATATTAGGAAACAACTTAGAGGTAATATCAGATGTAGAGATATTCTCTCTTAACATCATAAATGAGATGTTTGGAGAGCAAACTGTTACTGAGATTGAGTCTCTTGCTTCAGTATGGAGTGAGGCAATCTCTAAAGTTGATTGGAATAGGGTAGGAGTATATGGTGGAGTAGGAGCTGCAGCAGGTTTTGCTTTGGGTATACTCCTTTCTAAAATATATATAGATGCAGAAACCCAAAGAGATTCCCTTAATACAAACCCAGATCCTGCTCATGGATGTGGTTGTACATTGGTAACAATTGGAACAGTTGCAGGGCTTGTAGCAGGTGTTGTAGTAGGTAGATATACTCAACCTAGATAGCAGATATGACAATTGAAAAGATACAAGAAAATTTAGTAAATGCTCTCCTTAAGTATGGTGTTAGTAAAAAAAACTCCTTAAAGATATCCTCAACCTTTTTCTTTGCTTGGTTAAAGAATCAAGGTGTGCAGGAGGCTAATCCAGAGTCTTACGATATTGCAGTAAGAGAGTTTCTTACTCGCTTCAAAGAGTCCTCTTAGAATGATATAATTACGGGCATTTGCACCCGTAGCTCAATTGGATAGAGCAACACACTCCTAACGTGTAGGTTACTGGTTCGATTCCGGTCGGGTGCGTATATTAAGGGAATCATACTTAAGTTGATGTATAATTTCGATATGGTTAAGAATCCAAGGATAGAGGATTTAAAAGCTTCAGATAGAGTGGATGGGTATCCAGCACAAACACCTAAGTGGTTAAAAAGAGTATTAGAAGTTGTACCAGGTGTATTAGTATGGTTCTTTGTCCTATCTCCAATTATTTTCGCATTGATTGGTCTAGAGGAGATCTTTATCTTCTATATCTCCTTTCTAATCATATATTGGGTATTTAGAGGTATAAAGTTTGTAGTGGGTATTGCCATAGGTATTAGGAGAATGAGAAGAGATTTAAATACAGACTTTGTTTCAAAGATAAGAGAGGAGGGTAGTAAGGAGTTTGATGAACTTAGCTATATATATCTCTGTCCTGTGTACAAAGAGGGGTTAGATATCTTAGAGCCCTCTTTTGAAGCATGGAGTAAGAGTGATGTAGGGGCTGAAAAGATACATGTTGTTGTAGCTATGGAAGAGAGTACTGCGAAGAGTGTGCAAATACCTAACTATGAGATATTAAAGGAGAAGTACGGTAATCAATTTGCAAGTATGCAGTACTATGTTCACCCAAAGAATATAGAGGGAGAGGCTTTAGGAGTTAAGGGAGCGAATATTAATTGGGCTACAAGAAATTTTGTAGAGAAGCTGGAGTCAGAAGGTAGAGATATTTCTAAGTACTTACTAATTACTTGTGATTGTGATCTTAGACCTGACCCTAAGTATCTATCTGCTGTTACGTATAAATATTTAACAGTAGAAGATCCAGAGAAGAAATACTATACAAGCGCTATATATACACTGAATAATAATATATGGAGAGTTCCGACCCTAATTAGAGTTCAATCTTCTATGTTAACGTTAGTTACATTACATAACTGGACTATAGATAAGTATGAGCATACACCATTTCTTAAATCACGTTTTAGCGCTAAAGAGACATTCTCTTCATATATTGTTAACCTTAAGACTCTTAAAAATGTCCACTTCTGGGATCCTCAGTTAGGTATTGATGATTCTACATTCTTTTGGAATGCCCTTATTCGTTTTGAGGGTAACTTTACTGGGGAAGAGGTATATATTCCAACCCATAGTGATGCGGTGGAGAACGAGAGTATGGTTAAGTCATATAAATCCTTCTATAAACAGCAACATAGGTGGGGTTGGGGTGTAATAGTATTTCCTACAACTCTTGCAGCGTTGATATATGATAAAAGGATTCCGTTTCTAAAAAAGATATATATTATTATTGCTATGTATCGTCAATATATCTTCTTTATTACAGTAGTTTACCTTATGACTTTTGGACTCTCTCTGTTAGGTCTGTTTAGTAAGGATTATCTATTTAGTTCTGCATCTTACAACCTACCTAATGCTATGAGTTTTCTTCTAACAATCTTACTCTTATGTAATGTATTTATTGTATATTACAGGAGAAAGATAACGCCTATACCTAAAGGGTGGAAGTGGTGGAGACATTTAATAGATTTCGGAGAGGTAGCCCTTATTGCTGTACAGATGCTTTCATTTGGGTTTATTCCGTATCTACAAGCAGATACAGAAATGATGTTAGGTAGAGGATTTAAGAAGAATTTCTATGCTACAGATAAGGTAAAGATGAAGTAGGTTAATGTATAGTGTATCTATCTATAGAGATAGAGCTTGGAAGAGTCTCAGTTGCCTCTGTTACAGTTACTGTAAAGATATCTTCTTTAGAGTATGTAGTTCCTATATGTTTGTACATATCTGCACTTTCAATTAAAAGAGTTTTATTCTCTCCCTCCTTGTCTGCAATATATACGCTGTTATCCTGTACATATTCGATGTATAGAGAGTTAGAAAGCCATCCTAGTATTTCTGTATTTTGAATAGAGATATTCTTTATCTCTTGAGACCCTATTTCAATATTTGAGTTACCCTCTTCCTTGAGGAAAGTAAATACTCCGAACTCTTTCTCATCTTTATATATTAATTTTCTGTTATCAGGAGAAAATTGTACTAACTCAGATTTGTATGGAGAGATTAGATGATATCTCTTTGTCCTGATATTGTACCAATACGATGAGCTATCAGTCTGAATATATATACCCTGTGCATTTTGATTCACCCTTATATCTGTAACCTCTCCAACGCTCTTTGTACTTGCTGTAGAGTTTGTAAAGGCTGAGTATTTACCAACAAGGTCATCGTCTTGGTATTTAAGAAGGAACTCTTTATTCTTCTGAAAGAACAGGTCACTTACTAATACTTTCGGATTTGAGCCATCCATCTCTTCTTGGGTTAATACGTATGCATATACTCTCTCATTCTCGTTATCTATAGCGCTCTCTACAGTGTAGAAGTAGCCCTGTTCATCAGTACTCCATAGGTACTCAGTATTTAGCTCCTTCTTTATTAGTAAATATCTACTCTGTCTCTCTATATTAAAAGAGATTAGATCTGTATCAGATTCAAACATTAAGTATCTGTTATTACGTGCCCATGTCATCTCATATGTACTAAACTGCCCTATATTTAAAACTGTTAGTTGGTCTAATGTAGAACTCTTAGATATGTCTAAAAGGTATGTAGTTGTAGTACCATTTAAGCTGTAGTAAAGTACTCCAAGTAGACCATTTGGTGATTGTAAGATGTCAATATCGGGCTCTACTGGGCTTTCAAAAGTAAGTATTACTTTAGGGTTAGAACTTAGATCCCAGAAAGTAGTATTAACATTGTAGAGCCATATCTCATAGTTAAAGAGTAGGGTAAGCTCATCATATGTTTTTGTTAGTATTAGAAGGTGATTCCTCTCTTCGTTAAACCAGCTCTTTATATAATCTTTGCCCTCTATGGTATACACATTGCTCTTCTGTATATTCTCCTTAACTAACCATGGGAATACAGGTGTAGACTTTTCCTCCTTTATCTCAACTCTCTTTCTCCATTCTATATACCCATTCTTCGCTACAGAAATATCGTACTCTCCTACATTTAAACTTGTACTTCTGGGAGTTTTACCTTTACTTTTTCCATCAATATATAGGTCCGCGAGGAACGGTTCAGACTCTACAGTTAGTACTCCAGTTCTAATAAACTGCTGATTAAATGGATCTACTCTCCATCCATTTGCATACAGGTATACAGTAATAGCGCCAAGATAGATAAAAAGAGATACTAACAAAGATATTAAGGTAAAAGTCCTTCTATTTGTTTTCTGTTTTTTCATACTGCATTAGTATATCACAAGGTAGGGGATTTTTTGAGAAGGGTTTTTACTAAAAATAGTAGCTTAATGATATAATCGATACATGCTAGGAAAGAAATTAGGTATCGATTTAGGTACTGCAAACTCTATAGTGTTTGTTCAAGGGGAAGGTATATCCTTTGTAGAGCCAACTGTAGTAGCTATAGATATGAATAACTACAAGGTTATAGCAGTTGGATCAGAGGCTAAACATATGATAGGGAAGACTCCTGAGAACATTATCGCTAGAAGACCTATGAGAAATGGTGTAATTGCTGACTCTAGAGTTACAGAGGCTTTACTTAAATATTTCCTTAATAAAGCACTGGGTAAGTCTAAGTTCTTTAAACCAGAGGTAGTAATAAGTGTACCTGCAGGTATTACAACTGTAGAACAAAGAGCTGTAATTAAAGCAGCTACAAATGCGGGAGCTAGACAAGTTACAATGTTACCTGAGCCACTACTTGCTGCACTGGGAGCAGGGTTACCAATTGAGACATCTTCAGGTAATATGATTGTTAATTTAGGGGGTGGAACTGCTGAGATAGCGGTTCTCTCTTTAGATGGTATTGTAGAGTATGATTCTTTGAGAATGGCAGGTGACGCTATTAACGAAGCCATTATCAACTATATGCGTAAGAAAAAGGGCATATTAATAGGGGAGCAAACAGCAGAAAATATTAAGATAAGGATAGGGTCTGCAATAGAGATTAGAAATCCGAAAAGTATGGAAGTAAGAGGTAGGGATGTAGGTGCAGGTTTACCAAAAGCTATTAATATAGATTCAAATGATATTGCATATGCAGTAAAAAGACCACTTTTGAGTATAATAAACAGTATAAAGGGGGTATTAGAAAGGACTCCACCTGAGCTTTCTGCAGATATTATGGATAGAGGTATGGTCATGAGTGGTGGTACATCTAAATTAAGGAATTTAGACAAACTGTTTACAAAGGCAATAGGAGTACCTGCACATGTTGCCGACGAACCTATGTATTGTGTTGTAAAGGGTACTGGTATAGCATTGGAGTTAATGGCTACTGGTGAAAGAGTCTTCTCTTTTAACAAGGGGTATAATTAATATAAGAATATGTACATATGGTAAATCTTTTCTCTAAGTCTGGACAATCTGCAATGAAATTAGATGAGGTTACCAAGCATCTTTCTTCACTGAGAATTCCCATAGGTTTAGTTTTTACGCCTACCAATTTAGAGATAGAGAAGAAGAAATTCTTTTCTTCTGATACATATGAGCCTCAATTTACATATAGGGTTGTAAAGAACAGTAACGCAGAGATCCTTAAGAAGCTTTCCTCTCTAAGAGAAATCTCAGATGTTGATCCTAGAATCTCAGATTTTTACATAAAGCTAATTGAATCGAAGAAGGATTCTAGTAATCTAATGCATGCAGTTGGTAATAACGAGTTAGTAACGGAGATTTCATACAAAAAATATGGTAAACCATCCTCAGTACTTTTTCGCAATAGTGCAAGAGTTCTAAGGGGGAAAGTAGATGCATACAATATTGTAAATACAAAAAAGATACCTAAAGGGGATATGCTTGGGTATGAGGAGATATCGTCTATATTTGAGGCTGTTTTTAATGAGCTTGGCTTAAATGATTGGTCTGTTGCTAAATCTATTAATATTGCTAAGAATGGGGCTAAGGTTGGTATAAAAAAGAAAGAGGTTTTACTAGATCCTAATATTGAAAGATCCAAATTTAAGCTCAGAAAAACTCTTGTACATGAGGTTGGTACACATGTACTAAGATCTGTTAATGGTGCTAACAGTGGCTTTGATGCTCTTTCTAATGCTAATCTACCTAGCTACTTAGATGTAGAAGAGGGTTTGGCTACATGGAATGAGTCTAATATGGATTTACTAACTTTAAGATGGTTAAAGGGTAAGGCTGCTTTGGTATGGGCTATATATCTTGGAGAGCAACTTTCTTTTAGAGAGCTATATAACTCTGTGTTGGCCGTTTTACCTAAGAGATCTGCATTCGATGTTGTGTATAGGGTTAAGAGAGGGCTAGGGGATACAAGTTATCCAGGTATATATGCAAAGGATGTTGTTTATTTCAGAGGTTTTAGGAAGGTAGCGTATAGGTTAGAGAAAGATCGTTCTCTTTATGAGAAACTGTATGCAGGGAAGATAGGGTTTGAGCAGTGTGAGTGGGTTGATACAGGATTAATTCCTAAGGCCAAGATAGTGCCTAGTAAGGAGATGTGGAAAGATATCTTTAGGAAGGTAGGTATTTAGCTACTCTCTAAAGGCTGTTACTATTGCCTCTGCTATATTTATAGGTTCTCCTTCTATTTTATTCTCATACGCCTTAAATCCTGGGTGTAAGCTTATCTCCTGTAGTAATGGAGTGTCCTTCATATACATTATATCTACTGCAATAAAGTCAGCATCGAGCTTTTGTGCAACATCTTCGCAAAGGGCTCTAATCTTCTTGGTAGGTTCGTTGTACATAGTATACTTACCTCTACTTACTGTCATGAAACCATCCTTGGCTTCCCTCTGCCAGCCTGCTACTACTTTACCCTGCTTTACGAACATTCTTATATCTTTGCCACTATCTGAAAATTCCTGTATAAAGTACCTAGAGTAATCTAAATCCTTTATATCCTCTCGTCTATAATCATCCTGATTGGTAATCATAAATACATTCTTCTTTATCTTCTCCTCATTGTTAATCTTTTCAACTCTATTAGCACCTGCATACTCCTTCATAATATGTGGGAATACTTCTAGTAGGTTTCTGTGTGCTAGATAGTTGCCATCTGTTCTATAGTAGGTATTAAAGTAGGGTATATCATTTAAGGAGCAGAAGAGAGCTAGAGCTATTTTGTTGTAATACGGGAATCTTTTAATAGCTTCACTATTCTGTACCAATATCTTACTGCTAGGATTCTTTTCGTTATGTGCATCAATATAGTCAACGATATATCTTTTAAATTGATATTCTATTTCCTTATGTAAAGCATGGCCTCGAAGCAGAATATGAGTGTATTTCCGTATATCTTCACCTTTAGCTTTTATCACTGTTTCACCATCCATGAACTCAAATTCTAGCTCATTATTGTAGGACAGGGAGTGGGGTATACTTTTCTTATCCAATTCCTCCATAAGTCTTAGGTTGGCAGTGGTTATCTTGTTCTCATTACCTGTTTCTACTCGTTGTCTTTTATCTATTATTAGATATCTCATATTTATATATATTTAATGTTATCTATTAACTTCATCCTTCTATATTTCTTTACAATCTTTATATACTCTTTCTCATCTTTCATGTCTTTTGTTACATACAGTGTATCAATATGATCAAATCCTAAACCCTTGTTCTCAACATCCTTCCAATCCCTGTAGTGTACGATTAAGATATCTAGTAAACCATTGCACTTAAGAGCGTCTAAACTTCTATTCCAGTTTTCAACATCATTTATTTCTTTCCCATTAATTATATATCCACTCTCTTTTAGCTCTCCAATGACAGAGTCTTTGTTAAAGCCCCATTTTTTTCTAAGTAGGGTAGGTAGATCATTTTCTGTTTGTCCGATGAGTACGAGTTTCTTGGAAATATTGTCCTTAAGTAATTTCTTAATATATATATCTGCAACATATCCTCTCTGTTCGCCAATGGTTGGATAGAAGTTAAGATATGACTCTGGCATTGTATTAACCTCTAATATGGCTCCGTTATCCTTTGTAAGAGGTTTAGAGAGATCTAAGCACATTACATCAACGCCAAGTGCAAAGGCATGGATAGAGTGAGCGATACTTTCTACTAGAAGCTTTATCTCCTTACTAACACTATCTGTAAAATCTTCTGTAATTCCTCCCTGGCTCATACTTGCAATATCACGAACATATATTCTACTATCCTTTTCGGGTATAGATTCTAGCGTAAGGGAGTTTTTCTTAAGTAGGTTTTTCAGAGGTGCATCTATTATTATGGGCTTTAATATATGCGCAGGGTTAGAGATATCTCTTCGAGGATCTTTGTTTGTGTCATTTATTAGCTCCTCTATTGTATGCTTACCATCTCCTGTAACAAATGCAGGTATTCTCTTAGTAGCAATCTCTAACTTGCCGTCAATAACTAGGAGCCTGTAATCTTCACCTTTGACCTGTTCCTGTATCATTATTTTTTTCTGCCATGAGCTCCTTGTTTTTATTTCTGTTGCCTGTACTGCAAATTTGAATGCTTCCTTAGCTTCTTCTAATGTATTTAGTCCTACAACAACACCGTGTCCACCAACTAAGCCAGTAGGTTTGATAACTACAGGCTTCTGATATTCTCCCCAACAATCTTCTAATTCTGTAATATTGGACAGTATCTGCCATTTAGGCATAGGTAGATTAAGCCTTTGTATTAATACGTTTGTAGACCATTTATCTTTTTGAATATTCTGAGCAAGATATGCATCACGAGTAGAGGCTATAGAGCCTGTTATTTGATTTCCCTTACCACAGCCCATTATATAATATCTATTAAAGACGCTTCTAAATCCATCTTTGATATCTTTTAGTAAAATATTCTCAAGTAGGGAAGTTGTTTCGATGTTACTCTTATGTGCACAGTAAAGTAGAGGTATTGTAGACATAGATTTTATCTTCTTGTTTATAACTACCCCTATGATATATTCATGAGCCTTCTTTGCTGTAATCTCTCTTGTAGAGAGCTTTTGAAATGTATCTACACACTCCTTCCAAACAAATGGTAATTTAGATCTAATGATTAATTCCGTTGGAGATATTATATATTCCTGTATGAATATTGGATGAAAAGCAGTAATCTTTTCTAAAATAGTTGTAATCTCATCTATATGCTGTCCTGGGAGAGATACTTTTATAGTGGAATATTCAGATTCCAAGTTTAATCCCTGTAAGATTTTACTGTTGTGCATTAGGTAGGTTGTAATAATTTAGATTGTTCTTAAAATATATTCCATTATTGGTATTGCTACCTTCACAGTATCCCCTTTATCTACTTTGTAGTGAAGTCTAAGTCCAGGGTTATAGTTAATCTCATTAACACCACACTTAGCTGGTTTAGTAATATCTGGAGTTATTATATCTACTCCTCCAAATTGTGTACCTATTGCTTTTACAGCATTAATAGCTAAGTCTTTATAGTACTGATGTGTTTCTTTAGAGCACTCCTGTGTACTACCTCCTGTAGTTAGATTACAGTTATATCTAAGTATTACCTCTTCATCCTGTTTAGGTGTGTATTTTAGATTTATTTTTAAATTCTCTAACCTTAGTTTAGCCTCATTATCTATTAATATGGGTTTAAGTAACTCTTTCTTTCTTTCAATATTCTTATCCTTAATTAATCTTTTTAGATTATCCTTACCATTACCTACAACGAAGGCAGCCTTTCTTCTAACAACTCCTACCACAGAGTCTCCGACAACAAGGAGTCTATAATTTTCACCCTGTAGGAATTCCTCCCCAAGCACTTTTGCTCTATCAGAGGATTTAGATTTAGAGTAGGCATGTTTAAATGCCCTCTCTACCTGTCTTTTATCTTTAGGTAGTAATGTTATCCCTATACCTCCAAGCTGTTGCGCAGGTTTTATTACAATATCACCGTACTCTTCAAAGAACTTTAAAGCATCTTTCCTATCTTTTAATTGTACCTGTTTTGGTACAGCTATACCTGCTTTCGCAAGGACTTCATTAGTTAGATTTTTCCTTTTCGCAATTGTAGTGCTTGTTGTATTAGTGAGAGGAGTTGCTGTATTAATGATAAACCAATGCTTACCGTTATACTCAAATCTCGCCATTAAAGATCTCTTAACTATTTCATATTTAATATTTAGGATATCTGCAGCCTCAACGTAGTAGGCTAGATGAACGTTACCTGCCTGTGCTAAATACTCTTCATATGTTTTTGCCATACTATTTAAAGAAAAATATTAAAAGGTATTACTTGTATCTATCAAATATCCAGAGAGTTCACTTCTACCGATAACTACAGGATATGTACTATCTTGAGCATCTGTAGAAACAAACTCGGACATTTTTACTGTATCAGAGAGCTTAATGGGTATTTCAAAGACTGGTCTTATTTTAATCTCACCATCTTCTAATATCTTAGCTAATCTCTTTACATCAGGAATTTTACATATCTCAGCTTCAAACTTATCCAGATATTCCTGTGCCTCTTTAAAACTACTAAACCTATTAGGAATATTAAATTTCTTGATCTCCTTATTTGCAGTAAGAAAGCCTATTCTGTTAGCCAAAGTAGAGGATATTCTTGATGTTAATATCCCTGTATCCATAAAGGCTTTAACAATTTCTTTCTTTACAGTCTTTAATTTCTTTATTCTATTTAGATCGGTGTCTTTATAGAAAATAGAGACTTTCTCTGTAATATTTAGAACCTTTCTACCACTGATTGCTTCTATATTCTCTTCTATTTCACCTCCAAAGAGGTTTTTAGAGATTCTAATACCGTGTGTAATACTCTTTATCTTTAAATCTTTAACTTTCTCTAATCTCCATCTTAAGCCTGTTTGATTTGCAACCTGTATACCAAGACCTGGTCTTGCATTTATCTCAAATACAACAGGACCTTTCTCACTATCTATTGCAATATCTACACCTATGTATCCTAACTTACTACTATTTTGACACTTAAGAGCTATCTTAAGCATTTCATTCCAGTAAGGTATTTGTATACCACTAAGAGGCTTATTCTCTTGTAAATCTAAAGTAGAGTCTATTAGTTTGTATGTATCATTTCTTAATATAGAAGTTTGCATATGCATAGAGTAGGTAGTAATTCCTGTTTCCATGTCTATACCTGTACATATTGCACCTGAGTGAAGGTTCGCTGTACCATTAGATCTTTTAGTGGGAAGTCGAAGCATGGCCATTACAGGTACCTGATTAAAGCATATGATTCTTATATCTGGTACTCCTTTATATGAATATTGCTTGAGTAAAGGATCTGTTTTTATTCTCTCTTCTATTATTGCGATATCACTTCTTGAACCCATGGAGAATCTCCCTTCTAGTATATTCTCAATATGTAAGATGATATCTCTTTTTGTCATAACTGAGCCATTAGGTCTAATCCAAGCCTCTTGTCCTTTCTTCTTACCGTAAAAGACAATTATTCCATTGCCACCTGTTCCCTTATTTGGTTTTATTACAAAACTATTTGGTAAACTTTCCCAATCAAGGAACTGAAGCTGTCTTTTACTTCTAATGAGCTTATAGACCTCGGGAGTTTGTATTAGCTCCTTCTTTAAGATTCTTTTAGTTAAGATTTTATTATCAGCAATAGCTCTAGAGTTAGAAGGATTGTAAGGTCTTACATACTCTTGGTTTCTTCTATTGAGTCCTAGGATTTTACTGTAACTGTTGTTAGTTGCTTGCATTTTCCTTTGAGATTCTAAATCTAAAGTACTCCTTTATTCTAAGCCCAGAGAATTTACCTAAGAGTAGATTTACTAATGTAAGTAGGGGTACTATCCAGAGGTTGTTAAGCATGTATTCTGAGATTACATCTCTTGAGATTACAAACCAGCCGACAATGGCTACAAAAATTGTGCTAAGGAGTGTTAGTATAGAGCCTTTAAATGATTTCTTTATATACTGTTTGATGAAGAAATCAGAGAGTGCAGCTATTGATATGAAAGCGAGAGGTGGGATATTAGACATATTCTCTAAACCGATTCCAAACCTATCTATTAATACAAAGAGTAAAACTAGTACCATAGCAAGTATTGTGTAATTTGTAGCTATACGTGTAATGTAGTGCATTCTAATTCTCTTAAGGATATTGTAGGAGAGAATAGAGGTAAGTATTACTGCGAATGTAATAGCTAGGCCATATCTTAATCCTGTGTATGAGTAAGCAATAGCTAGGAGTATTGGAGCATATATACCGTAAGTTTTAGATCCAAATATATATCTTGCAACACTAACAAGTGTTGCTAATACACACATTGCAATTAGTAGTTCTAGGGCCATTGGCGAGACTCCATGATCAAAAAGCCATTGAGTTATACCTGATGTCTGCAACATATTTATGTGTATGAAAAATTAGAATATCTCCGACATCATTATACTTTGTATATGTATATATTGTCGAATAGATAAAGAAAGTGGAGTAGGTGATTGAAAAAGAAAAGAGGTCTCATATGAGACCTCTTTTAGTATGATTCAATCTAAAGGGTTATGCTAACTCTACAGTTGCACCTGCCTCTTCAAACTTTACCTTTATAGCTTCTGCATCTTCCTTCTTAACAGCTTCTTTTACTGTTTGAGGAGCTGCCTCTACAAGATCTTTAGCCTCTTTAAGTCCAAGCTCTGTAATCTCTCTTACTACTTTGATTACACCGATCTTGTTTGCACCTGCTTCCTTAAGAACGATATCAAATACTGACTTCTCTTCTTCTGCTGGTGCTGCCTCTGCTGGAGCTGCTGCTATTGCTGCAGGAGCTGCTGCGCTTACTCCAAACTTATCTTCCATTACCTTAACAAGGTCTGCAAGTTCTAAAACGGTCATTTTCTCAACCATTTCGATTACTTTCTGTGCATTAGCTGTTAATGTAGGAAGTGTTTTTGCTTCGTCTGCCATTTTTGTAAATAAAATAAATTAAAATAAAATATAACTAATTAAGATTTGTTCTCTGAGATACCTTGTAATACTACTGTTAATCCTTTTACGTTACCTGTAATAGCATTCATAAATCCACTTAATGGTGCATTCATAGAACCAACAAGCCTTGATAGTAAAACTTCCTTTGAAGGAATATCCGCTAGTTGCATAACTCTTTGCGCTGTTAAGAACTCCCCCTCATATACACCACTTCTTGGTTCTAATAGCTCTGTTTCTTTCTGCATCTTCTTTACCAACTTTGCAGGTGCTGTAGGATCCTGTTCAAATGCAATTATTGCTGTAGGACCATCAAACTCTTGTACCTGTAATGGCTGATCTGTTTCTTGTAGTGCAACCTTAAATATACTGTTCTTTACTACTGTGAAGTTTGCATCTACATCCTTAAGTTCAATCTTAAGACCTGTTACTGTTGCAGTATCAATCTTTTCTGAGTTTACTAAAAGGTATCCAGATTTAGATTCTATTAAATCTTTATATCTTTTTAACAGCTGTTCTTTCTGAGTACGACTTTTTGACATCGTATTATGTACTTAATTAATATTTTGAATTATCATTTTTCCTCGCATGGATTTATTTTTATACCATGTTTCTTCGGATAATTACTGTAGGGATTATATATCAAGAGTAGGGGTTGGTCAAGAGAGAACGGCAAAATGATGCATTTTGTAGATTGCAATCTACCGTTCTCTCTTGCTTTACAAACTTACCAATATATTTAAGATATACAAAAAGGCTAACCTTCTTCTACCTGCACCACAATATCTATGACTTCCTCCAAGGTTGGTGGGAAATTCTGTTTTGCCCTTATTAGAAGAGGAATCTCTTGTTCTAGAAGCGCTTCTAGTCTTGCAAGATATTCATCCTCTTGGCCATTGGCCGCTGGACAATTGGGGGCAGTACACTCTTTAAGAGTGCATACGCAACATGGGTACATGTCTAGACAGTTTTTTATCTTTTCCATTACGGAATTCTCCCTTTCCTTCTTCAACGAATCTATATTTTTAAACAGCGAGGTAAGTTTGTTGTCGTGTATTTTACCCTAAAACATGGCTTTAGTAAAGGCAATCTTGTAAGTACAGACATTTGTAAAAGAAAAAGACCTCCTTGCGGAGGTCTATCATATACTAAGTAGTTATGAGTTATTCAGGTTTACTGTACTCTATCTTGAAGCTAGGTCCCATTGTAGGAGCTAGATGCATTCTGTCCATAGCTTGTGCATATCCTTTACCTAGAACTTCTTCTAAAGCTACTACACATGCGTGTACATTCTCTATTAGTTTTTCATTCTCAAGATCTAATTTACCAGCACTCATATGTATTACTCCTGAAGTATCACAAGCGAATGTTTGTTTTCCTTTCTTGTACTCAGTTACTGCTGCTTCAATATCTTCAGTTACAGTTCCATTCTTTGGACTAGGCATAAGGCCCTTTTGACCTAACTCTTTACCTAAAACAGCGATTTTTGACATAACGGATGGTGTTGCTATTGCAACATCGAATTCTATCTTTCCCCCCTTTACATCTTTAATTAGGTTCTCTAATCCTACTAAGTCTGCTCCAGCCTCTGTTGCTACTTTCTCTAACTCTGGAGTAGTGAATACTGCTACCTTAACACTCTTAGTTCCACTAGAGTGGGGTAGTGCTATTGCTCCTTTAATAGATTTAGGGTCTCTATCTTTAGGAATCTTAATATCAAAGTGTACTTCTAATGTACCAACAAACTTACTGTAAGAGAGTCTTTTAGCTTCTTTAATAGCTTCCTCTACAGAGTAATACTTATTTCTATCTAAATCTTTTGTTGCTTTTATATATTTTTTACCTCTTTTCATAGTGTATTTTCTAATTACGTTATATTTCTGTATCAATACCCATCTGTCTAGCAGTACCAGCTATTATCTTTGCTGCTTGTTCAGGGTCTGAAGTATTTAAATCTGGCATCTTTATTTCAACAATCTTTTGAATCTGTTCTTTACTTAACTTTCCAACCTTATCTAAGTTAGGTCTTGCAGAGCCTTTCTTAATCTTTATCTCCCTTCTTATCAATTCTGATGTAGGAGGAGTCTTTGTGATAAAGTCGAAAGATCTGTCATCGTATATAGTGATGATTGCTGGAGTAAGAATACCGTTTCCCTCTTTTGTTTTCTCATTAAACTGAACACAAAACTCCTGTGTAGAAATTCCGTAAGGTGCAAGTGTTGGACCAATAGGTGGAGCAGGGGTTGCTTGTCCAGCAGGTATTGTTATCTTAATTATTTTCTTAATTGGTTTTGCCATTTTTATTAATTATTCAAATATATTTATTAAAGCTTATTAACTTGAGAGAAATCAAGTTCAACAGGTGCTTCTCTACCTAGAAAAGATATGAGGACTTTTATCTTTCCTTTTGTATTATCTATAGACTCTACACTTCCGATAAAACCAGCGAAAGCTCCATCAGTAATCTTAACTGCCTCCCCAACACCAAATGAACTCTGGTATGAAGGTTGTTCTACTTCCATAAATTTCATAATAGCTTTTACCTCTGTTTCAGGAAGTGGCTTTGGATATCTATCTGTCTTTACAAATCCTCTTACACCCTCTGTATTCTTTACAATATCCCATGTTTGTTCATCTAACTCCATTTTTATTAATACATATCCAGGGAAGAGTTTATCTTCCATTACATTCTGTTTTCCTTTCTTTACAACAATCTTCTTTTGAACAGGTACTAAAATCTCTTCTATTTTATCTTGTAAACCAGTAGCCTCTATTCTTTGCTGTAGTTCTTTCTTAATACTATTCTCATATCCAGTCCTAATATTAAGAACATACCACTTTGCCTTAAGATTTTTCTTTTTTACTTTGTCTGCCATCCCTAATTAAAATATATTTAATATTAAATTACTTATAGTTGCATCTTGCTCACCTAACCATAGATCTCTTAACCAAAACAGTACTATGTCTACGCCTAATATGAGTAGAGCGATTATACCACAAAGAATCACTGTATATATGGTTAAGCTAAGTAGCTGCTTACCACTTGGCCACTCTGTTTGTTTCAATTCTGTTATTATGTTTCTTATTGTATCCATATCTTTATGCAGGCCCACTCCGACTCGAACGGAGAACTATGGTTTTGGAGACCACTGTTTTAACCAATTGAAACTATGGGCCCTTATCTGTAAAACAGCTAAATTATTTAACCTTAGTCTCCTTATGTTCTGTATGTTTCTGACATACTGAGCAGTATTTACTCTGTTCTATTTTTTCTTTAATATTTTTTGTTTTGTAAGTGGTATAGTTTCTACTTTCACATACAGTACATTTCAAAGCGATTATGTCTCTTTTAACTTTTGCCATACTTCTGCCTGTCAAAATTAATAATTAGAATATAATGGGAAATACAGAGTATTATATTCAAATATTGACCATTGGTCAAATATGTTTGTTTAGTTTTTACTCTCTGTTATACTAGAAATAGATAATATGTAAGAAAGTATAGCATGGGAGATATTAAAAATGTTGATATTCAGACAGATTACACCACTGAGAGTGAAAAGAGTGATGAAATGATTGTTCAGAGTGTAGTGAGTGAGATAGGGGAAAAGATTAACTCTATGCCACCTGTTAGTAGGAGAAACTTTATGAAGATTGCTGCTACAACTACTTTAGCAGGAGTATTGGCAGCGTGTAATGTTAACATCGAGGATGCTGATATAGGACAAGAGAGTAAGCTTCCTACACCTGTAGAGCCTGTACCTACAGAGAAGCCTTTAGAAGGTATAGAGAAGGAGTATGAAGAGAGAGGTATTACTCTTGTTAAAGATCCTCTTGTAGTTGAGCCTAGATTTGTAAAGGGAGTTACTGGATTTAGTACAGCTATTGCAGAGGGTTTTCCATTTCCACCAATAGATGGAAGTGGTAAGGAGTATATCTTAAAATATGGTAAAGATTTTGAAGAGGTAACATATATGCACTATACAGGTGAGATACCTCCAGTGGTTGGAGAGATATTACCATTGGCTTACAGGTTGCCAGAGAAGGCAAAGGAGAAAGAGATAGAGGTTGTTGCATACGCTATATCTGTACCTACCAATGTTAGTAAAAAGGTAGAGTTTACAAATGATTCTGAACACTATCTAATGCCTATTGTTACTTCAGGTAGTAACTCAGGTATTACACCAACTACCTCTGAGGGTAAGATTGTGAATTCTTCATATCCACCATTTGAGGTTGTTGCAGATTCTGTATCTCAAAACAGGAATGGATATCTATCTTGGGTATTACTAACAAAGATGGGGGATCAAATAGTGGTAGAGGGTATTGTAAATAATAGCTCGGCAAAGCTGTATATTGATTTTAAGAATGCTCCTAAAGAGGTTCTTTCAGTATACGGTTTGTAAGGAAAGCTGGATCTGAGAGTCGAACTCAGGACCTCATTCTTACCATGAATGTGCTCTAACCAACTGAGCTAATCCAGCACTGAGATTGATTATACACAAAATTACTTTTTTTTTGTACTACCTAATTCTCATCTTTTAAGTTGGATGTTTTTCCTAAGAAATATATCCAAAGTGGTAGAGAGAGAAGCACCATTGCAATTGCCATGGCAGGAGCAGCTGGAGTAGAGTAGGAGTAGTTTTCTGGCTTTGTTAGAAGATAGTTTGTAAGTTGATATATGGAGGTAGGAATTGATACTAACCCTATTATGCTATACAGAATTAATGACACAAAGGTATATAGCTTTTCTAACCACTGTAATCTTTTCTTTCCCTCTATCTTAGAGATAGCGAATTGGTGTATTGCAAAGAGAATTAACATAGAGACAAATATAGTTAAGCCATTTACTAAGTCAGTTGTTTGTTGCTGATAGTTAATACAGTAATCAGAAGTACCAATAGTTATTGGTTCTCCATCAGAGCAAACTTTAAAACTTTCTAACTCTAGGGTAGGGTTATACACTTTTTCTTCTGCGAAAGAGCTACCTTTGTAAAGAGTGTATGAGAATGGAACTCCAAATTGGTATGAAAGGCCTGCTTTAATAGCGGTTGCCCCTCCAATTACAGCAATTATTAAAGTAAGAAATGATATTAAGTAGAGATATACTTGGAAGAGAGTCTTTGCTGATATCTTAAGATTTACGTTCTTTCCATCCTTTTCTCCTTTATTCTTAACTGCTTGTACGATGAGGTAGACAACTGTTCCTCCAATCGCTATTGGTATCATGAAGGCCACTATAGAGATAACTATACCAGTAATTTCACTCATATTTCTAAAGAGTAAATTTATATACTAAAAGTATATATTAAGTTTAGAAAAATACAATGATAATTTGCAGAGGACTGGATTTGAACCAGTGAATCCCGAAGGAGTCGGATTTACAGTCCGATGCGTTTGACCACTCCGCCACCTCTGCTTTATGGAGCCGAAGGAGAGATTCGAACTCTCGACCTATTGTTTACAAAACAATTGCTCTGACCAACTGAGCTACTTCGGCTAAGTACAATCGCAAGTTTAATATATTAGGGGGATATAGTCAATGAAACGCCCGGTCGGAGAGGGATCATAGAGCTCAACCATATAAGGTGGAATCCCTCAACTTAAACCCAAGGGCTTAAGCGATTTTGGAACTCCGAGCTCTTGCTTGTAGAGCTATGAACCTCTTTGTCCAACCGGACAGTATATTTTATAATAAATCCATACACTTTACAAAGAGATTAGAACCCTAGAATTTGTAGTATATAGGCTAGGGAATTTCGTATAAAAGCAAATACAAACTTAGATAGTGGTGAGAATGGTAGTACGAGTAGAAGAATTAAAACTATGGAATACTTCTCTAATAGTTCCCAGTAATATCTTAGCTTTACAGGTAGTATTGCTCTTACAATTTTATGACCATCAAGTGGTGGAATAGGGATGAGATTAAATACAGCGAGTGCTATATTAATAGTTGCGAATGAGTATAGGAAGAACACTATGAGCTCGTTGGTACTGTCTGGTAATATTTTAAATAGCAGTGCTGTTAAGAAAGCTAGTAGCAGATTAGAAAGTGGACCAGCTAATGCTACCATAGCTGTGTGTAATTCTCTTTTAGTAAAGTTATATTCGTTTATTGGTACTGGCTTACTCCATCCAAATCTAAACAGAACCATACATATTGCCCCTATTGGATCAATATGTTTTAATGGATTTAATGTAAGTCTGCCCTCTGCCTTAGCTGTTGCGTCTCCCAACCTAAATGCTGTATATGCATGTGCGTACTCATGTACTGTTGCTGCAACCAAAATAGAGGGTATTGCTACCACTATCCAATATATATACTCTTGTACAATTAAAGAATCTGTCATGATAAACTTGATAAATAGGAATCTTTTTGATAATATCATCTAGCTTATAAATGTTCAATTAATAAAGAAATGGCAAAAGTTTGTGAATTGTGTGGAAAATCTACAGCTGCTGGAAGAAGAATTCAGCATCATCACTCCATAGCGTGGAGATTTAAAGCTCCTAAGAGTACTCGTACATTTAAGCCTAATCTAAGAAAGATTAAGGTAGATGTCGATGGTGATGTACAGAGCATATATACCTGTATGAAATGCTATAAGAGGCTTCAAAAAGAGGCACAAGAATAAGGGTATACTATTTCCTCGTCTTGAGTAAGTTTTAGTGATAAAATCATTCAATTAAGGTGATTACTTTTTTTTATGTCAATCTTTGATTCTATTTGGGAAATCTTTACATATGATCTGGGTATAGACCTTGGTACTGCTAATACAATTGTGTATCTAAGAGGTGAGGGAATAGTAGTATCTGAACCATCCGTAGTAGCTATAGAGAAGAGAAGTAAGTTAGTACTTGCAGTAGGACAGAAAGCTAGGGAGATGATTGGTAGGACTCCTGCTAATATTGTCGCTGTAAGGCCTCTTAAGGATGGTGTAATCTCAGATTTTGATACTACTCAAGCTATGATTCATCACTTTATTCATAGTGCTCACCATAACTATGTTAAAGGTTTTAAATTACCTAAACCAAGAGTTGTAGTAGGAGTACCATCCTCTGTAACTGAGGTAGAGAGACAGGCTGTAATAGATGCAGCTAAGACCGCAGGGGCAAGGGAGGTTTTTATTGTTGAGGAATCTATGGCGGCTGCAATAGGGGTTGGTTTGCCAATTGAAGATGCATCAGGGAGTATGATAGTTGATGTTGGAGGTGGTACTACTGGTATAGCGGTTCTCTCTCTTGGAGATATTGTAGTGGATAATACTGTTAGAATAGCGGGAGATGAAATGACTCAAGATATTGTTAACTATGTAAGAGATAAGTACAACATCTTAATAGGCGACAGAACAGCAGAGGATATAAAGATAGAGATAGGCTCTGCTTCCCCAATGAAGGAGGAGAAAGAGGTAGTGCTACAGGGTAGAGACCTGCTTACAGGGTTACCTAAATCTATTAAGTTTAGTAGTACAGAGGTAAGAGAGGCAATAATGGTATCATTAAGTCAGATAACGGAGGCTGTAAAGGATGCTATCGAAGATACACCCCCAGAGTTACTTAAAGATATATATAACGAGGGTGTGTATGTAGCTGGTGGAGGAGCATTAATTAAGGGATTAGATTCATACTGGAAAGGAGAGCTTAATATCCCTATTAAAATAGTTGATGATCCTCTTTCTGCAGTAGCTAGAGGTACTGCCTCTATGTTAGACCATATAGATTTACTACATAAGGTACAAAAGTCTTGGGAAGAACTTATTTAACCAACTTTTAAATGTTTAAGAATCTTTTAAGGATAAAATTACTTCAACCCTTCATATTGATAATACTTGGTATCTTACTCATACTTCTCTCAAGGAGTGCAATAGGTAGTGCCATAAGAGTACCATTTTCATATCTGTTTGAGCCTGTATCTCTTACTGCACAGAGTCTTAGTGGCTCTGCTTCTAATTGGGGAACAGCTCTTTTTGATGCCTCTGCATATATAGAAGAGAACGAAAAGCTTAGAGAGGAGCTCCTAGATATTAAATCAAAAGAAGCCTTTATTGTTGATCATGAAGAGTATAGCTCATTGAAAGCAAATGAGGCTTTAATGGTAACTGGTGGAGAGTACGTTCTTTCAAAGGTTCTAAGCTTCTCTCAAAAGGGGGATATATATATCAATACGGGTATTAAAGAGGGTGTAAAGGTAGGAGATAGTGTAATATTAGGTAATGTTTTTGTAGGAATTGTTTCCTCTGTAGATAGTAATGGTGCATTGGTAAGATTACCTACTAACAGATCAAGCAGCTATGAGGTAGTAATTCTTCCGTCTATCGCTAATGAGCAGGAGGGTATCAAGTTAGATGGATATATTAAATCTACTGCAGTTGTTACAGGAGTACTGGAGGGTATTAAAATAGAGAATATAGGGATAAATTCAGAGGTATCAGATGGTGATACTGTAGTTTTAAGGGATGAGAGAATAGGTCAACTATTAATCATCGGTAGGGTAGTTGGCCTTTCTAATAATCCAGCATCAACATCTAAATCGGGTTTCGTATCTCCAATATTTGATTACTCTAACCTTTTAACTGTATTTGTTAAAATTAAATAGTATGTTAGAAATATTAATAGGAATAATTGGACTTTTTGTATCTCTCTTCTTAGAGCACTTTCTTTTTGCTCTTTTCGGTTTCTCACTTTTCATACTAATCTTTTTAAATATGTGGGGTAGGGTAAGCAGTAGATTCTTCTTTCCTTTCCTTCTCTTCTTAGGGATATCCCTAGATATCACCATGCACCAACCCATTGGTTTACATATATTGGTATTAGGTGTTGCTCTTTTAATATATATACTTTTCGAGACATTCCTGCCGGATGATAATAGCGTTTCAAAGTATATATCCATGCTCTTTGTATTTCTCCTTTTCTACTTCTTAAATGCAGTGCTCCTTTCTCTATTGCAAGATGGTATCATACCAATATTCACAAGTGGGATATTAATTAAGATATTTGCTAATAGCTTAATTTCAGTACTTGTTTCAATGCTTGTAGGTAAGGTATTTAGTACTGTTAGAGATAGCAAAAACTACCAAAGTATAAGGCTAAGATAAATGACAGAGATAAAGTTTGATAAAAAGTTAAACAGTAAGAAGCTTACAAAAGCCTCACACAAGTGGGGAATAAGTAGTAAGAATGGATTTAGGAGTGCTCTTAAGAGAGGTTTGCTTAGTAGTAATAATAGTGTAGATGTTTCTCCTTGGAATTTTGTATATGCATTTCTCCTCTTCTTCATATTTTTTGGTCTACTTGTAGTAGGTATTGCTAAATTACAAATAGTAGAGGGTTCGCAGATGGCTCAGAGGTCAGAGAGAAACAAGATAAGGCTTTCTAAGGTTGTAGCAGAGAGAGGTGTAATATTTGATGTAGATGGTGTAAAGCTTGTAGAGAACGTTGCCTCTATGAATCTGTATCTCTCAATGGAAAGCTACTTGGGCAGTAAAGGGAAGATAGAGAACGGGAAGCTGGATAGGAGTATGGATACCCTCGGGGGTATATTGGGTGGCAATTGGGTGCAGGTCGGAGTTAACTCTGAAATGGTGTATGAATCTCTTTCAGACAGGGTGTACTCGATATACATGGAGAGTCCATACTTTAGTAGGATACTTTTGGCTACAGATTTAGATAACGATACCGTTATTAAAATTAAAGCTAGGGCACAAGAAATACCTGGTATTACGATAGATAACGGTAATAAGAGGAAATATCTCTACAGTGAAGCTTTTACCCATGTACTCGGATATACAGGTGAATCATCCGTAAGAGATATTGAGCTTCTGGAAGATGTAGAGAGTGGTGATATTGTTGGTAAAATAGGGTTAGAGAGATACTACAATACTCAGTTTAAAGGAACAAACGGTAGTTTAGCAGAGGAGATAGATGCATTAGGTAAGAGTGTAGGTGAGCAACCATATGTTTTAAAGGCACCCACCGCTGGTCAAAATATGTATCTCACTATCAAAAAAGATGCTCAGATTAAACTGTATGAGATTTTAAAGGAGGCTGTTGAGAAAAATGATGCAGCAGGAGCAGCAGGAGTAATACAGAATGTAAATACAGGAGAGATATTAGCAATCGTTAGCTATCCAGGATATGACGGTAATCTTTTCGTAGGAGGTATCTCACAACAGCAGTACTCTGAGATAATTAACAATCCTCAAAACCCATTACTTAACAGGTCTGTAGCTGCACAAATACCTCCAGGCTCTACATTTAAGACTGTAGTTGCAGCTGCAGGGCTTGATGCCAAGGTAATAACTAAAAACAGCATATATGTAAGTAGAGCAGGCTACTCATTCTCTAACGGAGCTCCATTCCAGGAGTTTAGGAAACATGTATACGGATCATTAAATGTAGTTAGTGCACTAGCAGTATCTTCAAATATATTCTTTTGTGAAATGATAAGGGATTGGGATATGAATAAATTAGTCCCATATCTTGAGAAATTTGGTATTGGTGAATACACAAATATAGATATACCCGGAGAAGCACCCGGTAGATTACCTTCTCCTGAGAACAAAATTAAACTTGCAAATACAACAAGTCCTTGGTTAGAACCAATTTGGTATCCTGAGGGAGATTCCTGTAACTCAGTAATTGGTCAAGGTATTACACTTGTAACTCCAGTTCAGATGTCTAATTGGATGGCCGCTATAGCTAATGGTGGTACTTTGTATACACCACATGTTGCAAAGAAGTTTGTTGATGAGAAAGGTTTTGAATATCCAGTAGAATTCGATATCTTGGAGAGTAATATTGCATCTAAAGAATCTCTTGATCTTGTAAAGAAAGGTATGTGGGATACAGTAAACAGTTCGAGAGGTATTGTAGGTTCTCTTTCTAATACAGGTACCTCTGTTGCCGCTAAAACTGGTACTGCAGAGTTTGGTAAAGTAAATGAGAAAGGTATATATGAAGATACTCATGCTTGGGTAGGAGGTTTCTTCCCATATGAGAATCCTAAATACTCCTTCTCCGTACTTCTTGAAGATGGAGGTATGAGTTCTAATGCTTCTGCAGCAATCAGAGAGATGATAGTATGGATGGTTCAAAACGGTTTTGTTGATTAAGAAATCTTTCATCTAATTACTGTAAGATATGGATATCACTGTTTGACATATATTTAAACATTGTGTATTTTTAGCTCAAATATGGCAAAAGAAACGCATAAATACAAAAATCTTTTAATAGTGGAGTCACCTGCAAAGGCAAAAACTATTAATAAGTATCTTGGTAGTGACTTTAAAGTCATGGCAACAGTAGGTCATGTAATAGATTTACCTAAGAGTAAATTAGGTGTAGATGTAGAGAATGATTTTGAACCTCTTTTTGAAACAATATATGGTAAGGGTAAGATATTAAAAGATTTAAAGAAAGCAATACCTAAAGGTGGTAACGTGTACTTAGCAATGGACCCTGATAGAGAGGGAGAAGCCATTGCTTGGCATATTAAGACATCTTTAAACATTAAAGATGCTAAGAGAGTATCCTTCCATGAGATAACTAAGGAAGCTATCACAGAGGCTCTTAAATCACCATCAGTAGTAAATGAGAATCTTTTTGATGCACAGAAAGCTAGAAGAGTGTTAGATAGATTGTTTGGATACAAACTCTCAGAGTTACTTTGGAAAAAGATTTGGTACGGTCTCTCTGCAGGTAGGGTACAATCTGTAGCACTAAGATTAATAGTAGAGAGAGAGGAAGAGAGAGAATCATTTGTACCAGAAGAGTTTTGGGAGTTCTTTGTAGATGTATTTAACAGTAGTGAGAAGTTAAGGATAAAGTTACTAAGGAAAGATTCCAAGAAATATATACCTAAGGATGGTAAAGAGGTAGAAGAGATAAAGGAGATATTAGGAGACAGTAAGTACAAGGTAGTAGATATTGTAAAGAAAGAGCTTAAGAAAAATCCATACCCTCCATATACAACATCTACACTTCAGCAATCTGCAAACAATGTATTAGGATTCTCTGCTAAAAGAACAATGGCATTAGCACAGGCTCTGTATCAATCAGGACATATTACTTACATGAGAACAGATTCCTTTTTTCTTTCAAATAAGGCTATAGATGAAATTAGATCTGTAATATCTCATAAATATGGTAATGATTACTTACCAAGTAAACCTAAATACTACAAAAATAGAAGTAAGAATGCTCAAGAAGCACATGAAGCAATTAGACCTACAGATTTCTCTCTTACAAAGGAGAGCATAAAGACAAAGATGGGAGAGGCAGAGGCTAAGCTTTACGATTTGATATGGAGAAGAGCTGTATCATCTCAGATGAAAGAGAAAAGAGTAGAGAATTTAACTCTCTACTTTGAGCCTGTTAAGAAACTTCCAAATATATATACATTCTCTGTTGGTGCTCAAAAAGTACTTTTTGATGGATACAGGATACTGTACGGTAATGGTGGAGATAGTGAAGAGCTTTTACAAGAGATTAGTAATGTAAAGAAAGATGATGTATTTGAGAAGAAGGAGTTTGTTACAGAACAGAAATATACACAACCTAAAGCAAGATATACAGAGGCATCCCTTGTTAAGAAATTAGAGTCCTTAGGTATTGGTAGGCCCTCTACATATGCAACAATCATAAGTACTATTCAAGCAAGGGAGTATGTAGAAAAAGAGGGTAAATATATCTTACCTAGAGATATTGGGAGAGTTGTAACTCATTTCCTGAAAAACAACTTTAAGGATTTAATAGATTACAAATATACAGCAGATGTAGAAGAAAGGTTGGATAAAATTGCTCACGGTACAGTTAAATATGTTCCCTTCATAGAGAAAGAGTACAAACCGTTAATGAGTGATATAGCTAAGGCAGATAGTGAGGTAAAGAAAGATGATGTGGTAATACTCTCAGACTCAGATGAGAAATGTCCAGTATGTGAGGGTAAGATGATTGTTAGATTGGGAAGATATGGTAAATTCCTAAGCTGTGCAAACTTTCCAGAGTGTAAAGGTATGAAAGATTTAAGTGGTGGGGAGGAGGCTTTAGATTTTAAAAAATATCTTAGACCTGAAAAATGCCCCCTATGTGATTCTAAACTTATCTTAAAAAACGGTAAGTATGGTAAATTTTGGGCTTGTGAGAAATATCCAGATTGTAAAGGTATAGTGCCTTTACTTTTAAATGAGAAGTGTCCAGAGTGTTCTAAACCATTAGTAGAGCGTAGAAGTAAATGGGGTAGATCTTTTACAGGCTGTAGTGGATATCCAGATTGTAAATATATTAAAAAACAGGTAAAGAAGAAAAAGAAGAAATCTGAGTAGAGTTCAAACCTTTTTAATACCTTTCTCCTACAATATACATATGTTACCAAGAGAGAAATTCCTTTTAAGGGGTATTAATTCTATCTCCGATGTAGAGCTAATAGAGATATTAGTTGGTAGCGGTATTAAAGGAGCGGACTTTAAAAAAATATCTAAATCTGTACTTAAGGTTGTAAAAGAAAAAGTAAGTAAAGAAGAGCATATCTCTGTAAAAGATTTACAACAGGTACATGGAGTAGGGCAGATACTCGCTATGAAGATAGTTTCAGGTATTGAGCTTGGTAGGAGAGTGTATGGTCTCTTTGACAGAGAGGTGGTTAGGGTAACTAGCTGTAAAGAGGCGTATGAGATATTTAAGGATATGAAAGATTTAAAGAGAGAGAGGGTTGATATTGTTTGTCTTAACTCAAGATTCGAGTATGTAGTAAGAGAGATAGTGGCCATTGGAGGCTTAAATTGTGCAAATATATTGCCAAGAGATATTCTGTATCCTGCAATTGTAAATAACTGTGCATTTGTTCTAATGGCACATAACCATCCATCTGGGGATAGTACTCCTAGTCAGGAGGATATTGCTTTAACAAAGAATCTTAATCAAGCTCTAGAACTTGTAGGTATACAGCTCTTAGATCATATTGTAGTAAGTAAGGGAAATTACTCCTCTGTACCGCTATAGGTTACGAAGAAGAGAATTTAGTAGTATAATGGGGGGAATAATTTAGTAAGTAAGTAGTATGGAAAAAGAAAAAAGAGTATTACCTGAGATGTCAGAATATAGTCTTACGGGAGATATTTTGCATTTTCCTTTCTCTGTTGTATATAAAGTAGCAGAAAATGAAAAGAAAATAACTGCGTTGGAGTTCTTAAGAAATGATTTAATAGAGAGTGCAAGAGATGCAGTTTTAAGGTCTTGGGAGAATATTCCTGACGTTTGTACTGGGGCAATATATAGTGGAGATAAGGTAGAAATATATCTTGCACATACTCAACCATTTGAAGAAATACTTGCAATATATCCATTTGCAAATTAATTAAAGAATATATATAATCAAAGCCGTATTTAATATATCTCGCATATCTCTGAATATTTCCTGGATCGAGAGCAATCTCTCCACAGAGGTAGGTGATAAAAGGAAACATTATGGAAAAAACAAAAGAGGTCTCAAAGAAGGTTGCAACACCTAAAGCAGAGACAGTAAAAAAAAGCTTTAAAGTAGAAATTCCAGAATTAATTACATTCCTCAAAGCAGGCTCTCACTTTGGTCATAAGGGTAGTGCATGGAATCCAAAGATGAAGAAATATATATATGAGACTAGAAATGGTGTTCATATTATCGATTTAATCAAATCAAGAAAACTTCTTAAAATAGCTCTAGAAAGTCTAAATGAGGTTGTAGATAGGGGTAATGTTTTAATAGTGGGTACAAAGGGTCAGGCTGCAGGATTAATAGAGAAGAGTGCATTAGATACAGGTGCCTTCTATATTACAAAAAGATGGCCAGGAGGACTTTTTACAAACTTTGATCATATTAAGAAAAGTATTCAAACATTAGTAAAAATGGAAGAGCAGTTGGCTGCAGGTGGTGAGGGTCTTGTTAAGAAAGAGATATTACTTATGGAAAGACAGGTTCAAAGAATGAACAAGGTATATGAAGGTATAAAGTTTATGGATGAGCTACCAAAGATGTTAATTGTAATAGATAGTAAGGTAGAAAAGAACGCTATTAAAGAAGCTCGTATAGCAGGTATTCCAATATTAGCTTTAATTGATACTAACTGTGATCCTGATTTAGTAGATTACCCAATCCCTGCAAATGATGACTCTATCAAGAGCATTAATCTCTTCGTAGATCTCTTTGGAGAGGTTATAAAATCGGGAAAGAAATCTGAAGCATTGAGGGCATTAAGAACAAATCATAATGCTACATTAAAGAACCTTGAAGAAAAGCATATAGAAGAAAAGGAAAGAGAGGAGAAAATGGAGGAGGAAGATAGGTTAAGAATGAAGGCTATGAGAGAGGGTAAGGCTGATGTACAAACAACAGGTGTAGTAAGAGTTGTTAAGAGAGAGAAGAATTTAGATGAAGAGTATGCAGCTGCAGAGGCTGTAAAAGCAGTTTCTAATTCAAGAAAGATAGAAGACTTAGGTCTTTCTGCAAGAATAGAGAAAGCTTTACATGAGGCAGGATTACATACTGTAGAGGATCTTCCAGGTAAAAACAAAGAAGAGCTTCAAGCAATTAAAGGTATTGGTGAGAAAGCAGTAGAGGAGATCTTAAAAGCTATTAAATAAGTTGTACTATTAAATATCATGGCAATATCAATAGAAGATATTAAATTACTTAGAGCGAAAACCTCAGCAGGTATGGCTCTTTGTAAAGAGGCTTTAGCTAAGAGTAAGGGTGATATGGATAAAGCTATTGAATATATTAATAGCAGAAGTGATGTAATTAATAGATTACATAATCTAACTGGTGCTAAGATAGGGCTTTGTAAGATGGCATTTGAAGAATCAGAGAAAGATTTTGAGAAAGCAGTAGCTTTAATAAAAGAGAGAGGTTGGGATGAACCAATAGAGTCGGAGTGTGCAAGTGAAGTAGGTGAGGGAATAATAGAAACATATGTACATGGTAAGGAACAGAAGCTAGTTGCTTTAGTAGAGGTATCATGTAAGACAGATTTTGTTTCTAGAAATGAAGATTTCAGAAGTTTTGTACATGAGATAGCACTGCAGATAGCAGCATTAAAACCATCATATATATCTAAAGAGGATATTACACAGAAGAAGTTAGAAGAATTAAAAACCATATTTGCAAAAGAGGCGGAAGCAGAGGGTAAGCCTGCTAATATTACAGAGAAGATAGTAGAGGGTAAATTAACTAAATATTACCAAGAGAAATGTTTACTAGAGCAGAAATGGTTTAAAGATGAGAGTAAAACTATTCAAAATCTTCTTGATGAAGCTATCTCTAAATTAGGCGAACCAATAGAGATAAGGAGATTCCTTATCTGGGAATTTGGTAAGTAGTCTTGAGATTAAAACAAATTTACAATATCATATTAAGTATAAGTTATTAAACTTCCATAAATGGATATTAACTCATTCAAAAATGATATTCAAAAATGTATAGATAATCTTGTAGAAGATCTATCTCAAATTAGAACGGGTAGAGCTACTCCAGAGTTAATACAGGATATTCCTGTAAAAGCATACTCTACAGAAGCACCTCTTAAAAACTATGCAACTGTTAATGCTTCAGATACAAGGTCCCTTTTAGTAATACCTTGGGATAAGTCCATTATGGACAGTATCTCTAGTTCAATCTCAAATGCTAATTTAGGTTTCAGTGCAGTATCAGAAGGAGATCATATAAGGGTAACTATTCCAGAGTTAACAGAAGAAAGAAGAAAAGATTATGTAAAGGTTATGAAAGAGAGAATAGAGGATGCTAGAGTTGCTGTAAGACAGGTAAGACAGAAATTTATGAAAGATATAGATGAATCCTTAGGTTCTGGATTCTCAGAAGATGATGCAGATAGATTAAGGGAAGAGGGAGAGAAGATTGTTAAGGAGAGTAATAGTAAAATAGAAGAGCTTAAAGAAACTAAAGAAACAGAACTGATGACCTTTTAAACTTATACCCCCTTACCTATGTCAGTAGTAATAAATATACTTCTCCTTCTTCTTGTTATAAGTGTACTTACATTTGTACATGAGTTGGGACACTTCTTAGCAGCTAAGCTTGTTAAAGCAAAAGTATTTGATTTCTCCATAGGGTTTGGTCCAAAGCTAATATCTAAGAAGGTAGGTGATACAACTTACAATCTAAGAGTCTTACCGTTCGGAGGATTTGTAAAAATATTAGGAGATGGAGATCCTACATCAAAGAAAGAGGAGATTAAAGATGAGGGTAATCTTAAAAACAAGAGTAAGTTAGCACAGATCTTTGTTATGCTTGCTGGTGTAACAATGAATGTACTGCTAGCCATAACTCTCTACACTATCTTCCTTGCAGGTACTGGTTGGAGATTAAATATTAGTGGTGATTATCAAAACTTTAAACCTGTAGGGGCACAAATCTCAAGAGAGAGAGTTTCTGATTTACCATATCAATTAACAGAAGATAGTCCAGCTATAGATTCTGGATTATTTAAGGAAGGATATATAAAGAGTATAAATGGGCTAAAGGTAGATAACTACGACGAGTTTAAAGATGCACTTGCAGATATAAAAGATAGTACTGTAGAGATTGACTCATGTGAGCTTGAATCTGATATCTGTGATATCTTTACAGTCCCAGTAGATAGTGAGGGTAAGATAGGTATGTATATTGGTGATAACTACTCAATATATATAGACTATTCTGATAATAAAATATTTGCAGGGTTTGCACACAGTATTAATGTTGTAAAACTAACTAGTGAAGTACTTGGTAATCTTTTCTCTCAGGCTAAAGAGAGTGGAGACTATTCTACACTCTCAAATACAGTTAGTGGTCCAGTTGGTATATATTTTGTAATAGATTATTTTAGGACATTAGGTATATATCTTTTCTTAGGTATTGTTGCAGATCTTTCCATATCTCTTGCTATTATGAATATTCTTCCTATTCCAGCACTTGATGGTGGTAGGGTTATGATTCTTCTTATAGAGGGTATTTTAAGAAAGGATTTAAATGAGAAAGTAGAAGCAGCTATTATTAATATTAGCTTTATCTTTCTTATTATTTTAATAATAGGGATAATGTTTAAGGATATTATTAATATAGACCAGTTGCAGAGTTGGTTTAGATAGTATATCTTTAAGTAAGAAAATTTATTTACTGCTCTAAATGGCTATTAGATTAACAAAAACGAGTAAGATACTATTTGCAATAGGTATAGTTGTTCTTTCTGTTGCATTAGGCTTTTTAATATGGAGAGTTAATCAACCTACACAATTAGATCCTACAGATAGTGATGCTTTCGAATGTTCTGATGGCTGTTATCCTCATAATACACTTAAAGTTTGTACTGGAGTTGGTGGTTGTAGAGTGGGCAATGCAGATGGCACATGTAGTGGGGGGTGGGATTCTGTAACTGCAGGTGATAATTCAAAGTGGTGTTGTGATCCGTGTGAATCTACTGCTACCCCTGTGGCATGTACTTTTTATCCTAACGATTTTAAAGCAGGAAAGCCATCTTGTGGAAATTCCCCCCCAGATACGAATTGTAAGGCGGGGTATTATAAATGTGATTCTGCTGGATACTGTTTACCATGTAATCCTGTAGATAAGGGGGATATTTTTACTAACGTTACTGACTGTCAAGCTGAAGCAAACAAAGCAAATGGTGCATATGGTGCACAGTGTCCTCCAGGTGGATATAGATGGGAGTGTAAAGCGGTATACAATCCAGATGGCTATGTTTTATCTTCGAACAACTGTTTGAAAGATCGAGAACCTGTCGTAGATTGTGGTCTTACTTTAGAACCAACGTCATATCCATTTAATAAGGCTAATACAGATGGTAGTAAGATAGGGCCATTTACAGAAGATGGTAAATTAGTATTTTTCTTTAAGAACTTGCTTGATAATAATGCTGCATATAGACCTAAAATTACCTTTAAGGTTGTAAGTACTGATAGTAGTAGAAACAATCAAACATATGTATATAAGCCAACAGCAGGAGAAGAGAGAAAAGAGACTACATTTGCTGTAAAGAAGGGAGAGTATCTGCTTCTTACCGATTCAAATGATGATTATGATCAGGGAAGTCCAGAGTGTGCTCCAACTACTAATAATCCTAAATACAAATCATTTGGATGGATAGCACCAAGTGGTGGATCTTGTGGATCAGGATTACAGGGACCTCCAACAAATGGAACAAGGACGGCATATGAGAAGGTAAGTATTTCATCTTTTAGAAGTAATGCACTAACTCAAGGGTATAAACAGTTACCAAAGGGAGAACAGTGTTGGGCAGACTGGAGAGAGTGGGTTGGTGACTATGATTTCAATGACTACTTCTTAATGGTCTCATACGTTACTGATGCTCCTACTCAAACTGCTAATATGTCGGTTTCTAAAGTAGCTGTAGAGAGCTGTACAGGTGAGGATACTGAAAATCCAATAGCGAATCTAACATACAGTGTAACAGTAACCAATAGTGGTGGTGCAGCAGGAACAGTAAGTAAGGTAGAAGATGTTTTAGACAGTAAGGTTAAAGCAGGGTCTGTTTCAGCTATTTCAGATAGTGGACAGTACTCCGATGGAAAGATAACTTGGAATTTTGTACCTGCTGAGAGTATTGGTGCTGGTGGCAAGAAGGTTTTAACATATAAGGTGGCTGTAGATAAAGCAAATTTTGGTTCATATCAAAACTCGGTATCTGTAGTAACCTCGCAAGGTACAGTTACGGCAGAGGCCACAATCGTAGCAGACTGTGTAATTACTGAAACTCCTGATACACCCGAAACACCAGTTACACCAACAGAGGGTACAGTACCTCAAACAGGTATATTTGATAGTACAGCCTCTAGAATAGTGGCTGGGTTTGTATTACTAACCTTTGGTGCAGTCATATATAATCTTCCTAACAGTACATTTACAGTATATAAGAAGGGTAAGAGCTATAAATATAGAGATAGATTTGAAAAGAGAGTAGCAAATAGGTAAAATTGTGTGATATAATCCAATCGCTTTAATTTAAAGGAGATAAGTCTCATGGCTGTAATAGTTCATGCCAATGAAAACATAGATAGTGCTCTTAAAAGACTTCACAGAGAGGTAATGAGAGAGAAGATTCTTGAAACATACAGAGAGAAAGTGTACAGAGTTAAGCAATCTGATCTTGATATTCAAAAGAGAAGAGTATATGCAAAGATGAAGAGAAGAAGAAGATCTGCTGCAAGAAGAGCTAGGTAAATTTTTACTTTTTCAATATGTCTTTGACTGATGATATTCGTAAGGATATGTTTAATGCTAGTAAGTCTGGTAATGCTTTAGAATCAGACATCCTCAAAATGGTTTTAGCTACAGTTAAGAATGAAGAAATCTCTAAAGGAGAATCACTCTCCGATGAATCTGTCATCAAAGTAATACGTAAAGAAAGTAAAAAGATAGAAGACTCTATAAATGAGTTTAGTAAGATGAATAGGGATGATTTAGTTGAGAAAGAGAAAGCTCAACTAGGAGTATTAGAGAGATATTTACCAGCACTAATGGATATTAAACAGGTAAGAGAGGTTGTTAAGAAGGTAATTGAAGATGCAGGGGCAGAGGGTATGAAAGATATGGGTAAGGTAATGGGCCTCTCTATGAAAGAGCTAGATGGTCAAGCAGATGGTAATACAGTTAAAGATATAGTTAGGGAATTACTCTCCTAATGGGAAAGATTTCTGTTAATATTTTCAACTTCGATACTCTCACAGAGATAGAGCCTACCTTTAATATCTCTTTAGAAGAGATACAGAGGGCATATGAGGAGGTATTCGCTGAATCTAGCATAGAGAGTATAAATGTAATCTTTGTTAACTCTGAGCACATACAGGAGCTTAATAGAGAGTATAGGGATATAGATGCACCTACAGATGTACTCTCTTTTAATATTGAACATAACAGTAATGCAGGAGAGATATATATCAGTCCACAGTATGTATATGAATCATTTCAAGGGGATGCATTTGAAGAGGAGATTTTAAGACTTTTAATTCATGGTACACTACACATATTAGGATATGATCATACTGAGAGTATGAATGATTCTCCTAATGAAGAGATGTTTAAGGTTCAAGAGGAATTACTTTTAAAATTTAAAAAGATATGTTCTTAATTACAGGCTTAGGAAATACCGGGGGGGAGTATGTGAATACTCCACACAATGCTGGCTTTCTTTTCTTAGATTCTTTAAGAGAAACATTCCTAAAGGTTCCCTCTTTACAGATTTCCAATTGGGAGAATGAGGAAAGACTTTTTAAATCTCAAATATGTAAGATTAAGAAAGATGGAGAATTGGTATGTATGCTTCAAAAACCTCTTACATATATGAATAGGTCTGGTATTGCAGTTAGAGCAGTGATTAATAAATTTGATATAGATGGGTTTGTACTAGCACATGATGATTTAGATATACCTCTAGGTAAGTACAAAATTCAAAAGGAGAAATCACCAAAAGGTCATAACGGGGTAATAAGTGTGGAGAGTAATTTAGGAACAAGTGATTTTTTAAGAGTAAGAATAGGGATAGAGAATAGGGGAGAAAGAAAGATCCCTGGCGAAGATTACGTATTACAGAAATACTCAGAAGAGGAACTGGATACTCTTAAAGTAGCAATAGAGGAGAGTATTCAAGAGCTTCTTTCCACTATCTTTGAACTTTAATTACAGACTGAGGATATATTTTAGAGATCTCTTCTAGTGTATGTACCTTAGTTTTCTTCTCTCCCTCTAATACAATACCCACTTCTTGATTCTCTAATGTAAGGCCTAGGTTAAGAACCTTCTTTTCATCTTTATCTAGAACAAAAAATATCTTACCTTGCTGATTCTTTTTATTTAAACCTCTTAACAGATTCTTCTCATTGAGGTATTGATAAAGAATATCTTCATATGAATCCTTTATACTGTATCCTTTAACATCGTTTCTCTTCTGTGAGAACTGCCTTAATACAGGCTCTATTGCCCTATTCTGATTAAAATATACCTGAGATATTAACCTATATGAAGTCATAGCCCCATATTTGTACTTAATATCTCTCCATATGGAACCTTTAGAAGAAACCATATATTCACCATCTAAAATCTCATATGCACTCTCTACTAACTCTTTCCTTTTTGCATCCATGATATTGTTTCTACCACTGTTGTCTGTATCTGAGTCTTTGTAATCAATTAAGGTGTCAAAATCAGCATCATATATGATTTTACCTTCCTCTCTGTATATGGCCATGTTGTATGTTTTTAATCCCATATATGTATTAAAGAAGAGGAAGAAGGTAGAGATTACAAAGAGTGTATATATTGCATATTTAATATATATACTCTTGCTTAAGTATTTTCTGTATATTAGTAATACAAAGAGAGTGAGAATGAGTAGCTCTAGTGCTGCTCCTGTAGTGAATAGATATCCACGGAAGTAGTTTCTACTAAGTACTCCTCCTAGTAAGGTTACCTCTAGATTGAGAGGGAAAAGGACTCTAGAATATGAGAGTAATATATCAGCAAATAGGTGAGACATTACACCAATGAGAAAGGAGTATTGTAATATGTTAACGAAATTCCTGTTTAAAATATTCTTTAGATTTGTATTAGCTACTCTCTTTAAAAGAATTAATCCTAATCTAAGAAGTACCCATGCTAATATCCAAAACAGTATGCTATGTGTAAATACATGGTGATGTTGAAAGGGAGGTGTCTCGGTCATACTTAATACAAATATATCGAAGTCTGGTAATATACCGAAAAAGAAGCTTAGAAGAGCAATTGCTAACTGCTCACCTTTTGTTAATTTAAGAATTTTTTTCTTCTGTATACCCTCATTAAGTATGTAAGAGAGAGGTCCGTGAGCTATAAACATATTAATCTTTATCTAAATTATCTTCCTAATTATACACTTCCTTGATAGAATTACCCTGTTATGATTAAAACATTTCTTTCAGATTTTGAAAAGATATTTGTACTTCCTAAGTTACAAGAGAACTCTTTACTTGCAATACCTAATCAGTATGAGGAGTTTGTAGCAGAATTAATAGGGTTAAAACTTAAAAGAGGGGTATGTATACTACCTTTTGATGATGATTTAGAACCACAGTTTAGAACACTCTCTGTGGGGGACACCTGGGATATCTCAATATATATCTCTTTGGGCTATGTAAATGTAGAAAGGGTGTGGAGTAGTGGTGAGATATCAATTTTAGGAGAGACAATCCTCATATGGCCATACAGCTCTAAAGATATTCTTAGAATTACACTATTAGGTAATACTGTAGAGAGTATAGATGTATTAAATCCAGAGGATAGGAGGAAGATTAAGTCTGCATATTCAGTAAGAATATTTAACAGTGAACAAGATGTTGTAGTTGCTAATGAGAGTGCTAAAGATCTTTTAGTTTTAAAAAGTACGGCCAATCTTTTTGAGAAGGATGATTGTATTGATATTGGTATTAACAATCTTCCGAATTTAAGTATATATAAAGAGTCTAAATCTAGTATTAATATCTTAGAGGATTACAGAAAGAGGGGCTACGAGATATGGTATCTTTCTAAAGATTTGTTTAAATATGAATCTAAAGTAGAGGGTATAGATAGGGTATATGAGATAGATAGTAGTGTAGAAGACTCTATTCCAAGAGGTTTTGTATATGAGAAGGGCAAGGTAGTACTTTTAACAGATAGGGAGCTTTTGGGAGAGTTAGATTTGAGTGTATATCAGAAGGACAAGAAAATTGATCCTTCATCTTTAGACTTACTTAAGAAAATAGTCCCGGGGGATTTTGTTGTACATGAGGATCACGGTATAGGGAAATTCTTGGGTACTTTACAAAAAGATGACGTTACATATATAGAGATAGGGTATGCAGGAAATGATAGATTGTATGTACCACTAAGTGCTTCTCAAAAAGTTATGAAATATATCAGCAGTGGTAAGTTTCAACCAAGGCTTACCGGTTTAAATAGTGGATTGTGGAATAGGATTGCTAGTAAGGCAAGGGAGGATGTTGAAAATATTGCTAAAGAGCTTTTACAAATATATGCCCTTAGGGAGATATCTAAGGGTATTACAATATTAAAGAGTGATGAGCAGATAGATGAGTATTGGAAGTTTGCTAATGATTTTGAATTTACTGATACAGAGGATCAATATATCGCTACCAAAAATATTGCAGAGGATTTTAAAAGAGGTAGACCAATGGATAGGCTTCTTGTTGGTGATGTAGGTTTTGGTAAAACAGAGATTGCCATGAGGGCTGCCTTTGCTGCAGTTAACAGCGGTTTACAAGTTGCACTACTTGCTCCTACTACAATACTTGCGAATCAGCATGTAAGAGTTTTTAGAGAGAGATTTAAAAAATATCCATTTAATATACAGGTAATATCTAGATTCCAAACAGCTAAAGAGAGAGATGATATTGTAAAAGGTGTTAATGATGGAAAGATAGATATATTGATAGGGACTCATAGCATACTTTCAAAAGATATTAAGTTTAAGAATTTAGGATTACTCGTAGTAGATGAGGAACAGAAATTTGGAGTAAAGCAGAAAGAGAAGCTAAAGAGCAGTAGGGTAGATACACATGTCCTCTCTATGACAGCAACTCCAATACCTAGAACATTAAATATGTCTTTAATGGGTGTAAGAGATATCTCCATTCTTGCGATTGCTCCATCTGGTAGGAAAGAGATATTAAATGAATTCTCATCTTTTGATCTTAAGAAAGTAAAGGGATGCATTACAAGGGAGCTAGATAGGGGTGGGCAGATATATTACCTGCATAACAGTATAGATAGTATATATACCGTAGAACAAAATATTAGGAAGATGATACCTGATATTAAAATGGAGGTAGCACATGGTAGATTGTCTGGTGACAGGTTAATTAGGGTAATGGATAGCTTCCTTAATGGTGAAATTGATATATTACTTTGTACAACAATAATAGAGAATGGCTTAGATATTTCTAATGCAAATACCTTAATCGTAGATGATGTAAACAGGTTAGGATTGTCTCAGATGTACCAAATTCGAGGAAGAGTAGGTAGGGGTAACAAGCAAGCGTATGCATGTTTCTTCTATGAATCCCTTAAGGGTGATAGTGCTCTTCGCCTTGAAGCTATAAGGGAATCTCAAGCACTGGGTTCTGGCTTTGTTCTCTCAAATAGAGATTTAGAGATAAGGGGAGCAGGAGATATTTTGGGTAAGAAACAGAGTGGAACAATTAACTCAATTGGTTACGGTTTGTATACACAGCTTCTTAAGGAGGCTGTCGATAGATTAAAAGGTAATAGCTAAGAGAGCTTCTGGGTGTACAAATAATTTTCACTTGTCCCAACTTCCCTACTGGTTTAATATGTACCACTATGTCCACTGTCCTGTATAGAAAATATAGATCCCAGAACTTCGACGAACTTGTTGGTCAGGATCAGATAACCAAAATTTTAAAGAATGCAGTTAAAAGTAATCAACTTTCTCATGCATACCTTTTCGTAGGCTCTCGTGGTACTGGTAAAACTAGTACTGCAAGAATATTAGCTAAGGCAGTAAACTGTGAACACTCTGGTAAAGATGGTAATCCATGTAATAAGTGTGGGATTTGTAAATCTATCAGCAATGGTAACTTCTTAGACTTAATTGAAATAGATGCTGCATCTAATAGGGGTATTGATCAGATTAGGGAGCTTAAGGAAAGAATAGAGTTCTCTCCCTCTGAGGGACGTTTTAAAGTCTACATCATCGATGAGGTGCATATGTTGACTAATGAGGCATTCAACGCCCTCCTTAAGACTCTAGAGGAGCCTCCTGCACACATAATCTTCATACTAGCAACTACAGAGGCTCATAAATTACCAGCAACCATACTCTCTCGCTGTCAAAGATATGATTTTAGACTTGGTAGTGATGATCAGATAAGGGATATGCTTAAAGATATTGCAAAGAAAGAGAAACTAAAAGTAGAAGATGGCGCTATGGATATTCTTGTAAGAAATGCTAGAGGTAGTTACCGTGATGCTCTTTCTCTTCTGGATGTAGTCTTTAATGGTCAGCCTAAGAGTGGTAACAGTAAAGAGATTACAGAGTCAGAGGTAAGAGAGATATTGGGTATACCTGAGATAAATATGGTGAATGATCTAATAGGTAGCTTACTTAAAGGGGATGCTAAGGGTAGCTTGGAGAGTATAAAGGAGTTAGAGATTAAGGGTATTAATCTCTCTCAGTTTGTATCATATGTTTTAGAGATACTAAGGGAGGTATTGGTTGCTAAACTTTCTGATATTGAATTAAAGGAGTATACATTTTCAAAGGATTTAGATTTAAAAACCTTAATGTCCCTTATTACCTCTTTCATTAATACCGAAAGAGAGCTAAAGAGTACCTCTAATCAGATACTGATTCTTCAGATGTTAATACCACAGTTTTGTAATGAAAATATCTCTACTAAAGAAGTAGTAGAAAAAGAAGAGGTAAAAGAGAAGAAAGAAGAAAAGAGCAAGAAGAGCGGTATGATATTAGAAAAAAAGAGCGAGGAGGTAGAGGTGGTGTGTTCTGATGCTGGTTTACTTAATATTGAGGATATTCAAAAGAATTGGCAAGCTATTGTTGCAAAGATTAAACCTCAAAATACAACGCTTTCTGCATTTTTAAATGTATCTAAAGCTATAGATATTAAGGGAGATGTGCTTAATATTGAAGTACCATTTAAATTCTACAAAGATCAGATAGAGGGATACTCTAGTAAGCAGATTATCTGTAATACCATTACAGACGTTGTTGGTGTTAGCTGTAGGGTAAGCTGTACAGTAAATGAGAGTGTAAAACCTAAATTACAATCCTCTGCAGATGTTGTTCTAAAGAATGTCCCCGTTATCGAAAAGAAAAAAGAGGAGAAAAAAGATGAGGGTAAGAAGTTTGATTTTCCTAAAAAGAAACTAGGAGAAGAGGTAGAAGCAATATTCGCTGGTATGTAAGAACTTCTTTTTGAGGTATAATTCAGTACTAATTAATTTGTATATATTTTAGATATGTTAAATCCTGTTGAGATAATAAAGATGCAGCAAGAGGCTAAGAAGATGCAAAATAAAATGAGAGAGAAAAAGATTAGTGGTGAATCTAAGGATGGAATGCTTAAACTTTTCATGAATGGAGCCCAGGAGTTTGAAGATATTTG
>JAVEZR010000007.1:0-30236 GCA_034002865.1 Candidatus Dojkabacteria bacterium
CTGTTAAATCATCTAACTGGCCATTCTTTTCTAACACATTGAAGTATTCAAAATCACAACCATTCTTAACCATATGAACACTCTTGTTTAATCTAATAGCATGTTCATATAAATTATTTGCAGTAGTAAGAACTAAATCACTCCTCTTTATCAACTCCTCTTCCGCTTCTATTAACTCCTTCTTAGCCTCTGGGAAACCAGAATATAAATCCATTAAATCATAAACTAGTTTAGTATTATGTATCTTAAAAGCAATATTTTTCCAAACAGGATGCTCTACGAAAAGATATGTGTCTTTCTTAATATACTTCCCTAAAAGTCTATCTAATGATTCAAGAAAATCTTTCTCATTAGTAGAATCTAAATGGAAATCTCTAAGTACATTACCACTACTCCTTGTCTTTAGATGTATCTCATATATATTAGGCTCTATAACAGAGATATATTCATTTGAAGAAGTAAGAGGGGAGAGATAGAAGATATTAAAATTCTTTTTAGCTAATCTAGAAAATATATGTTGAGGTCTCTGCCTCCTATATCCCCATTCAATATTTGGCAGAACTATGATAGCTTTCTTCGTTGAATCTATCTCGACAGTTTCTTTAAACAGAGGTGTGTTTGATTCAACCTTCCTTCGAAGAATATCCTTTATATGTAAAAACTCCAGAATATTTATCAACTCCTTTTTAAGAATTACAGAATTATGTCTTTTTCTTAATTCTTTCTTACCCATTGATATATGCCTCTATTACTTCATCTACAGAACCAGTTTGTTGAAAAACTCCATCTTTAAGAAATACAGCCCTATCACAGAAATCTTTAACAGACTGAGGAGAATGAGTAACCAATATTACAGTCTTACCATCTTTCTTGTACTCCCTAAATACATTAAAACACTTCTCTTGGAATGCAACATCTCCAACTGCCAGAACTTCATCAAGAATATATATATCTGCATCTGCCATAATAGCGATAGAGAATGCTAATCTTACCTGCATACCAGAAGAGTAGTTCTTAAGAGGAGCATCCATAAATTTCTCTAATTCTGCAAACTTCACAATCTGCTCATACTTCTCTTTAAGCATATCTTTCTTCATACCTAAGATAATACCGTTAAGATATACATTCTCTCTACCACTTAGTTCTGGATTAAATCCAACACCTAATTCTAGAAAAGGAACCATCTTACCATTTACAATCACTTTACCACTTGTAGGTTCATAGATACCTGCGATTATCTTTAGTAAGGTAGATTTACCAGAGCCATTCCTACCCATAATGCCTACGAACTCCCCTGGATAGATCTCCATATCTATATCCTTAAGTACCTCATACTGCTCCCCAGCCCTCTTAAAGAGTCTCATAGGGTTAGTTGCATACTCTATAAATGTATCATGCTTCTCATGGGGTAAGAAGAAAGATTTCTTTACATTCTTCAATTGTATGATAGGCTTTTTATCCATATTAAAAATACTCAGCTATTTTAGAAACTTTCTTTCTGAAGAACATATTACCTAAGAAAAAGACTAGTAAACATACTGCAAGAACAATACCAACCTGAATGAAATCATCAAACCTAATTGTATTTGCTGTAATCAACCCTTTCCTTGCATATGTTACAAGTAACGTAAGAGGATTCAGTTTAATAATATTCTGTAAGTTCTCAGGCAACATTTCTAATGTGTAATACACTGGAGTCATCCAGAATACTAACTGTAGTATAACAATCATTAGATTATGTATATCTCTTAGTTTAATAAATAGCACACTAAGGAATAAACTCACTCCAATAGTAAGTAAGAAGATACTAAGAATACATAAGAAAAAAAGTAGAACACCTAGCAGTGAGGTCTGTATAGGAGTGAATATTGAGAAGATAAGGAATACTATCATATTAAACATAAAATCTATCAGAGATATTGTAACAGCACTGAATACCACAACTTCTCTTGGGAACTTAATCTTTAATATGACCCCTGCCTTGCTCATCAACGATGTAAGACCCATTAAGATAGCCTCACTAAACATATTCATAATCATAATACCTAGAAGTAAGCCCATCTTATAGCTCTCATCCATCTTGAAGATATTAGACCAGATAACATAGATAACACTAAACATCGCAAGAGGTTTAAGTATTATCCAGATGATTCCAAGATAGGAGTTTTTGTACCTAAGTTTGAAATCTGTTGATATAAATTGCCAAAGTAATTCTAAGTAGTTATACATAATCTAGAAATTATAATTATTATCGTGAGTTATAGCAAATAAACGTCAATTTCTTTAATCTCCATATCTCTCTTTCTTTAATTCATAAAGTATTTTCTCTTGGTTAATCCTTACCCTATTAAACATATTAGCAAGTAAACCAACTATCACTAACAGTAAACCGAATACTAAGAAAGCAAACCCAGTAAAACCAACAAACTTAAAAGGAGTAAAATCACCAGAAAGAAGAAAATGAATACCTAAGAATATCTCTAATATTAACCCTATTAGTAAAGATATAGAACCCATACCACCAAAGAATACCATAGGTTTGTAATCTCTCAATGTACTAAGAATAATGTTTAATGTTCTAAAAGCATACTTAATAACACTATTCGCTACTCTAGATTTCCTCTCTTTAAAATATATTACATCTACAGGAAACTCTACTACCCTTAAACCCTTAAAAACCATATCTAAGATACTCTCTTGTGTATATGTAAAAGCACCAATTAAGTTTAACCTAAGTAAAGCCTCTCTATTGTATGCCCTAAAACCACAAGACACATCTCTAAATCTCTTACCACTGATTAAGGAAATAAGTTTGGACATCTGCTCATTACCCCAATACTTACTCTTAGGCATATTCTTAGGAATACCACTCTTAAACCTATTACCTGTAACCATATCAGCTCTCTTTTCTAATATAGGTTTAATCATTTCAGGAATCTGATCACTATTAAACTGCCTATCAGCATCTATACTAACCAATATATCTCCACCACTCTCTAATGCATACTGTACTGCACTCTGGAATGCTCTACCTACACCCTTGTTAACAGCATGAGTAACTACATCAGCGCCACTCTCCTTAGCAATCTTACCTGTACTATCTGTACTACCATCATCTACAACTAATACCTTTATCTCATCTATACCCTCTATTACCTTCGGTAATGATTTAATTACCTCTGATATTCCCTCTTCTTCATTTAATGCTGGCATATATATTATTAACTTCATCTGTATCCTTTCTAAACAATTATCTACTATCCCCGAATTATACAAACTTTAGATGTAAAAAACTAATACACACACATACCTCATTGTGATATATTAGAAGTAGAAATAACTTTAGAGGATATTTAAATGACAAAAGTAAAAAATCTTTTACTACCAATATTAATATTAGCAATCCTTTCTCTCTTTCCATTACATGCACAAGCTGCACAGTTTGAAAAAGGAGATTACATATTAGAAACAGAATCAATCATTGAAGATGACCTATATGTAACAGGAGATAGCATCATCATTAAAGGGGTAGTAGATGGAGATTTAATACTCATTGGTCAAAATATTACAGTAGATGGTACAGTCACAGGAGATCTCTACACCTTTGGTAATACAGTAAGTATTGCAGGAAGTATATATGGGAATGTATTCTCAATGGGTTCTAATGTAAATATGCAAGGTACACTTGGACAAAGTGTATACATATTAAGTGGGATGGCTACTTTAGATGCAAATATCGGTAAAGATCTTAATATAGGGGCAGGTACTACAAAGATAGCGGGAAGCATTGGTGATGATGTAAGAGTAGCAACAGGACAGCTCTCATCAGAGGCAGCTGTAGCAGGAGACTTCTTACTCTCTGCACAAAGCTACAATCTTAATGAAGAGCTAATTACAGGAGAGTTTGTACTCTCATCTCCAGATGACAAGATATTGGAGAAGACTAATTTTGAGTTTAAAAAGGGAGACTTTTTTGGCTTTAACTTAGGTCTAGCAATGGTAAGCTTTGTTGGAATGTATATTGTAGGAGTATTACTAATATATATGGCACCAGTAAAGACCTTAAGTATTGAGAAAAAGATAACTACATCATGGAGAGAATTACTTAAGACTTTAGCGATAGGGTTACTAGTACTCTTTGCAATACCACTACCACTATTCATATTAGCACTTACATTAGTAGGAGCACCTTTAGCACTCTTTATAACAGGTATATTAATCTTCCTTGTAACCTTCGGTACTCTTTGGACAGAGATAGCGGTAGGACATAAGGTATTAGGATTAATCAAACAGAGGGATAACCAAAGATTCCTTTCATTACTAATAGGTAGATTAATAACTATGATTGTTAAACTAATCCCCTTTATAAATGCACTGTACTCTCTCTCATTAAGTATGATTACAGTAGGTGCAGTAGTAAGGATAAAGTATGATGCATTTGTAGCATCTAGAACTGTAAAGAAGAAATAGGTAATACATATTAGAAAAAGAAAAGGGAAGCATATGCTTCCCTTTTTTAATCTCTAATAAAATCCTTACTTTAGATACTCATCTAATATCTTTGCAAAGGAATCATATGGATATGCACCAGCAACTAACTTACCAGTAACATTACCATCCTTATCTAATACACCTACTACAAATCCAGGAGTACCCTGTACACCTGCTGCAGTACCATCTGCCAAACCTTTATCTACATTAGCTTGGAACTTTTCCTCTGCTAAACATGTATTAAACTTATCCATATTAATACCCATATCCTGTGCAACAGTGGTCAGTGTATCCTTAGATGTAATTAAGAAAATCTTAGAATGATACTCTACAAACTTATCTACACCAGCAATATCATTAACACAAAGAGCTGCATTAGCACTATCTATTGCAAGCTGACCATGGAAATCTAAAGGAAATTCTCTAAATACATATATAGCTTTACCTGTATCTACATAATCCTTTATTAATTGATCCTTTGTCTCCTTATCATGCCTTTGACAGTATGAACACTGATAGTCATTATATTCAACAATAGCTAACTTTGCTTTCTTCTTATCTCCAAGATATGGAGCATCCGCTATTGTTGTAGAAGCCTCAGGAAACTCTTCCTGTGTAGGTGCTGCTGCACCATCATTACCTGGATTACTCAAATCACTTGTACCACTACCTTTATTTGTAAAAAATATAGCACCCGCAATGATTACTCCTGCTAACACTATAGCGAGAGGAACCATAAATGAGTCTAAATTAAGTACTATCTCATCACTCTTCTCTACCTTTTTTGCCTTTTTTGTTTCTTTAGCCATGATATATATATATTAATATTAAATCGAGGGCAATAAATAAAATGATATTTGAATTACCTAAATATGTCAATTCTAGATATCTCAAGTATATGATATACTAAGCTAGGTGGGGCAATATATAGATAGTAATATAAAAGATGTTTTAATAAACATATTACTTTTCATAGTACTTGTATTACTTTTGGTCATACCTGCATACTTCTGTTATAAAGTTTTTCTTGTAGATACACAAACCCAAGATAATGGCATAGAGAAGATAGAAGAGGAACAGATTAATAACGAAGAAATATCCCAATTAGAAGAAATAGAGCTAGGGCCCACAGAGCCCTTCTATGAGTTTTTTCCAATCATAGAGGATCAACAGTCATATGTAGTAGTTCCATCAAAGATAGATAGCTCTACTCCCCCTACACTCATACTTTACAGTCACGGTTCTAATACAACTGTAACTCAGAATATGGAAGACCCCTTTATGAAAGATTTAAGAGAGTATGGAGAGTACTTCAGTAAACAGAACTACATCTTTGCAGCATCCAACCAACACGGTGTTAATTGGGGTAATGAAGCATCACTTAGAGATACACTTAACCTAAAAACTTGGGTAAGTGAGAACTACTTCATAGATTCTAAGATTAATCTAATTGGTTTTAGTATGGGAGGTCTACCTACTATGAACTTTGCTGCACAAAATCCTGAGTTAGTATCAAAGATTGCACTACTTGCACCCACTACTAGAAAATCTGAATGGAACAGTAGTAGAGTAGAAAAGATATTAGATATTGATATACAGATATGGCACGGTAATGCAGATGTAAATGTACCGTACAGCAGTACTGTTGGATTTGTTAATACTTTAAAAAGCTTAGGGAAAGACATACCTTTGATAACTGTAGAGGGGAAAGGACACTTCGATATAGATACAGAGTATATGGAGGATATATTAACCTTCTTTAATAGCTAGCTAATTAGACATACTTAAATCTTCACATATTCCCCTCATCTCATCCTCAGAGATCTCTCTCCTATGATCTACCTCTGATACAACTGTTGTACCATTAAATACAGGTTTAATATGGAAATGTGTATGAAATACCGATTGTCCAGCCCTCTCCCCATTATTCTGTCTAATAACAATACCCTCAGGAGAGTATATATCCATAATACGATGAGATATCTTCTTAATAGCTTTCATAACATGACAAAGATCCTCATCTGTAATATCAAATATATCTTTAGAATGATTCTTTGGCACTACCAAAGTATGACCCTTACTAAGAGGAAGAATATCTAAAAATGCAAATACCTTCTCATCCTCATATATCTTGTAAGAGGGTATATCACCATTAATAATTTTACAGAAGATACAATCATTCATATCATTAAACATATCATATTATATATATACAACTCATCTTACTATATAAAAGCCACCTCTAATACCCTTACCCTCATCAAGATATTTTAACCTACTATCAAAGTAAGGAGTACATATTAATTCCTGCTCCCAACACTCTACTCCTCTAGATGGAGTATTTACCTTAATATTAGAATCAGTCATCTCATACTTCTGCTCATACTTCCGTATCTCAACGCTCTTACTTAAACTCTCTGTCTCAATCTTCTCAAAAGAGATATTAGAGAGAAGAACTACTAAAATGATTAAATCCATAAAGAGGGAGTAATGGATAATGCTCTTGTACTTAGTAATAATAATAGAGCCATTAAGTAGTATAAAGGACCAAAAGATACCTAATGCAAATCTAGGATCTGGTGCTAATATGAACCAATACACCGTTGAAGAGATTAGTATAAGATGGATACCCAAGATATCTGTTCTCTTTAATAGTTTCTTTGAAATAGAGAATATCATTAATAACAGAGAGCCTACCATTAAATATGGCCATACTGTTTCTTTACTTAATCTAGTAAACCACGGTTTAACCCACTCCCACTCATCCATATAGCTTACACACGCCTTACTCCTATCCCTTGCCCATGATTTAACAAAACATAGCTCATTTTCCATTACTTCCTTAGTTACACTCCATTTAGGATTAATATCTAAGATTCCACTAGGATAGAAGGGATATCCAGAGAGTAAGAATGACCTAGTTATGGTAATTAATACAATCAGAGAAGCTATAGATATACTAAACCAAAACCAAGAGTATTTTACTAACTGTTTTAATTTAAACCTTTGTAATGTAAAAACTGCTAGTAGTAAAACAGCCCCTATCGCAAATACCCCACCGCTTAACTTAATAGTAAAAAGTGTAGAGCTAAGAAGAAGTACTAAAAAGAATTTCTTTTTAAATTCATACTCTGATATCTTCCTAAAGGAAAGTAATACGCCCGTAAGTATTAACTGAAGGTAGAAGATATAGTTATCTGGAGATATACTTACTAAAGATCTCCCATTATTACTAAATAGATATATACATATTGGTAGCCATATAAAGCCAAGAAAGATTTTAGAAATGGAGTACTGCTTTACAGTAATTACCTTATAAAGATTCCATAAAGAGAAGAAGATTGTAAATAGTCCTAAGCCTGCATTAACCCAATTAGAATCAACAGCTATTAGATTTAAATCTTCAAAGATTGGAAATAGCAAAAAGCTCGAGTTATTAAACCCCAATCTACCATGAATATTAGCTAAACCAACTACTAATGGATACTCTTTGTACCACTCTAATATTTGTAAGTAGTAAAAACCATGATCATATACATACAGTGTTCCAAATGTTGAGTTTAAGAAAAGAAGTGTTAGAAGAGAGCTACTAATTACAATTAAAATTAATGGTAGATTAGGAACTCTAGAGGGTTTTCTTTTCTTGGTAATAGCTTTCCAGAGTAAAGTAATGATACTAAAGGAAGATATTACTAAGAGAGATATTAAAACAACGGTATTTAAAGGAAAGAAAAAGTGGAGGAACCCTAATAGTAGAAGTACTATACAGAAACCTATGAGTACTTTGTAAGGAATACTTCTGAAAGAAAACTTAAAGAATCTTTTAAGAAGAATATTGAAAGTATCCCCAATACCGTAAAGAAGTAAGAAAAGGATTAACCATCCAACTATTACACTTGTATAGTAATTCATAGTTATAAAATGCCGCTATTAATATCTCTCATTTAAAGATGATATATTACTACTCTACTCCAGAAAGTAAGAGTCTCTTTATTACTCTTAAGATAATCTAAACTTACAAAACCAATATCTTCTAAACCCTCCTCTTTAGTATGTACATCTGTACCATCTAAATCATATACATAAAACAGGCCTACATGGACTGCATTAACAGGATTTTCATCCTCTATATATATTAAACCTAAGAGATCTTTCTTCAGTATCTTAGATTGTAAATCTACTTCTTCATGTAACTCTCTATCAAGTGCTACATCAAGAATATCCTTACCATCTACTAAATCAAACTCTTCTGTATGACCACCTAAAGCTAATGGACAGAGAGAGTTTAATCTCTCCTCTGACTTCTCTACCTGCCTATGTAAGAAGTATTTATCTTTGTACCTAAGTATCACCTGTGCAATTACCTGCTTGTAAGAAGAATCACTTTCTAAATCTTTTCTTACTCTAAACTCACCCTTCTCATTAAGAAGTTTAATATATTTATCCAAACCCTCTGTTTTAAGACCGCTCCATTTACCTAAACGAAACAGGTTATCAGTAGAAATACAAAGTATCTTTTCTGTATGATCTGACATCTTACTCCTCTATTACAATAGCGATAACAGGGCACATTTCTTGAGCCTCTTTTACTTTCTCTTCTAGCTCTACTGGTATATCTTTTCCCTTCCACTCATCCTTTACATCAACGGTACCATCCTCTTTCATTCCAAATACTTCAGGACAGATAGCTACACATGAACCACATGCAATACATAGTGATTGATCTATTGAAACCTTCATTTGTAAAATACGTAAATTTATATATCCCTAATTCTTTCAAAAAACTAAAGATATATCAACTGTTAGAAAATGAGATATGTTCTTGCTACATACCCCATACCAGTGGAAATACCTTTCACACTGCCTAACAGTCCATTAAACTAAAGAAAACGTCTCTTCTTTAGTACTTTGTATCAGCAATCCACTAGAACAAAGGTTTATATATGTGGCCGATTTAACAAAAAACCGACCATTGCTGGCCGGTTTTAATTCGTCATATGACGCAAGGCGATATTGCTACTTACAATATATCAAATTACCCTCTCAATATCAAGCTTTATGCTCTAAATCTTACTAACCCTCTTTCCCCTACAATGTCAAAATTAAACTCCTCTGCCAAATCAGAGAGCAGTATCCCATTACTTGCTAACATCTCACTTGGCTTTACACCACCATCTAAACTCTCTTGCACATCCTCTGCACTTAAACCAAGAGTAATACTTAGCATATTTACCATCTTAGGTTTACTAGAATCAAATCTACTATGCTGTCTCTCTACTTCAGATCTTAAATCTAATGTCTCATCTTCAAGAACTACTGGAACCTTAGAGATATATTCTGAAGCGACTACAAAGGAAGTATTCCCTATGTGTGATTCTAGTGGATTAACCGCGTTAAAAAGAGAGAAACCGAATACTGAAATAAAGATAGAGAGTATGAGTACTCTTTCTTTGTTTGTCATATTAAAGAATATAACAATTTATCTATGACTATATGTTAGGTTAATGTTTATTAAAATACCAGCTTTTATATGTTATAGCTTAGCTATATAGCTATGGGTAGATAGGCTACAAAGCTTTAAATAAGGGAAATCTGAAATTTAAATCTCAACTATAAGGTAAAAGAAGAGTATTAAATACTATATATAATTCAATAGGCTAACATTTAAAAATCTAAGACCTTATAGTATAACCACTCTCTATTTAAATATACCCTGTGATTTATAACATTCATCTGTTAGAATTTAGCTATATTTAAATATAACAATCATGAGTAATAGGAAACTCTTTATACTAATTACCTTCATATGGTCATATATATTCTGGCTTACCGCTATCTACCTATCATATACTCAAGCTCTTCCAATTATTCCAAATGAAGTAATAATTCTAGATATTCTTAAAGGTACAGTACAACTAGAACAAACTCAGATTATAATTACTTCTCTATCCCTAATTGCAGCATTTGGACCAATGGTAGGAGCTATCACTATCTATCTGAGAGATAGTAAAGCAAGAGATACATTCCGTAAGCTATTCAACTTTAATTTCGGTTATAAGAATCTACTAGAGGTAATACTCATAATACTCAGTATAGGGGTACTCCCATCAGTAATTATTGGATTAGCTAATACTCAATTCAACCTCTCACTCTCAATTGGAATGTTAATACTCTTCGGTATACTTTTCCTCATATTCCAACTACTTACATCAGCAACAGAAGAGATTGGTTGGAGAGGGTATCTACTACCTGAATACCTAGAAGAGGGTATGAGTATGTGGAAGGCAAGTCTACGTATTGGTTTGATATGGGCAGTGTGGCACTATCCAATATTTATATATGCTTACTGGCAACAGAGTTTACCTATTTTTGTCATATTACTAACCTTAATAGGGTTTACTGTAGGAACAGTTGCTATGTCAGTAATACACACTTACTATCTTGTTAAAAGTAAGAGTGTTGTACTCTCTATGATTATTCATGCTATGTATAATGCGCTACCCCTTACAGTAGGGCTATTAGTTACAAACTCATTTACTGCAGCACTTATTACTCAGCTTGGCCTATGGGTAGTTATCTGGATTATTGAACAAAGAGAGGGGGAAATTTTTGATCAACAGGTTGCTCTTGTAGACCATACCTAATACTCTTAAGAAGAGAGATCGGGGTGACACGACTTGAACGTGCGACCTCTTGCACCCCATGCAAGCGTTCTAGCCATCTGAACTACACCCCGATAGAAGTATTATACTAAAGCCCTATTTCATCAGCAATACTATTCATTTCTATCAACGCTATCTCTATAAATCTATCTAATGGTATGCCTGTTTTCTCAATATCATACATATACTGCCTATTAACTCCCTTTGCAAAATCTTTCTTCTTAAATTTCTTTAATACTGAATCTACATGTACTGATGAAATCCTCTTATCCGGTTGAACTAAAGCACAGGCTACTAGAAATCCACTAAGATTCTCTGCAGCAGAAAGTGCATAGTCAAAGTTAGATTCTCTCTTTTGAGTAATATCAGGATGCTCTTCATAGTGGGATTTAATAGCATGATACATATCTTGTGTAATATCTTTACCAATCTTTATACCCTCTTTCTCTAATATATTATCAAACTCTATGACATGTCTTTTAGGATCTTTATTTACAAAATCAAAATCTAAATCATGAAGTAAACCAGCTATACCCCACTGCTCTTCATCCTCACCTAACTCTCTTGCTAAACCTCTAAGTATTACCTCACTCTCTCTCATATGAAGTTTTAACCATGGTGTAGTTATATATTTATCTAACAGCTGTTGTGCTTTCTCTCTTGATATCATATTTAGTATATCTCTATTAATTAGTCTTTATCTCTAATATAACTTGATTAGGACTTTGAGATGCACTCAACTTAAATGGTCTAGCTGCACCAATACCACCAAACCTATACACAGAAGTCTCTCCCGCTCTTGAAACAGATACTGCTATACCAGCAGGTAGAGTAATACTACTCCCCCATGAAGGTATTTTATCTGAGAGTAAAGATGGGAATTTTACCTCTAATATATTCTCTGCATCATATTTAGCCTCTACAGTAGGTATAGGGTTAGAAGTACCACTTGCTACTGAGAAAACAAACTTTAATGTATTACCTGTTACACTGTAGGAGTAAGTAGATATTTTAGCACCATCGGAAGATTCCATACCTGTAATGGTTTGCTCATCACTACTAAACTCTGTACTACCGAAATCTACAGTAGGAGGTGAGTACTTTAAGTCATATGAGACTTTTACAGTAATATCCCAACTGGAAGGAGAGGTTTCAGTATAGTCGAGTTTAAAAGTATTACTTCCCAAGAATCCAATCTCATATATAGCAGTCTTAGGTACTGATGTAACAGCCCTATATATACCCGTTATCGCTCCTTTATCAATAGCTCTACTCTGTTGATATGCAATCCCACTACTATCTTTAACAACATTTCCAATTATAACTCTATACACCCCTTTATCTAATACAGGCTCTACTGTAAAGGATGGTAGTGAAGGTGCTTCTGCTACAGTGGATATACTGAAATTAAATGAGTGATATCCATTAGATTGGGTATCTTGCAGTGACTCTAATGTATATTCATTCTCTGATTGTGTACCAATACTCTGTTTTGTTTTCCCAAACTCATCTGGATTAGAGAGATATCCTAGATCACCACTTTCTTTGCTTACCTCTTTCTCAGGCTTCTTCTCTTCTTCTACCTTTTCATCTGATCCAACAATATCTATCTTAGATGAATCGTAATCTAGATCCTTCTTAGTACAGCCTACAAGGAGTACACTACTTAAAAGTAGTACCGTAATATACAGAAGATATTTCTTATTCATAATCTTTATCTATAATATTAATCATTTAAATATTAACATAGAAAGATATTAGTAAAAAGATTAACATTGTTTATCTCAAATGGTAGATTATATTAGTTAAATATTTCTATAAATATATATGACTAAGGAGATAAATATATCAGAGAAAAATAGTAGTAATACACAGGAGATAGAGAAACCGTTAGAGATAGCTCCCAAGCCAGAGGAGAAAGAGAGTGTTAATGTGCTTCCTAAAGAAGAGGGTATTAAGAAAGAGAAAAAGAAATTAAAACTCTCTAAACGAGCAACTACCATATTAGTCATTACCCTGTCTCTTTTACTTCTCTTTGGTATTGCTGCTTTCTACTACTTCGGGATATACAAAGCAAAACCGTATAAAAATCCAGAGGAGGTTATTAACCTAAACAGTGAGTACCTAATATCTCAAGCAAAGGGATATATACTTACACAGATACCAACAGTCAATCCTCAAGAGCCTAAGACAGAGGTTAGTCCAATCAATGGCCTACTCTTTACTAAGTCAGAGATGGATATATTAAAAAAGAGAAGACCCATTGCTGTGATGATAAATAATCATGCAGAGGCAAGACCTCAATCAGGATTAAATAGTGCAGATATAGTGTATGAGACATTAGTAGAATCTGGTATTACAAGATACTTAGCAATATTTTGGAGTGAACAACCAAATAAGGTTGGACCAATAAGGAGTGCTAGGCAGTACTACCTTGAGTGGTTAAGTCCATATGACCCTCTCTATGTATACGATGGTTGTGCAGATACAGAGAATCCCAAGACTGATGCTTGTGGGAACATATACAGTTACAATATTAAAAAGATTGCAACTACAGGTGCTTGGAGATGGAATGATGGTAGAAGATATGCTCCTCACAATGAATACTCCTCTACTGTAAGTACATGGGAGTATGCAAAGAAAATGAACTGGGATTCTTTACCTAAGATAGAGGAGTGGAAATTTAAAAATGATGCTATTGTTACTGATAGAGGAGAGGAAACAAAAGTAAGTATTGTATTTCATGAGAGAATGAATAACAGTGGTCTTTACGATACCCAATGGACATATGATAGTAAAAGTAATAGCTACTTAAGGTTTGTAGGTAAGCAAGCAGATATAGATCAAGAGAGTAATACTCAGGTATATGCTAAGAATGTCATAATACAGGAAATAAGTATGACTCCTAGCTATGATGATAAGGGAAGAATTATTCAAGATACCATTGGAGAGGGTAAGGCAGTGTTTTTAATAGATGGGAATATTACGGATGGAGTATGGAAAAAGAGTACTAGAACAGACAGAACTTCATACTACGATAGTGCAGGAAAAGAGATACAGTTTAATAGAGGTAGAACATGGATTAGTGCATACTCTCGTTCTGTAGGAAAATTTGCTATAATTGAACAATAAATTGCCCCATGGACCTGAGATAATACTTGGGCCTATCTAATATATATTTATATTAAGGGCTATGCTAAAAAATCTTTTTATCTCAAAAGTTAGGATGAGGATACTTGAGAAGTACATGCTTAATGTTAAAGCTTCATATCATGTTAGAGGTTTAGTAAGAGAGTTAGATGAAGAGATTAATGCAGTAAGGAGAGAACTACTCAATCTTAAGAGCGCAGGTATACTTAAATCTGTAAAAGATGGGAACAAGATAGTGTATACGTTGGATAAGAACTGTCCAATAATATGGGAATTAAGAGCTATGTTCTTTAAAGAATCAGAATTAGGTAAACTTCTCATTTCTAAACTTTCTGCTGTAGATGGCATATCAGTAGCTATTGTTACAGAGGCTTTTCTTCAAAACAAGCATGAGAAGCCAACAGATATTGATATGCTCTTTATAGGTAATATGAAGATTAAAGATCTTACATCTGTAATGAATATCTTAGAGAAGGAAACAGAGAGGGTAATAAAGTATGCTGCTATGAAGCCAGAGGATTATGAATTCGGTAGAAGAAAGAGAGACCCTATATTAATAAATGCATTGCAAAATGATAAGATAATAATTCTAGGAAAAGACTCTGACCTGATATAAAAGATATGAAAAGACTACCTAAGATAAAGATTAAGAGAATAGATTTTAAGTATGTTTTTAACTATCTCTTTGTAATAATTCTTACCTCCTTAATACTCGTTGCTATATTAATCTCACTACCTCTTACAGAGAGAGTATCTTCACAAGTAACATATGATTTAAAGACAAAGAGTGAACTATACTGGGCAAAGGATTATACCTTACAGTTAGATATTTGGGACAGGATTGATAAAGAGAAGATATTAGACAGAACAACCTCTACTCTTTATAAAAGGCTTAGTAAGTACGGCGTAGAGAAGATAGATATGTATACATTCACACAGGGTGAAATGGAGTATATAAATATACATGTACAATCCTCTATGCCCCAAGAGTATGTAGATGAGTTAATAAGGTCTCCATTTATAATAAATATAGTTACAAGAAATCCTGATATAGACTTTGAAGATCCTGAGAATCCATACGCTATATATCTACAAGACAACTATCTAGACACAGAATTCACTAGAGATTCTTTTAGGAATATATACGTTACAAAGTTAAAAAACTCAGCCAATGAGTACTCTTACTTTGCTCTATTTAAAACATGGCCTTGGAATTCACAATGGAAGACATTCTTAGAAGATTATCAAGGTATAGAGGTAGGTGTTTCTGTAGATGGGTTTGTAACACCTGTACAGATACCTACTACTCAACCGATTGTCTTTGCACTACCAATTTCTACAGAGGAGAAGGAAGAGGCGAAGTTAATCAATCTCCTATACAACACAGATACTATACCTGAACCGTATACCCTTATCGATGAGCAACAGGTACCTATTGAAGATATAGAGGGTGATTATATTAAGATATTGGAGGGTGTACTTCTAGCAACGATTGTTATATATGCATATCTTCTTTTGATAAATAAAACCTCTAAGAAGACATTAATACTCTCTGCACTCTCAACAGTTATTACAATCTCTCTCTGGGTTTCATACTTAAAGATAATGAGTATACCTACAGATATATTCCTTCTTACAATAGAGATATTAGCAATGATAGCTATACTTCGTATTACTACAGAGAATAGTGAGTCTAAGATTGTTGTGAATGTCTTACTTGCACTGATAGCCTCTTTAGTAGCAATACTGGGTACTGGGTATGCAAAAATCTTTGCTTCTGATCTATTCGTATTACTTATGCTAGGTATTATCTCTCAACAGATAGCTTGGTTCTATACAACTAAAGTAAAAAATATACTAAAGATATGAACATAGCAATGCATGTTTGGGACAACTGGAGTACATTTGAAAAATTACAGGAGGGTAGCCTACTTCTAGGTATCTTACTTATTACCTTACTAGCAATCTACTTTATTACAAAGAATAGATCCATACTCCTACTCTCTTTCATAGGGTTCTCAATATCTGCCCTACTTAATGTAATCGGTTTGTATTTAGTAAGTGCTCTTTTTAAGATAGAGGTTACTGAGGTATTTAGATTAGTTCCGATATTAACATCTATACTTTTAGTAAGTAATCTTGGTATCTTAGTTGGGTTTTACATACACAGGAAAGGTAAGAAAGGTTTTGATATTAAAGATATTAGGTTAGAGTATTTTACAGACAGTGTTAAACAAACAATCTTTTTACTACTTCTTTCTAGCTCTGTATTCCTATTTGTATCTGTACAAACACAAGCAATACTAGTAGTAAGTACACTCTCATGCTTAGGTGCTGTTTGGTGTGTATTCTGGTTATCAAAGAAACTTCTCAATGATTAATTACGATGGTAAGTTAATTGTAATAGCTGGGGCTACTGCTTCTGGTAAATCAGATATCGCTATACGTTTAGCAAAAGATATAGGGGGGTATATTGTAAATGGTGATTCTAGGCAGATATATAAATATTTAGATATTGGTACTGCAAAGCCTACTCCTGACAAAGTTCTTTCTGATGGTAGTTGGATAGTAGATGGTATTAGGCATTACCTTTTTAGTTTTGTAGATCCAAAGGACAGCTATACACTGTATGACTACCAACACTCTGTACAGGAGATACTCAATAGAGAGGAAGGTATACCAATACTTACAGGAGGTACAGGTTTGTATATTGATAGTGTTGTGTTTAATTACAACCTAAAGCAGAATACATCCACCTTAGATCTCTCCTCTTACTCAGTAAAGCAGCTACAAGATATGGCATCTAAGTACTTACCAGATATGACAGTAAGTGATAGGGAGAATAGGCATAGGTTAGAGAGAGTAATAGAGAGGGAAGGATTAGGTAAAGAGAGAGGTGATGAATTACAGAATATGTACTTCGTTCTTGATGTACAGAGAGATGTATTAAAGAAGAGGATCAAGGAGAGGATAGAGAGGATGTTTAAGATGGGTTTAGAGAGAGAGAATAGGAAGCTGCTAGATATGGGATATACATACAGTGATAGGGCACTTAATAGTATTGGGTATAGAGAGTTTGAAGGTTTCTTTAATGGTGAGGATAGTATAGAGGTAGTTAAGGAGAGTATATATAGGAATACATTAGCATATGCTAAAAGACAACGGACTTGGTTTAAAAGAAATAAGGGTAGTGTATGTAGCAATGACTATGAGAGTATATTAGATTTAGCATCAAACTTTATAACCGGAGAGTAGTTACCATTACTACTTTTTATTAAAAATATCTCAGATACTGTAAATGAGATATCTTCTATATTAAGAGTCTTAGAAATATTTTGGATATCTTTTACTAAATTCCTATACTCTTCCTCTGAGAGATCTTTACTAACTCTCCCTATCGTAAGATGAGGTACAAATGTAGAGCTATCGTCACCTTTTAGATTACCTCTCACTTGATGTAATAACTCTCTTAACTGCTCCCCTCCCTCATTTACATCTATGTATATTAACTCTCTGTACTTTCTAGATATTCCTAACCTTACCTTACCAAATGATATATCAAATGGTCTAAAAGAGATTTTCTTAAATCTATGCTTTAGTAAAAATCTGTTGAATATATTATGCCTTTCTCCAAGAGTGTATAGGGTGATATGGAATGTTTCAGGTTTAACCCATCTTACAGGTATATCAAAATCTTTAAAGATTCTACCTACCTCTCCAACAACCTTACGTATTTTATAATTAGTTTTCTCATCTGGGAAAAAACCTAAAAAGTAGTTCATATGTATATTACTACTTCTCTATTTTATCTACCCCTATATATTTTCTTAATACCTCTGGTACTAACACACTTCCATCTTCCTGCTGATATGTTTCTAGTATGGCAACCATTAATCTACTAGTTGCTAAACCAGATGCATTTAATGTACTCATATACTCTGTCTTACCTGTTTGAGATGATTTGTATCGCATATTACCTCTCCTAGATTGATACTCTCTTACATTAGAGATTGAACTTACTTCATAGTACTGTTTAATAGCTGGTAACCACACCTCTATATCATATGTCTTAGCTGCAGCTGCAGAGCAATCTCCTGCTGCTAATTTTGAGATCTGGTAATGCAATCCTAAACCTTTTACTAACTCTTCTGCTTTTGATACTAACTCTTCAAATGCTTTCTCTGAATTTTCCTTAGTAGTAAATTGATACATCTCTACTTTGTTAAACTGATGTACACGTATTAATCCTCTTTCATTTGCTCTATAGCTTCCTGCCTCTTTACGATAGCATGGGGTATATGCAAAAAGTTTCTTAGGTAACTCACTCTCAGGTAGTATCTCATCCCTATACATATTGGTTAGTACTGTCTCTGCAGTTGGAATTAAGAACTGATCTTCCCCCTCTAACCAGTACACATCATTTTTGAATTTAGGTAACTGTCCTGCACAGTAACCAGATTGTTCACCTACTATGTGTGGAGGTAGTATCATTTCATATCCACTTTTAATATGCTCATCTATGAAGTAATTCAGTAATGCCCACTCTAATCTAGCTCCCATACCTTTGTACATAGAGAAGTTAGAGCCTGACATCTTAGATGCTCTATCAAAATCAAAGAGTCCTAAACTTTCTCCTAATTGAACATGATCTTTAATCTCAAATTCAAACTTAGGTTTCTCTCCCTCTGTTTTAACAACAACATTACTCTCTTTACCTCCTGCTACTACATCTTCATCTGGGATGTTGGGTAATACCTCTAGCTTCTCCTTTAATTCCTTCTCAATCTCTCTTAACTGCTCCTCTAAATCCTTAACCTCTGATGCTAGCTCTTTTAAATCTTTAATTAAATCTAAAAACTCTTGAGAGCCTTTAGGTACAGATGCCATTTTATCATTGAAACTGTTCTGATTAGATCTTTTCTCTTCAAACTTTCTTAAAAGATCCATCCTCCTGTTATATATCTGTACTATACTATCCAAATCTAATTCCTCAGGACTCATTCTTTTAAGTAGAGCTTTCTTAACTAACTCCTTCTCATCTACTACTCTTTTGATATCTATCATATTTCTGATTACAAAATTAAAAATATCTTTACCTTATACATATTCTGATTATATTATCACTACCCCCCATTATCAAGTTAATATTCTGACTCTCTCTTTTCTGATATACTTACGCTAATGAAAAAAGAGGCTAATACATTTAAAAAGATATTAAAGAGTTCAAAAAAGATATTAATACTTACACATAAAGGACCAGATTTTGATGCTTTCTGTAGTGGATTAATATTAAAGGAGTTTCTTAATACCCACTATCCTAAACAAGAAGTAACCTTTAAAGCAAGACAATCACCTACTCAAAATATCCCACATATGCATGAAGTACAGATTGTAGATACTTTAGAAATGGGAGATGAGGACTTAATAATTCTTACTGATGCAGGTAATTGGGATATGTGTGTAACACATAAGGACAATATTTCTCAGAGTGATGCTAAATTAGTAATCATTGATCATCATGATACTCAAAGTGATGAGAGTGATTTAAGTATTAACAACAATATGAGCTCTGCTACAGAGCAAGTTCTTTCTCTCTGTATGGATATGGAGGGTAAGAAGTTTAAAATATCAGAAGATATCTCCATATTGGGTCAGATTGGAATAGTGTCTGATACTGGGAGATTTCTTTTTGAGAATGCTACAGCTGATACATATGTAATGATGTCAAAGTTAAGAAGGGTTAAGGATTTTGATATAGAGGAGTTTACATACAAGAACAGTAAGTTTCCATTTGAGACACTTACTCCATTAAGGATATATCTTGCAAATATTAATATGCAGGGAGATATGGCATATACATATATAACTAAGGAGGAGATGGAAGAGATAGGAGCTACAAAGAGTGCAGTTAATAACGCACAACAGCATGTTAGAGATAACATAATTAGACATATACAGGGTATGCATTGGGGATTTATAGTAAAGCCGTCATATTACAAAGAGAATATATGGCAGGTATCATTTAGGAGTACAAAGGGATATCAGAAGGTAGATAAGATTGCAGAGGCTTTAGGTGGTGGTGGTCATGAGTACTCTTCTGCTGCAAGAGTAGAAGCTAATCAGGCTCAGGAAGCTGTACAGATAGTGTTAGATACTGTTAAGGATTTTGTTTCTCAGGAATAGATTCTTTCTTTTTCTTACTTTCATTCTCCAACTCTTTCACCTTCCACATAAATATACGGCTCCTATCCTTTGCACTAGGGTAATCAATTGCAAAACTAAATGCTTGTTCTAAGATAACTCTTGGCTTTTCTTTAGCCCATTTAATATACATAGTGACTCGCTTACTATCACCAAGTTTACCTGCTAGCCTAAGGCCGTAATATTGATACTCTTTAGATATATACTTATGTTTATCATTAAGGATATTTTTACTTTTTGAGAGTGAAGAGGTATCAAAAAGCTCCCCTTGAGGAGTATCTTCCTTTTCCTCCCTTTTTAGATTTTTTAAGATATCTTTAATAGATTCCATAAGTATACGACTGTATAAATAGAATTTAGGTAGAAGTAGATTATAGGTTGCATTTCCTACCCTACTCTGATTCTAGCAAATACTGAGCAAATAGTCTCAAAGTAAATACACAATCTGGATTACAAGATAGAATTGTGGTAGATTGAAAAAAGGATACTATTATGGTACTATCAAAGCCATAAAGTAACTTAATTAACCTTACTACATGACGGAACTTCCTTCTTTTAATGGGGATATCTTCCCAGAAGAGAATTCTACAGGTAAGAATATGGACGATTCTGACAAAACAGATACAAAAAGAACTTGGGAATATGAAGTTGCAGATAACATTCTACAAAACTTCCCAGAGTTAGAGACGTATACTTTTGCTGCAGGCATTAGTCCCTCAGGTATTGTCCATTTTGGTAACTTTAGAGATGTGATGACATGTATTCCCGTTATTCAAGAATTACGAAGAAGGGGCAAAGAAACACGGTTTGTCTTCTCTTGGGATGACTTTGACCGTTTAAGAAAAGTACCTGCTAATGTTCCAGAATCTTTCGGACAATATATAGGGCTACCGCTATCCGCTGTTCCTGATCCAATGGGAGAAACAGAATCGTATGCCAGACATTTTCAGAAGGAATTTGAAGATAGTATGGAAGAGTTAGGTATAGAAATGGAGTATCACTATCAAACAGAGGAGTATAAATCCGGTAGGTACAATGATTTGATTCTTGAAGCTATAGAAAAGAGAAAAGATATTGCAGAAATATTACTCTCCCTAATGAGCGAAAAGGGTAAAGAGGCAAAAGGAATTAGCGAGGATAAATATATTAAAGAGTATTATCCAATTACTGTTTACTCCAGATTTACAGGTAAAGACAATACAAAGGTCTTAAAATGTGATGACTATAATATTACATATAGGTGTACCGATACAGGAAAGGAAGAGACTATAGATTTCAGAGAGACAAAAAATGTAAAGCTTCAATGGAAGGTAGACTGGCCAATGAGATGGAAGGCCGAAGGGGTTGTATTTGAACCAGGTGGACACGATCACGCATCTCCAGGAGGAAGCTTTGATGCATCAAGTAGGATTGCAAGACAGGTGTTTAACATCAAGCCTCCAATATTTGTTGGGTATGAATTTATTGGTTTAAGAGGTTTAGACGGAAAGATGTCTGGTTCTTCTGGCCTAGCAGTTTCCCCAGGGGAGTTACTGAACATATACGAACCAAACCTTCTAAAATGGTTGTACCTGAGGAAGACACCTAATCAGAGTTTTCAACTTGCATTTGATACTGAGATATTCAGACAGTATGATGAGTATGATAAAAACTTTGAGAAAGATCCTCCTCCTATTCCATTTAGACAAGCTGTGGCTTTCGGAGATATTCTTCAATGGGATGAGAAAGAAGTATTTGCTTTCTTAGAGAGAACTAATTCACAATATGATGAGGATTCTGTTATAGAAAGGCTTCAAAAAGCTAAATATTGGCTGGAGAATTACAATCCCGAAGAAATGATAAAGGTGAGAGATAATATAAACGAAGAATACTCCTCACAAATGTCTGAGGAGAGCAAAGATATGGTTAAAAAACTAAGAGAATATATCCTTGAGAATGAGCAACTAGATTTAGAGAATATCTCTTCGATTTTGTACGATATACCAAAACAGGGACAACAAGAAGTAACGAATGAGATAAAGAATAGGCAAAAGCTCTTCTTCAAAGATTTGTATAATTTATTGGTTTCTGCAGATAGAGGACCAAGGTTAGCCACATTTCTTTGCGCACTGGATAGGGAGAAAACAATATCCCTACTAGATATTAGTGAAAAAGGACAGAAATAATATTTTCATTGTTTGCACTACGAATAGAAACCCTACCACCAACTGGGAGTGTTGCTCTTTCAAGTTTTTCTCTGCGAAATTATAACATCTCTAGGAACAATGGATAAACTCTTGGAAGCAGATATTAGTCTTCCTTAATTCTTTTATATTATTTTTAGAAAATATTTATTTCTCTTATATTGCTTGAATTTGTGAAAAGCATAGACATTCTATCTATACTAATAGAAGCTCCTACTAATGGTGGCATGCCGTAATTTAGAGATTTAAGAAATTTCTTGTCCTCAGGGTAGATTTTTACTCCCATTTTTTTCTTTAACTCTTTTTGCTTACGTATACTGTTCTCTATTATGGATCTATTATTTTCCTCCATGCTTCCATCAATGATTTTCTTTCCACAGATATAACCGCTAAACTTTAAAACTTCTTTTTTAGACTCAGGATTTCGTTTACTAAACGGAGATATACTGGCAGGAAGATTATAAACAAAAGTCGGATTGATAATCTTTGGGGCAACCAAAACCTTAAACAAACTTAAAAGCATAGAATCCATATCTTTTTGAACTATACTATGCTTTTTGAAGAGCTCATTAAGAACCTTTTCATCGATTGAGGATATATCTATTTCAGCATATCTCACGAAAGAATCTCTAAATGTAATCTTCTCCCAATTCTTTGATAAATCAATTTCACTGTTTAGCCATTCAACTTTCTCTGTCTTTAGAACACTCTTGGAGATGTCTAAGAACAAATTCTCAATATACTCCATCATCCAGAAGTAGTCCTTGAAGGCCTTATATATTTCTAAAGATGTATACTCAGGCTTTGATATGTTTTCCTCCTCTCCTCCTCGGAATTGTTTTCCAATCTCAAAAATCTCATTCATTCCTCCAATGATAAGCTGTTTTAAATATAATTCCGAGGATACTCTAAGATATTGATTTGCTTTTCTGTTTGCATTTTTAACTATGTAGGGTTGTGAGAATCCTCCATTATATATACTATTTAAAATAGGTGTCTCAACTTCGATAAATCCATCCGATTTTAATTTCCCCCTACAAGCATGTATTAACCTTGATCTTTTTATTAACTTCTCAATAATATCCTTATTTTGCAAAAGAAAAACTGCAGGTAAATCGGAAGTTACTTCTTTATACTCAATATTTATCCTGTTTAAAGAAGTAGTAATCATCAAAATCTTCTCCGCAAATACGGAGATTTCGCCAGTTTTACTTTTCCCAACTATACCTTCCACGGATATAATATCCCCTTCCTTATATTCACTTTTAAAGTCTTTCATATTAACACTTTTTCCATCATGAATCTCTTTTACAATAATCTGTAAATTCCCTTGTGAGTCGTTAATTCTGAAAAAGAGTAATTTCCCGAAATCTCTAATAGAGCTTATTCTACCAAGAACTTTAACCTCCGTTGATTCAAGGAAATTGTACCCTAACTTAATTTCCCGTGTACAGTTTTCTCTTAAAACTTTTTTATCGAAAAGAATTTTAGAAGATGTTCCCATATCTTCCCAATCAACAACATGAAGGAAATTATATATAGAGGTTTGATCTGCATCCAATGATTTTCTGAGTAGTTTCTTAATTTCTCTGCACTTATCATACGCACAATCACCTTGCACCCAGAGACTCCTGCTGGGACCCTCTTGCAGAGAACTTACTACAGATTTTTTTGTCTTGGCGGGAAGTCCCTTCAACATATGAAATTTAATATCCAAATCTTTAGCTTCTTGGGAAGATAACTTTTTCGTATATGTTCTAACTATTTCCAAATCATATGCCTTGAATAGAGAGTACAGAATACTCTCAAAGTCGACGAGCAAATCATTACTCCTCAACGCATGAGGTTTAATCATCAGTATTGCTGTATTTTTATCGTTCTGCATTCTTTTATTATAAATATATCATCTTATCGCAGATTTCCTTTAGAATTTGACTCTGCTGGTCAGTAAGTATAATACTCAAATTGTTATTTTTACGATACTCTGAAAGAACAAAGAATATTTTCTTTATACTTACCACATCTAGGTTTGTAAATAGCTCATCGAGTAAGACAATTTCCGGATTATGCATTAAGAGGGATGCCAATATTAATTTCTGTTTCTGCCCACCACTAAGAAATACAGGATGAGTATTTTCTAGCCCTTTTAAACCAAACTCATATAAAAGGAATTCTCCATACTTTTCTTTTTCTTTCGAAATATTCTTGATTCCTAAATACAGTTCCTCTTTTACAGAATTTGCAAAAAGTTGCCTATTCACATTTTGAGATAAAAATCCAAAAACGGAATAACTTTTCCTTGGGGTTTCTGATTTTGATAAAATCGTGCCGGCTATACTTTTTAAAATAGTTGTTTTCCCACAACCATTTCTTCCAACAATACCAACGATTTCGTTTTCACCAATACTCAGGCTAGGGATAGAAATGCATTCTGAGTTCCCTTCATATTTATATTCTTGCTCATCCAATAGGAAAAAATTTTCAACTGATTCTTTCTTAGGTAATATGTATGATGGGATATTATCAAAAGTTGTTTTTTCAGTTCCATCAAATTTAAATTTACCGTCTTCATCATACGTTAGTTCTTTGTTTGCAATTAAACTAATGTTAGTATCATGTGAACATATCACTAAAATTGCATTTCTAGAGACTTCTGTAATCTTGTTCATTATTATTTTTTTCTTATTATCGTCTAGGAGATCTAATGGTTCATCTAAGATATATAATTTTCTTTTTTTGAACAATGTGCTTGCCAAAGCAACATACTTTCTTTCCCCACGAGATAGATCCATTACTGCTCTCTCACCTAGTTTATCTATTCCCATTTTTTCTATATATTCCTTTACTTCATTTATGTCTCCAAAAAACTGCTTACGTATAGAGTCAAAAAGGAGTTGATTGTCAGAGTGTTGAAAACAGAAAGTTATCTCTGTATACGTTCTCTCACCTATAGGTATCCCATTTAAGAGTATCTCTCCTCTTAACCTTCCATCTTCAAAATTTGGAATGATGCCAGCGATTAATTTGAGGAGTGTAGTTTTACCACATCCTACACATCCGTGAATCCAAAGGATATCTCCATCTGAGAGAGAGAAATCTACTGCTTGCAGTATCTTTCCTGTGCTATTATCATATCCAAAATCTTTAATTTTTACTTTCAGCCTATTTTTCATATTCTTTCTCTATGTCATCATAGTCAAAAGCGTATGTAGCCCTCAATGAAGAAATATATTCGATACTATCGATAATCATTGCTACAAAAATATGTTGGATTCTTCCGAAGAGAGATCTTAAGTCACTTTTCCTTACTCCCCTTGAATCCAAAGACATATTCATTTCATCGATTGCTTCAAGTAGACGACTAATCATATTGAATGCAATAGTGACTGATACAAGAATTCTAAAGTCTATCCTTAATTTTCTCAAAAACTCTACTAATTCCCCTTGGGATAATGAGACGAACAGTAATAGCCCTGACATATTAATAATTAACCATTTACCAAAGAATGGCAGAATGAAGAAAAATGTTTCTTCAACATCTATCCATGTAATATTTGATACGCCTACACTAATCAGTTGAAAAGCATATGATATTGAAAAGAACAGAAGTAATGATATGAAGAGAATTCTGAACAATGATTCTCTATATCTAACGAATCCTATTAAATAAAGATAAAGAAGTATTAGTAGTGCAGATAGTATGTTCAAGAATACGTATGGATTAATCAGTATTAATATATTAAGTAAAATATAACTACAGATTTTTACAGAGGGAAATATCTTTAATATAAAATCCCTGTCTGGCAAATAATATAGGAATGTTTTTATTTTATATCTTTGTCTCATTTAATTTTTCAAGGCTATTAGATATGTCCAATCCATGAGTATACTCGAATAGTACTGTAGATACGCCAAAGTGAATATAATATTTTTGTATTATATTTTTCTCTTTCTCATCTATTTCTCTAAATTCGTTGCATAGAATTTCATAGAAATCAGAATGGTGCCATCTCAAGGCAGCATAATCATATAGGGGATCTCCTGAGATTGGGTGGTCAATATCGACGATACCAATAATCCGGTCATTATCATCAAAAATAAAATTATTGGAATTAACATCTAGAAATAGAAAGTAACCCTGTTGTATATCAGGGAAATTATCTTGGAAGTCATATAGGGACTCTAAGTAAGGCTTAATCTCTTTTAATCCGACCTTCGCAAATAATTTTATTGTATATTTGAGATATTCATTCCATCCTGAGAATTTTCCTATACCTTTGGTGGACAAATTCCCATATTGAGTGATCGGAATCTTATTAGCAATTAAACAAACTTTTAATATCTCTCTTTTTTGTTCAACAGAAAGATTCGGATTATCAATTACTTTCCCAGGTATGAATTTTTCTTTAAGAATATACTTTCCATCGTTGTAATATATATCCTCAACTTCAACAGCAGGAAGTCCATTCTTCCTCAGTATTTCATGCGATTGTTTCTCTATTTGAAAATGTTCAAAATTGTTAAAATCTTCGAAAGTATTTTTTGGGACTTTGTATACGCTATCTCCAAACTTGTATATTTTGTGAACAAGCCCTTCCGTTAGGTATGTCTCCTTAGTTATCATTCCTTTTCCTAAGAATTTTCTTTTCGACAATAGGGGTTAATACCTTCAATAATGGAAGTGCAATTAGGATATTAACAACCATCCCTCCAATAATCCATCCATAAATTGCAGTATTTAAGACACTGTCAGGAATTAACTCAAATAGATTCAGTCCTCTTAATACATAGTTAGAGGAAACAAGCTGGCCAAGAAATACGAGACCTACGAATGCAATATAATCAAGAGGCTTAGTTAATTTGTAGTCTAACCCCTTTATATATTTGAATCCTGCAACAACGACAAATACACCAAAGACATTACCCCAAGCAAGCAAGAGTGCATATACTGTGAAAGATCCACTAATGATAGCTCCTAATAGCAAACCTAAGTACAATCCGAGAAAAGCATCTTTTCTAAACCATAGCGCAAATAAAGTATAAAATGCCGCACCAATATAAAAAGATGAAACACTAAAAATCCCTGTTGGAATTCCAACAACACCAATGTAGTCAAGAATTGCAGTCAATCCTGCTATTACGCCAATAAGAACAAAGTCTAACTTCTTCATACTAGAATTAGTAAACTTAATTGACAATTATATTATTTTGTATATTCTTTTTCAAGTTCTTCTTTTACTACCGTACAGAAATCTCTATATCCCTAAGTTGGAGTAAATGTGTACACTGTTAAAAAAGTATATCTCTATTTCAAGTAGCTCTGAAATTCTTCATCTATGAATGGATTAATATCAAGTCTCCCTTCTCAAAGCTCTCATACAGATACTTAGCATCTTCTTCTAACATCCTAATACATCCACCACTCTTTCTTACACCAATGTTATCTCTAGATTCATACACAGCCTTACCATTAGAATCATACCACCATATTAAACCGTGTAATCCATACCATGATTGCTGTCTACCTGAGTAGTAGAATGCCATCCAGTATGGCATAAAGTCACCAGTAGGAGCTTTAGGATTTATACCTTTATCTACAATGGGAAATACTCCGTATACCTCAGAACCTGCCTTAGGTCCAGAAAGAAGAATCTCTTTCTCAACTGCTCCATCTCTCCATACATACAGCTTCTGTCTAGAGTTATCTATCTCAATATATTTAGTAGCATATTTACCATCTGTACCTGGCATCTCTTTTACCTCTACCTCTACATTTGTACCCATACCTGACTTAAACGATCTGTAAACATCTTGATATATGTTTGTTAGATCAGGTCTTACATCATCTACCCAATATACAAAAGAGCCTTTATCACTAGATGCTAAACTCTTACCACCATATCCTTGTTCAAAATGTCCTAACACCTTATCCAATACCTCTTGATATACCATTCCCTCATCTATTACTCCATCTTTCTTAACTGATTCACTAGATATATATACACAATCCTCAACATGACATACTGAGACCGTAAATTCTACATTCTCATTAACAACCTCTGTACCTAATACATCTTCATATGGGATTGAGACCTTATTTGCAGTAAAACCGTTGTAAAGGATTAAGCCTAAGAGAATAGCTAATTGAACATCAATTACTAGGGCTAGTTTTGTTAAATCTTTCTTCTTCATCTATGTATAATATAACAGAAATTTTATTAAGATGGGAGATACTGTATAATTAATCGTTTAAATAAATAAAAATATATATGCAAGAAGATTTACTACAAAAGATTACAGCGTTAGCAAAAAGAAGAGGAATAATATTTCCTAATTCAGAGATATATGGTGGGATAGGAGGCTTTTACGATTACGGTCCTGTAGGAGTAGAGATGAAGAATAATCTAAAGAGATACTGGTGGAAGAATATTGTAGATAGAAGAGAGAATGTTGTGGGTATTGATGGAACCATAATTACACATCCTAAGGTATGGGAAGCATCTGGACATATTAAAGGGTTTGCAGATGAGGTTATTGAGTGTAAGAAGTGTCATCAGAGATTTAGACCGGAAGATATAGGAGAGAAATGTCCAAAGTGTGGTGGTAGCGAATTTACAGATAGTAGGACATACAATATGCTTTTTAAGACAGAGGTGGGTGTAGTTGAGGGTGAGAAGGTAGATGCATACTTAAGGGGTGAGGCTTGTCAAACAATATATTTAGATTTTCTCAATGTTGTAGATTCTACTAGGATGCAAATTCCATTTGGTATTGCACAGATTGGTAAAGCTTTTAGGAATGAGGTTACTCCTAATAGGTTAACTTTTAGAACTAGAGAGTTTGAACAGTGGGATTTACAATTCTTTGTTCATCCAGATGATATGGATAAATGGTTTGAGTATTGGAAAGAGGAAAGAATGAAATTCTATAAAGGGTTATACAGAAAGAAGGAGAATCTAAGATTCTATGAACATCCTAAAGAGAAGTTAGTCTTCTATGCAAAGAAAGCATTTGATATTGAATATCTTGCACCATGGGGTTGGGCAGAGAATGAGGGTATACATTGGAGAGGCGATTACGATTTAACACAGCATAGTAAATTCTCTGGTAGAGATCTTAAATATACAGATCCTAAAACAGGAGAGAAATATATCCCATGGATTGTAGAAAGCTCTGGTGGTGTAGATAGGACCTTACTCATGCTTCTGTTTGATGCATATGAAGAGGAGGATTTAGGAGAGGGTAATATTAGAACTGTACTAAAAATACATCCTGAGATAGCTGCATACAAGGCTGCAATATTTCCATTAGTTGGTAACAAAGAGGATATATCAAAGAAAGCTAGAGAGGTGTTCGCAATGCTCTCTGAGAATCATAAGGTTGTATGGGATGATAGAGGAAATATTGGTAAGAGGTATAGATATCAAGATGAGATTGGTACACCTTACTGTATTACCATAGATTATGAGAGTTTAGAGAACAATACTGCTACTGTGAGAGATAGGGATAGTATGCAACAGAAAAGAGTAAAGATAGAGGATTTAGATAG
>JAVEZR010000007.1:30336-38324 GCA_034002865.1 Candidatus Dojkabacteria bacterium
GGAACTTTCCAATCATTAAACTGTGATGGTTTTGTATATTGAGGATAGTCTAGTACACCCTCTGTAAAAGACTCATTCTCTAAAGATTTCTCATTACCAAGTACACCTGGTATTAATCTTACAATCCCATCTACTAATATTAAGGCAGGAAGTTCACCACCAGAGAGTACATAGTCCCCTATTGAGAATTCATAGTCTACAAGATGATCATGTACTCTTTGATCAAAGCCTTCATAGTGACCACACAGAATTATATAGTGGGTGTTTGTATCTAAGGATAGCTCTTTTAATTTATTCTGTGTTAATTTCTCTCCCTTGGGCGATGTAAGAAATACTTTGGAGTTATCCTTTTTTAAATCTTTTAAAGCATTAAAGATGGGTTGTATCATAAAGACCATACCAGGACCTCCACCATACGGTGTATCATCTACCATTTTATGCCTACTATCACTCCAATCTCTAAGGTTATGTACCTTTATTTCTACCAATCCTTTCTCTTGAGCACGTTTTAATATACTGCTATCAAGATATGCTTGGAGAGATTCTGGAAATATAGTTATTAAATCAAATTTTATCATATTTTATTAATCCTACTATTAAACCACTCATAGGTTAGTTTAATTCCATATACCTCATCTACTTTCCTATTAAAATCTTCTACCTTCTCTATACCGTTTAGTGATTTAAGTAACTTTAAGAGTTTCTCTCTACCAAACTCTTTATCTAATATCATAACTGCCCAACCAGATTCTCCGTATAATCCCTTACCTCCCTGTCCAAAGAACTCAAGAAAGGTATTAAACTCTTTAGGTTTTCTCTTTAATTCCAACTGTCCAGAGGAGTAGATTGCGACTCCTTCTATTAACCATCTAGGGATATAGTCTTGGTAAAAGATTCTAGTGTATAGATGACTCATCTCATGCTTTAATAGTGCCTCATACTCTTCCTCTGAGTAAGTATGATTGCTATGCTTTTCATAACTCTCTGGTGCTAGCAAATATATATTATGTGAGCTTCCCATTGTTGTACCTACAACCCACTCTTCAGTCTTTTTTCCATATATATTATCAAACTCTTCTCTACTAGATATTAGAAATATCTTAGGTGTATTTCTTGTCCAATTTATCTTAAAGAAGTTATTAAGCTCCTCTTGGGCATTTTTATAATATCTTTTAATATCATCTCTGTTTTTTGCAGATTTAATTTCAAATACCATTTGAGGAAGTTGTTAGTTTAATTGGTACCGCTACGGAGAATCGAACTCCGATTACATGATTGAGAATCATGTGTCCTAACCGTTAGACGATAGCGGCATATTGCGATTAGCATTTTACCATATATTAATGCCCATATTCCAACATTCTAGTGATAATTTTTTACTCATTTGTATATCAATATTTTATTGACATAGGGAATAAATACAGATATCATTCCACGAATATAAAATAATGATTATAAAAATGGCAGTAGATAAAAACAAAGAACTGCTAACAAAAGAGGGTTTTAAGAAGCTTAAGAAAGAGCTTGAGAAACGTGAAGGAAAGATTAGATCTGAACTACAAGAGACACTTAATCAGATGCGTAGTCAGGGTGATTTAAGGGAGAACGATGGGTATGCAATCGCTATTGAGGACTTCCAAAACAATGAAGAGAAGATATTAGAGATAAAAGAGAGATTACAAAGAGCAGAGGTTGTAGAGAAAAAGAAAATAAATAGTGTAGATATTGGTTCAAATGTAACCATAGAGTGTCAAGGTGGACAGTTAAAGAGCTTCTGTATTGTTGGAGAAGATGAGGCCAATCCACTACAGTCTAAAATCTCTTACAAGTCACCAATTGGGAGTTCATTGATGGGTAAAAAGAAAGGTGCAAAACTTAGTATAGAGACACCATCGGGAAAAACATCTTGTACTATCCTTTCAATAGAGTAAGACTTAGGGATGTAAATATGTTCCTTCATTTAATATCCCCTTTATATCTTCCATTTCTTCGAGCAGTTTTCCTCCAGAGACATGGAATGAGAGACCTTTCTTCTCACAGTACCTAGCACACTGTGCATCTACTGGTATATGAGAGTTTGGTGTATGTGTATGATTAGGTAAAATAGAAAACATTTGGAAATAGTCACTCCAAGACATATCTCTAATGGGTTGTGCTTCGAAGAATTCTTTTGGATCTTTATCATAGATAGCATCTATATTAGATATCTTGTACACCCTATCTATACCCATAATGTCTGCAAATACAGCTGCATCCATATCAGTACTCCAACCTACTTTTAGTCCACCACTTACCATATATCTACCATTACCCATATGTAAATACTCATACGCATCTCCTAATTTCTTAGGAACGAATATCTCCTTGTCTTCTAGATATGAGGCTAATATTGTTGCATTAGTTTGAGTTAGTGACATAGCTACATCATGCAAATCCTCCTCTTTGGTGATACTGTCTGAAATCTTCTCTTGCATATTCCTAGATATGCCTCCTCCTCCTGTTACTAATACAATATTCTCATATTCATTCTTTGCTTCCCAATACCAGGTCTTAACTCTTCTGAAGAGATCAAAATTAATATTTAATAGATGGTCATACAGAATCGAGCCTCCTACTTTTAGTACAATACTTTTTTTCATATGTTTAAGATTAATATTAATGCAAGAATAGAATAGATGAAAGGGATAAGATAATCAACTAAGTGAACTTTACCTGCGAATCTAATATTCCAAAGTGAGAGTATTAAATAGAAAGCTAAAGTACCTACAGCTGGTATTACAAAGATGTTGGTTGCGAAAAAGAGACAGGAAGTAATAGCAACAAAGAGAGATGAGAGAAATGAAAGGGCAAAGCTTGAGACTCCCTCCCTACTGTGAACCTTTATATCAAACCAGAAGAGTATTAGAGAGGTTATAAATACTAATCCAAGAAAGAGCCATAAACCTATACCTAGTCTAATGTATACACTTAATAGTAAGAAGAATGTAGATATACACATAAAGTCAAAGACTGCTCTTGTTTGACTTACGATTGTATATACCTTACTCAAGGAGCTTTTTACATTTACAAACAGAATTAAGAGTTGGAGAGAGGCTATACCAATTAAAACTAAATCCATATAGAAAGAGGTGTTGTAATAGATATATAGCAGTAAAGAGATATAAAAGACTGTTGGTAGTATGAAATATGAAAAAAACCTATCTCTAATTGAAATCCTTTGTATTACCTCACTGTACTGTGAGATTCTTCTACCAGAGTACAGTGCAAAGGCTCTTACAAACCATGTTAGAAGTAAAACAGTTCCTAATATTCCACTAATCAGAAACATAGAGCCGTAGGCATGAGTTGAATATGAAAAATATACTGTAACAAGTACAATCAAAACTAAATACAGTAATTCACTTTTTATTTCTAATTTCTTTTTCAATTTTGGGCAGTTTTAATTAATAATTCCTCCGAATCCTTTAAATACTCCAACTAAAATAATTAGCCACCAAGCTCCGATTGTGAATAGTCCTCCTGCATTCTTACCAAGCATTCCCTTCTTCCAATATACATACACCTCTATCGTAAGTAGTATAAATACAAAAGATACAATTGCCAAGCTAATACCATCTGTAGTACCAATCATATTCTTTATCCAAAGTATCCAACCTGAAGAAGAAGAGTTGTCATCTTCACCCTCTAAGAAATACTCTGAGATATCATACTCTGAGATATTACCTGCACTATCCGAAATTATTATAATTGACCTGTCTCCGATATCTTCTTTTTTAATTCCTAGTACTGCAATGTTTTGCTCATTGATCATTAAATCAAATGATTTATCTCCACTTACAAACTTAACTGAATCTACATCCTCTGAAACAAAGAAGCTTATATCATATCCAGTATCCAAATGCTTTACTTCAATTGTTTCTTTTTCAATAACTGGAGGAGTGGAATCAACAACAAAAGTTACTTCTTGTGATTTAACATCCTCTCCCTTTATTTGTGCAACGATACTCTGATTACCCTCTTCCCAATCACTTCCTTTGTCATACTCCCATGAAGGAGTCGTGCTCTCTACTTCACCTACCAATTCTCCATTATTTAAAACCTCTACTGAGTACTGTCCTGATACGTTCTTAGTCTCTCCCTTGATATTTATATTTGCATCATTTGTTAAGTCCCCTATCTTTGGATTAGTTATACTAATAGATTTAATCTCTCCTTTTTCAACAATTGTTGCTTTAGGTGGGACAGGTTTTACAGTTTCAGATTTAACTGGCTCTTCTACGTTGAATGTTTGTGATGTTAAGTTTCCAAACATCTGAACAACCAGTACTGTTTCTTTTCCAAGAAGTACTCCCTCTACAACAGCTACCCCTATATCTTTGTAATTTCCACTCATGATGTTATCTCGGTGAGTTGGACTAGCCATCCATGCCTCATGCACTCCCTCAGCGCTCCTGAAGCCCTTAGCAAGGTTCTCTCCTGCATAGACATATTGGTAACCCGACTGGGAAATAAACTGCCAAGGAGACTCTCCATTCGGACCGAAATGATCCCAATACTGCTCTTGAAACATATTATTCGCTTTGGCCTGTGCTGCTGCACTCAACCTTGAATCTGTACTCAAAGTATTGAGCCCCGCAGCTGCCCTTTGCTGGTTTGTAAGTTGAATAATATTCGAGGGAGTAATAGAGCTAGCCATAGCCTGAGGAATACCAATTAAACCACCAAAAGTATTAACCAAAAGAAGCATTATTGTATAAGCAGTAAGTGCAGCCCTTCTAAGCAGGAAAGGCTTATACCCATTGTCTTTACTTGGAACAAAAAACTTCCTCACAGGCAATCCCTCAGTAACATTTATTTCATACATCCTATCATACAGAGCCTCTCTTTTAAAACCTATATACATCTTCTTAGTGAGTTATCTCCGCTATTACAGTGAAAATCAAAGCTAGGAAGCTATTAATTCCTATTTAATTATTACAAAATATAATGGAAGAATGAGGAAAAGAATATTTAAACCTAATAGTTTTTACCATATATACAATCGTGGTAATCATAGAAATAAAATCTTCTATAGACAGAGTGATTACGCTAGGTTTGTTCATACTATGTTCACGCTAAAGAAAGAATATTCGTTTATTATTTACTCTTTCTGCCTCATGCCAAATCATTATCATATGCTTGTTAATACAGGATCTAAGCCAGAAGAAATTTCAAAATATATGCACCGGTTTATGTCTTCATACTCAAAGTATTTCAACAAAAGGCATAATGTAGTTGGACATCTTTTCCAAAGTCCATATAGATCAAGTTATGTTAGTAAAGAAAAGGGCTTCTTTTTACTAAATGAATATATCCGTAATAACCCTATCAAAGCAGGGATTGTCAGCAACATAGAATGCTACAAGTGGTACAAGGGGGTAAGTCTAGGAGATGCGAACTTCGATATAGAAGAGGAATCTTAGATTTCATAATCCTATGGGGTTCCTGACCCAGGCTTTAAGAAAAACCTGGGTCAGGAACCCAGGCTTTCTAATTTCTCTCATCTAAAGAGAAATGCCGGCAGAAATTTCTTACTTAACAGCAACTTTAAGTGCTTTTCCAGCTTTAAAAGCAGGAACCTTAGTTGCAGGTAAGTTGATCTTCTCAAGAGTCTTAGGATTGATTCCTACTCTTGCTGCTCTCTCTCTTACTTCGAATTTACCGAAACCTGTTAGTAAAACAGGATCTCCAGACTTAAGAGCTGATGTAATTGCATCAAATAATGCGTCAACAGCCTCTCCAGCCTGCTTCTTAGTAAGACCTGCAGACTTTGCAACTTTCTCTACTAAATCTTTCTTTAACATGTGTTTAAAACCTCCTTTCTTAGAGATATGGGTGCCACGAATCCTGATATCATGCGATTCGTGTTACCGCATCAATAAAATAGCGTAAATAAAGGCTTACATCAAGAACCTTATTGTTATAGGACCCTTTAGATACTATTAACAAAATCCTTTCTTAGCATATGTTTTCATATTCTTTCTGAGTAAAAACTTGAGACAGCTTTTAACCAATTAATGAACAGATACTTACAGACAAAGGGTTTCATAAACACTAAGTTCGAAAACCCCTTTAGAATAGTCTTTTAAGAGTAAATGATATTTAACATGAGTATATACTTCCCCATAGTTTTACAATTAAAATGTGATCAATTAATGAGCTCTAACAAGAAGAAAGAGGGGATTGATTCCCCTCTTTACAAAAACCACTCTTAAAGTCCTGTAGTATTGCTTACTAGAAGTTAGCTTATCTAGCCACTTCTACAGCCCTACTTTCCCTTATTAATGTCACTTCTACATTACCTGGATAGTTTTGAGTCTTCTCAATACTAGTAGCAATATCCTTTGCAAGCACTGTCATCTCATCATCAGAGATTAAACCAGGCTTTACAATTATCCTTAATTCTCTACCAGCCTTAATTGCAAAGACCTCTTCTAACCTATCTCCACCTAAGTCCTTAGCAACCTTCTCTAGTGATTCTATTCTCTGAATATATTGCTCATAGCTATCCTTTCTAGCTCCTGGTCTTGCACCAGAAATAGCGTCTGCAATATACACAAGCACTGCCTCTATGGATTGAGGTTCAATATCTAAGTGATGTGCCTCTATTGCATTAACAAGCTTCTCATCTAAGTTATACTTCCTAGCTACTTGACCTGATATATGATGATGAGGACTTTCAATCTTATGTGTTAATACCTTACCTACATCATGTAAAAGACATGCTCTTTTAACTAAGGCTACATCTGCACCAACCTCTGCAGCTAATACTTCTCCTAATCTCATCATTTCAATAGTGTGAGACATTAGTGATTGACCGTAACTTGTTCTATATTTCATTTTACCAATTAACTTTAGTAACCCTATATCTATTCCTGGCCAATCTGCTTCCTCTGCAAGTATTTGACCATTCTTCTTAATCTCAATGGATATTTCATTCTTTGCTTTTCTAATTGCTTCTTCAATGGATCCTGGATGGATTCTTCCATCACCAATTAGTTTAGTTAATGCAACAGATGCTATCTCTCTTCTTAATGGGTCAAATGAAGAAAGTGCTATTGTATTTGGAGATTCATCTACAATTACATCTACACCTGTAAGCTTTTCAAATGCACGTATATTTCTACCCTCTTTACCAATGACTCTACCCTTTACTTTGTCATCATCAATCTTTATTGTTGAGGTTGTAGTTTCACCTACATAGTCTGTAGCTATCCTTTGCATAGATTCAACTATAATCTCACGTGCTTTCTCTTCTGCAATTTCTTCTGCATGTTTCTCTGCCTGTCTAATCTTTTTTGCTTCGTAGTTTTTAATATCTTCATCTACTTGGCTCATTAGTTTCTCTCTTGCTTCATCTTCTGTTAAGCCAGAGATTCTTTCTAACTCTTCTTTTAATTGAGTTCTTGATTTCTCGAGACCTCTTTGCATCTTCTTTACTGCTTCTGTAGTACTATCTAGCTCCTCATTCTTTGTATCGAGCATTTTAGTTCTTTCATTTAACTTCTTCTCTCTCTCTATTAATAACTCTTCATGCTCCTGAGTCTCTTTACGCATTTCTCTGAGTCTTTCCTCTGAGCTCTTCTTGTTCTCTTCTATTTCTTTTTCGGCCAAATCTATCTTCTTACCGATTATCTTGTCTGCAACTCTTGCTATCTCTTCTTCTGGGATATCTTTTACATCTACCCATTTCTTTACGAACTTGATGTAAGTATATGCCAGAATTGCTCCTACTAGCGTTGCAACAATACCAATAATTAACTCCATTAGAGTATTGTTAATAATTTAATACATCCTTTTTGGGAAACAGAAATATAGGGATCTATAAAAGATTCCTAGAATCAAAGAGTTCTTGTTTTATATATTTTTTACTATATATATTCTTCAAAATTTTCATTAATTCAAAACTATCTATATTTCTATCCCAGCCTTTACTAAAACGTGGCTGT
>JAVEZR010000008.1:0-24884 GCA_034002865.1 Candidatus Dojkabacteria bacterium
TAATAAAGATGCAGCAAGAGGCTAAGAAGATGCAAAATAAAATGAGAGAGAAAAAGATTAGTGGTGAATCTAAGGATGGAATGCTTAAACTTTTCATGAATGGAGCCCAGGAGTTTGAAGATATTTGGGTAGATGATAACCTAATGGATCCTGAGATGATAGATAGATTTAAGAAGAATATGAAAGAGGCATTTAAAAGCTATCAGAAGAACTTACAGAAAGAGATGGCAAAAGATATGGACTTAGATCAACTGAAGAGTATGTTAGGTTAATATGTCTGTACTACCACTCTCTGTAGAAAAAGTTATCAATGAATTAAGTAAACTACCTGGTGTAGGTCCTAAGTCTGCTGCTAGGATGACATATCACTACCTTAGATCTCCAAATAAAGATGCAACAAAGTTAGGTAAAGCTCTTCTAGAGATGGATGAGAATACTAAATTTTGTACAGAGTGTTTTAATGTAAGTGAGAATGAGGTGTGTGATATATGTAGTAGTGATCAAAGAGATAGGGGTAAGATATGTATTGTAGAGGAGCCTTTAGATGTAGTAGCTTTTGAGAATTCATCCATATTTGAGGGTACATACTTCGTACTTGGTGGAGTTATATCTCCTGCAGAGGGTATTGGTGCTCAGGAGTTAAGATTTGATGAATTAGAAGCAAGAGTAAAGAAAGATATTAAGGGTTTAGATACCCCTTTAGAACTAATCGTAGCTACTAATCCTAGCTTAGAGGGTGAAGCTACAGCTAGTTACATATTAGACCTATTTAATGTTTACCTTAAAGAGGGTAAAATTAAGATTACAAGACTTGCAATGGGTTTACCTACTGGTGCAGATTTAGAGTATGCAGATAGGTTGACATTAAAAAGAGCATTAGAGGGTAGAAGAGATATTTAATATTAAGATGATTTAGATGAGACTGTACTCTACATTGGATAGAAAAGTAGTTGAGATAGAGCCGATAAAGGAAGGGGAGGTTTCAATATATAGCTGTGGTCCAACCGTTTATAACAGAATGCATGTTGGTAATATTCGTGCCTATGTAAGTTGGGATATACTGCATAGAGCTTTGGAGTATCTAGGATTTAATGTAAAGCGCGCTATGAACTTTACAGATGTAGGTCATATGACTCAAGATGAGGATTTTGGTGAGGACAAGATAGATATAGCTGCACGCTCTACAGGTAAAGATCCATTAGAGATTTCTAATAAGTATATACGTACAGTACTAGAGGATTTTAGTAAACTTAATCTTCTTTCACCAAGTGGAGACAGAGTAGATCCAAATTGGAAGATAGAGGAGTTAGATAGGTATGGATGGTTAAGAGCTACCTCATATATTGATGAGATGATAGAGAGAATTAAAAATATGGAGAAAGGTGGATATGTATATGAGACTAATCTAGCACTGTATTTTGATATAACAAAGATAGATGACTATACAATCTTCACTGGACAGAAATTAGATGAGAAGAGTATTGCCTCTAGAGATGATGTAGAGATAGATCCTGAGAAGAGACATCCTGCTGATTTTGTACTTTGGATGAAGAGAGTAGGTAAGTATGAAAATCACCTAATGCATTGGGATTCTCCTTGGGGAGATGGTTTTCCTGGTTGGCATATAGAGTGTTCTGCAATGAGTATTGCAAAGTTAGGAGAGCATTTTGATATCCATACCGGTGGTGTAGACCATATCTCTGTTCATCATCCAAATGAGAGAGCTCAAAATATTGGCTCTTGTGGTCATCCTGTTGTTAAATATTGGATACATAACGAATTCATAGTAGATGGAGATGATGGTAAGCTTTCTAAGAGTAAGGGTAATGCTCTTACGCTTCCTGATTTAATAGAGCAAGGTTTTGATCCATTAGATTTAAGATATCTGTTTGCATCTGTTAATTACAGAGTACAGTTAAGACTCTCACATGAGGCTCTAACAGGGGCAAGGAATGCAAGATTGAGAATTCTAAGTAAGATATACTCTCTTAAAGAAGTAGCAAATCAGGAGGGTGTACTGTTAGATAAATATGTAGATAGATTTAAAAAATCTCTTTCTGAGAATTTAAATATGTCAGAAGCATTTGCGATCTTAAATGAGCTACTGAAGTCTGAGAACAAAGCAGAAGACATATTAGCTACTGTATATGATTTTGATAGGGTACTAGGTTTAGATTTAGAGAGTTCTACTGTTAAAGAGGATGAAGATATACCTTCTGAAGTATTAGAGCTTTTAGAGAAGAGAAAAGCTGTTAGAGAGAAGAAAGATTTTCTTGAGTCAGATAGATTAAGAGATTTAATATCAGAGTATGGTTACAAAGTCCTAGATACCTCTGATGGTCAGATTTTAGAAAAGGTTTAATATATGGCAAACCAAAATACTTTTACAGTATCACTAAGCAAAGAAGAGCAAAGTAGAGTAAGGGATGTTCTTTTAGCAAACAGTTGGAATGAGGAGTTTGATTCTAATCAGTATGTTACATATCGTTTAAAGAGTCCTTTAGGATCTGTCGCTATGATGTACTCTAGTGGTAAGTTAGTATTTCAAGGTAGAGAGGATTTTACATCTGTAATAGCGAATATTAAACAGGAGAATGGTGATAGGGAGATAGATTTTAAGCCTCATTTAGGTGTAGATGAGGTAGGTAAGGGTGATTACTTTGGTCCTTTAGTAGTAGTGTCTTGTTTTGTAAATGAAGAGTTTTATAAAAGAGCAAATCTATTAGGCTTTGGTGACTCAAAGAAATTTACTGATGTGAAGATTAAGAAGTTTTTTGAGAATGTAAAAGAGTATTCATATTACTATTCATCCATTGTTTATCCATCAGAGTATAACGAGCTTTCAAGTAAGTACGGTAATGTTTCTATACTGTTAGCAAAACAGCACAGTATTGTAATAGAGAAGGCTCTTAAAGATCTAAAGAATAAAGATATAGAGTGTTCATATATAGTTGTAGATCAGTTCTCTGCAGCTAAGAGTAGGGTAATAAATGAATTAGGAGAGCTTGGTAAGAGTGTAGAGCTAAGACAGTTCCATAAAGGGGAGTCAGATATTGCTGTTGCTGCTGCCTCTATATTTGCAAGAGGTATATTTCTACAGGAGTGGGATAAGATGAATGAGAAATATAACTTTGTATTTCCTAAGGGAGCATCCAATGTATTGGATAGTGCAAAACTGTTTGTATCAGAGTATGGAGCAGAGGAGTTAAGGAATGTTTCTAAGATAGGGTTTAGAACAACCCAAGAGGTTCTTAAAATGTTTTAATTTTTCTTCTTCTTAATATCTTCTTTAAGAGATTTAGTTAGGATAAAGATTCCAATCAGTAATACTAATCCTCCCATTACTTCATATACATAGCTTCCAATATATACTTCACTCTGTTTTGTATTACTGTCTAGTCCATTAGATATACTTCCCTTAGCTACTCTTTCAGAGAATATATCTGATATATGCCAACTATCAATGGTAACTGTTTTTTCTAATACTTCTCTTGGATATAGCTTTTCTCTCTCTCTATTTATATATACATACTCTGGTTTATAGTTACTTCTTTTATTTAATATCTCTATTCTTCCTGTAGGATTTAGTACATAGTTAGAGTTATTTACAACTGCGTATTTAAGTTTAAGAGGTTTAAGGAAGGGAATGCCTTTATTTAAAACTTCAATCTTTGTACTAAAGTCCTCAGTAGTTGCTCCTAAGACCTCTTCTTGTGGATCTATTATATGTAGTACTACTAACTGAGAGATTCCCTTACTAATAGAGACATCTTTATCTCCCTGTACAGGGGAGAGTACAACTAGATTAAAGTATGTACCTTTCTCCTGATTATTTACAGGGAATATTTCATACGGTATTTCTCTTTCAGATTTAGCTTTTACTGTAAAAGTATCAGTATCTGCTTTAATAAAGAGATCTTTGCTATCTTCTATAATATCTTCTGTTTGAGGATCATATCCATATGCAGCTATTACTAATTCTATATCAGTATCTTCACTGTTTCCAAAGGTAACAGAGGAGAGTACTCTTTGACCCTGTGCTAGCTTTATCTCGTTTATAGCAGGTGTAAGGCTACTAGCGTATGTATTAGATATACCACAGAGGGTATATATGATTGTTAATGTAAAGAGGATTTTTAAGGATTTCATTTCTTTCTTTGTAATTTCTTCTTACTTATTACTGCAATTATACCAGTAAGAAGGATTACGAGGATAGCGATAATAATCTTCCATGGAATTATCCAGAATGTTGCTTCACTTGAGAGTACTGCAAAGCCTGGTTGGAAGCTTCTGTATGTAACTAGTAGTTTAGCTTTCATAGGGCCTACAGTTAGTATTTTAGAAGGTGAAAGATATCCAGATTGACTCCAGTTATCTGTATAGTTACCTATATTATCTCTTAGTAAGCTCTGTTTATTCCTATTAAATGGTATTCTAGCTACTTCCTGTTTAAAGATATTCTCTACCACTATTTCTCCTGCAGGGGTAATGTGTGTATCTCCCAAGTTCTTTAGTTGTGTGAAGAAATCTACATTAATTCTTTCGTATGTTTTCTTGTCTGTAGTAAAGCGAAGTAGCTCTGCATTCTCTACAAATTCATCACCAATTTGTATTAAAAAGGGAGTACCTGCTGCTAAGTTTGCAAATGCACCTGTACCTTCTAATTCACCTTTTGTTTGAGAGATTAAAAAAATCTGAGCATTAAACTCTCCATTGGTAACATCGGTTGGTACATTGATAGTATATTTCAGCTTTGTATTTTTACTAGGTTCTAATGTGAGTACTTTCTTTTCTACAGAGATCCATTTTGATGCAGAGTAAAGTGCTTCTGCTTCCTCTTCATCTGTAAGTATTATAGCTGTACCTGGTTGATTCTCTACCTGCCTAAAACCTCTTATATATACATCATACGTATCTGCCTCCTGTGAGAGATTCCAGAATACTATTTCATCGGAGTATGTTTCTCCGGGTTGCATCTTAAGAGTTTTAAAAGTAGGGGAGACGCCAATTGAAAGACTACCCTGAGCGAATGTCGGTATTACGCTTAAACAGAGTATTATTACGGGCAGTAAAAGTATTCTGTTATATTCCTTAAGTATTTTTAATATCATTATCTAAGTCTAGTAGTAACCACCACATATAAAGGTGACAGTTTCTGTATATGCACCAGGAAGAGCACTTGTACTTGCTCTTGCACCATATGTTACGGTTGAGTTCTCAGCAGAAGCAGCAGAGCTTGTTTTGTAAAGAATCATTCTTGCACCACTAAATTGTCTGTCTAAACTACCAAAGATTCCGTTACTACCGGCTAAGAAGTTAGCAGGGACAACGGAACCACCTGCTGGTTGAGTTAATACAATACCGAAGCCTTCTGAGTTAGCAGGATTTAAATCTACTGTTGTGCTACCTGAAGAAGGAATTAAGTATGGGCCACCCCCGTAGTACAGTCCAGCGTCTGTAGAGCCATTACCAGTTCCGTAAGCTGCCCAGTAATATCCACTTGTGGCAGTAGTTGAAATAGTATGTGATCCTACTGCAAATGCACCTCCTGGGTAAAGGGTTCCAAGATTTACGGTATTTGAACCTATTACGCAGTTAACACTTGGAGATTCAGAAACTGTTGCACTGACAACAACGGAGTCATTTGACACCAAGGATATTTTAAAGGTCTTAGAGTCGATAGTGGCACCTTGTGAGATTGTAATCGTAAGATCGTGCTGCCCTACAGTTGAGTTTGTTCCTAAAATTCCTGTATTACCTGCAATCTGTAAACCATATGTTGTTCCTGCAGTTAGAGCAGTAAGGCCGGTAATCGTTATAGTATCTGCTGTTGATGCTCCCCCCTGTGAACATGTACCTGCTAATGTCCCTGGTAGAGCAGCGTCAATATCCCAGTTGCCTGAAGATTGATCTGCGCTAGATGAGCTTACTCCAGTAACAGTCATGCTACCTGCTGTTCTACACCAAGTAGTGTCTTGTGTCTGTGGGAATTCAATCTTTAATGTACCTCCTGAGGCAAAGGAGGAGTTTGGCGCAACTGCAACAATGTATACAACTCCTGTCGAAAGGTTCGCCTGTATTCTATTCATATATACATATACAGCAGTTAATGATGCAGCTTGAGAAGAGAAGTACATGAAGAAAGATGCAAAGACGAGGATTAATAGTGTTGGGATTCCTATCTTTAAAAGGGTTTTTATACTTCTCACATTTGGCAGTTTAAAAAATTATAATGAAACCATAATTATCTGTTATTAGATTACATACTGTATTTAACCATGTCAAGAGCCTTCTCAACTAATATCTTGGGACAAAAATTAGATATATTGTTTCTTGATAATCGGTAGCAGGTGTATATGTAATTCCTGGCTTTGCAATAACCTTTAAGGCCATTCTTCCATCTACAATCGGGCCATCTCCATCATATATTTTTTGAGCAGTAGGGCTAACAATACCAACAGTATTTATAGTTCCGCTGTAATCTGTAGTTGCACTTATCTCTCCAAAGAGAGAAGAGCTACTATCGTAATCTATATATTCACTCTGTAATCCAAATCCAGAGGCTACCTGATCTAGGTTTGCATTAGCCGAAGTTATTGTTTGTGTAGTGGTCGGACTTCTTAATCCTCCATTTACTCCACTCATTACAATTGCAAATCCTCCATCTGAATTAGTTTGTACATCCATCCATATCCTATTTCCTGCTGTAATTGCAGCTGCTCCCCCTATTAATTCATATGCTCCTGTAAATGCAATAGAGTAGGGTGCAGATGTTTCTGCTGTATATCCAGTACTTCCTGCTATATCTATATCAAAAAATACTGAACCTGATGCTGTGGTTGCTGATTTAATAGGCCCAGTAGCTGTTTGTGTGAAGTCTCCTTTTAATGCAAATGCTTTAATGTAGTAGGTGGTATTTGAATCTAAGCCTTTAATATTAAAAGTTTCTGCTTCCCAATCTGCTTTAGTCATGAAGTCATTTATATTATGTGTACTGTAGCTTTCTGGCATAAAGGTAGAGGCATCTATATATCTAATATCTGATACAAAGTTATCAGTAGATATCATAACGGCGTAGAGAGTGTCGGCAGGATTTGAAGCGGAAGTATCCGAAACCTCAAACCTAGCTTTGTTGTAACAACCACTTGGTCCACATATAGCTACCATTCCTCCTGTAGTTAGCGCTGCTGGGCCAGTAGTACATGCACTAGATCCGTTTGTGTCAGTTTCAAAACATGAGATAGTGGGTATTGCTGGTAAGAAGGGAGTCTCAGGACTTGTACTTAGCCCATATGAAGTAGAGTACAGTCTTGGATTTGCCGATATACTGCCTACATTTAATAGTGCTGAGTAGTTACCACTTGTACTCTCTATTATCCCTCCTCCCTGTGTAGTCACTCCCACTATCTTGTAATTAGGTGAATCTAATTCAGTAGCTAATACCGTTATTGGAAACAGTAAAAGGGTAAATATTAGTAAGAAGGTTTTGTAAAGTGTATTTTTTTGTTTAATATGCATATATAAAATGATATTGTAAGTGGTAAGGTATAGTCAAATCAAAGTAAAAAAGGTTTAAGCATGATATAATTGCGTGTTCTTTAGGAGAGATGACAGAGTGGTCGAATGTGACGGTCTTGAAAACCGTTGTACGGGTTTCCGTACCGTGGGTTCGAATCCCACTCTCTCCGTTTGTACATATATATAAGTTTAACCAAATTAGAATGTCTAACAAGAAGGAGAGTAATGGTAAGGAGATATTTAATGGTTTACATATATTTGAAGGTGAGAGTGTAGATAAGTTTGTAGAGAGATTTCTATCTAGGTTAAACAATTCTTTAGAGAAAGAGATACGTGGACAGATTGATAAACTAAAGGTTGAGTATAAAAGGGATAGGCAGAATGCTATTAATACAGGTATTACTGCTAAGGTAGAAGAAGATATAAAGGGGTGGGTGTGTCCTAGAATTCCAAAGTGGATTAATTCAGATCATTTAACAGTATTAGGTATTATAGCTGTCTTTATTGTAGCTGCTGGTTTTATCTTAGGTTTTTCAGAGAGGCTGTATTTACTCCTTGTACCTTTGGGTCTTTTCCTTAATTGGTTTGGTGATTCCTTTGATGGTAGTTTAGCAAGATACAGGAAGAAGACTAGGCCTAATTACGGCTACTATATTGATCATATGGTAGATGCTATCGTTATTATCATCTTTGCTTTAGGTTTGGGTATCTCTGGGTTTGTAAGAATAGATTTGGCATTACTTTTTGCAGTTATGTATATGGCATTAATGATACATGTAGAATTAGTTACTTTTGTTCAGAACAGTTTTAAATACTCTTTCGGATTAATAGGTCCTACTGAGATGAGAATACTTGGGGTATTGATTACTATATATATGTATATAGCTCCTGTGGAGTACTTTAAGGTTTTTAGTCAGTATATCTCTCAGTATGATATTGCCATTTTACTTGTATGTATTGGTATGGCTGCTGTACTTTTCTTTAGCGTTATAAAGAAGGGATTAGAACTGGATAAGGTTGATAAGGCTAAGTGGAAGAAGTAGATTTAAGTACTTTTTAATATCCTAAGTGTAAGCTTTTACTATCTAAATTTAATTAGATAGGCAATGCTTAAGAAAATATTTCTTACTCTCTTTTTCCTTTCTCTTCCCTCTTTAATATACGCAGACTATTTCCATCCGTACGGTGACTGTAGTCAGAATCGTTTCTTTGATACTCTTGGATATGGAGTTGAGAGTTTAGCGAAGAGAGGGGAGTGTCCAAACTGTTTACAGTTTGATTCTGATGATGTAAAGGGTAGTGATACTGGGTATCTTTTAGAAAGTGTGAGCCTGAATGACTTAACATATCCAGACTTCTCTCATGGATTAATAAGGAGACCGAATCTTCACTCTTCTGTTTCTCTTCCTCCTCAATCTACTGTTAGTTTTGTATATTGGTATAGGAATGAGACAGGTGATAGAGTAAATATCCCTTCTTTGGGAGTATTCCTTTCTAAGACACTTCTGGAGCTTGGTGATCTTAGAAAGGTATTAGATATTCAGGGGGAGTATGAGGAGCCCTCTTTTAATATTCTTACATGGAGTTATAAGAGAAAGGGAATTTTAAAAAGATATGAGGGATTAGGTCTTGTAAATAGTAATTCTACTGGATCAATAGTGCTGGATTCTGTGACTGTTAAATCACCATTGCTTTTTGAGAAATGGGAAGCTCAGGTAGATGGAGGCAGTGCACTGGTAAGGGTATATGTTAGAAATATCTCAGAGTATGTACTTCCTAATATTGAATATACACATTCAGATTTTTTCCTTAAGAGAGATTTTCTTGCAGGTGAAGAGTATATATATGAATACAGTGTAGAGGTAGCTAGTGAACAGAGTTTAGGATATGCAGGGATATATAACCCGAATGTACACAGGGAGTGTGCTGTAATGGGGGATCATATGGATTCATATGTGGTGGGTAATGCTGTTGCGCTGTTTGGTGTAAGGGAGGATGGTAATTCTCTTAACTATGCTGCTTCAAGAGTAAAACCTTTTGGAGAGGATTTCTGTGTAACAAGAATTGCATATACAGAGTACTCTGGGGAGATTATTTTAAAAAAAGATATTGAGGAGGAAGTTGAGCAAGATTCTGTTGTTGATGAAGATGATATCTCTGAAGAGGAGTCTCCTACTATAATAGAGGGGGGCTTTGTATTGGGTGTAAAGAGTTTGCCAAAGACTTCTAAATTTCCTTTAGTAATGTTTCTTCCTTTACTCTTTGTTGTAGTAGTAGTTCTAGTTTGGTACTATCTTAGAAGGAAAGTATAGATATGAAAATACGATTTACAATACCATCCTACGTATTAAAAGTAGCTAGGATGCTAACAAAAGAGGGTTATGAAGTATATCTAGTAGGGGGAGCCCTTAGGGATATCGTTATGGGCAAAACTCCTCATGACTATGATTTAGCGACTAATGCACTCCCTGATGAGATGTTGGAGATATTTCCTAAATCTGTTTCTACAGGTGCAAAGTTTGGAACAGTGCTTGCATTAGTAACGGATTCTAATGGTGAGAGTATGCAAGTAGAGGTTACAACATTTAGAAGTGAATCTGAGTATGTAGATGGTAGATGGCCAAGTAAGGTTGAATTTGTTTCTGATATTAATATGGATTTAGGTAGGAGAGATTTCACTATTAATGCGATGGCAATGGATCTTTCTTCAGCTAATTTGGATGTAGAGGGTGAACAGGAGTGGGATATTCATGATCCTTTTAGTGGTATTGCTGATATTAATTCAAAACTAGTAAGGGCTGTTGGTACTCCAATTGAAAGATTTAAAGAGGATGGATTAAGAGCTTTTAAGGCTTGTAGGTTGGCTTCTCAATTAGATTTTGAAATAGAGGGGGAAACATTTGAAGCTATTAAACAGGCAATACCTGTAGCTAAGAAAGTCTCTATGGAGCGTATTAGAGATGAATTTATGAAATTACTTCTTAACTCTCCAAAGCCTTCTAAAGGTATTGAGTTAATGAGAGAGAGTGGGTTGTTAAATATTTTCTTACCTGAGTTACTGGAAGGGTACGGTGTTGAGCAGAAGCTGTATCATGCTCACGATGTGTATTGGCACGCTCTTAAGACATGTGATTTAGCTCCGGATAGTGTTAAATTAGCTGCTCTTTTGCATGATATTGCTAAGCCAAGAACAGATATGGGTAATGGACATTTCTACGGTCATGATAGTGTAGGGGCAGAGATGGCAGGAGATATTCTAAAGCGTATGAAATTTTCGAAGTCAGAGATAGAGAGGGTTAAGCTATTAATTAGAAACCATATGTTTTACTATCCACATATCGAGGGTGAGGTAGAGAAAGAGGGTATGGAGAAATTAATACTAACTCAATGGAGTGATTCTGCTGTAAGGAGATTTTTAAGAAGAGTAGGTGAGGAGAATATTGAAGATCTGTTTAAGTTAAGAATTGCAGATGCATCATCTAACCCTAAGACAGCATTTAAGCCAGAGGAGATAACTGAGTTGCAGAAACATATATCTAAGGTTTTACAAGAGGATATGGCACTAAAAGTTACTGACTTAGAGATAGATGGGGAAGATTTAAAGAGTCTAGGTGTACAACCTGGTGCTAAAATGGGAAATATATTACGAAAGCTTTTAGATATGGTAATAGAGGATCCTCTTTTAAATACAAAAGAGAAGTTATTGGATGAAGTACGTCGTATGTTGTAATATTTATTAATTAAATTCTTGACTGCCCGATATGAAGATACAATTTTGTGGTGCAACTAGAACAGTAACAGGATCTTGTTACTATGTAGATACAGGTGAATTTAAATTTCTTGTAGATTGTGGTGCTTTCCAAGGTAAAGATGCTCTTGAGAAGTTAAACTATGAACCTTTTCCATTTGATCCTACACAATTAGATGCAATCTTTCTTACTCATGCTCATTTTGATCACTGTGGGAGAATCCCTATACTTGTTAAACAGGGATTTCATGGGAGGATTTTCTCTACACAACCAACTAGGGATTTAGCTAAGATTGTACTTTTAGATGCTGCTAAACTTCAGCAGGAATCATATGAGAGATGGAGTGCAAGGAGTAAAGATGAGGCACCAACGGAGGGACTTTCTGCAGAGGGATCTCTGTATGAACAGAGGAAGCCTCTTTTTTCTGAAGAGGATGTAGAGGGTATGTTTCAATATTTTGAGGTATACCCATACGGATCTTCTGTAAATTTACATAACGGGGTTGAATTTAGATTTAGAGATGCAGGTCATATATTAGGATCTGCAATGATTGAATTTTGGATTAAGACAGAGAGTGGGAGAGAGAGGAAAATAGTGTTCTCAGGTGATTTGGGTCAACCAGGAGCTAGGATTGTAAGAGATCCGGATATGGTAAGGGAGGCCGACTATATAATCTGTGAATCTACATATGGTAATAGATTGCACAAGAACAAAGATGAGACTGTATTAGAATTGCTATCAGTATTAAAACAAGCACAAGAGGAGGATGGTATTGTTCTAATACCCTCATTTGCTATAGAGAGAACTCAAGAGATTCTGTATGAGATTAACCTCTTTGTTGAGAACAGGCTACTTAGAGAAGTTCCAATATATCTTGATAGCCCTATGGCATCTAAAGCTACTGCAGTATTTAAACAGTATCCGACCTTCTACGATGAAGATGCAAGACGATTGTTAGATAAAGGGGATGATCCTTTCAACTTCCCAGGTTTGCATACTACAGAATCTGCAGAGGAATCTAAGAGGTTAGTGAATAGAACAGGTATAGTGATAATTGCAGGGAGTGGTATGTGTACTGGTGGAAGAATAGTGCATCATATTAAGAATCATATTCATAAGGCTAATACTCATATGATATTTGTAGGATATCAGGTAGAGGGTACTTTAGGTAGAAGATTAGTAGATGGGGAGAAAGAGGTACGGGTTATGGGTCAAAACTTAGAGGTTAATGCTCAGATTCACACCTTAGGAGGATTCTCTGCTCATGCAGATCAGAGAGACTTAAGGTACTGGTTAAGGAGTTTTGGTCATACACCAAAGAAGATCTTTATAACTCATGGTGATGAAGAGATAGCTATCGGTTTTGCTTCTAATATTAAATCAGAGTTGAATGTAGAAACAGATGTTCCTAAATTAAATGAAGAGTATGAATTGAAGTAAATGAAAATAGAAAAAATATTAAATATAGAAAAAGAGATAAAAGATTTGAACATACAGGGGGCTACTAATATTGCTATTGCAACTTTAGAGGGAATGAAGACATATCTTCAAGAGTCCAAGGTGACAGAGAAAGAGCTGTTTTACAATGAGTTTATACAGGTTGGTAATATGTTAGCAGATGCTAGATTGAACGAACCTCTTGCTAGAAATGGAGTAAAGTATATTAAGTATATGGTAAAAAAGAATAATTCTGATTTACATACATTGGAAAGTATGAAACAGAGCTTAGATGAGTACTGTGATAGCTATCTATACATGATATCCGATTCTAAGAGAGCTATCATTGATAGCTGTGTTCCGTATGTTAAAAATTTAGAGAATGTACTTACTCATTGTCACTCTTCAACAGCAGTATCTTTAATAAAAGGTATAGCTGAGGGTAAGGAGTCCTTTGATGCAGTTTGTACTGAAACTAGACCTCTAATGCAAGGGCATAAGACTGCAAAAAGTCTTTTAGAGGGAGGTATTTCTACTACCTTAATAGCTGATAGCGCTGCAGAGTCATTTGTAATAGGTAGGGGCTCTATCTCCATTGATGGAGTATTAATGGGGTGTGATCAGATTACCATGAAAGGGTACTGTATAAACAAGATAGGGAGCTGGGGTATTGCTATGTCTTCTTTCTATGCAAGTAAACCTTTATATGTTGTTTCACCCCTTTTGAAGGTAGACCCTAACATAGGGGTAGATAACATAGTAATAGAGGTTCGTGAAAGTAAGGAGCTATGGAGTGATGCACCTAAGGGTCTTAATATGTTTAACCCTGCTTTCGAAATTATTGATAGTAACCTTATTACCGGTTTCTTGACCGAATTTGGTATATTAAAACCAAGCGAGATTGCTGATGTAATTAAAGCTAAATACTCGTGGCTATTTGAATCTTAAATTAAATACACAGAATTATGGCGCTATATCTGAAGAGTAAGAAAATTGATCTCGGAGCAGGTAAAGACCTGTTTATTGTAGTGCATCAAAGTGATGCAGATGACCTAGGTATCAATGAGGGAGAGATAGTTTTACTAGGTTACAAGGATGTAGAGCTTTACGTAAAAGTTATAATTACAGACTCCGAGGTAGCTATAGGAGAAGTGGGGCTGTATGAGGAGATTCCTGAGGAATACCACATACCAGAGGGTATGAAAGTAATGATAGATATACCTAATGCAGGTAAGTCTCTAGAGGCCATTAAGAAAAAGATCTCAGGTCAGAGGCTAAATGAGGAGGAGATACTCGCAATTATGGAGGATATTGGCTCTAGGAAGCTTAAGGAGACAGAGGTAGCGTTCTTTGTTTCTACATTCTTTAATCCAGGGTTTAATGATGATGAGATTAAATGGATGACTAAAGGTATGGCCGAATCAGGAGAGATACTTGAGTTTAAGTACATTAAGAAGAACAAAGAGTTGGTTGTAGATAAACACTCGATAGGTGGTACGGCTGGTAAGGGTATTACCCCTATACTAGTTCCAATACTTGCTGCTAATGGCCTTGTTGTTCCTAACAGTTCCACAAGAGCAATAACTTCACCTGCGGGTACAACAGATATATTAGAGACTGTACTACCGGTAGCATTAACAAAAAAGAAGGTGTATGAAGTTGTTGAGAAAACCGGAGCATGTATGATATGGGGAGGATCATTGTATTTAGCCCCAGCAGATGATGAGATTATTAATGTAGAGAGATCTCTTAAGATTCAGGAATTTCAGAAGGTGCTGGTAAGTATAGTTGCTAAAAAAATAGCGATGGGAGTTACCTCTGTATTAATAGATCTGCCATATGGTAGAGGTACTAAATTAGAGAGACCGGATGACTTGGAGTTTTTAGTAAGAGAGTTCGAGAAACTATTCGCTCAATTTGGGATTAAGTGTGTAACATACAAGAGGATAGTGAGAGGTCCTGATGGTAATGGAGTAGGCCCTATCCTTGAAATGAGAGATTGTTTAAGAGTACTGGAAAGAGATGAGAAACGTCCTTTAGGTATGGAAGAGATAGTGTTGGGTATGGCAGCGGAGATATTTGAACATAACGGTAGGGCGAAGAAGGGGGAGGGTAAAAAAGTTGCTCTAGAGCTTCTAGATTCAGGTAAAGCACTAGCTAAATTCTGGGAGATAGCGAAAGCACAGGGTGCTAAGAGTATTGTTAAAGCTCAAGATCTTAAACCAGGTAAGCTAGTACATGAGGTCTTATCTCCAAAGAGTGGAGAGCTAAAATATATATGTACAAGAGAGATAGTTGAGATTGCTAGATCTTTAGGAACTCCTAAGATAAAGGAGGCTGGTATATATCTTCATAAGCTACCGGGTCAGAAGGTTGAGAAGGGAGAACTCTTAATGACTTTGTATGCTACTACTCCAGATAGAATGGAAGATGGTGTTAAGGCTATAAATCTTAAAGAGCTTTACGAGTTCTAAATCTTCTTACTAAAGAGGTAAGTATTACAAGTATAGATATTAAGGCTATTAAGATTATAAATATAGGTAGGAGTATAACTAATGCTTTTCCAAGGCTAGTAGTTTTTACAAAGGTGTTTACTGTATCTAGAGCAGTTACATTTGCATCTTCAACTGCCTTAATATCTGAATACTCACGTAATGTATCTTCCTGTGGTGTACTCTGTACAGCATAAATCTTTACGGAGTAATCTGAGAAATCATCCCCATTTACACTATCTGCAGAATATATCTTAATGTTTGTAAGCTCTTCATCGTAGAAGGTTTCCCAAAGTACCTTCTCTATATTCTGGCCAATTAACATATTCTCACTCTCATATGTAGGATCTATACTTAACCATCCATATTCCGGAATCCATACCTGTACCCACTGATGTCTTGTACTACCATCTTCATTAGTTTTCTCTAATACATTCAAATTAGAGTATCCAAGAGCTGCCCTAGAGGGAATACCCTGTGCTCTTAGTATAGCTATCATAGAGTCTGCATACTCCATGCATACAGATCCACCACCTTGTAGTGCAGCTCTAGCCCCTATACGTTCATTTTCACTGTTAGCTTTGTTCTCATCGTAATCAAGTCTCTCATTTATATACCTATAATCACTCTTTATTACATCCATTAAGGTAGTTGTATTTTCCAACAATGTATCTGCTTGCTCTTTAATATAGCTATCTGTAACCTCCCAATATGTAGTAGAAGCTAAATATTTATTTAGATTGCTATCCTTAGTAACAGAGCTCTTATACTCTTGCAATGTAGGATTAGGAATCTCTCTCCTCTCTTCTAAGACTTCCTGCTCAAGCCATATATATCCGGTTATTGAAATCTCGCTACTTTTATTTGCTCTAACTTCAAACTTAGCAATTATATTCCCCTCACTATCCTTAGATATTCTAGCTGGGGCAGGGTATATACTCTCAATTTTTACTCTCTGATTTGTTTCAGAGAACTCCCTTGGTAGTGAAATCTCATATATATTTGTAGAGAGAGCATTAAGAAGAGATGAGTATTTCTCTGGTACAAGGTTATCTGTCTTTGGTGTTTTGTACTTTAATTCAAATTTATATATTTGCTTTGTACCAAACTCTAAGTAAGGAGAGTTACCAACCCTATCTTGAGATTTAAACAGATATGACATACCATCTTTCTCCTCCTTCTCTATATATTTCTCTGGATATATTCTTGTAAGAGGAGGTATTAAGGAATCAGTAACAACCTTTAAATCATATGAGAGAGAGGTCTTAGTACCACTCTCACTATCTGTTTGTTCAAACTGTGTATCTTCATGTAGTGCAGGGGCTAAGATAACGACATGGTCAATAACCTTCTTTATTAAATCATGAGTTTGATACTGTACAACCACTTTATATGGATTCCCATATGTTGTCTGTCTGTAGTTTGGCACCTTTACATATATACCCTCTCCACTCTCAAGCTCTTGTATAGAGTAAGTAACTGCTTTACCATTACCATTCGTAACTTTAAGACTCTCTATCTTAAACTGTCTCTCTAGCTCTAACTCATACTGTTGAGTTTTAGGTAAATCAGGAATATGGAAGATCTTCTCTCCCTGTGTTGAGTAGAAGTAAGCACTATTCTTAACCTCTCTAACATACTCTGTACTTACGGTGACAAAGTCCTTGCCACTTTCATATGAGATTGTAGAGTTATTCTGTATATTAAAATCTATATCTTGAGCAAAGATTACCCCTGTACAAAGAGAGAGTATGAATGAGAGAGAGATTAAAATCCTTAAATTTTTCTTCATATGGATATCTTACTTTAGAATATCTTTCTTTGAAAGAGTAGTAAGTAATATTTAACTAAGAGAATTCTCTAAGAGATGATATAATGCGGGGATTAATATATATATCAATACAATGGGAGATGTAACTAGATCGCATACACTGTCTTTAGGAATAGTAGGCTTACCGAATGCAGGTAAGTCATCTCTTTTTAATGCACTAACAAAGAAGTCTGTTCCTGCTGAGAACTTTCCTTTCTGTACGATAGATAAGAATGTTGGTGTAGTAGAGATACCAGATGAGAGATTAAAGAAATTGTCAGACTTTTTTGCTGCGCAGAAGGTAGTACCCTCAGTAATGACCTTTGTAGATATTGCAGGACTTGTTAAGGGAGCATCTAAGGGAGAAGGATTGGGTAACCAGTTCCTTTCACATATTAGAGAGGTTGATGTCATCATCTACGTACTTAGAGCCTTCAGTAGTGGTGAGATAGTGCATGTATACAATAGGGTAGACCCTGTAGATGATTTTGAGATTGTACAGTCTGAACTAATACTTAAAGATTTAGAAGTTGTTGAGAAGAAATTAGCAAGTGTAATTAGAAATTCTAAGTCGGGGGTTAGTGCACAAGCTCAGATGCAAATATCAGTATTAGAGAAGATACTTAAGGGCTTAAATGAGGGAATCCCAGTTATAGATATGTCTTTCTCTGGCGAAGAGAGAGAGTTTGTAACAGAGATGTCTTTACTTACATCTAAACAGAGGCTATTCCTACTTAACTGTAAAGAGGGTTTAGATGAGGAGAGTATAGATAAGTGGAGAGAGCAATTAATGGAAATATCTGGGGATAGCAAAGGGGAGTTTGTAATTAGAGTAGATATTAAACTACTCTCTGATTTAGCAAATATGAATGAGAGTGAAATGGATGAGTATGTAGAGTTGCTTGGTAGTAAACCAACTACAGTAGAGGGAGTTATTGAGTACGCATACAAGAGATTAAACCTTTTAACTTTCTATACCGGTTCTAAAAAAGAGTGTAATGCATGGACTATAGAGAGTGGGGCGAATATAAAGAGCGCTGCAGGAGTTATACACACAGATCTTGCCAAGAACTTTATTACTGCGGATGTTGTTGATGTAGAGGAGTTAATTGAAGTAGGTGGATGGAGTAAAGCTAAAGAGGATGGTTTAGTAAAAAATCATGGTAAAGAGTATATAGTTAAGGATGGTGAGTATATTGTAATTTTGGCTAATGCTTAATAGAATTGTAATATCTGTTTTTTTCTGATAAAATCCATTCGCATTGATATTAATTTAATAGATTGTTTTTGATGTCTACAGATAGAGTAAAAAGGATGAAGAATTATGAGATGATGGTTGTATTAAAGCCATTGTTACCTGATGATTTAAGGAAGAGTATGCATAAAGAGTTTATGGATATGATGGAGCAGGAGGGTGGAGAGGTATTAGATATAGATGTATGGGGTAAAAGATATTTATCTTACAAAATTGCAGGTCATAACGAAGGGTATTACATAGTGTATGATTTTAAAGGTTCTCCCTCTGTTATTAATGAGATGAAGAGATTGCTTCAATTAAGGCAGGAGATTTTAAGATTTATGATTGTAGAGGTAGAACATCCAGAGTTAATAGGGAAGAGAATAAAGAAGAAAGAAATAGAGGTTTAGTTAAAGTTTTTTTAATTTTTGGCTGGTAATATTAAGGTAAGTTAAATTTATATATATACACAAAATGTCAGCAAGGTCTTTAAACAAAGTTCAGTTAATAGGTAATTTAACAAGAGATCCAGAGTTAAGATATACAACTGGTGGAACTCCTGTAGTTACATTCGGTATGGCTACTAATAAATCTTGGAAGGATCAAGATGGTAATCTAAAAGAGGTAGCAGAATTCCATAATGTAGTTGCATGGAATAAGATGGCAGAGATATGTCAGCAATTACTTGCAAAGGGAATGAAGGTATATGTTGAGGGTTCACTAACAACAAGATCATGGGAAGCAGATGATGGATCTACAAGATATAAGACGGAGATAAGGGTAGATGATATGATTCTTTTAGATAGTAAGGGTAAACAGGGAGATAGTAGTAGTATTCAGACAGGAGATGAGAAGGGAGAGGTAGAGGAGACAGCAGCAGTAGAGGCTCCAGTAGTTGAAGAAGAGGGTTCTGATGAAGATCCTCTAGAGGATTCAGATTTGCCATTTTAATTTAGGTTTAGATAAGTAATGAGTGCAGTAGAAGAGAAAAAAGTAATAGTTCCTACATTGGAAGATGTATTTGATGAGAAAGTCGTAACAGAGGATGATGCTAATGAGTCATATGGTGGGAAGAAGAAGGTAGGGAGAAAGAGAAAAATTGTACAGAACCTTTCGTGTCCTCTATGTGATTCTGGGGTGAAAGAGATTTCATATAAGGATGTATACCAATTAAAGAAGTTTACATCTGTAAGGGGTAAGATTATCTCTACAGAGAAGTCTGGAGCATGTCATAAGCATCAGAAGCAATTAAAGAACGCTATTAAGAGGGCAAGATATATGGCATTACTTCCATATGTAGCTAGAGAGGCGTAATAAAAAGTGTATGAATTTGAAAAGAGGTCTTAGAAGGCCTCTTTTTTTTCTTATGATAGTTTCAAATTCTCTCTTTTATTGGTAAACTAATTACGTAATGAATACACTGCCCATATTAAAGAAAAATGCCTACCTTACTCTTTTGATTAAAGATAATCATATATTTGCTAATTTAGCATATACAGATTTTGTAGCTCAAAAGACATATATGCTTTCTGATACTACAGATCTATCTCCTCTTAAGTTTAGAATGGACGATATTGTATTTAATGGAGAATTCTGGTTTGAATATTTTAATTCTTTGGAGAAAGTTCTTGGTTGGAATATTGTAGATAGGCAGTGGCAGGGAGTGTTTAAGATTGTAGATTTTCAAGATGAAGGAGAGGGTGTTAGTGGTATAAAGATTCTGGTGGATGATAATCAGCCATTTTTTAATAAGATATACCACTCTCTAAAAGAGTTCTCTAAGGATATAGCGCTGCGAATTGTTGATGATAAATATATGAAGGGAATTATTGAAGGGCTTAGGAATAGGTTAGGATATGAGGATATTCTTTGGGTAGATATAGATCTCTCTCATTTTACGGTGTACAGGAGTAGGGATAAGCAGTCTTCTTTCGGAATCTTTTCAAAGGAGAGGAAGAAGGAGAGAGAGTTCTCTACTAGTAAGATATCCTGGGGTAGTGAGATAGGGTTAATAGATTCTATTAAGAGCTCTAAACTACAAGCATTTCTCTCTCTGGAGTCGAATTCGGACAATGTAATGGATAGATGGGCGAACTTTGTAGCACATACTCCTGACTATATTTCGGATCTTAATGTTGAAGATATCTTAAGATCTTTCGTTACTATACAAAATCTCTCTATATTTGAAAATAACAGGGAGAAATTCGAAGCTTTTGGGAGAGGTAATAGCGCTATCTTTGTAACAGGTAAATTAGCAAAGATTATGGATAGAAGAAACCTTCTTTACTCATTAATAGACGGTTTTGAACTAGAAGGAATGTTTGACCTATTCTTAGATAGTGAGAATAGGGTAGTTAGTTACGGAAGGAATCTAATAGAGGCCTCTTTATCAGAAGATATATTAGTGATAAAGGGGGATGTTCTTCCTTCTGTTTCTAAAGTAGTAATACCCCATGTGAATATTTTTAAGGGTAAGAACAAGGTTATATTTTCGGGTAGTATTGTATCTCAAGATTTTGAAAAGATTGATATATATGCAATAAATCCTAATTTGGAGATATTTAATATCCCATATAAATCTAACAAGGTAGTAGTAGAGGGAAGCTTAAAGAGTGGGGCAGTATTAACTCACTATCCAACTACAGATATCTCCTTTATATCTGCTCATGAAGGAGTCATATATGATAGCTTAGTAGTAGATTGTAGGATTAGACCAATTGTGTATGGACCTAAGCCTAAGGATAATAAAATTAAGTTACAGAACTGGAGTAATGGAAATAAGAAGTAGGTTGTTTGAAAAATATACGGACTTTAAATTTAGTATTCCCCTTAAGGGTAATGAAAGGGTATTTGCTAAGCAGGGAAGCTATGTAAAGGTAGGTGATGAACTGTTGGAGAGCTATATTAGTGCTGTAAAAAAGTCTATATATTTGCCTAAGACTCTTAACTGTAAGCTACAGGAGTGCTCAAAATATATTAGTAGAATAGATGGTGAATATATAGAAGAGGGGGAGATAGTAGCTCGTAAGGTATCATCTGGAGGTTTAACATTAACAGAGGTAGTATCCCCTGTATCTGGTATCTTGGATTGTACTAGGGTGTCTAAAGGATATATAGATATATTGGGTGAAGAGGGTAGTAATATCTTTAAGAGTGATTTTGATGGATATATTAATACTGTAAACCCTAACGATGGGATGGTAATTACATCTAATGCTTTATGTATAGATTTAGTTGCTACTACTAAAACAGAGAGTAAATTCTTTGGTAAGTTAGAGATATTAGCTGATGGTAACAGTATAGTGACGGAGAAAATGCTAGAGAGTGACTATTCTGGAAAGATAGTGTGGGTAGGACCATATCTTTATGACCAGGTAGCGTATGAGCTATTCGAAAGAGGTGCTGTTGCTATCCTTACCTACGCTATATCATATGAAGAGTTTCGTAATATCGGATTACCTGTTGCAGTATTAGGAGGCTTTGGTTCTGTGCACTGTGATTTAAAATTTATCAATAGGCTAATATCTCTAAAAGATAGGTTAATAATATTAGATGGTACTGAGAATCAACTTTTTGTAATTACAGATAGCAAAGATGTTAATAGGGAGTGGTTTGTTAATCAATATATTAATCAATTAGTAATATCTAGAGTACCATCTAGCTATGGATATATAGGGAAGATAGTAGAGGTACAGGAAGACTCAGATTATGTTTTTGTTGATTTTGATAAAAAAGGTAAGTCTTTACTTCATATCGGAGCTTTAGACTTTATCGATTTGTAATACTTCTAACAGGGTAATATAATTTCTAATGTAGCTTACTTGATTAAATAACGCTTGTGGAAAATAGTAACAGAGGGTTTAAAAATATATGGTTTGTAGTCCTAATCGTAATATCTTTCTCTTTAGGTATATATTTCGGTAGGAATGTAGATACTCCTAATTTAGATATTTCAAGTAGTAAGGGGAAGGTAGATCAAACTTTGTTCTGGGAAGTATGGAACTTAATGGAGAGTAAGTTTGTACAGAAAGAGAAAGTAAGTGAGCAGGAGATGATGTATGGAGCTATTAAGGGGATGGTAGACTCATATGGAGATCCTGCAACCATATTCTTAACACCAGAGGAGACTTTACAATTTAATCAAAGTAATGAGGGTAAATATTTTGAAGGTATAGGGGCAGAGTTAGGGTATAGTAATGGCTCCATAATAATTGTTTCTCCACTAGATGGCTCTCCTGCGAAGGCTGCAGGTATAAGGGCTGGAGACTACATCTTGGCTGTAGATGATTATGAGGTTCAAAGTGGTGATAATGTATATGAGATTGTACAAAAGATTAGGGGAGAGTCTGGTACAAAGGTTGTATTAAAAGTCTTACATAAGGGAGACTTAGAGGCTGTTGATATAGAGATTACAAGGGGTGAGATTACAGTCCCAAGTATGACACTTACTTTTGTAGGTGAGAAGAAAGAGATTGCATTAATAGATATTGCTAGATTTACAGACTCTTCGTATTTAGAATGGAATAATAAATGGGATGATCTAGTAGATGAAGTTGTATCTAAGAAAGTGAAGAAGGCAGTTATTGATCTAAGAAGTAATCCTGGTGGATACTTTGATGCGGCTGTTTACTCCGCAGGTGAGTTTCTAAAAGGTGGTACATTAATATCTATGCAGGAGGATGGTAGTGGGAATAAGAAAGAGTTTGTTGCAAAGTCTGGGGGCAAATTACAGGGTCTAGAAGTTGTAGTGCTTGTAGATGAGGGTAGTGCATCAGCTTCAGAGATATTCGCTGGTGCTCTTCAGCAAAATGGTGTTGCAAAGGTAGTAGGCAGCAAAACATACGGTAAGGGAACTGCACAGAGTGTACTAGATTTAAAAGGTGGTGCTAGTTTGCATATTACAATCTTAAAATGGTTACTTCCTGATGGTACTTGGTTAAATAGGGAGAATCCTGTAGAGCCTGATATAGAGATAGAGAACAGTACTGATGATTTTATAAATGGAAAAGATAAGCAGATGGAGGAGGCTATAAAGCTACTTAATAATTAATCTTTTATAATTAATTATATGGGAGAAGAAAAAAAGGTCGTAATAAAAGAGAAGAAGAAATCTCTAGTAGGTAAGTATAGGCATATGAGAGTATTTGGTGTTTCTTTAGTTGTTATAACAGCACTCTTACTCCTATGCATATCCTTCCTCCTTATACTTCGTATATCTCCAGAGCTACAGAATCTGTTCTTTGATAGAAATATAGAGCAGGAGAGTAGTAATAGTAGCTCTACTGAGATAACAATTACTGAGGAGGAGAATGTAATAATAAATGTGGTGAAGGAATCCTCTGAGTCTGTAGTTAGTATTGCTGTAACACAGCTATCTCTTGAACAGGGAGAGGGTATAGTAGATAGGGTTAGTAATATTGGTACGGGCTTTATTGTAGATAGTAATGGAATAATTATTACTAATCAGCATGTGGTATCTAATACTCAAGCTTCATATATTGCAATTACAAATGAAGGGAAGAAGTACTCTGTAACTGAAATTATCAGAGATGATAGTAATGATATCGCTATCCTAAAAGTAGATGCAACCAATCTTAAAGCGATAGAGTTGGGTGATTCAGATAATCTTCTTGCTGGTCAAACAGTTATAGCAATAGGTACTCCTCTAGGTGAGTATGCAGGGAGTGTAACTACTGGTGTAATAAGTGGATTGCGTAGATCAGTAACAACCTCTTCAGGGTGGTTTGGTTCAACTACAAAGGTATATGAGAATGTAATTCAAACAGATGCTGCTGTTAATCCTGGTAACTCAGGCGGACCATTAATAAGTACAGAGGGTAAGGTGGTAGGGGTTAATTTTGCTACTAGCTCTGGTGCAGATAATATATCGTTTGCTTTACCTATTAATATCGTAAAGCAGAGATTAAGTGAATATATAACCTACGGTAAGTTTATTAAACCGTATATAGGAATCTCATATCAGATGATATCTGAGTATGAGGCTTTGTATTACAAAGATGTTGTAGCAGGAGCATTAGTAATAACTGTTGATCCTAAAGGCCCTGCAAGTAAAGCTGGTATTGAGAGGGGTGATATTATTACAAAGATTAACAAAGAGAGTGTAGAGAATTCATTTGCTTCTCTAATACAATCATTTAAGGTTGGAGATGAGATTGAACTAGAGCTATGGAATGCAGGAAAGAGTAGGGACGTAAAAGTTACCTTAGTAGAAGCAGAGTAATCTATTTTATTAATACAAACCTATTTCTACTGTAACAGTCTTTCTTTCCTATGGTTTTCATTTTAGGAAAAGATTTTTTTGCTAAAGATACTGTTTCTTTGTATATACTCTCTTCTGTTTCAATATATATAGCTTTGATATTTATATCTTTCGTTTGAAGCTGTTTAAAGAGTTTCTCATAGAGATCTAATCCCATTTCACCACCATCTAAGGCTATTTTAGGTTCATACTCTAATACGCTCTTATCTAACTTCTTGTACTGCTTAGTGGGTATATATGGGAGATTAGCAACGAGTAGGGTAGGCTCTTTTAGAGTGGGTATCTCTTCAATCAGATTACACAGGAGCCATCCTATATACTCCTGCTTAAGAATATTTAATTCATTCTCTTTTGCAATCTT
>JAVEZR010000009.1:0-24690 GCA_034002865.1 Candidatus Dojkabacteria bacterium
TCATCTCTTTGGATTAAGAGAATTCTGTCTGCTAATTGAGAGCTACTTATTATTTCTCTTTTCTCTCCCTCTATATTTTTATTTCCATTTTCTAAGGCATTTTGTTCTATCCAACTACCATCTTTTTGTTTACGAAACACCTGTCCATCCTTAGACATTGTAATTCTTCTCATCGGTGTCAGTTTACTGATTATTCCTGTTAATACCTTTGCTTGTTCTTCTTTATCTTGGGCGAGGAAAGCGTCTATTATTCGTTCTATACCATCTTTATCATTTATGAGAACATGCTCATCTCCGAATATCCATCCACTATCTGTAGCTACTAATTGCTTCCCACCTATATCAAACTTACTTCCTGTGACAGCTTTTAATCTCCTGTCTTTTGTAAATACAAGGATTTGAGTTCTTAATATTTGCCTTATATATTCCTTCTCCTGTTCAGGGGTTGGCATTGGTGGAGGAGGTAGTGGAGGTGTAGGATCTGGAGTTTCAGAATCACCACCGAATAGCTCTATTGTACTACTTCTAGTAATGCCACCTACCTGTCTTGGGGCAAATGCTCCAAGTCCTGCTGCTACTAATGTAGCCAAATGAGTACTGTTAATATCTGTATCGATAGGGACATCTACTTCAAAAGGAGTTAAGCCATCTAGAGATATTGTACCTACCTGTGGACCATTGAATGCGAAGGATATTCCATCTGAACCTGAGAGTGAGTCACCTACTTCTGGTAGGGTTACTGGTCCTCCATTAAGTCCTTCTAACCATCCTAAGATCGTAGGAGAGTTTCGGACATTAAATTCTTGATTTGGTTGTACAGGATTAGTAAATCCGAACTCTGATCTAATGGCAGAGTCATTTCCTAATCTGTCTCCTTGATAGAGTGATCTTTGAAGTTCATAGTCATCATACTGTGCAAGGTTTGGATTATCTGCCTTTACCTGTCTCATTATTCTTGTTAGCACACTAGGTACTGAATCTCCCGGAGCTACTGAACTTGCAAGTGGGTCAGTTCCTAAGACAGCATCTGTTCCACCAATACCCTCTAATGTAGAGAGGTTTGTGATGTACTGCTGATCTCCAATACTTAGAGTCATCTCTCCATTTGATTGTATACTGGAGATGTTGAAAGAGGCAGGAGAGTTATTTGTATATGTAGCTTGTAATGTTTGACCTAACTGACCAGAATTCATTACTCCTATGTTTCCATTTACATCGTTATACATAACTCCAACTACCTGCCCACTATCATCAACGAATGTTCCAGTTATACCTGTTGAAGAGGTTTCAAATTCAGAGGTAGTGACATTCCCTATTTCAGTATTCTGTATTTCAAAGAGCTTCTCTGCTCCAGATACCGTATTTGCACTATATTCATTAGAGCTAGTGTCGTGTATTAAGTCTGGAGTACCATCTCCATCTAAGTCGATAGTGTTAACCTTTGTTCCATCTTCTCTTGTATATGAATCTACATTAGCATCTTCATCACCTAATGATTCTCGGTATTCCTCTTGTACAGATCTATCAGAGGATACTTGGTTGTGAGCCTCTACTGCCTGTCCTACTAATGTTACTCCTGATCCCATTATTATCAATGAGTTCACTACTCCAGAACCTGTTCTAAAGCCTGTTAAGAATGCAACTGATTGGAAGTACTGTTCTCTTTCTTTACTTAGTAAATTATCTACATCTGTAGACTCTATGCCTACAAAGAGACTTACTAATTTATTCGTTAATCCCTTTCTATCTTCTAAACTTGCATGTCCAGAAGCTTCAAGTGTTAATCTACCTAATTCACCTATGTCTAAGAAGTCTACATAGCTTTCAAAATTACCAGTTAACTGAAGTTTTGGATATTGATCTGTATTATCATCTGCTTCCTTTACTTCAAATGTTGTAATATCTAACTCTTTTCTTACATCTTTACCATCTTCTTTTACTGTATAGTGAAGAGTCTTATACTTCTCATCTTTAGTCTCGTTATATAGGTAGAGTAAGGATGCAATAGCTGCTTTCTTTGCAGTCTTTCTCTCATCCTCTGTGCTATTTTGATCACTCATATCTCCAACTATCTTGTTTATGTTTACTCCTTCTCTAGCAAGGTATCCCTGTTCTTTAAGTTTTTTGTATCTTCTTAGTTCAAACGTACTTAAATATTTCGTTACAAGCTCTTCTTGTTGTTTGTTTAGATTTCTTTCACCTATACCTGACACACCAAGCTCTATTGCCATTCCTAAGAATGGAAGCATTGGTCCTACTCCAGGTATAAAGGAGGGTAACCCAATTCTAGTACTTCCAGAGATGAGGCTTCCTAAGAGGGCTCCTCCTGCAAATTTTCTGTTTGATAATAGTTCCTTTACAGATACTCCTTGGGATTCTGCAGTGTTTTTAACATTTTTTAACGTTTTAAATGCAGCTAAACCACCCATTCCTATTAGAGCTCCACCTACAATACCTATTCCTACAGGCCCTAGGGAAGCTATAGTGACTGCAGCTATTTTACCTACAGCTAAAGTAGATGCTGTAGAGATTCCTGCATTAGCTAAGAAGGCTTTCCATTTCTTACCTTTAAACATTCTTGTTATAGTAGCAGAGAACCCTTCTTTAGTTTTACCTGCATCTGAAAACTCTTTCTTTTCCTCTTCGGATAATTTGGTAATATCATCGGCTGCTTCTTCTTGCTCTTTCTCTACAACACCTTCTGCTTTTTTAATAACGTCATTCAATTCATCTATCGCCTTCTTTATCTTCTCTTTCTCTTCATCCAGTAGACTTAAGTCTTCAAGTTTCTTCTCTAATTCGGCTTTCTGTTTCTGTAGCTCTTCTAGGTCATCTACCTTCGTAGTTTCTTTGCTATTCTCTTGCTCTATTATTTCTTCTATTGAAGTAATCTGTTCTTCTCCTCCAAGATTTATTTCATTCTTCACACTATCATCTCCTATGGTTATACTACTTTCTCCCTCAGCATTTACAATGTTGCCTAAACCTATCATTAGATTTTTAATAGTGAGTTGTAGCTGTGGGTCGCTAGTATAAGAGGTTCTTAATTCTTCAAGTGTCTTTATTAATTTGGTTACTGCTTCGACCAATTCTCTATTTGAATCTGCTGACTTAACCTCGGCTTCTGGAACTTGATTTCCAATCAAAACACCATTCGGAAATTCCTGGCTTGGTCTTTTCTGAGGAAAGGCACCATTATTAGCAATATCTAGGGCGCTCTTAAGTTTTGGTTCTACTTTTGATTCTGGAATATTATCAATTTGTGCTAAATTCTCTTTTACCTGTTCAAGAAGATCTTCAGGAGATTGAGACTTTTGTTCTTCTGCTGTACTTTCATCTTTTAGTAGAACACCATTGGAAGATTCAAAACTCTTTCTCTTCTCTGGAAAGCTACCGTTCATTGTAATTTCTTCAGCACTTCTAAGAGTAGTTACAGGTTGTTGAGCTACAGGCTCTTGTTTAAACTGTAAATTATTATCTATTTGTACTATTCTCCCTTCCATTTGCTTCTTTTTTGCATTTTCTATTGCATCATTAACAAGTATGTCTCCTTCCTGTCTGGGAGTTAAAGTATTTTCTGTTCCATTCCTTCTTTCAATCATTCTATCTACAAATGGAGGATTTTCAGTTAAAGGATTCTCTTCATGATACTCCTGCCGAGCTATTCGTTCTGCTTCTAGTTTTGCCAAAACTTCAGTAGCTTTACTAGGCTGATTAAGTGGGTTCAGAGATGGAGGATTAGTGCTATCTTCTGGATTAGAGTTATCTATAGCTGTATCAACCCCATCACTTTTAGGAATCATGTTTTCTTCTTTTAGTCCGGTTGTCTTATTTATTGTATTAGATTCTTTAAAAAATCCATTTTCCGTTGCTCTCTGCAAGCTTGCTTTAAGCCCTTCTGCTGTTGGTGGTTCTCTTCTTATTTCTTCTCGAGGTAGATTACTCTCTGCCATTTCAGTATTAAAATAATATTATTCTTTATTAATTAGCTTATCAGCCTCTTCATAATCACCAGCATCTATTAGCTCTTTAGCTTTCTCTACATCTTCTGGTGAAAGATTAGAAACCTTAAGATTTAAATCCTTGATATTAGCTACCTCACTTAAAGTATTCTCTATCAATCCATCTACTATTTCCATATGTATACCCTCTATATCTTTGTTTACCTTCTCCATGAGGAATTTATTTAATACTATTAACTGTTGTGCAATATTAACCCCTGTATCTACAAAAGTTTTCCACTTCTCAAACTCCTCTTCATTCATCAATGCACTTATCTTTGCCATTGTCTGCTTGGTTGCTGTCGTTGTAATACTAGATGCAATGGTTTCAATCTGCTCATTGGTAAGTCCAAGATATTGCATCTGTTTAATGAAAGAATCAAGCTTTTCTTGAAGTAAATCTTCACTGTTTTGTAATAATGAAGATATATTTTGTGGGGCAGAATCCATTTGTAATATATGTAAATTTACACCTGTTTATATATTAGAGAGAGAGAGCAAATATGTCAACAGGTTTAGAACTTTCTCTTTATCTTTTTACCATGTAAAGACTCCTCAATTGTGAAAGGAGTGAAATTAAAGTAAAGAATCTCTAGAAGAGCCTCTAAACCGTGCTTAAACCAACGCATCTTCTTACCTTGAGATACTGAACGAGGTTTATAATATATATCTATCTGTTTAAAATTCAATCTCTTACCATTTGCTTTCCTGTATCTTGCTAATTTCGCAGTAACTTCCGGTTCTAAACCGAAGTTGCTAGTTGATTCTAATGTTTTAAATATTGATCTCATGATATCCCCTCTTACCATCTTGTAACAGGTTTCCATATCTTTTGGTGCAAAGCCCTTAGCTCTTGTGAAGAGATTAGATATTAATGTGATAAATCTATTACCAATACTGTGTATACCACTAGAGAATTTATTCTTACTGTTAAACCTATTCCCATATATTACATCTAAGTTATGATTCTCTAAGAAGTTTGAGACAAAGATTTCTAAATCTTTTGGCTTGTACTCTAAGTCTGCATCTTGTACTACAACTAACTCTCCTGTAGATGCAAGTATTCCTTTCTTTACAGTTTGAGATTTACCTCTGTTTCTAAAGTTTTTAAGAAGTATATATTTATTATTCTTTTCATCCCTATCTACAAAATCTTCTACAATATTTGTACTGTTATCCTTAGAAGCATCGTTTACTATGATAATTTCCTTGCTCATTAAGTTTGGTAATTTCATTTTTGATACTTTCTCTAAGAGCTCTTCAATAGTTGCCTCTTCATTGTAAAGAGGTATTACAATGGAGAGAGTTTTCATCTGTGTAGATTCGTAATGTCTTGGAAGTAATCTTTCGTAATATGTTTGTACCATCTGTTCTTTAGGAAAAGTCTCTCTGTTTTTCTCTATCAAAGAGTTAATATATTTAATATCTTGCGATTTATATATTGCACTCTTAAGTACTCTTACGAGTTCTTTATGATTTTCCTTTGTAAAGGTAAACTCTTTTGTTTGAAGTAAGTTAGCTACTTCAATATTACTTCTTGCATTTGATAGTACAGGGATATTACCAAAAGAGATTGCTTCTAAAATACCTAATGCTAGTCCTTCACTTAGTGATGAATTAATATATATTTTTGATTTCTTAAGTAAGTTAAAAAGAGATTTTTGATCTAAAAGTTTAGTAACAATCTCTATATTTTTGGGTAAGGAATCTATATCAAACTCTAAATCTTTCCCCTCCCCTATCATTAGAAATCTCCAACTAGGAAATTGTGTTGCTAACTCTATGTATGCTTTTAATGTGGTTTGGGGATCTTTAACCTTAATCCATTTACTTGCAAATACAACAATATTCTCTTTCTTAGATATATCATCTCTATTAAAATCTGTTTCAAACGAGTTGTATATTATCCCTATTCTTTCTTTTGATATTCTAAAATTAGAGCTTATCCATCTTCTTGCAATTTTTGATACAGTAAGAATATCTTCTGAGTTAAGCAGTACTAAAGCAAAGATATGTCTGTCTACCCAATTTACAATATCTGTAACTAATTTAGATCTAAAATATACCTGTCCTGCATTATGCTCTATTACTGTGTATGGATGTTTAAGTGTTGAACATGCTAGAGAGGTAAGTAGACTACTGGTCAGATGTCTACTGTGTACTACTACCTTACTGTTAGGGTTCTTTGAAAGAAGTCTTAGTAGTTTAAAGAAGAAAAAGATTCCGAAGATTGGGTATGTACCATTAAATATGCTAAAGACTTTAAAAGGAAGTGTATCAAAATCGTTGTTCTCTCCATTATATTTACCTTTAGTACCAAAGAGAGCTATACAACTAATACCCTTCTTTGAGAGGCCTCTAAGGAGGTTGTACGCCATATTCTCCAAGCCTCCTACTGTAGGAGGAAAGAAGTGTGATATTGATATCAGGTCATATTGTTCTTTTCTTTCTTTACTCATTTAGGCAGTTAGCGGAAAAGTATAAAATTATCAGAGATATATATTGGGTATCTACCTGTTCTTTCCATATCTTTTATTAATTCCTCACTTATATTCCCTATCTTCTGCGAGTTATTAATACTCAAAGAGTATATGTTGTATATCCATGCGTTATCATTACTACTTATAGCTCTGTATATTCTTGAGGTATACAAAATATCGAAGTTATCATTCCTAGGTATACCTGGTGAGGTTATTAAAGCTTCATAGCTTTGCAATGTTGGACTTGTTAAGTAGTTAAGCAAATTTTTCCTAGTATCTAGTGACATATACTGTGCATTTGCAGTATCGGTGTTTGTAAGTGAAGCAATGATTAATTGTGTATATGGATCTGAGAGTATGGTAGCAGATGTTCTCTCTTCATTTAAATACTTCACTATCTCTTTATCCTCCTCTGTTATTGCGGACACTACCCCATTCTCTTGAGTATAGAAGGTAAGATATCTGTTGTATTGAATATAGAAGTTAGTTGCGAAGATGACTACCAATGATGTAAGTACAAAGCTCTTAAGAAATATCCCCATTCTAACAGAGGAGAGGAATTTAAGAAGAAGCAGTACAGAGAAAAATCCTACCCCTATCGTAAACTTGTTTGCATATGTAGGAGCAAGGAAATATACAATGGAAATCATGAAGATGTATGTAAGTGCATTAATATATACAGAGGACACCTTTCTCTCTAAGAAGTTTGTAACAAAGATTACAAGTATGAAGAGCCATATAGGGCCAAGTATTTGCCAAAATACAGTAAGATTGTTTGGGTAGTAAGGATTAGTAAGACTACCGATCACTTTTATAGCATCTCCCTGTATTAATTTCTCTACACTAAATCCTGCAATATTTGCTAATACAAAAAATATTAAAGATATGGCTAGTAAAAGGTAATATATTTTTATCTCTCTCTTCCTATCTATATTTCTAAGTAAAATATGTCTTACCCAGAGAAATACTGAGAAGTATGTCCCAATTATAAAGTGAGTTGGTATTAAGAGTAATGTTGCAAGCAGTAACTGCTTTTTACTTAGTCTCTGCTTTCTGAAAATCATTAAGAAAAACATTAAAGCAAAAGTTTGTGGTAGAAAGAAGACAAAATCATATCCACCCATTACAAAAACTAGGAGAGTAAGTAGCACTCCTAGCTGAGACCAGATTGTACTTTTAGTAAGATCTTTAAATATGTAAAAAAGAGGAATACTAGCTATTACTGGATACAGTACATCTATTACATATATCGATTTAATTGGATCATTACCTAAGAAGGTAATAATATGACCAAGAATTATATGGTAGAAGGTTGTATATCCATGCTGTAAGAAAAGATTAGAGCACTGTCCTGGTAGAAAACATATTACATCGTTAAAAAACATCCTATTTGGAACAGTAAGGTGTTGTAAGTAATCTAGTGCTACAACAGAATCTGTTTGCCTGATGGATATTGAAGCAAAGAGAGTAAAAAGTATTCCAGGTAGTATTGCAGCAGAGATATTCTTAATGGTTTTTTCTGATCTATCCCCACTCTTCTCATCAGAGAGAACAAAATAGATAAAGAGGAGATTCCAAAGTAAGAGATTAAACAGAGTAGTAAATGGCAGTAGCTCTCCTAAGGAGAATCCAGTTATTCTAGACACCAAATATGTAAAAAGAAACTGTATTGGGAAGTAAAAGAAAGTAAGTGCTGTCGTTAATGATACTAATCTTGCTTTAAAGAGTACTTTAGAGATTAGGTATGGGAGTGTAAATATTGTAAATACAAGATATCCAATGAATATGTAATTAGAACTAAAAGATTCTAAACCTCCAGTAAAGAGAGTAAAGATTAGATATATTATTATTCCTAAGTTACTTAGTATTGCTATTAAATCAAACATACTATTTGTTACACTCTATATTTAAATTGAATATGAAACTTATCTTAGGTTCGTACTTTTTACTTAAGATTACCGATTGGCTATTCTCTGATATTTTGTATTGTAAGTTTTGTCCTTCAACTATTACATTACACCCCTTATCACTATACTCCACCCTATTACCCTCTATCTTAAAATCTACTTTGTTTGTGTAATCTAACTGTATGTTGTAATACAGATTTTCTTGATATGTATATTTAGTATCAGTATCTATCTCTACCTTAATGTGTTCATTGCTTAGAGGTGTTAGAGAGAGTGATCTAATATTTTCATCATTTTCGATATACTCTGTATGAGTATTTGTTCTTGCAATGGAGTTTTCTAAATTAGAATTTTTAATTAGTTTTGTATTTGTAGAAAAAGGTTTCTCATTTACAGTATCGCTTGTAATATGATCATTTCTTCCAACTATTTCAATATATCCAGTATTAGGTAACTGAATTATTACACTGTGTCTTTGGTTAATAATGGTAAAGTTTTTGTTTTGTGTATATGAATAGTATCTTTCTACAGAGAGGTATGTAGCTAATATGATTAATAGAAAGATTATTATTTTTAAATAGAAGTTTTTCATTCTATATTAAATATATATTTTATAGTGGGGAAATGGAAGTCAAAGTTTCTTTTTAGATATGTATATATAAAGGAAAAGGGCCTGTGGTTCTGAAGGTTAGCATGACATACGTCAGCAGGTTGTCAGAGCACAGGCCCAGTTCTTTGTTAAGGGGTGGTGATTGATGCTAATCAGCTTCAATCCACAGCGGGGAAGGATCATTGAAAAACTTGATTTGGTTATCCAAGAAGATTTTCTCGTCTTCGAGGGAGTTGGCGTCGCCAACTTTGTATAACCAGATAACTCCAGAAGAGAAAGTCGCCGAAGCGTTCTTCATAACGATAGTGACGTTGCCATCTCTATCTTGGTGAAGCGCGGGGCCCTCAACTAGTGTTTTTTCAATAAGAATTCTTCCTACGGATCGTTCTGGGAAATCCATGCGATATCCCCGATATGTATCAGTTCCAGTTACCTCTGAAGAGGAAACTTTTTCTTCTGGTACAGTCGTGTCAACCTTTGTATCTTCAGCTTCTTCTGCGCAGAGGTCGGATGTTACTCCAGTAACTTTGCAGGGATCTAATGATCCTACTTCCTTCCCGTCCATTGACAGGGTAAAGGTGCATGCAGATAACAACAAACTTCCCAACAGGATTACGATTACAAACATTTTCTTCATTTTAAATCTCCTTGTTTTTCTTCTTTCGAAAGAATAAAAATCTCTGACCCTAATGGGTTGCACCTCTCACACCGTGTGAAGGATACAATTAACTATAAATATAATTAACTATATCCCTCACATGTGTAATAGGAAGGAGAATATCCACCACCCTATTTAACTAATATATATACCTAAGATACAAGTATCATTAAAATATATATTTAGTTATGTTAAAGAACTTCTCTTTAATAAAAAAGAGATAATTAAAGTAAGTTGTTTACTCCAAATATCTATCTTTTAGTTTGTGAAAGTGTTTAGATTTTTAAGGTGCAGTATTAAATGATCTATTACATTATATCAAATATATGGCCAAGTACACAATACTATAGGGTGGGGAGGGTTAACTCTCCACCCTATATGTATAGATCTTGGTTAACCTATCTTACTAGATAGAAACTTAGCTAAACCAATAGAAGCAATACCTGAAAGGTATGAGATTACAGCAACAATATTAAATATCATACCATCAATCAAACCAGTCTCTTCTGGGATGTGAGGTTGATATGGGCTGTAACCATCTGCTAGTACTGGAGTATTAAACAGTGCAAGTATTCCGATAGCAAGAATAGATACCAAGAAGAAGTTTTTCTTCTTGTTCATTTGAATTTGTAAAGAACAAATTAAATTACAAGAACATTATACCTTATAGCTAGGAAATTGACAATACTATGGGTTGGTTAGTTCACTCTGTTAAGATACCGGAATACTCTAATAGGGGAGTTGTACATTCTACAGGTATAGAGGATTAGATCTGCATCATAGTCGGTTATCTGTGTATCATCTACAGCTTTGTATATTTCATATTCGTAGTTTCTCTGCTCCCATATTATCTGTACCCTATCCCCTACTTTACTCTTAGGGAGATTGTAGAAGGAATTTTTATATCTAAACTCGCTACTCCAACTTGTATACCCATATCTGTGTGCTGCAATTATAATTGGTTGATTATTCTCAGGAGGTGTTCCAAACTCAGGTACTATCCATGTACCCTTTAGAAGTCCTTTGTAAGGATCTTCATTTTCTATCACTGTAGAATCTACTCCAATTGAAGATATCTTAATTATATTTTCTTTAGGTAGTAAAGAATCATATGGTGGTAGGTATCTCTCTTTATTCTCCTTTTCTTCTGGCTCTATATTTTCAATTACCTGAGCTATGGAGGTGGTATCTTCATCAGAGGCTTGCTCTCTTAATGTGTACCAGATGTTAGGATAGAAGGAGACAGAGAGTGCTGCAAAGGCAAAGAATATTAAAATAATACCTCCTACTAGGTATATCTTGGACAGAGTTTTTAATACCTTCTTCTTCTCCATTACTAATTTTTACCTCTTAAATATGTCTCTAATATCATACCACTATTTTTCATTTCTAAGGCATTTGCAATACCAATATATCTGTAGTGCCAACTCTCATACTTATACCCTGTTGTGCTCTCATATCCTGCAGGGTATGAGATTACAAATCCATATCTATGAGCATTTTGTACTAACCAATTACTAGCGTTTGTATTTCTAAAGCGATCTCCTAATGCATCCCCTATCTCATTACTACTAAAGTCTATTACTGTACCTAATTGATGTTGACTATGCCCTGCTCTTGCAGAAAATGTATCTACATACTCTACATTGTTGTTGTTTTTTGTTAACCAGTAGTTATATGTATTTACCTGTGTTTGATATGATCTGTATCCACTTAAAATACTTAAATCTATACCATTACTCTTAGCATCATTAATCATGTTTGTTAAGTCAGGAATTAAGATATTCCTTAAGTAGTAACTCTCTCCTCTTCTTATACCTGAATTACTTGCTTTTACTAAATCAGATGGAGCATATGTACTCGGTAGCTTATGCTTCTTATTCACTAAGACTAAGAGGTCATTACCACTCCTACTACATCCTAATATCTCTGCCGGATACTTTTGCCATTGGTTATTGGTTGAAGGAGTTGTAGAGCTTTTTTGTACTACCTTTTGAACTACAGATGTCTCAGTGGGTTCTTTTATCTCAAAGCTATGTCTAATTTCTTTTCTATCCTCTTCTCTATCTTTTTGGATATCTAATTCAGATGTTTTCTGAGGAAGAAAAAGTAAGAATGTGAAGAGAACAATTATAACTAAGGTTTTGATCATAATAGATATTTTACAAGATATTTACTATGTGTATATAGGTCAAGAAGTATATATATGAATTTGCTATATTTAACTATCCAAACCTCCACATACTATTTTCTCAAAATCTATCTGAAAGAAGGATAAAAGATAAATTTTTAATTTATTAATTATGGCATACAGTAAGATTGAGATGGTTCAGTTAAAAGAGAGATTAGATATTTATGAGAAGGCATTGGCTAGTATGCTTGTAAAGTTTAATAGGTTAGAGAAGAGAAAGGTAAAGGGAAAGAGTAAGTTAGAGGATGATTGTATTATTCATCTAAGTTTCTCTGGTTTAAATAGGGCTATGTCTATAAAGGATTCTAAGGATGAATTTGTATAGTGTGTTCTGTTTACTAGGTCTGGTAAGGAGATTTTGTCTGATTATCAGACCTAGTATTCGGGGGTAATTAGAATTTAAGAATTATTTTTAAGAGAATTAAACCTATCATGCAACATAAAAACATGATTCCAAACCATTTATATGCCTTCTTCTCTTCTTCTGAAAGTGGTCTAATATCTTTCATTTTCTCCTCCTTCTCATATCTGAGATATCATAAGTATCAGGATTGATACCTAAATTTATCTCAGATATTACAGAACACACTATTTAAGTATGTAAATGAACTGAAATCTTTATTACATACAGATTTAAAAGAACCACAGATTATACTGCGGTTCCTTAACATATGCAATTATAGAAAGTTACAGTATAGCCATTGTAGCTACTCTATCATCATCTCCGATCTTCATAACCTTAACTCCACTAGTTTGTCTACCCAGTGTAGGTATTGCACTTACTGAAGATCTGATAACTTTTGATTTTTCTGATATTACAACTATCTCAGCTTTAGGATGATCCATTACTCTAGCTACAGAGACTTTTCCCGTCTTAGGTGTAACCCTAAAGGTAAATATTCCAGTACCACCTCTCTTTTGTTTTGTGTACTCTTTAAGCAGTGTCATCTTTCCAAAACCTTTCTCTGAGAGAGTAAAGAGTCTATTCTCATTTGCTCTTACTACTCCCATACCAACTACGTAGTCAGTATCTGATTTAAACTTCATCGCTGTTACTCCCCTAGTACTTCTACCCATAGCTCTAACATCTTTCTCGCTAAATCTAATAGATTTACCCTCTGCTGTTACAAGTATTACTTCATCTTCTCCAGTAGTTGGCTTTACCCATATTAACTCATCATTTATTTCTAACTTTATTGCTGTTAATCCATTCGCTCTAATCTTTGTAAACTGTTCTATGTCTGTTTTCTTAACAACACCATTTTTGGTAACCATTAAGAAATATTTAAAATCTTTCTTCTGTACAACCATTCCATCTTGACCCTCTTGTATCTCCTCCGAGCCCATTATTTCTCCCTTTGGATCTCTTGTTAGTATTGAGGTTATTATTTCATTTTGATCTAATTGAACAAGGTTGATTAGAGGAATACCCTTTGCGGTTCTACCATACTCTGGTATCTCAAAGATTCTTGTATTAAACACACGACCCTTGTTTGTAAATAGAAGTAGCTCATCATGAGTACTACAAAGTAATACATGCTCTATGAAGTCCCCCTCTTTTGTTTCACCTCCTGATACTCCCTTACCACCTCTTTTTTGTGTTTGGTATGTTGAAGGAGGCAATCTCTTTACATATCCAGAGTGAGTGATAGTAATCAATGTCTCCTCTTTAGCAATCATATCCTCTTCTGAGATTTCATCTATCTTACCCTTTACAACTCTTGTTCTTCTCTTATCTGCATACTTCTCTTTTATCTCTGCTAAATCAGAACTAATTATCTCCAATATTCTATCTTGACTATCTAATACACTGTTGTATTCAATGATCTTCTCTTTTGTTTCTTTATAGTCATTCTGTAACTTCATTCTCTCAAGCGCAGCTAATCTTCTTAGTTGCATATCTAAAATAGCTTGAGCTTGTACCTCTGTAAACTTAAAATTATCCATTAAGTTTGTCTTAGCACTCTCTTGTGTTTTAGAGCCTCTAATAGCTGCAATTACTTCGTCTAAGATATCTAATGCCTTAAGTAAGCCCTCTAAGATATGTGCATGATATCTTGCCTCTGCTAAATCATATTCATATCTCCTTATTGTTACTGTTAATCTAAATGAGAGGAAAAGCTCTAACATTCTCTTTAAAGAAAGAGTTATAGGTTCTTGGTCTACTAATGCAATCATATTTGCATTAAAGGTCTTTTGCATTTCTGTATATTTAAACAGCTTGTTTAGAACTGTTTTAGGTTGTGCATCCTTCTTTAGTATAACTACTACTCTAATACCATCCTTATTAGTTTCATCTCTAATATCTGCAATACCTGTTATCTTTTTATCCCTTACTAAGTCAGCAACCTTTTCAATGAGGTACGCTTTGTTAACTTGGTAAGGAATCTCAGTTATTACAATTTGATATCTACCATTACTACCCTCTACTATCGAAGCCTGTGCTCTTTGTAGTATTCTACCTCTACCTGTGGCATATGCATTTAGTATCTCGTCCCTATCATATATTGTTCCTCCTGTTGGGAAGTCAGGACCTGGAACTAACTTTATTAACTCCTCTGGTGAGATATCTGCTTTAAAGTCTGGATATATGACCTCTTTACTCTCCTCTATTCTTTTCTTTATCTCCTCTATTGCTTTCTCGTAATCTAAATCTTTAGTATCAACGTAATTCTCTAGGTAATCCTCTGGCTTAGAGTTTAATGTTAATGGAATTATTTCTTTTTTCTCTTTGGCTTTTCTTAATTCATTGTATATTGCTACCCCTTCCCATTTATTCTTTCTTGTAATCATCTCTTGAAGTGCATCTATTAACTCTCCAAGGTTATGAGGAGGGATTTGTGTTGCCATTCCTACTGCAATACCTTGGCTACCGTTTGCTAAAAGATTTGGGAAAAGAGCAGGTAGGACTGTAGGCTCTAATCTAGTACCGTCATAGTTAGGAAGGAATGTTACTGTCCCTTTATTCAAATCTTTTAGAAGCTCTGGAGTTATCTTTCCCATTCTTGCCTCTGTATATCTCATTGCAGCTGCTGGATCTCCATCAATACTTCCAAAGTTACCCTGTCCATCTACAAGTAGATATCTAGTTGAAAACTCTTGGGCTAATTTTACTAAGGTAGGATATACAACACTCTCTCCGTGAGGATGGTAGTTACCCGAGGTGTCTCCAGCTATTTTTGCACACTTTCTGTAATGGGATGTAGGTCCTAGAGCTAAGTCATTCATTGCTACAAGGATTCTTCTTTGGGATGGTTTAAGTCCATCTTTTACCTCTGGGAGTGCACGAGCAACAATTACAGACATAGAGTAATCAATATAGTTGGATTTCATTTCGTCAACAATGGAGCGTTGCATAACCTCTCCCGGTTTAAATGAAAGATCAAAATCCAAATCATCAGTTTCTTGAAGTAGAGAAACTTCTGAGGTTGAATCTGCATTCTCAGTTTTTATTTTCTCTTCTGCCTTTTTTATTAGCTTCTCTTTCTGCTCTACGTCTGACATTTATATATATCAATTATATTATCTTCCCTTCTAGCTGGGTTTCTATCTCTGCTCTCACTGTAGTTATATCTATACAGAGAGGCTTTAGAGAGTCATATGTTTCTTTGCTAACACACTCTGTTGTAGCATCATCTTGATCTGTACTTATACCAATGGTATTTACGAACTGTCCATCTTTATCCCATACATGTGCTTCCAAGTATGTTTCTAAATCTTGAAGCCCAATCTTAGCATCTTGTGCGTATGTATATTTTTCTAAAATAGTTTTAAGGTTTGTATTAGAATCTTTTCTAAGGATATCTAATATCTCTGTGTTTTTGTCTGGTACTCTCTCTGCAACTTTCTTTTCCACAAGGACTGAGAAAGCTATTGGGTCTACAGTTTTTGGTAATTCGTTAAACATATTATATTGATAAAAAATTAAACATCTAAATTAGCCCTACGGGCATATTTCTGTATGAATCGTCTCCTTGGGGGAACCTCTGCTCCCATTAACATTTCAAAAACCTTCTCTGCTTCCTCTCCGTCCTCTATATTAACCTGCTTTAGTGCTCTTGTTTCAGGGCTCATTGTTGTTTCCCAAAGTTGCTCTGGATTCATTTCTCCTAAACCTTTAAACCTATTAGCAGTAGGTGTCTTGCCAGCACTTTTAGCTTTTTTAATAAAAGCATCTTTTTCGTTATCATTTAGGAAGTAATATTTCTTTTTACCAATTTCAACCTTATGAAGAGGAGGCTGTGCTACGTATATATATCCTCCATCTATTAAAGGCTTAAAGAATCTGTAAAGAAGAGTCAGTACTAATGTAGTGATATGTAAACCATCTACATCAGCGTCACTCATAATGATGACTTTATGATATCTAAGTTTAGAAATATCCAATGTGTCCCCAATACCTACTCCTAGAGCGGTCGTAATATCCTTAAATTCGTTGTTACCGAGTACTCTATCTACTCTATATTTATGTGTATTTATAATCTTACCTCTAAGTGGTAGTACAGCCTGCGTATGTCTATCTCTTCCCTGTTTGGCGCTATTGTGTACGAATACTCCACTTGAAAGTGCAAAATTATTTGTTTTTGGAACTTCCAAATCAAATACATCAATTCCCTCCTTTAGATATTCTATTGATACAATTTTATGATTGTACTGTTTAACTGCATCTAGTAATCTATCTTCTTGCCCATTAAAGAATCTTTCACAAAGAGTTGACATCCTTATTAAAGCTTTATTATTTAATTCTTTCCTTACTTTGTCATACAGATCTACTGATACCTCGCCATACTGTTCGTAGATAGATCTCATTACTTTTAACCCCCTATCTAAGTATGTTCTATTGTATGATTTTTCCCTTTTTGCTCTAAATGATTCTGTCCATTGTGCTTTCGTTTTCTCTGCTCTCCACTTCAGTAGTTCAGAATTACTCCACTGTTTTTTTGAAAGAAGAGAGAGATCTTTTTTTAATTCTGGATTAAGTTCAAAATATTTAAGTACTCTTTCTGACTGCTTCTCCCTATTCTCCTTTTTGCTCCAGTACTCTTTCTGGGCCCTATTTAACCGTTCCCTATTCTCATTCCTATATGATTCATTTGTGAAGTAGAAGGCAAGGTATTTTTCTAACATATACTGTTTATATTCATCATTCTTCCACTGCTTTTTAGCATTTCTACTAAGTAATTCTCTAGTCTCTGGTTTTAACATAGTGGTTCTCATCATATCTCTGAACTCCTTTGTTTTTCTTTGCTTTCTTAACTTTTCAAAGACCTCTTCTGTGTGTAATGTTTTACTTATATGATCTTGATGTATTTTAAGATGCTCTTGCTTACTTACTCTTACGATATTGTTAGGATTGTTATTTAACTTATTAAAATCTTTATGATGTTTATATACACCCAAATCTTTAGAATATATTCCTTTCTCTATATTATATTTGTCCGAAAGAATATGGGTGAATATCCACTTTGAATTAGAAGGGTTTAGAACCATTTCATATCCTTCTATTGTAATTCTGCCTCTCTTCTCTGAAAGTTTTCTATACAGTGGCATTAAGGAGTCTGTGAGTACAAGGTCACTAGCTTTTTTATAATCTCCATCTCTAAGCATAAATTTATGATCTGGAGTACACAGTATCTTCTCTCCATTATCCAAGGTAATTTTAAGAACCTTTGCGTTCTGCTTAGTCCTTCTTACATTTGAGATTTCAGATACAGCTATATCGCCTTCCTTGGTAATTGTATAGCAGTAGTTTTGCTTTCCTAATTCTTGCTCTTTAATAAGGTCGAAGAAGTTAAGCGATCTTCCATCTACCAAAGCAACTTCTGTATCTCCCGAGAAACATCCACCTGCAGAATCTCCTTCCACTATATACAATTCACTATCAGCCGGGTTATTACTAATACAGTCCGCCAATTTACCAGGTAAAGTTGTACTCTCTAGTGCACTTTTTCTGATTACAGCATCTCTTGCAGCCTTAGCTGCTGCCTTCGCTCTATATGCAAGTACAGCCTTATCAATTATTGCTTTTGCTTCTTTAGGATGCTCCTCGAAGTACACTAGTAGCTCATCTCTGATGACTTTAGCTACTGCATTTTTGACCTCTGGATTATTTAACTTAATTTTAGTCTGACCCTCAAATTGAGGATTAGCAACCTTAACAGAAATGACTGCAGTTAGTCCCTCCCTAACATCATCTCCACTTAGGGATGTTGTTAGGCCCTTAAGAAGATCTGACTTCTGAGCATATGTATTAATAGCGCTTGTAAGAGCAGTTCTAAAACCCGAAAGATGTGTACCACCCTCTGGATTGATGATGTTGTTTGTATAGCATTTAACGTTCTCATCCATAGCGTTTGTATACTGAATAGCTGCCTCTACTAGCACTCCTTCGTTCTCTTTCTTAACATAGAAAGGATCCTCATTTACAAATTTCTCATCTATGTTCATAAAGAGAACATATGATTTAATACCATCTTCAAAGTACAGTTCAAAAATTTTTGGTTCTTTACCCTCCTCTACTCTCTCATCTCTAACTGAAATTCTTAATCCTGCGGTAAGGTAGGCATGTTGGCGACACTTTTTAACAATCTCCTTAAATTCAAAATCTACTTCAGTAAATATCTGATCATCTGGCATGAATCTGTGCTCTGTTCCTGTGAGTTTGGATTTGCCAATCTGTTTTACGGGATATTGGGGAATACCTCTTTTATACTCCTGCTGAAACTTTCCACCATCTCTTTGTACTGTAGTTATCATCCACTCTGATAAAGCATTGGTACATTTCATACCTACACCGTGTAAACCTCCAGAGACTTTGTACGCACCCTCTTCAAATTTACCACCTGCATGCAGGTTAGTCATAACGGTTTCAAGAGTTGAGACCTTTGTTTGTGCATGAGTCTCTACAGGTATTCCTCTTCCGTTATCTTTGACTGAAAGAGATCCATCCTTATGTAAAGTAACCCATATCCTAGTACAGTATCCACCAATTGCTTCATCAACAGAGTTGTCTAATATCTCAGTAAATATATGATGTAACCCATTCCTATCGGTAGAACCAATGTACATTGCTGGTCTTTTTCTAACAGCCTCTAGCCCTTGCAAGACCTGTATATTTGATGCTTGGTAGTTACTCTTACTTGGCATTATATTTCTTCTTTCAAATTACTATTTTAATATGTCATAAACAATCGCAGTTCCTATTCTATATATTATAGGGCGAAATGTTAAGGGGTATATTTATCTATTTAAATGTAAAAACAGATTTTCAAGCACCAGCCGTTTATTTCCATTAGCTTTTATTCTTTTCTGTGCAAGTAGTATCTGTTTTATATTTAAAGATATCTCTATTATACCTTTTTTTTCAACTAAATTCCTCTCTAAAAGGTCTTGATAGTAATGCTCTAGATTAGCAAGTAGCTCCTCTACACTACTCTTCTCTTTTGATATTACCTCTATCTTGGCGAATGCTTCGATTAGGTCCATAGAGAGTATATCAGGTTTTATAAAAGTTTCACTTCTTACAGTAGCAGCATGGGTATATATCTTTAAACATCTCGAAAGAACTGTAGGTAGTAAGCTCTTCTCTATCTGTGCAATTAAAATATATACCGTACTGTCACTACTCTCCTCTAAAGTTTTAAGTAGAGAGTTCTGAGCTTGAGTGGTTAATTTGTTAGCATCTAAGATATATGCAACCTGTACTCTCTCTTTAAAAGGAGAATACATCATCTCTTTCTGTAGCTCTTTTATCTCCTCAATACCAATACTATTAACTTCTCTACCATCAACTACATGTATATCTGGATTAGTGCTATCGAAAAGTTCCGAATCTTTTACCTCTCTACTCCAAAGTTTAGAAAGTAACGGATTAAGGATATCGTTAATATTTTTTTTCTCTTTCCCTACAATTAGATATGTCATTGTGGTAGATTGTAACATATACAGATGTAATTTAATTAAACAACAGTATGCCTATACAGATAAAGGAGATTACAGAGAGCGCAATGTGGGATGAGTTTGTAAAGGTAAGTCCTAATTCTAACTTCATGCAATCTTGGAATTGGAGCTTGTATCAAGAGATAGGGTTAGGTAAAAGAACTTTCAGACTAGGTTTTTGGAAAGAGAATGAGTTAGTAGCTGTAGCTGCATGCTTTGAAATGAACCAAACCTTTGGTAAATATATTTACTGCTCAAGGGGCCCTATTCTCAAAGATCTAAACCCTACTCTATTTAAGGATGTACTAGAGGAGATGGTACGGTTCTTTTCTAAAAGGGATTATGTATTTGTAAAAATAGATCCCGCGATAGAAACACAAAACAGAGTATCACTTGTACCCTTTGATATGGGTTTTAAGAAATGTATTAACTATGTTCAACCTGAAACGCCTTGGATGATTGATTTGGTAGGAGATACCGAGGAGGAATTGATGGAGTGGTGTCAAAGTCACGGTATGCATAAAAACTATCCGACATATATTCGGAAAGCTAAGAAGTTAGGGTTAGAGGTTAAGTTCTCAAAAGAGCTACCAGACTGGAAGCTCTTTACTCACTACCTTAGTAAAAGCTCAGAGAGTAAGGAGTTCGCTATTAGAAAGGCAGATTACTATCTTAAGCAGCTAAAATATTTAGGAGAAGAGGATGAGGTAAGGTTGGCGATAGTTTCGTATGAGAAGGAGCCCGTAGCTATGCTAATACTTTCTTTCTTCGGTGATGAAGTATCATGTCTTTACAGCTGTCAGACTGGAATACATCGTAAAATACGTGGCCCTATGTATCTTAGATGGGAATGTATGCTTCAAGCACAAAGAGAGGGTTTTAAATATTTTAACTCTTGGGATGTACTACCTGATGAAAAATATTCACCTAAGAGTAAGAGATTTGGATATTCAAACTTTAAAAGGGGCTTTGGTGGATACTTAGTAAGATATCAACGCACAGCAGATTATCCATTAAAAAAGAGTAAATATATATTGGTACAGCTATTAGATTTATACAGGAGTATAAGGTACTACAGGGATAGGTAGTATTGCTTGTATTTTAGACTTGATTTTTATACACTGTATAGAAATATAAATTGAGTAACTGCCCATGTGGCTCAAGAGACCTTACTACACTACCTACAACAGAAAGGTGTAATCAGTGATGCTGATGCAACAAAGGTTCAAATTGAGAGGACTAGAAGTCCTAAGAGTGAGGAGGCTGTAATTACGGAGATGGGGCTTGCTGATCCTGTTACAATTGCTAAGGCAAAGTCTGAGATTTTTCGTATTCCTTTCATTGATTTAACAAAGATTTCTGTACCAGAGAGTGTCATTGCTGAAGTCCCTATTGATAACCTAAAGAAATATAGAACAGTTCCTTTTGAGAGAGGTACTAACTACGTTAATCTCGCTATGCTTGATCCTTTTGATGTTCAAGCAACTCAAGCACTACAAAGAAGATATCCACCTAATACAAAATTACAGGTATATATTACTACTGAGGAGGGTATTAACTACATGCTTGATAGGCGTATTGGTGACGTTATGAGTACGGAGGTTACAGAGGCTCTGGAGGATGTAGATGTTCCTGTACAAGATATCACTGCTGAAGATCCTAACTTTATCAATAGTGGGGATTTAAAGAACGCCCCTGTTGCAAGAATAGTGAACTCTATCATGCAGTATGCTGTTACATCAAAAAGCTCTGATGTACATATAGAGCCGATGGAGAATAGGTTAAGGGTAAGGTTTAGGATAAATGGTATTATGACTGAGCGTCTTGTACTTCCAAAGGTATTAGCTCCTGCTGTAGTTTCTCGTGTCAAGATTATGTCTAATCTAAAAATCGATGAGAAGAGAGTACCTCAAGATGGTAGATTCCAAGTAAGAATGAATACTAACAAGGTAGATATTCGTGTATCTGTAATGCCCACTATCTTTGGTGAAAAGGTAGTTATGCGTTTACTAGAATCTGATACCTCTGGCATTACACTTGAGTCAACAGGTCTAAGAGGAAACGCATACAAAATATTTTTAGATGCTCTTAGTGTAACTAATGGAATCATACTTGTTACTGGTCCAACAGGAAGTGGTAAAACTAGAACTCTTGCCTGCTCCCTTATCAAGGTTAATGATCCTAAAGTTAATATAATATCTCTTGAGAATCCTGTAGAAATCCGTGTACCAGGAGTCACCCAAGTTCAGATTAATCCTGAGGTAGGTTTAACCTTTGCTACCGGTTTAAGATCTGTACTTAGACAAGACCCTGATGTCGTAATGGTTGGAGAAATCCGTGATGAAGAAACTGCACAGCTTGCTGTACAGGCATCTCTTACTGGTCACTTAGTACTTTCAACGCTACACACCAACAGTGCTCCTGCTGCAATCCCTAGGCTTTTAGATATGGGTATAGAGTCTTACCTACTCGCTTCTACCATAAGGGTAATAGCTGCACAGCGTTTACCAAGGAAAATTTGCTCTAGCTGTATTCAATCATATGTAGCTGTTCCAGAGGTTGTAGATAACTTAGTCTCTGTTCTCTCTGGTATAAAGGATTTTGATTTAGTTCAATATTTAAACAGGATGGTTGCTACTAAGAAGCAGAGGGGAGAAGAAGGTTCCGCTGTTTTAGAACCACCTCAAATTGGTCCTGATGGTAAGCCAATAATTCATCTGTATAAAGGTGCGGGTTGTGATAGATGTGGTGGCTCTGGTTACTCAGGTCGTATCGGTATATTTGAAGTATTAGATGTGAATGAGAAGATAAGTAGAATGGTGATGGAAAATGTAACTGCTCAGGATATAGAGACAGAGGCAAAGAAGAATGGAATGATTACAATGACTCAAGATGGATATCTAAAGGTTCTAGAGGGTATTACCAGTATTGAGGAAGTGTTAAGAGTGTCTAAAGAATAATTTTAGGATATAATGAATAACATGGATAATAATACTGCCCAAAATAATGGATTTTCATATCCTGATTTATCACAAAGTGGTACTGCTTCACAGCCTACTACCTCTTCTACACCTGTCAACCCAGCATCGGATGATGCTCAGATATTAAGTGATCTTGCTAATCAGTTAAAAGAAATTCAGAAAGCAGACTCACAACCAGAGCAGATTTTACCAAAGGAGCAAGCTATACAGACCCCTACACCTGTTGCTACCACCCAACCAGTGCAACAAGAGCCATCAGTAACTCAGGTTAAGGTACAGGGACCAGTCGTTGAGCCTGATATTCCAGTTGTTAATGACCAACCTACTCAACCAGAAGAGATACCAGAGCAGTCTCAAGTAAAGCCAGAGGAGATAATTCCTGAACCTCCTGTACCTGTTGTTGATACACAACCTGTACAACCACAAGTAGCAGCAGTAGTACCGGAGATAAAGCAAGAGGAGACAGCTCCTCAATCCCCTCCCCCTACTGTTGATAGTCAGCCTAGGTTTGATCTTCCAAGCCAACCAGCACCTGCTCCTACGAATATAATGACGGAGGACAGTATAGGTATTGTAAGAAGTACTCTTGCAGATATTATGCCAGGAGAGAAAGTTCCTAGAGCTTTGCAAAGAACACCTAAAGAAAAGAATCTCTCTAAACCTTTTACTACCCCTAAAGAAAACTTTAATACTGTTAGAAAGGATGTTCTAGCAAAACAGCAACCTGCTAAAGAGCAAGTTCTTGATGAAACACCAAAGCATTTAGGAGGAATAGATGAACTATTAAAATACGCTATTGAAAAAGGAGCATCTGATTTACACATCAGTGTTGGTTACCCCCCTATCATCAGGGTAGATGGGCAATTAGAGAATGTTAATGAGAGTATCGTTACTCCACAGGATGCAGAGGAGCTAATCCTCCCTATTCTAACTGATGAGAAAAAAGAATTATTGGAAGTAAACAGAGAGATAGATTTGGCTTACTTCTATCAAGGTAATCAATCAGCAAGATTTAGGGTAAATGCATACTTTACAATGAAGAATCTTGCAGGAGCATTTAGATTAATACCATCTAGAGTTAAAACAATTGAGGAGTTACTAATACCTCAGATATATCATAGATTTGGACAGTTAAAGCAGGGATTAATCTTAATTACAGGACCTACAGGTCACGGTAAGAGTACCACTCTTGCTGCAATACTTGAAGATATTAATAGGACGAGAAGCGTTCATATTGTTACCATTGAAGATCCAATAGAGTATGTATTTGAAGGTAAGAAGGCTTTAATTGATCAAAGAGAGATGAATGATGATACACACTCATGGAATATTGCACTTAGGAGTGCTCTAAGGCAGGATCCTGATGTAATTCTAGTCGGAGAGATGAGAGATTACGAAACGATAGCAGCAGCTATAACTCTTGCAGAGACAGGACACCTTGTATTTGCAACACTACATACTAATAACTCAGCACAAACAATAGATAGAATCATAGATGTATTCCCTGAGAATCAACAACCACAAATTAGATCTCAGCTTTCTAATATATTAGAAGCAATAGTCTCACAGAGATTAGTACCTCTGGATAAGGGAGGAAGAAGAGCCGTATCTGAGATATTAATAGCAAATCCTGCAGTAAGGAACCTCATTAGAGAGGGTAAAACACATCAGATAGACAATGTAATAAGAACAAGCTCAGATATTGGTATGGTATCTCTAGAAAGATCTCTTGTAAATCTTGTAAGAGAAGGAGTAATCTCAATAGAGAAGGCACAGGAGTATTCAATATACCCTGAGGAAGTTTTAAGATTATTAAAGAGTTAGTAAATGAAAAAATTTAGATACTCAGCTAGAGATAGCCAAGGTAAAGAGATAAAGGGAAAGATACAGGCTAGAGATAGGGATGCTGTAGGTGAGATACTTC
>JAVEZR010000010.1:0-24686 GCA_034002865.1 Candidatus Dojkabacteria bacterium
CTCATTGCTCAAGCATGGATATCAATCTCTTTTAAGAAATATTCTAATCTTTCATCTGGAAGTAATATAACAGGGGAGCAGGCTGCAAGGATCATTAAAGAGGGAGAGGGATACAGTGTAGATATCATTGTACAGGGCGAATCACTAAGTGATCACTTTGATCCTAGTAAGAACATCGTTAGCATATCTAAAGCCTCTCTAGAGGACTCTGTAGCCTCTGTAGCAGTCGTTGCTCATGAGTTTGGACATGTACAACAGAAGTATAATAATTTGTTTCTTTTTAACCTTAGAACAGCCTTAGTTCCAATTGTTAATATTGGTTCTAGATTAGGATATATATTAATAATTGTGGGATTAATACTAAATATATTAGGATTAGCAGAAATAGGGTTAATACTCTTTGCATTAACTACTGTATTTGCATTAGTAACATTACCAATAGAGATAGATGCTAGTAAAAGAGCTTTCAAATTTATTAGGAAATATAACTTAATACAAGAAAGTAGAATAGGGGGAGCTAAATCAATACTCTCTGCTGCAGCTACTACATATATAGCAGCTCTACTAACCTCTTTGCTCAATGTTTTGTACTATGCATCTCTAATTAGAAGAAGGTCTTAACTTTCTTTTTTAGATATGTATAATGGTGTAGGGAACTTAATATACTTAAGCGACTGGGTATACATTTTGTATACAACGAGGAGAAGGATATCGAAAAGATCAGCGGGAACCTTCAGGCTGTTGTAACAGCCTAAAGAGAATCTACAAAGAAGACAAAAAGATTCTCATTACATTCCCAAATATTAGATAAAGTAATAGGACTACACATATGTGCGGTATTTTTGGATACATGGGAAAATCAAATGCTCCCTTAATCATTCATCAAGGATTAAAAAGATTAGAGTACAGAGGATATGACTCTTGGGGTATAAGTACAGTAGGGGGAGATGGAAATATTGTTACTGTAAAGAATATAGGACATTTACCTAAAAGTATGAAATTAAAAACAGAGATAGTAAATACAGGAATAGGACATACAAGATGGGCTACACATGGAGGAGTAACAATAGGTAATGCTCATCCTCATTACTCAACAGACAGAAGCTTTGTATTAGCTCAAAACGGTATAGTAGAGAATTACATAGAGCTTAAAACATACCTAGAGAAAAAAGGTTACACATTTGATACACAGGTAGACACTGAGGTTATCGTTAAGCTAGTAGAGTATGAAAGAAAGAGTAAGAAGAATCTAAAAGATGCTCTTAAAGCTGCTTTTAAACAATTAGAAGGTAGAAATACAGTAATATTACTAGACAGTGTAAACAATCAAATCTTAGCTATTAGAAATGGTAGTCCATTGATATTAGGTATTAAAGAGAAAGAGGTATATTTAGCATCTGACCCACTTGCGTTTAACCAGTATTGTAAAGATATTGTAGAGATAAATAATGGGGAAATGATAGAAATAGAGGATGGTAAATACAAAATCTTTGATATAGGTAAAAACAAGTACATATTAAGAGAACCAAAAGAAGAAAAACTCTTAGAAATGGATGTTGATATGAAAGGATACGAACATTACATGATTAAGGAGATTGTAGAACAACAATACACAGTACTTAAAGCAACGGAGTATACTCAAAAACAGCTATCCCCCTTTATTAAGAAACTCAAGGACTCTGAAAATATATATACCATTGGAGCAGGAACTGCAGGGTATAGTGCAGACCAAATAGCATACTACTTAAGAAGTATAGCTAAGAAGAGTGCAATATCAATTAAATCATATGAGATAGAATCTTACTTAGATATAATAACTCCTAAAGATACAGTAATAGCAATATCACAGAGTGGAGAAACAGCTGATACATTAGAAGCGGTAGAGATATTTAAAAAGAAAGGAGCGTATATATCTAGCATAATAAATATGCCTAGCTCTACCCTCTCTAGACTCTCAGATACCTTCTTTATGTCTAATGCTGGTAGTGAGATATGTGTAGCATCTACAAAGGTATTTACATCTCAAATATCATTTGGATACCTACTATCCAAGACACTCATAGGTGAATATACAGAGGCTAAGAGAGAGCTTCAGTTACTTTCAGTAAACTTAGAAAGTTTTTTTTCTAAAGAAACTTTTAAATATATAGAGAAGATATCTAAGGTATTAGAAAAGAAAGAACATTTCTTTGTATTAGGTAAGGGACAAAACTTCCATATTGCACAGGAGGGTGCACTTAAGATAAAGGAGATTTCTTACAAACACTTTGAAGGATTTGCAGCAGGAGAGTTAAAGCACGGAGTAATAGCTTTGATAGAGAAGGGTACACCTGTTATCTCTATACTCTCTGATGATAGTAATATAAAGGATTTAATATCTGCAACAGAGCAAGTAAAAGCTAGAGGTGCACTCACTATCGGTATAGGGGATAAACAGGATGTAGATTGTTTTGATTACTTTATACCTGTAGCACAAAGTAATGAACTTAAAGCTATTAGTAATGTAATACCCTTTCAATTACTCTCTTACTATTTAGCAAAAGAGTTAGGTAATAATATAGATAAGCCAAGAAACTTAGCTAAGTCTGTTACAGTTAAGTAGCTACTTTGTTACTCCTGGAGTAAAGCTACAGTAACCTATCTTGTCTGCTTTCTTTTTAATACTATCCCATTTCTCTTTGGGTATAGCCTGCAATGCTGCAGGAAAAAGAATGTTATTCTCTTTATAGATATGATCCCTTAAAGTTTGAATTAACTTCTGTGCAGTAGGTACAAAGTCATTTTTAAATCCTTGGTAGCTATCTTCAGTTAAACTATTCACTTTCTCATCTATTAACTTTTTTAAAGGTCTTAATAGCTCATGCTCATTAATCATTATCTGTGGTGGACCAAATATCCCATTATCTTGGGCTACAGGGAAGAGTGCCTCTTCTTCTCTTTCATAGTGGCTATCTGATTCTAATAGCTTGCCAGTTATCTCTTTAAGTTTTAGAAATAGCTTAGGATTAACATCAGTATACTTCTTAGACTTTTTAATCATAAATATAGCAGCTTCTAATTCATCAAGGAAGCCTAATATTGCCTCATGCTCTAGCATTAAAGTCTTTACTGGATGACCATCTTCTAGACCACCCTTTGCACTATCTAAATCATCTTGCAATAGCTCTAGATGTGCTGCACAAAGTGCACTTAATGATTCAGGTTGTAATCCTTCACTCATTAATTGCTGCTCTGCAAAGATTAACTCCTGTGCATCTATACTCTTTAGAAACTCTTTAGCCTCTTTTCTTACCTTTGCAGGATCTTGAGTTTCAGAATCCTTTAGAAGATTCTTTAATCTAGTAACTTTATCGTTAATCATAGTAGTATGAATCTTAAAAATTATTGAGGGATAAAAGTTTAATCCTTTTAAATGAGGGTGTCAAACAGAATCTATCTATCCTTTAACAGAGAGTATCTATATGCTTTCTTGTTAAAATCTGCCCTATATAGACCAATATTTAAAGTATTCTCTACATACTCTGGAGTAACTTGTAAATCTGTTAACTCATCTACAGAGGATGGTGTTTTATCCGTACGTATTAGTAACCAAAGTTTGTCTGTAACAACACCAGTCATAATGGCTTTTGAAGTAAGTAATGACTTAATATCTTGTGCAGAGAAGAAGTTATAGAAGGTTGTACCATCATCTCTACTATGTTTAGGGTGTGTATGGATATTAAAAAGGTACTGTACTTCTAAAGCCTTAGGCACATTCTTGTGATATATATCTCTTCTTTTAAGTAACTTACCGTCTAAGTATAGCTCCTTTCTAGCATACTCTTTCTTAGTTGGATGATGAGAGTACTTAACCTGTATACTACCTCCACTCTTTACCATTTTGTTAGAACCTGTATTAACCTCGGTAAGTACAACCTCTCCATCTGCCCAAAATACAGAGAATGCCCTCTCTAATCCATCTCTATCTGTCTTTCTATATATATTTATTAAATCTTTCCAGAAGTCAGTAGGAAAGGCAATTGCTTGAGGTAGGTTATATGTATATGGATACAGATTGGAGGAGCGAAGCTCCACTATCTTTCTATGAAGTTCTAGAAATGTAGTAGTTTTAATTTTAGAACCAAACAGGAAATCAAATATACCCATACATTAATATATTACATATTACCAACCACCACCACCAGAACCACCTCCACCGCCACCAGAGCTCCCTCCACCACCAAAACCACTACCACCTGAGCTCCAACCTCCTGATCTATATCCACCACTACTACCGTAACTAGAGGGAGGAGTAGCACTCTTAACAACACTCCTGTTTAACGTATTTAAAGAGTTAGCTAAGTAATATGCATTAAAGGTATTAAAATTACCCTCATACCAATCAGGATTTTGAGTATATATATCTTCAAACTCCTTAGCCCATTTCTTCTCTAAACCAAATATCATTGCATATGGTAGTAACTTCTCGAAAATCTCATTATATTTCTTCGGGTCATTATGAAACTCAATCCTATGCTTCTCTGCAGTATTAATATACATCTTCAAACCAAGTAAGTAGTAATACTTTTTATTACCCTCCTTAGATTTAATATCTATTAGTAAAGCAAATATTAAAAGTAATACTCCAGAAAGAAGTAACCCTACCATCCATCCAATTGCAGAGATGGAGAGAAAGAAGCCTATGGACATGAAAGAGCCAAAGAGGACAAGAGTAGCTACGGTAATAAATATGCCCTTCTTCTTTATTAAACTAGAGGAAAGAATATCTTTCTCTTTTAAGTGCTGATAGCTTTCTAGATATACCTTGTTAGAGGTTGTGAAGAAGGTAGTTAGCTTTTTAAGAGGAACTACATCTCCATGTACAAATATTGCATCAAAGAGAGTCTTAAGATGTGCAGGTAAATCTGTACCATCTTTCTCTTTCTTAACAAACTCATATTTCTTCTTCTCATACTCCCTTATCTTTAAATATCCCTTAGTTGCTAACTCTATTAAAACCGCTGTAATATTCTTAGGAACAAACTTTCCACTTATTAATGTACCAGCAAGTAGAGAATCCATATCTTTCTCCGGTTCGTAGTAAGGTATTACAGTAATTTTCTCATTCTTGTATCTCTTTCTTAAGAAACCGAAAAGATATATACCTACAGGAATAGGTAGCAATATCCCAATATTTGAAAGAAGAGCTAACCACATCTGTTCTTTAGTAGTATCTTCAATTACACCCTTAGGAAATTTCAATGCAATGGTATATCCCTCATATGGAGCTAATACCTGTGTTGGATTTACTGAAACAGTACCCTGACCATCATCAAACATAGTGCAGTTTTGCTCAGTAGAACCATCTACACCTGTAAAACAGATCTTGTCTAGCACTTCACCAGGGACATGTATTTGTGCAGAAGCCTCATTGATAGGGATATTCCATCCTGGTCCAATGATATTTAAATATACCTCATCATTCTCTTCAAAGTAGGATATACCTGAATACTTCAATGTGTAATCTACAATATATACATGTACTCCCTTAATATATTTCTCTGCATCTCCAATTCTAAGTGTAGCCCAACCATTCTCATCTACTCTAGAGTAACTGTTTTCTATTTTTAATTCAGGATTAAAGAGAGGGTAGTAGGTGACACTGTTAATATCTAACTGTGTAGGCCTTCTGAAAGCTTTAACAGAGTATACATATGGAATTCTCCACTCTAAACCGTGTCTGGGAGTAACAGTAGAGGGTTGAAATACAATATACTCTGTAATGTCTATACTGGCATCACTGTTTATTGTAATATCACTCTTAAATTCTAATATATTTTCATCTACCTCCTGTGCAAATATTGGGGTAGCAAGAAAAGATATACATGTAAGAATTACTAATGTAAGCGAAAGCTTAAGTATCTTCATCTAAAATGAGTTAGAACTTAATCTCTACGTTCTTCTGTTCCTCTTCGCTAGCCTCAAAGAATGGCATCTTCTTAAAGCCAAGCATACCTGCAATCAAGTTGTTAGGAAATATTGCAATCTTAGTATTGAAATCTCTAACAGTACCATTGTAAAACCTTCTAGATTTCTGAATATTATCCTCTAACTCTTTCAAGTTAGCTTGAAGCTGTAAAAAGTTCTCGTTAGCCTTTAGCTCTGGATATGCCTCTGCAATTGCAAAGATTTTAGCAATACCCTTACTAAGCTCACCCTCTAGTGCCATTTTCTCATCTAAAGAACCTGCACCCATAGCCTTACTTCTCAACTGCGCTACATTCTCAAATATCTCTTTCTCATGCTTTGCATATCCTTTTACAATCTCTACAAGATTAGGAATCATATCATATCTTTGCTTTAAGAAAGTCTCAATATCTGAAGCTGCCTCATCTACTGTAAGCTTTAATTTTACTAATCCGTTGTAAAGAGCTATTAAGAAGATAGCTATTACAACAAGAACACCTAATATGATTGTCCACAACATATATATATAAAGGACTTAATTTAGAATATTAAAGTATATTAAAATATATATAACATTTCAAATATATTCTTTCTTGCGATAAGGATATTGCAGTAGTAAGATATTAATATATTAATTATTATCTGTATAATTATGGGTAAAGTACTTAGTTATTTACTAGTACTCTTAGTGGTCCTAGGAGGTAGTGGCTTTCTACTAGCAAAGAGTGCAGATGCTTCTACACCTGTAGATCCTCTTTACAAGATAGACCTCTTAGCAGAGAGTGTACAAAGGACATTTACCTTCAATGAGGTAAAGATAGCGGAGTTAGAGCAAGACATATTAGATGAAAGGGCACTAGAGTTAGAAACATTATTAGAAGATGAAACAGATGAAGAGATACTTGGAGAAGCAGTAGAGCAGTTAGATAGACAAAGAGAAAGAGCACAGGAGAGAGTACAGCTGTTAATGGATGAAGACTCTAACTATGATGAAGCTGAATTAGCTAGAATTCAATCTAGATTAGAGACACAGCTACAGAATCAATTACAGAATATGGAAAAGGTACAAGTAAAATTCCAAGAGAAGAGCTCTGAGAATGAACAGATACAAGAGAACTATCAGAAAGCTGTAGAGAGTGTAGATAAGGCTCAACAGAATTTCCAAGAGGCTGTAAAGAAAATGAATAATGAGAAATCAAAGGGTAATACTGAGCAAAATGTAAACGATGATGCAGGTGATGGAGTTAAGAACAAGGAGAGTAATAGTAATAGGTAATAATCAGAATGAAGGGGCTATTACAGCCCTTTTCTTTCTAGAAGCTGTGTAGCCCAATTAATAAATTTTACTTCTAAATTAGTAAACTCTTTATTCTTTTCTTTCTCTTTAAGAATTTCACTTCTACTACTAATTAACTCTCTTATATCTTCTATCTCTACCTTTTTAGATGCATGTTTCTTACTTTCATACTTTGTAACATTAAAGTTACGATCACTGCTCCTTATCTCACCACTTATATTCTTAGCTTCAAGAATATTTTTATCATCATCATGATATGAAATACCACGAAGTCTTTTTACACTAAGATTTAAGAATAGTCCTAGTAAAGAGGAATAGCTTTGTGCAATATTAGGGTAGCTTTCTTTAGAAAGAAATAGCTTACTACTCTCTATGGATAAGGTCATCTCATGAAAATCTAAAGGATTGATAAGGGAGGAGTTAACCCTTTTAAGAATAGATAGATTAAGTGAAGAGAAATGAAAATCTTCGGGTAAAAAACCCTCTTCAACAAGTATCTGCTCTAAAGGATATATATCTTCTTCTTGGTTAAGCTCTATATTACTTTTGCTCCATACTCTAGGAGAATCTTTATCTACTGTATTCTTGTTCTTTTTGTATTGAAAAGAGCAGAATACAATATCTTTCTCTTCCAATCTATCAAAAGCAATATCTACTGCTTCTGGAGCAACACTCTCACTCTCATTTAATATCTCTTTTAGTTCCATATGATATGTAACGAATATATAATACTCTATTATACTATAAGACGTAGTATAATTATATCCCTCTTACTACTTTTTAAACTTATCAGTTTATATTTATACAAACCTTTAATATCTCTAACTGTAAACTGTCCCTAACTGTAACTCTCTTTGTAATATTTCAAAATACCAATCCAGTAGTTTAATATCCATCTCTTCTAATGATTTACCATATGTTTTTCTTAAATTCCTTAATCTACACTCATGAGAGTTCATACTCATATCCATAAGGTCTAAATTGACATCCTTAACTCCTTTTAATTTCTCTCCAATTAACTCCTCATATGAATTAAATAGAGAGTTAAAGGTAATACTGTCACAGGTCATACTCCTACTGTTATATAGACCACACATCCTCTCTAAGGAATACTCAAAGGAACCATTAGAGGTATTAATATTCTCTTTACTTAGATTTGGATATTTCTCACGATCAAAATCTAATATCCCTCTCTTTAATTCAATAGAGAGCTTATGATGATCTGGGAAAGATTGGTATGGTATTCTATTTATATTTATCTCAAAAGATCTGAAATGATTATCTTTAGGTATTAATCCAGACTCTATAAATATGTTTTGTAGATTATCAGCATCTTCTTTTTCAATAAAGCTTTGTAGATAATTATCAATATCATACTCTAAGGTTAGATGAACGCTATACTCATCTTCAAGGAGTAGGTCTATATTATTGAAAGACTCGAGTACTTCAGACTCTATTATTTCATTGTTAAATTGTATATCTTCTTTGGGCTCCATAGGGATAAAGGTAAAAATCAACAGCCCCGATTATACTCCAATAATGCAATTAAACATATCCCTCTGCCTGTTTTCTGAAGTTATCAGCATATACCCTGTTTATCCCTATTAGCTCTCTATGAGTACCCTCTTCAATAATCTTTCCATCTCTCACTACTATTATCCTATCTGCATTCCTAACAGTAGAGAATCTATGAGAGATAATCATAACTGTTTTGTTATCAAAGAAATTGTATATCCTGTTAAATATCTTATACTCAGCATCTGCATCTATAGCGCTTGTAGGTTCATCAAATATCGCAAATGGAGCATCTCTATAGAAGAATCTTGCAATAGCTATCTTCTGTTTCTGTCCCTTACTCGGCTTTATACCGCCATCAAATCTCTCACTCATAATAGTTTTGTACTTCTTCTCATACTTAAGGATGAAATCATGAGCATCAGCATTCTTAGCAGCCTCTATTACTCTTTCCCTATCAATCTCCTTTATAGATTTACCAATATAAATATTCTCTTCTACAGTAAGATTTCCATAGAAATTAAAATCTTGAAAAAGTACACCTACATTTTTGTACCAATCATTAATAGTAAGCTCTTTAAGATTAATACCATTTACTAATATCTCTCCCTTCTGAGGATCATATATACGACAAAGAAGTTTAACTATTGTGGATTTACCTGCACCATTCTCACCTACAATAGCAATCTTCTCTCCTGCAGAGATTTTAAAAGAGAAATTCTCTAATATATTTCTTTTAGAATTAGGGTAGTGGAATGATACTCCTTTAAATTCAACAGAGGGAGGATTAATCAATCTATCCATTTTAATTTCACCATCTTTTACCTCAGGTTCAAGTTTGAAGAATTCATATACCTCTTTCTCTTTCATAACAAGGTCAGTGAATAGGACTAACTCTGCAGAGAGCCAAGACACACCTCCATAGAAGTTGTTGATAGCTCCTACATAGAATGTAGTATCACCAATAGTAATAACTTTCTTTAAGGCCATTAGAAATATTTGAACAGAACCTCCTAGAACTACAAAAAGATTTAGTAAATCAACAACAAAGGTAGTTAATACATCTGCTTTTAATATCTTCTTGTAACCTCCATTAAAGTAATCAAAGAAATTTCTAAACTTTAAATCAAGATATCTATATGCTCCAACCAATGTAATTTCATCTAGTGCATCTGGATCTGAGAGTTGAGAGTGTATCCACCAAGACTTTCTTTTCCCTTGTGCATTACCATCAGATGTCTGCCAATCAAAGTCCTTTCTATAGTAGTATCTACTTTGTAAGTAAGAAAGCATTGCTATGAAGATAACTGCAAACCCTATCCATAGGGAGAAGTTAAAGACTATCAATGCAGATATTAAACTTTGAATAATGGCTGCTACAATTCTAACAATATTCTGATTAACATCCGTTATACCGTGTATCCAATCATGAGCAATCTGCCTTTTATTAGCTACATTTGGTAATTGATTAGTTTGAACTCCCAATTGCGCTATCTTCTCATACTCTATCTGAGCCATATATGATTGTGATAGCCTTCTTCTATACCTATTAATATAGCTATCTAAGTTATTAGCAATTATTGTAAATAGCTGAACTAAACCTAATAGTAAAACAAGAGGTAATATACTTCCTAAATCAGCATCTGAAGTACCAATTAGCCGTATTAATGAATCAATGATTCTAGCTACAATATATATATTTATTAAACCTGTTAAATTCCTATATATCGTAGTAAAGAATGTAGTAACTGTAATAAATGGAGACATCTTCCAATTAATCTTTAAAGACCAGATAGAGATATCTATGTAGTCTTTAAATGATAAGGGTTTTTTCTTTGACATTGCAAAATTATGGCAATTTAACAAACGAATTTTAACAGTAAAGATACAATTGAGTCAATATTGTATACATTCACTGTTTTTGATATAATATAATATCAATTAGAGCATCAAATAGCTCTCTCTTTCCTCCTTACTCATCCTCTCTATTGCATATCTAAGTGATGTTCTAGAAATATCTTTAATATTCTCATCTAAGAACTCTCTTAAAACATCAATATCTCTCTTACCAACCTCTCTTAACATCCACCCTATGGCTTTGCGTATTAAATCTTTTTCACTTTTAAGTAATATCTCTGATATTTTTAATGTATACTTAAACTCATTCCTTCTAATAAAGGCAAGTGTAGAAACAGTACTAATCCTTTCTAACCATAACTCATTTGATTTAGCAAAATCATATAGAATATCTACACTCCCATTAGAGAGATACAGATACTCTCCCAATATCTTGTAACATGAAAGATCTAGAATATCCCAGCTATTACACCCCTTTAGATTGTTAATATAGAAGGTATAGATCTCTTTCTTACCATCAATATCCTCTTTTTCAAACTTGTAAGTAAGAATAATGTAGCCTGTTAAACGAACCTCATGTACTGGGTGACTTAATAGCTCCTTTAACTGCTCTAATGAAATCTTTTTGTAATATCTTTTAGCTACTGCTCTAATATTTGGGACTGTAACACCCCAAAATATATCCCCCTCACCGTACTCTCCTTTGCCTGTTTTAAAAAATTTAGGAAAGAACTCTCTCTTCTGATTGTTAGAGAGTAATTTTAACTCCTTAAGTATATCCTTACTATCATTCATATGTAATAATAGCAGGTAGAATTAAACTTAAACATATACATATGAAATTAATATCCCAGTTTAGTAATAAATATAACAATATTACATACAAGACATATGAGTTAGAGAATGGTATTAAGCTTTTACATTTAGACAATCCTGCTACAGTAGATTTTGATTTTGCAATAATATTTAAAGCAGGGAGTAGCTTTGAGATAAAAGAGGATGTTCCTAAGGGTACAGCACACTTTCTAGAGCATATGTTACTTAATCCTAACTCTACATTTAAGAGTAAATCAGAAATTGATAGATTTGAGCAGGGTAGTAAAGAGCAACCAGCTATATATACCAATGCATATACTACTAGAAAGAATATATATTTTACATGTCATGCTAATGAACAGAGTAATTTAAGAGTGCTTGAGAGATTACAAAGTGTATTACAATTCCCTAAGAAGAAATTCTCAAACCAAATGGAGAAGGAGAGAGGCATTATACTTGCAGAGAAGAGTAGAAAGGCCAAAAGAGAGAAGGATGCATACCTAATGAGTTTAGAGTTCCTTTTTAAAGATATACAGGATGAGTTTAAATATGATGTATTAGGAGAGAAAGAGGATATAGAGAGGATAGGGATAGGGGATTTAGAGAAATTCTTTAAGAGTAGGTTTGTATCAGGAAATACAGTATTTGCAATACAGAGTAATGGAGATATAAGTAAGAGTATTGAAAATAGAATAGAAGCTATTGCAAAAGAGATACCTAATGGTAATCAGGATAACTTTAGAGAGGTTGAATTAAAGAATAAATGGAGAGTAGGTACTTTTAAAGAAGAAAGAGCAAATGGTATATCCATCTCCTTTATATATTTTGATAAATTAGAGAGAAAGATTAACTATAAACAGTATGCAATAGAGTATATATATGGAAGACTACTTGATTGGTTAGCATTTGACATATTAAGAGAACAGAAGAGTTTAATATATGATTTTTCCATATTTAAAGTAGGTAATATGTCCTTTGACTACAGTATGAACGGTTTTAGGTTTGTAACAGAGAGTAAGAAGGCAAAAGTAATGCTACAGGAGCTATACAGCCTTCTTTACACTACCTCTTTTCTTTTTCTTAAATCAAAGAGAGGTAAAGAGTGGTTTGATGATGTAATTAGTACATATATATTCCCTAGAACAACAAAATTTAATGAAGAGTTAGCAGAGAATGCTGTAACTGCACTACTTGAAGAGAGTGAGATATTTAACTCAAATACAGCAGTAAGAGAGGCTAAGAAAGTTACATTAGAAGATATAAGGGAGTATTTAGAGAAAAAATTAGATACAGCACCTCACATATGGATAGAGGGTGATCTTAGTAAGAGGGATTTAAAGACGTTGATAGAGGAGAGTCCTTTTGCAAAGAGATTTAATAAGGTATAATCACTGCTATTACCTTATACATATAACCTAATGCCAGAGTTAAGAGAAACTAAACAGTATAAAATAGCATATGAGATGCTTATACCACTTCTTTCAGATTTTAATCTTTCAGAAGAAGAGCTTGATAGCTATATATATCTTTTAATAGATGATATAAGGCAGGAGATAGAGAATACAGGTAAGCTTCCCTCCTATGCCTTTGGTATGAATATTAATCTCCCTATTCTTTATGAGCATGAGGAAGAGCAATTTCTGGAGGTAATGTGTACTTTTGATCCTCTAGATGAGTATCTTGATGATATTATCATAGATAACTCATTTCTTCTTCCCTCATCTGCAAGTGGTAGATTAAACCTTACAACAGGGGAATATGATTCCGTACTCTCTTGGAAAGAGTACTTTATAGAGAAGTAATTGACCATCATAGGTTCTTCTTGTACTATTTAGATATACAAACTATCTAAATTAACTCCTTAATAAATATGAAGTTATATTTTAGAGAAATGAAAAAGGAAGCACAGAATGCTTACTCCTTTATCTTTGACCCTAATCCTGAATTAAAATGGAATGCAGGAGAGTATTTAGAAGTAAAATTACCACATGAGAATCCTGATGACAGAGGTATAGAGAGATACTTCTCCATATCTGCAGCACCTAGTGAAGGCATAGTTATGATTACTACTAGATTCTTTGATGAGAAGGCTAGTTCATTTAAAAAAGCTTTCTTTGAATTAAAAACAGGAGAGAGTATAGAGGTTAGTAAACCTACTAATTCAGATACATTCTTTAATGCAAATGATCCTGAAAGAGAGTATATCTTTTTAACTGCAGGTATTGGTATTACTCCTGTTAGATCTGTAGTAAAGGAGTATCACATTAAGGGTAGGAATCTTAAAGGTACTCTTCTGTATGCTAATAGGGATGATGATTATATATTTGGTGGAGAGTTAGAGAGAATGGCTAAAGATATGACCTCTTTTACAGTACAGAAGTATCATGACAAGAGAATAGATAGGGGTGTTATAGAGGAGCTTTTGAGAGAGTTTAATAACCCGATATTTAATATCTCTGGTACAAAACAGTTCAATGTAGATATGAAAGAGATATTAGAAGAGCTTAATATTGATAGTGAGAATATAAAGACAAGTTCATTTGGAGAGGGGTATAAGGCTCAGAATGTGTAAATAGGTTGTTATTCTTCCAAGTATAGTTATAGTAGGGTATAATACTTACTGTTATGGTGGCTATAGCTCAATTGGTTAGAGCATCGGTTTGTGGTACCGAGGGTTGTGGGTTCAAGTCCCATTAGCCACCCCAGATCCTGTTACTTTATCTTCTTCTTTATCTCATATACACCAAAGACTTTCTTCCTATTCCTATCAAACTCCTCCTGGTTATATGACCATCTCTCTCCTCTCCCATTATAGAAATCCCAATCAGACAAAATATCGAGATATTCTCCCATTTCAGGACTAAACTTTCTTTTAATCTTTCCTTTAATTAAATAAAGAGAATAGTAAATGTAATCAGCTAACATAGATATTTCTATAATATTCCACTCTCCCATCAACAAGCCAAACTTATATACTATTTCTTTCTCAGAATCTTTTTCAAGATCAATCTTTGAAAGTTTTAATAACTCTTCAGAATTGTTAATAGGATCTCTTGTACTCATTCATATAATTGTATCACAGAGGGTTGCAGGTTCAAGGCCCATTAATTACCCCGCACCCTATAGCGTTGATTCTCTTTCTTTACTTTGATATGGTTGCTTCATACAGTAGACTTTTGTCCATAAAACAAACTATTCTTTATATAAACATCCCATACTTAAGCAGCTATTTTACACTCCCAGAATATCTGCTATCATTTCAAAACCTTTAACTTTATATATCTATAAATGATATGCAAAGACTCTCCTTTAAAGATTTCTTTATAAAACATAAGAAATCTATTCTCATTTCCTCCTCAGTAATATTAATCTTAACTACACTACTACTTACCCTCTTTCTTACTGATGCCTTTAATGGCTTTACAAAAAGGGGAATTAGTAATCCAGAAAAAGAAAGTTCTAAAAATGAATATTACTCTGCTAATATAGAAAATGATAACCCAAACTGTACGTTAACAAAGATTGAGTACCCTGAAAGTGCTTTCAGTATTGGTGTGCCAAATGGATGGCTATATGAAGTTGATAATGGAACAGTTTCCATAATGGAAGATGATACAAATACTACTTCTGTATTCTTGTATACCGCTAAATTAGAAAAGGACCTAACAAAAGAAGACTTCTTAAAAGCTTTTGCTACCATCTTCAAACAAACAATTGAAGCAACAAATGGAACATTTGAAGTAGAAAATATAAAGGAAACAGAGGAAGATGCAAGTGCAGATATATACTCCAAAATTGATGGCTACGATATAAAAGGTAAAATGTTTGTTTCTAAATCTGGAGAGTTTGTTACATTCAAATCATATTGGGCACCTGTTGAATCTTACGATGAAAAGCAGGATCTGCTAGAGCAAGTCTCCCGATGCTTTGCAAGGACAAGAGTACTAACAGAGGATGTCTTACAAGCAGCTAAAAGTAAAGAGGCCAGAGGTGGCAATACTCCTGCAGGTTTTCAGGTATATAAGGGGAAGTATTTCAAGTTAAATAAGCCTTCTAATTTCAATGTAACAGGGGAAACAGATAGCGGTATTGATTTAACAAGAAGTGATGGTAATGCAGGATTTAGCTATGCATATGCTACTGGTTTTACAGGTTCATATACCCCTAAATCTTGGGCTCAAAGAGCACTACCTGAGTTTGGAAAAATTCAAAATGTAAAGATAACAGATGGGGCTATACTACCTTCACAGATATCAGGACATAATGTCCAAGAGTTTAACTTTACTGGGAATCTCTCAGGAGTTTCTGTTACTGGAAAAGCAACAGTAGGTGTATATCAATCCCCATACTTTGGTATTGGAACTAGGTACTCATCTGCTTTCTGGGCTATACAAATATCAACACCTGAGAATTGGGAAAGTGTAAAAGCTACATTACAAGAAATGCAAGATAGCTTTACTATTACTGATATTGGTGCAACAAGAAAGAATACCCTTTTACCCTCTAATAGACCAATGGAAAGTACAAGATCTTCAGTTACATCTAAAAATAGTAGCTATTCATCTGCACTAAGTGATGAATCAAGTGAGAACTGGGCAGAAGGTATGAGAGGATATGAGACGGTGTCCTCACCAAGCACAGGACAGACATATGACGTCCCTCTTAATTCTTGGAGTTCATATGGTCCAGAGGGAGCAGGGTATTATAGAGAGTTACCAAATAACTCATTAGAGAAACTACAGTAAATAGGGTCTGAGTTTATAATAACATCATATACCTAATCGTACCTGTTATTGAGATATCTTTTTTATCCAGTTATCCCCCATGTGATATACTTTAATTGATATAGTAATATCTAATGTTAAAGAGGAGATATAATGGAATCAAATAGAAAGCATTTCATATTACCTACAATATTAATAGTAATCTCTATATTAATATCTACATATTTCTTCCCACTATTACCCGAATCTATGGCTTCCCATTGGAATGCTAGTGGAGTAGTAGATGGATATTCTAGTAGATTACTAAATGTAATACTTTTTCCTGCATTACAACTATTCCTTCTTCTACTACTAATCTTTTTACCTAAGCTAGATCCTAAAGGAGAGAATATAAAGAAGTTTGAAAATAAATTCTATATATTTATTAATGCACTTTTACTCTTCTTTATAATATTACAACTACAAGTATTCCTATGGAATATTGATATACAAATATCAATGAACAGTATTATGCCAATATTAATGGGAGGACTATTCTTAGTAATGGCATACCTTATTAAGAATGCAAAACAGAACTACACCATAGGTATTAGAACACCATGGACATTACATAGTGAAAAGGTATGGAATAAAACACATAAATTAGGTGCAAAGCTATTTGCAATTTCTGGTTTACTTTCTATTATCTCAGTAGTTATTCCTTCATATTCATATTTAGTTGTAATAGTAACAGTATTACTCTCTACACTTTTCTTAGCAATATACTCCTACCTAGAATATAGGAAAGAGATTCTTAAAAGAAGATAGTTAGATATTGAATGTACTTGAACCAATACCCTCCTTATATCAATAGAGAAGATCGTATTTTATATCTTTCTACTATCATATGCCCAATGAAGTACTGCCTGTCTCTGTCTTTTTCTACAATTTAAGTCCATTCTCTTACAATTTTTCTCAATAGCAACAACATGCCTTTCTATTGCTCTCCACCTTTTAATCTGTCTTTCATCCTCTGGAGGTATTCTTCTTCCCATATAGTATCTAGCGTACCATTGAAACCATCCCCTAGGATCATCAGAGTATATCCAACCTTTCTTTTTCCAATGTGAAAGTGGCATACTAGCATCTACTTGAAAATAGTTAAGATATATATCTTTTTTAAGAGGAGAGAGTTTTGCCTTAGTAAACCAATCTCTAGGGAATTCATTTGTACAATCAGTCATATATTTACCACCAAATACTCCCAACTGTAGCATTTCTTTAGGAGTAAGCTCTGGTTTAAATAGTGGGTCAAAATTCTTTCCCATTGGTTCTACAAGGTAATACGTATACCCTTCCTGCATTAGATCATTTACAATCACTTTCTTTTTCATAGTAACTATTTCTCCTTTGACTTCTTACTTTCCAATTCTCTATATATACTTCAAAAAAGATTAAGACTAATTTTTAGCCTCAATAACAAGAATTTCTTTCTCAGAAGAGTTAGGTGCCTTTTTATATCTACATAGCCTGTAATCTTTACTCCCATCAACCTTTATTCTTCCCTCTTTAATATCACTTTCAAGGTAGTAAGGTAACATACCTAAGGATATAAGTAATTGATTAAAGTTATTAAAAGCAATATCGCTTTCATTTAATCTATTCTTATCTATCTCATCAAGTAAGAATAGAGCAAACAATACCGCTGCTGAGATACTGACTGCTAACAAAATACTAATAAAAGTAAACTGTGTACCCATTAATACCGCAAATATCGTTAATATTGCTAATATTATTAACAGAACCCAATATAGATTATTAAGTGTAGTCTTAGCAACAATACTAATCTCATTTCTAATACTCGGTAGGGAACCCAAATCGTTCATCAAGAAATTTAATGCCTGATCCTCTTTCCTATTATCCGGAAGCATTTTTCTCTTCTTCAGAACATCAAAGATGTTTTCAAACTCCTTACCTGTTTTCTCTACATACTCCTCCAACTCCCAATCGAAGCTAGCAATTATATATTTATCTATAGCCTCTTTTACTTCTTTACCTAGATTCTCATCTATTAAATCTGCAAACTTATATACACTAAATAAACCTCCTGTTTCAGAAGATATTAATGTCTTTAAACGTAAAAAGTTAGACATTGCACTCGCAATAAAAAAACCTACTAAGATAGAGAAAAGTGTAGTCGTTGTCGAAAGAATTTTGGACATATCAAAATCAAATATAGGATTCTGATATGAAATGAATAGCGATAAGCAGAGAAGTAGGGCTGTACTAAATACCATCTTTTGCCATAATCTCATTCCAGAATATGATCTCCTTAGCTTATTATTAGTCATTATTAAATATTAATTATTATTTTATTCTTAAAAATTTTACATCATTCTACTATGAGAGGGAAGATACTTCGATATAATTAATTATGAAAATGACAATCTATAAAATTCATATTTCTAGAATCTTATAAGTATCAACTAGATATCATTCTTTTCTCTGCATACAAAAGCTTCCTTGCTATTGCCCCCTATATCCCAATAGCCTATAATATATCGTTCATCTTTGAATTTGTTAGTGATCGCTAAGCAGATTCTTTAAAAAAGATAAACAATCGCACTTTAAAAACTTTAAAAGAAAAGAGGTTACGATGAAAAAGATTATTGCAACAATTGCAATAGTGTCAATGCTAATGCTTTCAGTATTAGCGTTAAACACAGTAGGGAATGTAAGAGCCTGTCCACCAACAGAGACTCCACCGACAGAGACTCCACCGACAGAGACTCCACCAACAGAGACTCCACCAACTGAGACTCCACCAACTGAGACTCCACCAACAGAGACTCCACCAACTGAGACTCCACCGACAGAGACTCCTGAACCATCAGAGACTCCGCCAACGGAAACTCCTGAACCATCAGAGACTCCGCCAACGGAAACTCCTGAACCATCAGAGACTCCGCCAACGGAAACTCCTGAACCATCAGAGACTCCAGAATCGATAAGAACTCCTGAAATCATTATTACTGAAGTAAACACTGGAACCATTAATCCCATTGTTTATCTTCTTCCAGGAGGTCTACTAGCAGTACTAGTTAGTTTCTTTCTTTTTAAAAAGAAACAAACTATTTAGTTTACTAATTGTTGGTATGTTTTTTTCATTGGTAGCAACAGCTTGCTCACCAAGTTTGGATGTCACTAAACAGGCTACTGAAAAGCCTATATTGATGACAGTAACCCGGACACCATTTTTGCCAGTTGAGAATATACTTTACTCTCCTACAAAGAGATTTGAAGTTACATCAACTACAGCTATGGAGCCTACAGCTACACCAGCGAGTAGAAATCTCAAAGGTTTGTATACTGTATCCATACAGTCTGAATTTTTAAACAAATGGTGGAAGGAGCAGTTCAAAGAGCTTGAAGTAAGAAGCTGTGATGACCCGTGTACAAAGGAGAGAATAGAAGAACTCTTAGACTCTCACAGTAAATGGGTAATCGCTCAACCAAATGAGGGTAGAATTCTATACACTCACTCTGGTTGGGAAGCTTTTGGTCCTGAATTTGGAGAGATATTTCTTCGATTGTATAATTCGGACAAGCTTAATGAGACCTCAATCTGTCTAAATAAAGATCTCTGCTACAAAGTAGTAGACTTCCTTGTTTTAGACAGAAATGAAATTGGAAATGAAATCCATATTGATGAGCTCTTTGAAGAGAATGAGCAGGATGATTATTTCATCTTAACTTGCTCAAAAAGAGTTATTCCTGGATTTCAAACCCCAAAACTGATTATACAAATCAGGAAATTTTAAAGTGCAAAAGAGAAGATCTTAGCGATCAAAAACAAGATCTTCTCTAATTTCCCCTATGGAATATGATAAAGGGATTCATATTAGATTCAGAATCTAGATTAATGTTCTTAAGCAAAGTAGTTATCTAGGCAATCTTGGAGGTGTGCTTCTGTCCTTTCTAAAGTTAGACTCTTTTATATAATCCCCCATAGTAGAGGTAATAGAAGATATAATAGAGAGCATCTCTTCGTATTTTATACTATTCTCTTCTTTTGAAGTAGCCGATATACCTATATAGAAATACCTATTACCACTATCGGAAGGAATTTCTAAAATACCGCTATCTTGTACTGTAAGAATCTCATCTGTAATAGTACCTCTTTTATTCCACTGTCTTGCACCAGGAAATCTCATTCGAATACTACCAATTAAATTATCATCATTAGGTGTATACTCCTCTAATTTGTTTAATAGATATTTCATAGGCTCTTTATCTAATAGTTTGCCTCTAAACAAATTTAACCAACAGTTAAAAAGTTCTCTCTGTTTTGTTCTCCTAGGCTTGTACGTAGTTGTCTCCATACCGAGAGGTTTAAACCACTCTGTCATTCTTTGTTTACTTTGACTAAACCTAGCTAATATTTCAGTGGCAGATTCTTCAGAGTTTACTATCATAGAGGAAAGTAATTGATTAAACGTTCTATCTTCTGTACCGTGTGCTTTAAGCACTTTCTCTAATCCATCTCTTTCTATTTCTTCAGGATATGTTGATAATATGTTTTGTAATGTAACTATTGCTAAAGGTACTTTAATAGTTGAAGCTGCATGATATGTAACACCATCTCTCCATTCAAATATTTGACCTTTTCCTACCTCATACATCGAGATATGCCACACTCCCTTTTTCTGCTCTAACATTTCATTTAAAAGAATATCCCTATACTTTCTAGTAACAGGATCTACTGCTATGTGTTCGGTCTCTTCTTTTCTTCTCCAAAGATAGAAACCCTTAAGACCAGTTCTTGCTTTCTCTGGCCCAACACCCTTAGCCCAATTGCGAAAGAAGCCATCCTTCTGAACTGGGTCCCACAACATTAGCTCTTTAATTAGAAACTCACCTGGCTTCTCACCCTGAACATTTGAGACTGTATACAGCCTACCCATAGAATCTCTTCTTGAAATTGCAATGTAGTGGGTGAATGAACCTCCATCGAGATATAGGAAATCTCCAGGTTTTAATTCTCCAGCACCAGGGATATTATTAAAATCTAAATTCCCAACACTATCCTTTACACGGAAAGTATCATATTGATTACTAGGAAATGCTACTTCATATCTATTTGGATCACTCTCTGGACTTCCAAGCCACATCTCACGAGGGGTAACTCCTTCCATTCTACTGTTTATTGTAGTATTATCTGAAATATTCGAAATGGTTGAATCTTCATTTAATTTCCAACCCATTAATATTGATGTCGCTAAAGGACCACAAACATTAGATGCAGACGCGGTTCTATCCCTCCTTATTACCTGTGCAATCCTATCTGCCTCTTGTGGAGTATCTGCAATGTATGATTGAGAGACATCTTTAAAGCTGTCATCACTTTTATCTAAAGATTCAAATATTTCTTTAGGCATAGCAAAAGCACCTACCATTACACCCGAGGTTTTTAAGAATTCCCTTCTAGTTATTTTCTCAGATTCATTATCCAATCTTGATCTTAAGTAACTTTATTCAAATATGATAACAATAGTTGAATACTATTTCTAGTATATCTATCATCTAAAAATAATAGCTCTGTTGAAAAGCTATCACAATTATGTAAAATATATAATAACTTTTAAATATATATATATGGAAGAAGAGATACAGAAGCAGGTAGTAGAAAGAACAGAGATAGTAGAGAAACCAAAAAAGAAAGGAAAAGGTTGTTTAATAGCATTACTAGTTTTCTTAACTATATTTGTTCTAATAATTGTTGGAGGATACTTAGGATATAAAAAGATTGTAAATGGTTTCTCTGCTCAAGATGATTTAGGTGTTACATACAGTAGACAAGATTTACAAGAGAGCTTCGATAAAGCAGGATTTACAGGAGATATGTGTATAGAGTGTAGTGATCCAATATATAGCGAACCACATGAGATAGATGTTACATTCAGTAACTCACAAGCTAGTGCATGGTTAAACTATACAAACCATGACTTTGGATATGGGCAACTAGATGATATACATGTACGGTTTACTGATGACAAAGCAGATCTTTCTGGAATGTTTACATATCAAGGTAAAACATACCCTGTATTCCTCTCGGGTTCTGTTGATAAAGCGACAGATACAACTGTACAGGGCAATCTAGATACACTTAAGGTAAGTGGAGTATCACTACCTGCATATGTAACCCCAATGGTAGAGAGTGTACTTTTAGAATTTACTAATGAGAAATTAGCTAAGATGGGTGATACATTAAGAATAGATACATTAGAGATATCTGGTGGTGGTTTACATTTTCAAGGCCTTGCTCCAAGTAAGATAGAGGAGTAAATATATTTAATATTAATAAACAGTAGTATGCCAGAGTATGTATACAGCATTGTATTGGTACTTATAATCGTAATTGTAATGGGTTGGTGGACTATTAAGAAAAAGAATGAGGAGTGGGATGGTGTATTAGAAAAGAAATCAATAAAACGTGGAGATGATGAAATAGCAGATTATTACTATCTTCACTTTAGAACTTCAGATGGTAAGAAGAAAAAGTTTAGTACTCCAAGCGAAAAATATTGGAATACATGGCAAGAGGGAGAGAAAGCTAAAAAGAAAAAGGGAGAATTCTTTCCTATAAAGAAGGAGTAGGGAGATAAGAAGAATTAATAGATATTTATTATTTTTCACAAAGTAGTAAAAAAGATTAGGTTATAGATTCTGTAATTATATCTTACTAACATTCAACTGAATAGTATAACCGTATCAACCATTCCTCTAATTTCCCTCTATACTTAGAAAATGGTATAATAACAATATAATCTTCCAATCAACACAGATATGAGAAAGCATTCAATCCTCGCAGTAGGTATTAATAGTACTCCTGAAGAAAAAATAAATATACAAAGGAAGTTAAAGATAGAGAATATTACCTTAGATACTGCCTCCATTAAAGACATCTTTGTTAGAATTGTAGATAGCAAGATAACAGTCCTCCTAGCTGGGAAAGATCTAAAGAGGTATGATTACGTACTAATACAATCTGGATGGACGACTACTCATATGGCATATCTACTACACCTCTATTTGAAATCCCAAAATATTCCACATAACAAAACCAATACACACACTACTAAACTTTCAGATATATTCTTTTTAGCTTCTAAGGGAGTTCCTGTACCAAATACTTTCTTTCATAATGGGCTGAAAATTAACAATGAAAGTAAAATAGATATTCAAGAGATATGTAAATTACCATGTATATATAAGACATTGCTGGGGTCTTTAGGCTCTAGAGTTCATTTAATTGATAGTATGGAAGATATAGAGGGGACAGTAAGAGAGAATGGTAAATATAATAAATATATATTTCAAGAATTTATTTCCAATGACTTTGATTACAGAGTAGTGGTTGCAAACAACCAAGTCTCTTCAGTATGTATTAGAACAAGAGTAAGTGATAAGTATAGGAATAATGTCTCCTTAGGAGCTACAGAGGAATTTATCAGTATACAGGACACTCCCATAGAGGTTCTTGATATGGCTATAGAGGCTTCTAAGGCTTTAAAATTAAACTGGGCAGGAGTAGACATAGTAACCGATAATAAAACAAATAGAAACTATGTATTGGAGGTTAATAGAAGGCCAGGATTAACAGGTAAATCAACAGAGATCGGAGCTTTGTACAGCTATATAAAACAGCTAACCTAAATATAGCTATCTTCCTATAGCCATAAAGACATTCCCATATATATTTCAGTTATGTATAATGCTCTAAATAGCTAATTTCTAACTGCCAAACTAATTAGCGAGTTACAAGAAAACCCTACCTTAACTACACAGAATGAATTGTTCAGCAATAGTACTATCTCAGCAGAAGAGTTTTATACCTACCTAGAAAACACACTTCTTTTAGAAAATTCCCCTTTAGATATTCCCCTTTTAAAAGTAAGCGATGTTAATGAGTATGTAAAAAGTCTCTCAGAGGGAATATATACTGTAGATAACTTCTTACCATCTACTCAATTAGCACTAATGCAATTTCTATACATACAAAACACTCCAATTATCCTTGGCTTAGAACAGGATCCTTACTACTACAAATCATACAACTGCAAATCTCCAATATGCTTTGAAGAAAGAGTAAATCTTTGGAGGCATGTACTACCTTTAGATAGTGTAATCTTTCCAGTCCCAGAGCTAACCTTTAGTTATGATGCTCTCTCTCAGCAGGTAGGGGTGTATAAAAATCCTAAGATATTTCATCTTACATTAGACAATGGCAATAGAGATGAACAAAGATCTGTAAAGAAGAGAGCATGTAGAGGTAAATATCTAACATTCCTTTCATTACAAAAGCAGCATTTATAGTGCCTCTTTTATATATTTAAGAATTAATTAAATATATGTTGACAAGAGTCTACTACAATGCTAATATATCGGTACTTAATTACTCGGTAGTAATTAATAGAAAGAAGAGACAGAAATCTAACCAATTTCAACTATTTATTTAGTAAGTGTCTCTTCTTTTGCTTTGTATAGACTTT
>JAVEZR010000011.1:0-24308 GCA_034002865.1 Candidatus Dojkabacteria bacterium
TTTGTTAATTGCATATCTAAGTGTATCACAATATATATTTGATATTAAGATATTAAATGTTTAATATTGAATATATAACTTAGGGGATATATTGGATGGAATTTGATAAGAAGAAAAAATATCTATGTATGCTAGCACCCTCTTTTGTATCAGTATATGAATATCCAGACATTGTTTACAGATTAAGAGCATTAGGCTTTGAGAAGGTAGTAGAGGTAACCTTTGGTGCTAAGATGACTAATATTAATTACTATCAAATACTTAAAGAAGAGAATGATAGAACATGGATATCATCCCCTTGTCCTACTCTTGTTAATGTAATTAGAGGTAAATATCCTCACCTACTTCGTAATCTTGTACCTGTACACTCCCCTATGGGTAGTATGGGATTGATATGTAGAAAACATTTCCCAGAGTATGTGAATGTATTCGTAGGACCATGTTTAACAAAGAAGATGGAAGCTCAGGAGTTAGATACAGTAGATGAGGTACTTACATTTAAAGAGTTAGATGACCTATTTATCAAATACAACATCCCAGAGAAGATTACAGACAGTAAATATATATGTACATTTGACAAATTCTATAACGACTATACTAAGATATATCCCCTCTCGGGAGGTCTTTCTAATACTTTACAGTATGAACATATCTTAAAGAAAAAAGATATCTTAGTAATGGAGGGTATGAGTAATATTGTTAAAATTCTAGATGGTTTTAAAGATGGATATTACAAAAATTATAAATTCCTAGATATCCTTACATGTGAGGGTGGATGTATAAATGGGCCTGGGATAAATTACCAATATCCTGTTAAAGAGAGAATTAAAAGAGTAAAGAGGTATAAGGAGTATGCAACAAGGTATGAGAAAGACTTAGGAAGGGCTGGTAGAAAGATTGATGCTAAGGGTATTGATTTTAGTAGAAAGTTTGAAGTAGAGAAATAGTTTTTTTAAATTAATCTAACCAATATACATACAAATGAATACATACATGCAAGTAGCACTAGATGAAGCAAGGAAAGGAATGAAGAAAGGTCATGGAGGACCATTTGGAGCTGTAATTGTTAAAGATGGAAAGATATTAGCTAAGGCACACAACAGTGTACTTAAAGATCATGATGCTACATGTCATGCAGAGATGAATGTAATTAGGATGGTAAGTAAGAAATACAAAGATTTTGATCTCTCTTCATGTGAGATATATACAACAGGTATGCCCTGTAAGATGTGTGAAGCTGCTATTAACTGGGCTAAGATAAGGAAGGTGTATTACGGTAATACATATAAAGATGCTCTTAATATGGGTTTTAATGAACAGAAAGGTAACAATGATAAATTAGAGATGGTAAGGATTGATAGTTTTGAAACTGTTAAGCTTGTAGAGGAGTGGAATTCACTTAGTAAGAAGAGGCTTTATTAAAAAGTTTGACATTTAATTCTTGGGAATATAATCTAATCAATAACCTATAAACATCCTGAACATGTCTAAATACATTTTTGTATCTGGTGGAGTAATTTCTGGTATTGGTAAAGGTATTTCTGCAGCTTCCATTGCTTTTATTTTAAAGTCCTACGGTTATAAAATAACTATGATAAAGGCAGACCCATACCTAAATGTGGATGCTGGAACTATGAATCCCCTAGAGCATGGAGAGACCTTTGTATTAGAAGATGGCTTTGAAACTGATATGGATATCGGTACATATGAGAGGTTTGTAAATGAATCATTCTCTAGACCTAACTCTATGACCTGTGGCGCTATCTTAGAGAAAGTAATTAAAGATGAGAGGTCATTAGCATATGAAGGTAAATGGGTAAGCTTAGATTACCATGTACCTGATGAGATAATTACATGGATAAAGAATGTTTCTAAAAACAGTAAAACAGATATTACAATTGTAGAGATTGGAGGTACTGTAGGAGAGGTTGGCAATGGGTTGTTTCTAGAAGCGAACAAGATAATGAAGATACAAAATCCCAATGATGTACTGCATGTTCATGTATCATATCTACCTGTACCTGGTACTCTTGGTGAGATGAAGAGTAAGCCTGTACAGATCTCTACTCAACTTCTTAATGCCCACGGTCTACATCCAGATTTCTTAATAGCTAGATCTAAGAGTGGCTTAGATGATGTAAGAAGAGAGAAACTTTCTAGATACTGCTTTGTACCAATTGAGAATGTTATCTCTGCTCATGATGTAGATAGTATATATGATGTACCTGTTAATTTTGAGGAGAGTAATTTAGGTAAGAATATTTTAAAGAAGTTTAGACTTAAACCTAAGAAAACGGATTTAATGAAGAGTTGGATGAAAAAGACTCAGAAGATGAGAAGATTAAAGAAGGAAGTTAATATTGGAATCGTTGGTAAGTATTTTAAGAGTGGTAAGTTTGATTTAAAAGATTCATATGTATCAGTACTAGAAGCTATTAATCATGCTAGTTGGGATCTTGGTGTTAAAACAGCTATTCATTGGATTACTGCTGATGATTTTACAACAGACAGAGGGTTACAAAAGAAACTATTAGAAATGGACGGTATAGTTGTTCCTCAAGGTTGGGGTAGTAGAGGTGCAGAGGGTAAGATTAAGGCTATACAGATTGCTAGAGAGAGTAAGATACCATACTTAGGCCTTTGCTACGGGATGCAAATGGCTGTGATTGAGTATGCTAGAAATGTACTTGATATTAAAGATGCTAATTCAGAGGAAGTTAATCCTAAGAGTAAGGATTTAGTAATTCATTTAATGGAGAGTCAGAAGAAGCTGCTTAAGGATGGTAAATTTGGAGGTACTATTAGACTTGGAGCATGGCCATGTAAGATAGAGAGAGGATCTCTGTTAGAATCGCTGTATATTAAATACAGTAATACTCTATTTCATAACCTACCTACTGTTATGGAAAGACATAGGCATAGATATGAGTTTAACAATGAGTATAAGGGGAGATTAGAGAGTACAGGCTTAATACTTTCAGGTAAAAGCCCTCATGGCAATCTAGTAGAGGCTGTTGAGTTGAGTAAGAAAGATCATCCATTCTTTCTAGCTACTCAGTATCATCCAGAGCTTAAGACAAGATTTATAGAGCCACATCCAATATTTATGGGCTTTATTAATGCCGCTGTGAAGAAGAAGAGTATATAGTTAGCTTTTTATATATATCTTTATATCTACAGGAATACACCTATCTTCTGTTAGAATTACAGGATTAAAGTCTACTGTATATATTTGAGGATATGTAACTAATATACGTTGTACCTTATCTATTGTCTCTACTAGGGCCTCCTTTGCTAAAGGTGCTTTACCTCTATAACCGTTAATTACTGTAGAGATATTTGTTCTCTCGAGTGCATTTTTAATATTACTAATACTCTCTGGTACTAAGATATGCTCTATATCACTGTATACCTCTGTATATATACCACCCTGTCCAATTGCAAGTAGATGACCAAATCCACTACCAGTAGGTTCATATATATTTACATCCCCTTCTCTGTTTGCACCGATAAAGAACTCAACCTTAGGTTCTATCATTTCCTGAATAAGGATGTCTGGAGTATTTCTACCTGTTGCTTTCTCTATACTTTCACTTAGTTCTACAAACTTACTTTGTAGCTCAGATACTGTCCTTATATCAAGAAAGAGTGCTTTAAAATCTGTCTTATGTGCTAAATCTTTAGAAGTAGCTTTAATAGCTACAGGGAAATTAGTAGTAGCAAACTGTATTGCTTCATCAATATTAGCTGTTATTAACTGATTAGGTAAATCAAGAGCAAACTCCTTAGCTATCTCCATTGCAATACTGTCATCTAATACCTCTAGTTGATCTGTAATTACCTCCTCAATATCTTTTTTAAACTTACCCTTACCTTTAAGCTCATTACTGTCCCTTATGGTATATGTATTCTCATTAATTACATAGTTTGTTACCTTACTTATCAGCTTTACAGTATCCTCTATATTATTAGAAAAATACTGCCCATACGCTCTCAGTATCTTGTTCCCATCTTCAATATCCTTACCTCCTAGAAAGCATGAGAATATTGGCTTAGAAGTCTGTTTCTGTATATCTGCTACTACTTTTGCAACACCAGTAATATCTGTTACCAACTGTGGTGTTAAGATTAGTAGTAAAGAATCTACATTAACATCCTCAAGAAGAATTTTAATAGCTCTTTCATATCTATCAAGTAGAGCATCCCCCAGTATATCTATTGGGTTATTAACATTTGCAAACAGAGGTAAGTCTTTTCTTAATTTCTCCTTACTCTTCTCCCCTATCTCTGCCATATTTAAACCGAAACGTTCTACAAAATCTGTAGCCATTATTCCTGGGCCACCTGCATTAGTCAATACAGCTACATTCTTTCCTTTAGGTAACTTCTTAGTAGCAATAACCTTTAATGTGTCAAAGAGCTCTTCTGAGCTTTCTACCTTAATTAAATTAGCCTTTCTAATTGCAGTTAAGGTTGTATCATATGATGTAGCTAGAGAGCCTGTATGTGAAGATATTGCTTCTGTGGCCTTCTTAGAGCTTCCAGGAGCTATTATTATTACAGGTTTCTCTAATTTTTTAGTTAATTCTACAAAATCTTTACCATCTGAGAACTCTTCTAGGTACATAGCAATACAGTCTGTATCCTTATCTTTTTCGAAGTATTCAACTAATTCATTCTCTCTTATATCCGCCTTATTACCAATGGAAATGACCTTTGAGAAACCAGTACCATCTTTAGATGCCATATCTAATATCGCAGTAGCGAATGCTCCTGATTGAGAGATGAAAGCAGTACTTCCCATACCTGGATTTGATCTAGCGAATGAGAGATTAATATTAGAGGAGTTATTGATAATGCCAAGAGAGTTAGGTCCTATTAATCTAATGGAGGCACTCTTAAGCTTTTCTACAATCTCATCTTCTAACTTTTTACCCTCTTCTCCTGTTTCTTTGAAACCTGCAGATATTACGAGTACGGTATTTACTCTCTTCTCTATACAATCATCTACTATTGCACTTACAAATTGAGAAGGTACAGCAATACAAACCATATCTACGAAATCTTTAACAGAGTTGAGATCAGGGTAACACTCCTTACCCTTCACCTCTTTATATTTAGGATTAATGGGGTATATCTTTCCATTAAAACCTCCTTCTAAAAGGTTATGAAGTAATACACTCCCTATTTTACTGTTATCTTGGGACACTCCTACTATGGCAATACTCTTTGGTGAAAGGTTGTTTTCTTTTATCATCTCTATTGATACTTGGATAATATATTTTTTATATTGCCCTGCTTTACCTCTTGTACTAGTTCTGTTTTAATTCTTTTCCTATTTTCTAACTTACTACTAAAGTCCACTCTAGAGATATTTTGATATATTACTCCAGTGTATATACTCTCTGTGTCTTTTACACACTTAACAGCCTCACTAATAGTTGATTTAGGAGTTGTTTCTTTTATCCTATCCTTAAACCACTGTCCATTAGATTGAGGATTGTATGTAGGACATAGCTGCATTATTTCTATCACACTAAACCCCTTATGTTTAATACCTTTCTTTACTATCTCTGTTAACTGTTTAGGATCTCCTGAGTACGCTCTTGCAAAGAATGTTGGATTAAGACTGAGTACTAACTCACCAATATTAATATCTCCCTCAGGCTTACCATCTGGGAGAGCATACATCTTTTTACCCTCTTTAGTAGTGGCAGTAGCTTGACCAGTTGTTAGTGCAAAGTTCTGGTTATTATGTATTAGTACTGTAATGTCATAGTTGGAGCGTATACCGTGTATCAGGTGCTCTACTCCCTCATGTAAACATCCACCATCCCCTATATCAGCGATTACTGTCATTTTACGATTTGCAAGATGTGATCCACAAGCTAGTGCAATTGATCTCCCATGTAATCCCTTAAATCTATACCCATCTATATCGTCTACTCCATTTCCATTACATCCAATATCAAAGGTAATTACTACTTCACTTGGAGATATTTTTAAATCTACTAATGCCTGTTTTAATCCAATATGTATACCAAAGTTCCCACATCCAGGACACCATGTGTTTTTAATTTTGGTATTGTAATTCTCTATACTTAATCCCATATTACTTCTTTAAAAAATCTAATATGTCTTCTACAAAGAAAGGTCTTGAATCAAATTTAAGAAGTTTCTCTGTGAACTCATATGAACACTCTCTTTTAATTAGTTCACCTAATTCTCCTGTCTGATTGTTCTCTATCAGAACTAATCTCTTTTTACTCTCACTTAGCTCTAATATCTTCTCACACTGTAGAGGGAAGATGTATTCGTAGTGGAGACATCCTATCTCTTTCTCTGTTTGCTTCATTGCATCAAGTACTGCATTCTTTGTAGTACCCATTCCAACAAAGACGACTTTAGCATCTTCAGCTCCGTAATATTTAGGTTGAGGTATACTTTTCTTCAGTGTAAGTAATTTCCTCATCCTTTTCTCTGCCATCTGTACAATACTCTCAGGATCTTCTGTACTAATACCATCTGCTGTATGTTCATCGCTGTTTGTAAGATATGTTTTCTTACCCTTCTGTGGTATCCATCTTGGTGATATTCCACTCTCAGTTATCTCGTATCTATTTTTACCCTCTTTAAGAGATCTTACTATTTTAATTGGTTTAGGTAGCTCTTTTATATTAAAAAGAGACTCTGCATTCTGCTTCTCAGTAAGTAAAATTACAGGTATTTGATATTTTTCAGATATATTAAAAGCCTGTTGTATTAATTCATAGCTATCAATTGCATCACTAGATGCTAATACACACCTTGGAAACTCTCCATGACCTGTATTTAGAGCTACATTTAAATCACTAGAGCCTGTCCATGTAGGAACACCTGTACCAGAACCTGCTCTTTGACCTAAAACAATTACAAGAGGTGTTTCAGTCATACCTGCACAGGAGAGTGTCTCACTCATTAAATCAAAACCTCCACCAGAGGTAGCTGTGAATGCTCTTGTACCCATATACATGCTACCCATAACCATTTGTACTGCAGTTATCTCACTCTCTGCCTGTTTAACTACCATACCTGTTTGCATGTATGATGATCCAAGTACATTGAGAATATCAGTAGATGGAGTCATAGGGTAGGCGTAGTACGCTCTACAACCTGCACTTATTGCTCCAAGTGCTATGGCTTGATTAGCAGTTAACATTTTTGATTTACTCCAATCCGTTCTCTTCTTAGCAGTAAACTCTTTACCCTTAATCTCATACTCAAATTCGTAACCACCCGTCAAACATCTGATCTCTGCTTCCATATCTAAATTCTTTTTATCCTTGAAGTGATTCCTTATCTGTTTCTCTAATATCTTTATATCAAAGCCTAGTAGCTTCCAAAGATATCCTAATATTACAACATTTGCCATTATTAATGGTGCATCACTCTCCTGTGCTATCTTTTGCGTATCTATATATACAACCTCTATCTTATTCTCCCTTATGTACTCTAACTGTTCATCTGAAAATTCAAAATCCTTTATTGAGTGCACTATTACTCCACCCGGAGCAATGAGTGTTGTATATTTAGAGAGAGCTTCTGGTGCTAGAGATGCTAAGAAGTTACTATATTTAGATGAAGCTAAAAGCTCTTCAGAGGAAAAATCCATTTGATATGATGCATATCCACCCTTAATTATTGATGGATACTCTCTATATGCAAAGGTATGATATCCAGAATTTTTAATAGCCTTGGCTAATATTTCACCCAAAGTATTAATACCTTGCCCACTCTCACCTGCAAACTTAACAGCAAATCTATGTGTCATATGGTATCTCTGTAAATTATCAAAACAGTATCTATATTTAGAGTATCACTAGGAAAATATATTGTCAAAAGGTTACAAAACTCTCTATTGTACTGTACAATGTCTCTATATGAAAGATCTATTAAGAGTAAAAATTAAATCAGGAGATGGTGGAGAGGGGATAATAGCGTTTGATAGCTGGAGAAAAGCGGATGGTGGTAATGGCGGCAAGGGAGGGAATGTTTACTTTGAAGGTAGTACAAACTACTTCGATTTTACACACTTAGACAAGAATGTAACATTAAAGGCACAAGATGGTCAAAGAGGAGAGAAAAACAAAAGAACAGGTAAGGAGGGTAAAGATTTAACAGTGTTTGTACCATTAGTAACAAAGGTATTTAATGATGATGGTACAGAGATTCTCTCTATTACAAAGAGCGGCCAAAGAGTTAAAATGCTAGAGGGAGGTATGGGTGGAACTGGCAACTTTACATTAAGAGGTGAGGGTTGGGATGGAAAGCTCTCAAGGCAGAGAGCACAGAAAGGTGAGGAGAAGATTTTAAGACTAGAGCTAAACCTAAAAGCTGATGCAATATTTTTAGGATACCCTAATGCAGGAAAGTCCAGTATCATTAACTCTCTTACAAATGCTAAGTACAAGGTGGCTTCCTACGAGTTCACAACTTTAGAGCCTCAGCTTGCTGTCATGGATCACTTCATCCTTATGGATCTTCCTGGATTAATAGAGGGGACATACAAAGGTAAGGGTGTTGGTACTCAATTTCTAAAACACACTAAATATGCATCTTTACTAGTTCACTGTATTAGTTTAGAGAATGAGGATTTAAAGAGTACCTATTTAAATATGAGGGAGGAATTTAAAAGGATATCTAAAGATTTAGATACTCTTAATGAATTTATCCTGTTTACAAAAGCAGATGTTATCTCATTGGAAGAGAAAGAGGCTTTAGAAAAGGCTCTTAGGAAGGAGTTTAAAGAGTTTATGATTATGTCTGTCTTTAGACAGGAAGATGTCGATGCGTTGAAGAAAGAATTAAAAAAGAGATTGAGTTCTACCCTTTAAACCAGCATCCAAAGCTCTCTTAGCGTTCCACTGTAAGTCAGGTTTATCTGCCATACTATCTACTAACCACTGAAGATATTCTCTATCAGTTCTCTCTATCTCTTCAAAAGTTTTACCCATATATTTACCAAAAGACATTTCCCTAATTATCTGAGGCTGTTTACTTATTAAAAGCATATGTTCTGTACTTAACTTCGTATTATCTCTTAGATATTCAAACAGGTCCTTGAGGAAGTAAACATCACTTAGTGCATCATGTGCAGTTATATGCTCCTTATCTTCTTTCTTATACAACCCAAGGTAATATCTAAGATATTGTAGCCTGTAACTTTCTAAATCATGGCCATCTTCTGTAGTAAGAGCATTCCTAGCTACCTTAAGTGTACATATTGTATCCTTAACCTCTATTCCCTTCTTACTAAGCACTTCTACATCAAAATCTACATTATGAGCCACCCAAATATATTTATCAGCTAGAAATTGTAAATACTCTTTTAATGAACTACCTTTGTATTCAGGATCTAAGCCCTCTGTTGGTAGTTTACTATCTTCGAAGTAATCTAAGTCCTTAACATCTTCAGGTGTAATATTGTGAATAGCCATAGCCCCAAAAGAGATATCTTGCCTTGGTTTTACAAACACATTCATCCATATGTTTGGATTATCTGTAATGAATGCTATCTGAATTAAATCTTTACATTGAACATCTGTTGTTTCTGTATCAATATACAGTAAGGGTTTCTCAGCCATCTTATGAATCAAGCTCCCCTTTATGAGCATTCTGATTTATTTTTATAACTAAACTTAAGAACTGTTTCTGTTCTTCTTTAGTTAAAGATTGGAAAACCCAGTTATATTTTTTAATAGTTTTTTCGACCAGAGCGTCTACCTCTTCTTGCGCTTTCGCAGTAAGTGTAATGTTGATTACTCTCCTATCATTACCATCATCACATCTCTCTAACCATCCATTATTAACAAGTTTATCAATTTGTGCAGTTATTGTTGCAGGAGTAACATTAAACTGTCTTGCTAAGTCACTGGACTTTACACAACCTTTATCTTTGATGAAGACCATCGTACGTATCTGAAGTGGAGAGAGCTCACCTTTACGATATGAGCGTAATTCAATATTCTTTATTAAATCGAGGGTGTTTTGAATGATTTGTTTCTCAAGTGGCACAGAGGTAAAGATAAAAATTTAGTGGTAATATTCATTGTATCACAACATTGTTTGACATACAAATAATGTTGGGTTGTATGATTTAAAATATACTGGTATATTCAAAAAGATAATTTTATAAAACTTTTCAAATGGAAATACCTCAAGGAGCTAAGTTTCTCTTCATTACAGTACCTATAATTATAGTAGCCTCAATATTAATATTTGTATATTTAGGAAAGGACAGGACTGTTAATTCGTTAACAGTAGATACCATGGATGAAATCTCAAATGGAAAGGAGGTAGGAGAAGTGACTGATTTTGAAGAATTAGAAATTGAAACCACTCAAGAGGGACAAGGACCTCAAGCAGTAGAAGGTAATACCGTTGTAGTTCACTACACCGGTACACTAAAAGATGGAACTAAGTTTGATAGCTCATATGACAGAAATGCACCATTTGAGTTTGTATTAGGTGAGAATATGGTAATTCAAGGATGGGAAGAAGGAGTAAAAGGAATGAAGGTAGGTGAAAAGAGAACCTTAAATATTCCTTCCGAGTTAGGATATGGTGAGTACGGAGCAGGAGAATTAATACCTGCGAACGCTGGTTTAATATTCGATGTAGAGCTATTGGAGATTAAATAACTCCAAAGACCATCAATACTCCAATTAGAAGCATTAATGCACCTGCAATAAGGTGCATTTTTCTTACATTCTTCTCTTTCCAGTCTTTTACATCCTCTGCTTTCTTTGATCCTAAAAATACAATAACAGTAACAATTATCATTGGAAGAACAAAGATTAAATTGTAAAGTAGAAGCATTGGAATAGCACTTACAAACCCTTGATCTGCAAGAAGACCTCCAAGAATAATATATGGCCCTACAGTACATGGTAGTAAGAACAATGTTACAAAGAGTCCCATACCGAAAGCACCAATAGGAGATGTTATCTTTGAAATTATTTTATTTACCTTAGGTCTTAAAAATAGTGGCATCTCTGTACCTACTCCACCCGGCTCATACTTAAAGTAATCCTTTAGTTCCAATATACCAAGTATAATTGCCCCTATTCCAAGAGCTTTGTATATGTATAGCTTTATGGAGGCTAATGATTGTATAAACTGGAATGCGGTAATGATTAAAAAGCCGTAGAACAGATACATTATCACAACCGCAAGTACAAATGAAAGACCAGCAAAGAGTATCTGTTTTCTGTTTCCCGGATTATATGTAACAATAGCGATAAGCATAAGGGCTAACACTGATATAGCACATGGATTAACAGAATCTGCTAACCCAAGTAGTATAGTTTTACCAATAGAAACATTACTAGTAGTACCTGTAGTGGTCTGTTCTGTTTCAGTAGAACTACTTTCATCCAATGATTGTCCATTCCATTGCAATAACCATCCGTTTATCTCTAAAGCGTTCTCAAATTTCAGTGAACCTCCAGAGTAATCCACTTTCTCTACCTTACTCTTTTTTCCATTAAGCCCTACTATTGCTTCCTCAATATTTGTACTACCAATAAAGTTCTTTATCTGAGTATTTTGCTCATCCGTAACTTTTGTTAACGATTTTCTAATTGCAACCCTATCTTTAGAGTAAAAGGTTGGATATCTTGTTAAGTCATTTATATTAAGATTTTCAAAAGACACTGATTTACCATCTACAAGAAATATCTCTCCCTGTGGAGCTTGCTGTATCATCTCATCCAAGTTATTTAATATTGGAGTATCTCCCGAGTACTTATTCTCTCTATCAAACATTATTTGTGGAATTCCAAGACTCAAACCATATGAATCGGCATAGCCAGAAAGAGCTTGAGAGTTTGCTAAGTTCTTGTATATCTCATACTCCATTACGACCATTTCTCCCTCTTGAACCCTCTTTAAGAGTACAGGAGAAACATTTGCACAGTGGGGGCACCCTATACCACCAAAATACACTGCAAATTTTGGCTGTGTACTCTCCTGAGCTGATATCTGAAGTACTGAGGGAACTAAGAAAAGGGTTAGCAGAAGTAACATTATGAATATTCTTTTCATTCTACTGTGTATTGTAATATTATGTATCTACTTATGAAGGATTTTGAACTCTCAAAAGCACAATTAAAAATTTCTGAAAGCATATTAGATTGGTTTAAATCATCTAAGTACCAGTATATCACACTGGGAGGATATGCTGGTACAGGTAAAACAACACTGTTAGGTTATCTAAGTAACTACTTGCATAAAGAGAACAAAAAACTAAAGATTGCATTCTGTAGCTATACTGGAAAAGCTACTAGAGTATTAAACAGGAAGTTAAATGAGAGTAAAGCTCTGAATAATTTAGACTTTGTAGGGACAATACATAGGTTGATATATCGTGCAATTACAGATGATAAAGATAACATAGTTGGGTGGGAGAAAATACCTGAGGAGGATTTTAAGTATGACATAATAGTTGTAGATGAAGCCTCTATGGTAACTGAGGAGATATGGAAGGACCTTTTAAGTTTTGAAAAACCTATACTGGCAGTTGGAGATCATGGACAGTTAGCCCCTATCAATAGTACATTCAACTTAATGGCTAAGCCGGATCAAACCCTTGAAGAAATATATAGGCAGGAAGCAAATAATCCAATAATTAAGGTGTCTGAAATTGCACGAAAGTATGGCAGTGTACCCTTCGAAGAGTTCTCCCGCTCTGTTAAGAAGATGAATAAGATGGAAATGGATACTCAAGATACTGTAAGAGATATCTTTGATACATACAACGATGAAACTATGGTCTTATGTGGGTATAACAGAACAAGGATAAATCTAAATAAGGCAATAAGAGCACTACATTTTGATACACCTAACCCACAGGTTGGTGACAGAGTTATCTGCTTAAAGAACAATAGAATGGTTGATGTTTTTAATGGAATGACAGGAACAATCCTTGACCTTACGAGAGAGGGTATTGATGAGCTTGAGTTCTACAATGCTGAAATAGCTTTAGACTTTGAAGAAATTCCTTTTTGGGGAAAAATCTCTATCGAACAGTTTAACTCAGCACTACTTACAGAAAAGAAATTAGAAGACCTAAACTACTTTGATTTTGGCTATGCACTAACCGTACATAAGGCTCAGGGAAGCCAAGCCAAAAGAGTTGTCCTATTTGAAGAAAGATTCCCAAAGATGGACGACGACACCTTCCGCAGATGGCTATACACCGCAATCACAAGAGCCGAAGAAGAACTATATATAATAGGATAGGGGTAGGAAAAACCCTTTTAGAGATTGATAATCTGATAGATAAGGGATGCCAAAAGTATCCTCTTTCTATCAAAGTAAGTCCATCTGTATCTTTGTTTCCCGTTAATCAACTTTGCTTCTCTAGGGTTGTCTTTTATATATTTTAATACCACCTCAAAGTAGTTTTTGTCCCAAACAACTTTAGATTTATATCTGCTTTGAAAGACATGTCCCTCCCATTTATATTTCTTTCTAACATAGTAGCTATATGCAATTCCTACATCTCGCATTACATTTGATAAAGAGTCTAGATTCCATGGTATTGCCAATATATGGTAATGATTGGGCATTAAACAAAAGGCAAGGATTAATAGATTATACCTTTTAGAATATGTTCTTAGCATTTTACGGAAATATTCATAATCAGATACTTGAAAAAATACTTCACCCTTTTGATTTCCTCTATTATAAATATGATGAGGCATTCCAGGCTTTATTGTTCTAACTAAGGTCATATATCTATAATAACCCATAATTATTAAGTAACTCTTAACACACTAGCTATTTACTACCCCGGGGTTATATAATTACGTATGGTAATAACGAAGCCAAAGCATGAAAAGTTGTTAAGAGAGGCTTCTGCTATATCTCTAAAGATACTTAAGAGGTTAGGAGAGGATATAAGGGAGGGTATCACTCCTTTAGAGATAGATAAGAGGGCTAGTTTTTACTGTAAAGAGTTTCGTGTAGAGCCTGCGTTTAAGCGTGTAGATGGTTATAACTTCAATACATGTATTTCTGTTAATGATGTCGCAGTTCACGGTATTCCAAAGGATATTCCTCTTGAAAAGGGGGATCTAGTGTCTATAGATTTTGGAATTATTTATAAAGGCATGTATACAGATCACTGTTGGACATGGAGTGTTGGAAAGCCAAACAAGGAGAACAAGAGATTACTTGATACAGGTAGAGAGGCTGTCGAGAACTGCTTGCCTATTGCAATTGCAGGTAACCATACGGGAGACTTAGGTTTTGAAATGGAGAGGGTAGCTAAAAAAGGTGGTTTTAATGTAATGAAAATATTTGTAGGTCACGGTATCGGTAAAACGTTACATGATTTACCTGAGATTCCTGCATATGGCAAAAAGGGGGCAGGTACATTACTTGTTGATGGTATGGTTATATGTATTGAGTGTCAGGTTGTTAATGATAATGGGAATGTAAAAATTGATAATGATGGTTGGTCAGCTAAGACATCTAATGGTGGTAATTCTGTTATGTTTGAGTATATGGTTATCGTTAGAAAAGATACTCCAGATGTGCTAACAGATAGTAGAGATTGGACTACAGTTATAGTATAATCACCATAGGTTTTAATACCTGTATGCCCCACATAGTGGGGTTTTGTTCTTTAAAAAGACCTATGGAATATTTATTCCCTTGGTTAATACATATGAGATATTAAATTTTAATGTTTTGTCTGTATTAACCCTGCAAAGGGAAAAATAAAAAGAAGGAGAAAAAATGAAAAATAGATCCGTTCTATCAACGTTACTTATTGTAGTTGCTATTGTAATCGTGGTGATTCTACTATTTCAAGTACTAGGAAAACCACTAAAAGGAAGTAATTTTCAAGTTAAGCAAAATAGTGAAGGAGGATACTTTCATATATTTATGTTTGATAAGGACTTGTTCCAGATTGAAGTGAATCCTTGTGATTCATTAGCGGCACAAGATATTGATCCAAACAATTATCTAGGAGGTTTATGGGATATATACTATCATCGACTCCCAAATGGGGATTTTGTTGTTCTATATTTTGATGGCAAAGCCATTGAACAAGTACCGCTTATAAAGAAAAATGGTTCTCACTATTCATGTCCATAGGTCTTGGGAAGGGTATCTCAACATATAGCTTTAATGCCTAGATACCCTTCCTTTGATCTTTCCTCTACTTTGATTATAATACTCTATATTTGATATAATATACTATGGGTTTAATAACTCATGCTGTTTTTACTGTTTTAATACATTAAGAACAACTGCTCTTTAAAAAGGTCTATTATTATATTTTTCCTTTACTTAATACGAACATATAGATATTTATCTATATTGATATTTGTACGTTCGTATTAACACTCATATGAGTGAACTATTAGTTAAAAGGAGAATGAAATGGAAATAGGATATATTTTATATTTTACACTCGTATTAAGAGTAATCGTTAACCTTATTGGTTATAAAGCCGTAGAATGGGATTCAAATGAGAAGTTCATAGCATTTATAGTACCCCTTTTACCCGTTTTCGCAATTTTAATGCTCTCAATTGGTAAAATATTCCCAATTCAGGCTCTCATACCTTTGTATGCAATTGCAGAGATTATTATCTCTCAACTATCAGAAAGGGGAACAGGATTGTCCTTATTCTTTGCTAGTGTAAGCTTAATTACATTAGCCATGTTTCTTGGTATTAATTAGACCTTTGAGGGTCTCTTATAGCTTAATAGCTAATACAAAAATAGACCTTTGAGGGTCTCTTATAGCTTAATAGCTAATACAAAAATTAATACCCCTTGTTACTTTCATACATATGTGTAAGAAGTGGTAGTAACTGTTTCTTTCTACTAACTATTCCACTTAAATATCCTCTGTTATTTTCATATTTATTACCTAACTGTTTAATCAGTATTTCTTTATCTTTTCCTGTAAAAAGCAGTATACAATCCCCTCTTGTTAAATCCGTTATCATTACAATACGAAGATCGTACGAATTAGAACCATTTATGCTCTCTAATTCATTCAGAATATCATCCTCTTTCTCTCTTAATTTCTCCCTGTCTACTGTCTCAACTTGGCTAATCGACAGCTTTTTATTCTCTATCTCTACCTCTTTAATATCCATCTCTACTATCTCTCTTGCATCAATTTCACTCCAGACATCTTTAATGGTAAATATCTCTTTAGTCAAACCCTCTATATCCTCTATCTCTGATATCTTTGCTAATTCAGTAACCATTTCTCTATCAAGCTGCGTAGTAGTTGGAGATTTAAATCCCAATGTGTCATCTAATATTGCACAGAGTAAAATAGCTGCAATATTACTCGGTATATTTACTCTAGCATCAATTATTTTCTCTGTGATAAGGGTAGAGGTAGAACCACACGGTCTGATTGTAATACTCTTAGGAATAATGTCTTCTAATTTAACATCATGATGATCTATAACCTCTATAATATTTGCACTCTCCCATCCCTTAGCTCTACTTTTAGAGTATGTATGATCTAATAGCACTACTGTCATGCCTGAGATATCTGGAATATATGGAGGAACTTTTACTTTAAATCTTTCTAATATCCACTCTGTTACAGGATTTATCTTGTCGCATCTAATTGCATGATAGTTAAAATATCCTTGTGATTGTTTAAAATAGTGATATCCAATAACTGAAGCTATGGAATCTAAATCAGGTCTTCTATGCCCTACTATATATATCTTTTCTTTTATGGATGTCATTTTGGCAGCTGTTAAGTATAAAGAAATGATAACAAAATTACTTTAATATTCAAAGAATTACAGTAACTTGTGGTAGAATGTATATTGGATAACTTCAATATCAATTACTATGCCTGACTCTTTAAACAAAATATATGATATCGCTATTATAGGTAGCGGACCTGCTGGATTCTCAGCTAGTATATATGCTAGTAGGTACAAACTAAGTAATATTGTATTTGGTAAATTACTTGGAGGCACTATTTCAGAAGCACATAAGGTATGTAACTATCCAGGAGTGTCGGATATCTCCGGATATGATTTAGGTATGAATTTTTACAATCAATCCAAAGATTTAGGTGGAGAGCATAGCTCAGAGCATATTGTAGATATAAAGAAAGAGGGAGACATATTTAGATTAATCTCAGACACACAGAAAGAGTATATTGCTAAGACAGTAATATTAGGTATTGGTACTAATAGGAATAAACTTAATCTTAAAGAGGAAGATAGATTTCTAGGTAAGGGTGTATCGTACTGTGCAACGTGTGATGCTATGTTTTATAAAGACAAAGTTGCTGTTGTAGTAGGAGGTAGTAACGCAGCCACTATGGCAGCCTCAATGCTCTCAGAGATGGCAAAGAGGGTGTATTTAATCTATAGAGGTACAGAGCTTAGAGGCGAACCTATGTGGATTGAACAGGTAGAGAAAAAAGATAATGTTGAAATTATATATACCACCATTGTAATTGGATTAGAGGGAGAGGAGAAGTTGGAGAGGATAAAGCTTTCAAGAGAGTATAACGGGTCTGAGTATTTAAACACAGATGGTGTATTTGTAGAGATTGGTTCTGTTCCTAATATAGATTTAGCAACTAGGTTAGGATTAGAGCTCGATGATAAGAAATATATTAAGGTGAGTGAAGATCAAAGTACAAGTTTAGAGGGTGTTTGGGCTGCAGGAGATTGTACAAGTGCATCAAATAGGTTTAGACAGGTTGTAACAGCAGCCTCAGAGGGCTCTATAGCTGCTAACTCCATATTTGGATATCTTAAGAAAGGTAGTAGTACTTACTCCACAGAGATATATTAAGACTCTTTTGCATTAATAAAATCTACCCACTCTTGTAGATAGTTTGAGCTTGACCATACCTTCTCTGCCCCTACGCTGTACTCTATACGTCCTCCATACGATTCAATAAAATCGGCCTCTACTTTAAGTCCACTCTTTGGATCGTTCCTATCCTTATCATTCCTATCTCCACCCTTTGTAAATACATCTGGCTTTATCACTTCAACTACCTCTAAGCAGTTTGTAGCTTCTGGGTTCTCATGTATTACAACATAGTCTACCCCCTTTATAGCATCCACTATCTCTGCTCTATCTTTAGCAGGTATAAATGGCTTACCTTTTTTATTAATAGCCCTACTATCCCCATCTATTATTACAACAAATACATCTCCGAATTTTTTCGATTCAAGTAAGCATGATACATGCCCAGGGTGTATTGGATCAAAGTAACCGGAGGTACATACAACTGTTTTACCTTGTAACTCTTTCTCTCTGATTTCTGGAAATTGATTAACTTCTATTATCATATATTTATTTAAACAGATTATTCAATATTTAAGCACCTAATGTATTTAAAATCAAACTCTCTAATTCATACCCTATATTTCGCATATTACAACCTGTAGTGCTATTTACTTTTTTCAGATACAACCTACTGTAGCCAATAACTAGAATTTAACGCACTACAGGACTTTGACGAACACAACAGGTTGCGTTAGCCTTGATAACTAAGTACAACATATTGTGTTTAATGAGATGTCCATACTGTGCTTGTACAACCTCAAAGGTTGTAGACAAAAGAGACAATACTGATGATTTCTCTACTAGAAGGAGAAGGCAGTGTCTAAGGTGCGGTAGAAGATATACAACATATGAAAAAATCGAGAAGATAGATGTTGTAGTAGTTAAAAAAGATGGCTCTTTAGAAAACTTTGACCAAGAGAAACTTAAAAAGGGTATAAGGAAGGCTGTAGATATAAATAAGATTACAGAGGAAGACATAGAGAACTTCTGTGAAGAGGTGGAAAGGAAAGTAATGGTAAGTAGTAATCCTTTACCTACTACAGATATAGGGAATATGGTTTTAGAGTGGTTAAAGAATTTAGATCCTTTAGCATATATGAGATTTGCAAGTGTATATAAAGATTTTGAGAATGTAAAAGATTTAAAAAAAGAACTTGAAGATTTAATTTAAAACAACCTAATACTGCCATGGTTAAGTCTAGACCAGTACAACCTACTGTCCATTTTAAAGTAAAGAAAAGAGATGGAAGATTAGTTGATTTTGATCAAGAGAGAATTACTACTGGAATATTTAAAGCAGCAGAGAGTGTTGGTGGAGATGATAGGAAGAGGGCTAAGGTAGTCTCAGATGAAGTTGTTAAGAGATTAATAGAGAAGCATAAGGATGAGAAGTTTGTTTCTACAGATGACATTGCTCTTGTTCTTAAGGAAACTCTTAAGGATATGGGGCATGGTAAGACGGCTGTGGCTTTTGAGCTGTTTGTAGATCTTAAGAACAAAGTAAAGAATATTAAATCATTAATAGATGCTGAGCAGTTAGTAAAGGGATATATTAAAGAAGAGGATTGGAGGGTTAAAGAGAATAGTAATATGGCATACTCTTGGCAAGGTTTAAACAACCATATCTCCTCTTCTGTACAGGCTAATTACTGGTTACATACAATATATCCTAAACATATTTCTAATGCTCATATAAATGCAGATATTCATATTCATGATTTAGGTATGCTAGCTACATACTGTATGGGTTGGGATTTAAAGGACCTCCTTATTAAAGGCTTCACAGGAGTACCTGGTAAGATCTCTTCTGCTCCTGCAAAACATTTTGGTGTAGCATTAGGTCAGTGTGTTAACTACCTCTATACTCTTCAGCATGAGGCTGCAGGCGCCCAGGCCTTCTCTAGCTTCGATACCCTACTTGCCCCTTTCATTAGATATGACAAACTTACATATGCTCAAGTAAAGCAGAAGATACAGGAGTTCCTTTTTAATATGAACGTACCAACAAGGGTTGGATGTCAAACTCCGTTTACAAATATAACCATGGATTTAGTTGCTAACGGTATGTTAGCAAAAGAGAATGTCATTATCGGTGGAAAACCTCAGAAAGAGAAATATGGTGATTTCCAAAAGGAGATGGATATGCTTAACAGGGCCTTCTGTGAAGTAATGATGGAGGGAGACTCTCAGGGTAGAATTTTTTCATACCCTATTCCTACATACAACTTAACAAAGGATTTTGATTGGGAGAGTAGTAAGTACAAACCGCTGTGGGAGATGACTGCTAAGTATGGTATTCCATATTTCTCCAATTTCATTAATTCAGATATGAGTCCTGATGATGCTAGATCTATGTGTCCTTTAGATGGCAATGAAAAAGTATTAATTAAATCCTCAAGAGCAAGGGGTTTGGAATACTCAAATATTAGAAATATTTTTGAAGGGAATTCTAAACAGAAAAAGTATGAAATATATAGTAATGGAAAATTTGTAGAAGGTAGGTTTAACAAATTTGAAAATCAGCAAATGATAAAGGTTACTCTTTCAAATAACCATGTTATTAAAATGTCTACTAATCATCTAAACTTTGTTTTGAAGAGTGAAAATTCTAATATCGAGGAACTAATTGGTAGTGAACTTCTTACAAATATGTATCTTCCGTATTCTTTAAATACATATGAGGGAAAGGGGGGAAATAAGGAGTTAGGATATTTTATTGGAGCTTTTGCAGGAGATGGTTGTTTTGACAAAGATACTTCTGTTGTATTTTCTCTTTCCTTTGAGCAGAAAAAGGATGTTGTAAAGAAACTAATTAATATCTCTGAAAAATATTTTGGTGCAAGCCACTCTTTAAAGGAATATGAGAACACTAAACTTCTTACCTTAAAAATAAATTCAAAAGCAGCCGTTGGGTTATGTAAAGATTATGTTAAGGGTAAAGAGAGAGAAAAAAGTTATACAGCAAGATTGTACAGTACATCAAAAGAGTTTAGGTTGGGAGTCCTAGAAGGCCATTATGCTACTGATGGTGGAAATAGAGGAAGAATATATACATCATCTCTGAAAATGGTTGAAACATTAAATATGTTAGCAGCAACACTTGGTACTACTACTGCACTGTATAAGGATCAAAGAGATAACCGCTTAAGTACATATCCTAATTACGCCGTACTAGTATATAAATTAGGCAGGAAACAGTATGGAGATTTTTGGTTTAAAAAAGATGGAATGTTGTGGGTAAAAATTAAAGGTATTAGAAAGATATCAAATACCACAGCTTACTGTTTTGAAGTAAGTAATGATACTCCTATGTTTACTGTCGGTAGTACAGGTATTTTAACTCATAACTGTAGACTAAGATTAGATAACAGAGAGTTAAGGAAGAGAGGTGGTGGTCTGTTTGGTGCTAATCCTTTAACAGGTAGTATTGGTGTTGTCACTATTAATATGCCAAGGATTGGGTATGTTGCTAAAGATGAGGAAGAGTTCTTTAAGAGAATTGATGAGCTAATGGAGATTGCTAGAGAGAGTTTAATGATCAAAAGAGAATCTATAGAGAAATATATGGAAATGGGATTGTATCCATACTCTAAGTTCTACCTTGCAGATGTTAAGAAGAGATTTAAAGAGTATTTTAAGAATCATTTTAATACAATAGGGATATTGGGATTAAATGAAGCTTTAATAAATTTTCTTGGTAAAGATATTACTACTAAAGAGGGTAGAGAGTTTGGATTAAAGGTAATGGAATATATGAGAGAGAAATTAATGACATATCAGATAGAGAGTAATCAGCTGTTTAATCTTGAAGCTACTCCTGGAGAGAGTACTACCTACAGATTTGCAAAAGCAGATAAAGCTAAGTTTGGGGATGAGATAATTGCAGCGTCTGATATAGGTAGGAATAAAGGTTCAGCCCCCTACTATACCAACTCCTCACAGCTTCCTGTGGGCTTTACAGATGATGTATTTGAAGCATTAGATATCCAAGATGAGTTTCAGTGTAAATATACAGGTGGTACAGTACTACATATTTTCCTAGGAGAGAGAATGCCCTCCGTTAATAGTGTTAAATCTTTTGTAAGAAAGGTAGCAGAGAACTATAAATTACCCTACTTCTCTATTACACCTACCTTTAGTGTGTGTCCTAAACATGGATATATGACTGGTGAGCATACATACTGTCCTAAGTGTGATGCAGAGTCAGGATATATAGATGATTTGCAGATTGATGTCTCTATTTAAATTTTAATTGCCCAGTAGATGACAAAGAAGATAAAAGCAGTAAAAAGACAGAGGTGTGAGGTCTATTCACGAGTGGTTGGATATATAAGGCCTGTAGCTCAGTGGAATCCAGGTAAGCAGTCTGAGTATTGCGATAGGACTACTTACACTGCATAAGGATGTTAATAAGTGGATTTCAAAAATCTACCCTTCTGGATTATCCAGGTAAAGTCTCAGCTTTAATCTTTACATATGGATGTAATTTAAGGTGTGAGTACTGTCATAATCCAGAACTGGTAGTACTACCATGTAATAAGGCTAATATTACTACGAATGAAGAGGTTCTCTCTTTTCTTAAAAGTAGAAAGAATCTCTTAGATGCTTTAGTTATTACAGGTGGTGAGCCAACTCTTCAAAAAGATCTAATACCGTTTATTAAAAAAGTTAAAGATATTGGCCTTTTAGTTAAACTAGATACAAATGGGACTAATAGTAAGATAGTGAAAGAGCTTTTAGATTTGGATATTGTAGATTACTGGGCTATGGATATTAAATATGAAGATGAGATATATGAACAGAACTTACAGAAGGATGTACAGTATGAAGAGATAAAGAAGAGTATAAAGTTAATAAAAGAGAGAGCTAGAGACTATGAATTTAGAACTACATATGTAAAGGGTATACACAGTATTAAGTCTGCAGAGGGCATAGGAAAGCTAATAGAAGGATCTAAAAGATATTACATACAAAACTTTAGACCAGGGAAAACAATAAACCCAGGATTAAACAGATCTAACTCCTTTACTCCAAAAGAATTAAAACAAATAGAGAAAACAATCAAAAAATATATAAAAGAGGTAGAGATAAGAGAGTAGTTAAATATTAGGATTATCTAGCACCTTTATAACCTTTCCATTTATCATAGAGTTACTATTAATATCCAAATATATTGGCTTATGTATTGGATTGTTTGATTCAGGATAAAGAATAACCATATCCTCACTCCTCTTAATATTCTTTACAGTAGCACTACCATCTACAATAGCTAAAACAGCATCTCCATCCTCTATATCCGCATCCTTTTGAACAACAAGGTAGTGACCCTCCTCTAAAGTCTTACCATCTATCTCACGCATATTCATGGAATCTCCCTTCACTATTAAAGAGAACAGCCCCTCTCTATTTCCTACCAATGATTTATCTAACTGTAAGACTCCTAAGTTCTGCTCCTCTGCAAGTACTAGTGGAGTACCTGCATTAGCATATCCAAGAATAGGTATACCTACTAAATACTCATAAGAGGAATCCTCCTCTATCTCTTCAACAATATGTATACCTCTAGCTTCACTAGTTCTAATGATATACCCCTTCCTCTCTAAAGCTTCTAAATGGTTTACTACACCTCTCTTTGTTGTAATATTGAGCATTCCTTGTAATTCAGTAAGTGAGGGCGCATTCCCATTATCTAAATAGAAATCCCTAATCACTCTTAATACTTTCTCCTGTCTCTTTGTTAATATACCGTCCATACTGTAGTATACTCAATTTAATATTTTAGTATACCACTGCAGGTATACCTCGCAACTACTTATAGTATACTGTTGAACTTCTTAAGATATAGATATATACTTAAATGTATATAAATTAAATATTTTATCTAATGGCTGAAGAGAAGAAAGCAAAAAAGGTCTACTCCTTAGAGGAGATTCATTTCAATGAAAAGAACAAGGCAATGGCAATGCTCTCATGTATTCCTATTGTTGGTCTTATAATGATCTTTGTTGAAAAGAATGATCTTTTTGTAAGATATCATGCAGCACAGTTTGCAATATTCAATGTAACCTTTATTCTTGGTTTAATACCTGTAATAGGATGGTTGTTAACCCCTATAATCGGACTCTTAGCCTTAATAGCCTTTATTATGGCCTTGGTTAAGATTAACTCAGGAGAGAGATTTGATGTACCTTTACTATCAGGATGGGCATTAAAGATTATGAGTGCTACTGATTAATTATTAAGTATCTGTTAATAAAAAAGGAGAGCTAATCACTCTCCTTTTTCTTTGATAAAAGCATATTACTACTTTAACTCAGGTTGCCAGTTACCCTTACCTTGTAGTATTCGTACAAAGTATGATTGTAGTGTATTTATTGGGAAATCAAATCCATACTCTATATCTATACCATTCTCATTATTAAGTTGAAAACCATCATATCTTTGGACATCTGATTCCCA
>JAVEZR010000012.1:0-20399 GCA_034002865.1 Candidatus Dojkabacteria bacterium
CGAAGCGACTCGTTCGTCTAGTGAACGATGCTCGAACAAGCCCCCCTGTTTTTGCTTACTTTCTCAAAACAAATCCCTTTGTGGCACAATTTTGTTTTCTCTGGTTCGAGTCCCGTCCACCCCGCCAATTTCAACATGTTCCAACAAGACCTGTCCACCCTCTTTCAAAACCCTTATGGGGATTGAGTTATTTTGACCTTAAAAACTGAAATTCTCAAAAGTAAGGCCTGGTGGATGAAAATAGTCAAAAAAGAGATGTTTTTAAGAGCTCTTGGTTCTAAGGTAGAAGCCTTATATGATACAATTATCAAATATGAATATAGATACACAAGGATTAATAAATATTGTTAAAGAATGTAACAATGTATTACTTAAATACAGGAATACAAATATATCCAAAGATATTAAGAGTGACGGTTCTGAAGTCACAAAAGCAGATATTGAGGTAAATGAAATATTACAAGACTATCTTAAAGATAAATATCCTGAATATGGTATTGTCTCTGAGGAATTAGATAAAGAGTGGAAAGAGTATACATGGCATATAGACCCATTAAATGGAACAAAAGCATATTTGAATGGAAAAGATTCCTTTAATATTTTAATAGGTTTAGTATATAAAAATAAACCAATTTTTGGATTAATATCCCATCCGGTATATAACAAGATATATATTGGGGATATCAATGAGAAACCTAGAGTAATACAAGAAAATAATGAGATTCCAATTATTAAAAGTAAATACAAAGAAGAAAACCTACTATTCACTCCTTCTGAGAATTGGGAAAATGTCTTTACTGAGCTATTTAAAAATAGTCTTGGATATAGATTTGTTCACACAGATGAATTAGGTAATGAATTCAAAGACCCAAGAATACATATAATTGAGGGGGGAATAAATTTACAAATCAATAGTAACTTTGGAGCGTGGGGAACTTGGGATATATGTGCTGGACATGCAATACTTTCATCAATGAGCGGGATAATGACTGATTATTATGGTAATGATATTGATTACTCAAAACCTATGCTTGATAATGGATTTATAGCTTCTGATACTTTTGAAAGGATTAACAAACTTAATTGGGTTAGAAATTAACTAATCCCTTTTTTTATACTGCCTCTTTTGTCTCATTCTCATTTTACATAGGGTCCAGACGTGTATATCCCGCCATATTTCAACGGTTGCTTCAAGACCCATCCACTATCTTTTAAAACCATTCTGAGGAGAGAAGAATTTCAAGTTGCTTAAAATTGGGCGTATACTTTTTTTAATACAGAATCTATTCTTACTTTATTACCAGAAGATAAACAAATCTGAGGAGAAGTATGACCAAAATCCATATTTTGTATAATTGGAATATGTTCGTTATATCTTCTTACTATTTCTAAAACCATTTCTCTTTGTTGCTTTTTATACTCTATCTTCTCTTCATCTGTATACTGTTTATCAAACTCCCATGCCTTTGGCCTACCAAAAAAGATACCTTTAATATTTTTAAGAATTCCTCTTTCACCAAAGGCTCGAATTACTCTGCGAACATAATCCGAAGAAGGAATCTCTTCAGATGTTTCCATAAAAAGAACAACATTTTGGAAGTCCTCCACACTTGGTATAGCAATATTGTGCCTTAACAACTCATCAAGTGATTCAACACACCCACCCCACAAGACTCCTTCTGTACTCTCTTTACCATCCCAGTACCAACCTTCATTTTCTTGATATCTTCTCCTTTGATTTAATAACTTTGGATCATTCCATGAAAGACCAATATCATTAAAGGTATCACTTTGCTCAAGTTCAAATTCTCCATCTTCAAACAGTGCATATTTTAAATATTTTATAGTTAAGTCATCCATACCCCCTTGCATTGCAAATTCTGTAAACAGATGACCACCATAGTATGAAGGTATTCCACATAACCAAAGATGATTAATAAAATGGGTATTATCACTATATCCAAAAAATGGTTTAGGATTATTTATAAAAGGTTCTCTTGGCAAATTCTTTATATATGTGACCTGATCATCACCTCCTAAAGATGCTATAACAGCCTTTATTTCACTATTCTCAAAAGCTTTAACCAAATCTTTTGCTCTATCTTCTCCAGTTGATCCTATTTCTTTTGTAGTTGGAAATTCAACAGGTTCTAATCCAAAATTCTTCCTTAATCTTTCTAAACCCAATTGATATACATCTGGCCATTTCCCTGGTGCAGCAAAAGAAGGGGATAAAACTGCGACTTTATCACCTCTTTTTAATTTAACAAGGCTTTTGAATTCCATATCAAAATGACCTCAATTTATTAACAAATTATACACCTTTTTTATACTGTCTCTTTTGTCTCATTCTCATTTTACATAGGTTCCAGACGTGTATGTCCCGCCAATTTCAACATGTTCCAACAAGACCCGTGTACCAACCATTAGAAAGGCTGTTGTTATAGAACGAATTACTCCCTCGCAATTTGATGTCTTCTAGAATTAAAACTGAAGAATGAAAAATCTCAAGAAGAGTAGTCTAATACAGTTTTTAGTTTAACTGAACTGCACTTATCAATAATTTATGATAAAATTAATAATTAAATTAATTCAAATAAATTATGCAGGAGCTATTGTTATCAAAATTCCCAGAGTATAGTGGAGAATCCTTATCAAAAGTAATGTCAAAGATAGAAACTATGAATCCTTTGTTAAAGGAAAGTCTCATAAAATATTTAAAAGAAGATACTTTAGATGAAGTTAATTTACTAGGATACACAGTTGAAACTTTGAGAGATGATTACCATATGAATGAGGTTGCTGCTTTTCTTACCTTAGATTGGATTATAAGAGAGCCAGATGAAGCAATAGCTTCTCTTCAAAAAGGCTACGATACAGTAAGTTCTAATTAAAGAAGATAGAGATATTGGGAATGAGAAATGGAATGGACGAGATGTATTTAACTGGACAATATCAGATAGGTCAGAGATCATACAAAGACAATTCAAAGATATCTTCTTAGCTGAATTTGAAGATTAAATTATCTCAGTCAAGAGCAAACTCTTTCAAGATTAATTTGTTTTACTCTATCTCACTTTAATCTACTTCATACTCAATTATAGGGGTAGTATACATTATTAATATGATTCTCAAGATTCATTTGTAGCTTACTTATATTCTCTTCACTTGCATACACCTTAAACTTAAGCTGTCCTAAAGCAGTATAGTTAGACAATCTCCTCTCTTTTAAATCCTCTATTGAAATACTATACAACTCTCCTAAATTAACACTCTGTTTCATCTGAGTATATATATATATATTGTTAGAGCTCTCATCCCTCTCTATTACAACATCATTTGTAAATACATCGTAATATATAGCTTCAACCTTAACTAAATCTCCTAAAGAGTCATCTACTACATAATCATACATAAGGTTGGACAGATACATACCCTCTTGCATCTGAAAAGTTTCTACCTTAACAGAGCTTTCTACATGTACAGGTGCCTCTGAGCTTACTGTCATCTTACTAAACTCAAATACAGATATTCCTGCCCCTACTCCAAACCCAATTATTGAAGCAATGAAAAGTATAAATAGCCTCTGCCAACTACTCCTATGATTAACAACAAAGTTATATATTATATTAAGCAATCCAACAGTAAAGGGAATAACTGATAGTAGACAGATAACAGCACCTACGAAAAAGACTCCATTAAACATCAACACTGTTCCTACTACTACTCCTACTACTGTACAGAAAAGTAAAAAGATGATTGGTAAAGAGATAAAGAGTAGAAAAGATTTAATAAAAAATAGGGCTATCTTTCCAAGATAATTAAATATTCCAAAATCATATTTCCTTATTTCAACCTTTCTATTCTCATCTTTCTTAATCTCTTCTTTAACAGAAGTCTCACTCTTCTTACTATCATCTTTACTATCTATTTCTTTCGCTTCTTCAAACTTATCTAAAAATCTAATCTTATATATATAGACAAATGAGATAGCAGCAACCACTATATATACAACCTTTGTAATAAGATGCCATGTTGAGATAAATAGTTGCGCTATATTACCAGGTATATTTATAAGTACCTCATTACCTAGTCTAAATAGATAATTAAAGGGTATATTTAGTAATAAAATAAATAGAAACAGGAGAAACATTTCAAATAGAAATCTAAAGCCTGATCTAAGATTCATATTATCAAACATATAGAATGTTCTTTTTACTATATTAGTAACCTCATCAAGCAGATCGTTAAATGTATAACTTCTTTTGGCATTTCTCTCTAATTCAACAATATCCTCTTTCATTAGTTCATCTAATGTACAGTCAAATATTTTACACATAGATATCATCTTAGCTGTTTCAGGATACGCTCCTCCTGATTCCCATTTTGATACTGCTTGTCTAGATACTCCTAGCTTAAATGCTAACTCCTCTTGTGAGAAATTCTTCTCTTTTCTCAAATATTCTAAGTTTTTACTAAAGCTCATTATTAAAAACATATTTAATTTAATAGCCAATTATATTGTACTTTAGCCAGTTGCAACCACCAACTTGCAGTTGTTTTGTGTAAACTTACAGTTGCATTTATAGATATTTTACCTCTTTGGATGTATTTAAGACAGATTTATAAATAAAGGGGAATCTAAGTAAGTATTCCTGTATTAGCCTCTAAGATTTTGATATCATTTCTTAGTGCAGAATAAATACAAAAACTTTTTAAAATTCATACTATTCACATTCCTAATCTCTTGGATATCATGGGGGCTGTTAATAGTACTGAAAGAAGATATATTCATATTAAGAGTCTTAGGTGCATACGGTCCACTACTCTCCCTTACTCTTCTCATTCTCCTTAATAATGATAGAATATTAAAAAACAGGCTGTTAAAAAGTCTAAGGGTTTGGAAAGTTAATATATGGTGGTACATATTTGCTATATTTGCTACTGCTATAGTAGCCATACTTGCAGTTCTAATAAACAATCTACTATTTGAACCGGTGTCATTCACATCAATAGATCCCATCTTTATATTAATTGCCATACCGTATGTTCTAATCACAAGTGTTCTTGGTGAAGAGGCTGGTTGGAGAGGTTACGCTTTAAACTTTCTTAACAAGAGTATTGGCAGTATTAAAGGGAGTATAATTCTTGGCACTATATGGGGACTCTGGCATTTACCTCTTTTCTACATATCAACAGACTTTCATCAATCAATACCATTCCTTCTCTTTCTTGCTCAGTGCATCTTTATGACTTTTATATATACCTGGATATACGCAAGAACTAAAAGCCTCTTAATACAGCACTTATTCCATACATTAAGTAATATCAGTATCGGATTACTTCCACTAATACCATCGATGAATGGGGGTAATCAAATGCCCTTGATAATAGCGGTATCATTGCTAGGAGTCATAGCTGTTATATTAGTATTAAAAAGAACAGTATATTTAAACATTGATATAGGAAGAAGATAAATACTAAGAAGCTTTAAAAACAATATCTACTTAGTTTTACTATCTACTTCTCAATACTCCCTCTAATATTCAGATATACCCTACCATGATCCCTTGCAAAACTAGCAATAACTTTGTATCCCTCCTCTTCCCACTTCATCTGACCACTATCGGAGTCATACTCATAACTATCCTTACTCTCATATATTTCCTTATACTTAGATATTAATACACCAAACTCATCTACATCATCCTTACCATCATTATCCTGATCTCCACTATCTATAACTGTAAAATATCTAGTATATTCAGTCTGACCACCAAGCTGATTAAGTAAACCATATGAATTCTCATGCTCTACAAACAAGGAATCTTTTTCAAAAAAATCTGGATATGTATCAAAATACATATTCTCTTTAGTAAATTCATCCTTTGGAAGATGTACCTGTATATATGCAGTATTACCAGAATAGTGGGCTGCAGAAACTCTATACTTACCAATATACCCATTTACCATATCAGGCATAGGATATTCATCTACAATCTCTTTATCAAAAATACCCTTGTAGTACTTTAGGAGCTCTTCCTGAGAGGACTCTGTATAGAAGACGACATTGTAATAGCTAAACTCCTTATCATCAAAGATAGATATATTATTAGGATCCCAATTAATATACAGCTTACTAGAGCTCACCTCGGTTACTTTGTACAATGGTACTTGCTCTAGTGGATATGTATCCAACAGGTAGCTTATTTCCGAATCATTAGATACACTACTCTCCCTGTCTATACTCTCTGAGGATGTTTTACCTCTATCTTTTAAGAGAAGGAACACAGAAAGTAAAAGAATCACTACTAGAACAGCAATAGCTATATATTTAATCTTTTTATTCATACAGACTCTCTTTTAAAAATTATTTAGAGGTTATATATTATACATCTTCTAACTGTCACTCACTTCATTGATGATTTTGTCTAATTTTGGTTTGATAACAAACCTACAGTATCCTACATTTGGATTATTGTTATAGTAATCTCTGTGATACCCTTCTGCTTCATAAAACTTTTCTAATTTCTTAACCTCAGTAACTATCAGATCAGAATACTCTCCCTGTGCCTTTTTAATAACTTCTTCAATAATCTTCCTCTGTTTCTCATTACTGTAAAGAATAATAGACCTATACTGTGTACCTATATCAGCACCCTGCCTATTTAACGTAGTAGGATCATGGGCTAATAGAAATATTTTCAATATCTGCTCTAATGTAATCTTCTTTGAATTAAACCTTACCTTAACAACCTCTGCATGACCTGTATCGCCTATTAATACTTTCTCATATGTAGGATTATCTGTATGTCCTCCTGCATATCCAGAGACAACAGAATCTATACCATCAATTCTTTGGAATATAGCTTCTAAGCACCAAAAACATCCACCACCTAATATTATTTCTCCCATACTCCATTATACATTAATAATGTATATCAATCTTAAATATGCTAAAGTATATTTATAATTATATTTAATAAACTATAAATAATATGACAAAAAAGAAATATCTTGTAGTAATAACCTTACTAGTAATATTTGGAGTGTTAATATCTATTCTATTCTCATCTCAAGGTGAAGAGGTAGTAGAATCTACACAGAGAGCATTCTTTAGGAATATTGGTAAAACCTCTTGCATATATGTAGATGAAACCTCAAAGAAGGATGCTGTTAGTACATATGGATTAGAAACCAAAATAGTAGAGGGAGTACTTTACGATGGTACTGATAGAGAAGCTTTTGTTTATAGTTTAATCAGTAATGGAGATATTAATACTTTTATGCACTCTTATGCTGATGTTTGTCTTGTAGAACAGAAAGAGGATGAAAATGCATATATTCTAAAATATGAATCTAGACAGGTATATTTTACAAACGAGAAGAATGTTCAAATAGATAGCTTTACTGTAGTAATAGATAAGGGTAGTAAAGAGGTTACAGTAATACCAGAATTAGATAGCTCTCTTGAAACAGATTAGTAGGGAATATGATTCTCAACTATTTAGAATATTCATCTTTTAATAACTCTACTATTTCCTCTAGGTTATTCTCAACCTTAATTAAACAACTTTCCTTACCAATACTTTCTAAATAGTTATACTCTGCTTGAAAGATTACATCATCAAACCAAAGAAAATCACTATTAATATCAATACCTTCTGTTTTTAATACATTCCATTTAGTATTTTTAATACCTTTTATCATTTCTAATATATCTTTCTCTAATTCTTCTTCTAAGTGATACAAAGCTATATCACTTTCTCCATGTTTAGTATGTGTACTTAACCAATATACTTCTCCTTTAGATATATTAAATACAGTAGTAAGAAATTCTTTTAAATATGGCATTTGTTTATACTCTTTAGTATCTAAGAGAACACCATCGATATCTAGGTAGATTTTCATTTGTTTGCTCTTTCAACTAAATACTTATATACCACATCCACATATCTTTCCTTCCATCCTTCACTATTAAGATAATCTTCATCCATTGAGAATGTATTAATATCATTACTAATAGTATCTAATATCTCTATACTATCAACCTCTTTAATACCATTGTATAACCCTAATATGCTTCCAACTAACATAGAGACAGTAGTATTACTCTTTTTAGATTCGATAACACCATTCTCAAAATCATTTACATATTTAAAACAGTAGGACAAACATAAAGATAGACAATCATCTCCATTCCTTTCCTCTAATCTTTTTACTAATACCTCCGAATTAGGATATCCCTTTAAAATATCTAAAGATATATTAAAAGCATCATCCAAATTAATTCCATTTATAAGTAAGGAAACAAAAGAAGAAAGAAAACCGGAGGATAAGGTAATTAAATTATTACCATGGGTAATACTACAAACCTTCATACTCAAATCAAATATCTCTTCCCTACTTTTTGAATTAAAATAACAGAGAGATATACCAATAGCTCTAGATAATACATCGCATTCCTCTGTGTCATTACTACTTTTACCAACTGAATTAATATCCATACTTTTAACTATTTCTAATGTACTATTACTTCCTTCTTTAAAATCTTTGGAATTATATAACCATGTTGTTATAAACCCACTATCACTATTTAACTTAGACCAATCCTTTAATGCTAAAAATATCCATTTAGATATATCTCCCCCTATTCCCTTAATCTTTAATCTAGTTTCTCCATACAGTATTCCATTAATTGTAAAAAGTAATTGTTGTGTATCTAAACCCATATCATCACCAATACTACTTCCATATATACATCCTTTTATTCTATCTTTAATATCTAATTCCATTAAGATTTTTATTTAATTTATTTCTTCCTTTACGAAATATTTTTAATAATTTCTTCTGTTTCCTCAGTAGAAATAAAAGGTGTTTGTACCCTTATCTTTTCATTTGTATCCATATTTTTAAATATCATATCTCCACTTCCCATTAGTTCTTCTGCACCCTGCTCTCCTAATACGGTTGTAGAGTCCTGTGAGGTAGGTAGGAATCCTACTAGTCTATTTGGAATACTCTCCCTTATTCTTTTTAAGAATTCGTTGTCAGCCACCTTAGATGAGGAGAGGATTGTATATATTCCTAAGTTATTACCATTATTTAATATATGCATAACCCAATGTCTTAAATCTTGAAATACGTTACTATGTATTCTTTCTAGAGAAAGAAAATCTGCATAGTCTTCTAAGAGTATTACAATATCTGGATATGATTTATCTTTATTCTCTTCTCTTTCTGTATATATATCAGCTAATGTATATACTGCTTGTTCTACATCATATATAACTGGATATTTAAGATGAGGGATATTTTCATATATATATAGTTCTGCTTGTTTAAAATCTATTAGTATTATTTGTACTTCTTTTGGTGTTTTAGTTAGTAATATTGTATTTATTACATTATTTAAAAATACTGATTTACCACTGTGAGTAGATCCTGATATTAATATGTTTTTTAATTCTTTTAGATCTTTAATATGTATATCATTATTAGAGTCTTTACCTAAGATGATGGGGAGAGAATATTTTTCTTTGTTTAATTCTTTTAAACAATCTTTAAGGTAGAGGGGATTCTTCATGCCCTATTTTAATGATAGCTTATCAAATGCATGGCTTATCACTTTTGCAATTAACTTTCTCCTTTCAACTAAGAATTTCTCATATTCCATTTTCTCCCAGTTTTCAGGAAGAGCATGCCAGAAATACATATTCTCCTTTTCTTCTCGAGAGAAATGAGAAAGTGATTTCTTAATATACTCTTTCGGGGACTTATCTGAAATATCGATATTATCATTCCACTCAACTAATGCATAGTTTGCTATTTGATTTCTCACTGTTTGGTTATCAACCCCCTCTCTAATTAAATATGCCTTGGGGAAGAGATGGTGTCTTTCAAGCGCAGACTTGTTTGATTTAAGGCCACCCTGTATCAAATCTCTTACTTCTACTTTAGAAAAGAGACCCTTTGCTCCTAAAATGACTAAAGAGGCATAATAAGCGAAAAGTTGTGGACTTCTTGAACTTGAGGTAGCTAAGTCATTAGGTAATGTAATTTCCCAATAATCATTCGTTATCGTACTATCAATAATTTCAGTTAACAGATTAATAAATTCTTCTGCACTATGCACCTCTTTTAGTTTGACTAAATCTATTTCCATAACGGTCTCTGGAGAGCCTGTATATCTCCCAGTAAGAGAAGAAAAGAAAAACCACCTGGCAATTAAACTTTTTAATGTACTTAGGTCAACATTGTAATCATTTCTTCCAATCAAGAAAAATACATAAGCATAGAGAACTGTATTCTTTGAGGTAAGAATATCTTCTCTAATAAAACCCGCAATTGATAGTGATTTGAGGAATTCATGCCAAGTAGTTATATCTAAGGTTTTATCTTGAGCTTCTTTTAATTTCTCAAATTGTTGAACCCTCCTCTCATCGCTAAACTCTCCTGTTTCAAGATCCTTTCCTCTTAAGATACTATAAATATAATTCATCCTTGCCCTTCTAAAACCGTAACCAACAGAACATTTCAAAATCTCATCAGCATCTGGTTGAATAATATAATTGAAAGGAGACACTCCCGTGCCAGATGAGCTTTTTGCATTTCTTGAGAAAGATTCCAACTGCATCCTTCCTTCATCCCAATAGACAGACATTAATGTTAGTATGAAATCTGCCATATTAAGTGTTTGACCTTGGCTATTTATCTTCACAAAAATATCTGCCACTGCTTCTTCAGTAATGTTTGGATTTAACTCTAATGAGGAGAAGGGATAGGCATCTAAATTTTTTAATTTGAGGATATTATCTTGAATAGTTCTAATTTCTTCGTCTGTTAATTGCCTTCTTTCTTTTAGTTTTGAAATGAAGTTATCTTTTAGGTCAAAGATATTTATATTTGGATTCCATATATCCGTAATACTATGAATATACTCATCATTTCTCCCTGTTGATGCATCGGGAACGACAAAAGTACTATCTAAAGGTTTGAAAGAGATTACTATCTTATCTTTTACAAAATTTTTTCTAAAAATTTCCTTACCTTTTATAACTGCATATAAGGAGGTTAGTCTTTGTTGACCATCAACAATCAATAAATTGGGGGATATTTGTCTTGTTCCAGTTCCTATTAATGCTACGTTATTCTGTTCCCCGTTTGCCCAAAAAAGAAAGTATCCTACAGGGTATCCTTTAAACATCGAATCGAATAAATCTCTAACTTTTGTATCTGTCCAAACGAACTCCCTTTGGATATCAGGTAATCCTATTATTCCTACATCTATATTTTGAATTATTGTTGCAAGATTATAGTCTACTTGTTTAAATAGTTGAGCCATAAGATTAATAATTAATTTAGTACAAAAACTAACTTAAGAGATTATATAGTATAGAAAAAAATTTCTCATTATTTAAATCAAATATGAATTTACAAAATAGATCTTTATTATTATTTCTGTTTTGTTATCTTTTCTCTTTTAGCTTTTTGTTTCATTTCCATGAGTTGTCCATCTATACTCATGGCTTGTCTTTCCTCTGATTCTGAAGATTTTCTAGCATAGAGAACATATTCTAATTCATTGGTATCTTTCATTAGAAGGAAGGTACAGTAAGGGGGGGGAAAGTCTAGGAATTATTCGGAATAATATTTCTTAAAATTTTCTGCTTGCTCAAATACTTCCCTAAAGACCTCATCTTTTGGTACAGGAGGATAACCATATTTATCAAGTGTCAGAATCAGATCTACTTTAAGCTCTGCCTTGATATCACTTTTCTTAGACCAATCTGTATACTTAGATTTATCATCCACAATAGCCTTAACAGCCATAGAGAGTGTCCGCAATTTTTCTTCAGGGTAGTAAAATGCATATTTTTCTGCGACAGCTTTCAAAATATCATAAAAGGCTTTCTCTTCATAATCAATACCTAAACCAACAAAAGATTGTCTTTCTTGTTGTAATTGTTTAAATAAATTTGCAAACTGACCTGCGACTTCATCCAATACATGGCTTTGAAAAACATCAGAATCTCTTCGCTCGTTATATACCTCAATTAGTTTCTTGAGTTTTTTTGAAAAATCCATTGCCTTAATCTTATTTGTTTTCTTAAATTCTCCTATTGCTTCGGATAAAAGTTTTTGTAGTAATTTAATTTTTGTATTAGGCAATTTAATTTTTTCAATTTTTGCTAGATATTCATCACTAAAAATATCCATACTATCATCTTTTTTGTTATGACCAATCTTAAATATCTCCTCTACTCCTTCACTTATTAAAGCTTCTTGAATCAATTGGCGAACCTTCTCATTCATCTGTGCTGTATCAGGTGCATCACCTTTAGTTAATTTGTAAATAATTGATTTGATTGCAAAGTAGAAATGTATATGATCTCGCTCAACTTGTGTGATTTTCTCATTTGAACAACAAAGATTGTAGGCAGATTTTAATTTTTTGGTAATAGAGATAAAACGATTCTCAATATCTACGGATATTTGTACAAACTCAGCAGCTCTATTTAAACAATTCAGTTTTTCTAGTGGTAAACCTTGGAAAAATGAATTAGTATCAAAACCATAAAACAATTTCGAGAGCAGGTCTAACTGATCTTTAACTATTCCCACAGCTTTCTCAACATCAACAAAATCATCATTATGAACTTTGCTATATTTTGCGAGAGCAATATTCATATTACTTTTAATGCCAATATAATCGACTACAAGCCCTACCTCCTTTCCTTCATATACACGATTTACTCTTGAAATAGTTTGAATCAATGAGTGTTGCTGAACTGGCTTGTCAATATAAATTGCTTCCAAGAATGGCACATCGAAACCTGTAAGCCACATATCTACAACAATTGCAATTTTAAAGTTTGACTTGGCATTTTTGAATTGTCTGTCTAACTCTTTTCTATTATCTTTTGTACCAAGCATATCGTAAAGCACTTTTTCATCATCTTTATTTCGAGTCATTACCATTTTTATTCTCTCTATTGGTTTTATTTCTCGTCTCTCTGCATCAGTCAATATAGATCCTTCCTCACAGGCTCTAATTTCAGCCCACTCTGGTCTTAGGGTAATTACCTCTTTATAAAAGTTATATGCAATCGGCCGGCTAGAACAAACGAACATTATTTTTCCTTTAATACTTGCACCTTCTTCTATTCTTTTCTCGTAATGCTCAACAAAATCTTTTGCAAGCAGTTTCAACCTTTTTGGATCACCCAAAATGACTTCCATCTGGGCAACTGCTTTTTTGCTTTCTTCAATTTGGTATTCGTTCGCCCCTTCTTCTGCACAAATTTCGTAATATTTTTCAATTTCTTCTAATTTCTCCTCGTTTAACAATACTTTTGCCGCCCTACCTTCATAAACGATTCTTACAGTAATTTCATCTTCTACGGATTCTTTCATCGTATAAGCATCCGCGACATCGCCAAAGACAGCCAAAGTCCCATCGATTGGAGTGCCTGTAACACCGACATACGTTGCATTTGGTAGAGAATCGTGAAGATATTTCGCAAAACCATATTTAACCTCAACACCCTTGTCAGTCATTTTTAGCTTTTGGTCTAAGTTGATCTGAGTCCTATGTGCTTCATCAGAAATACAAATCACATTTGATCTGCCTGTAAGTAAATCTGTATCTTCAGTAAATTTTTGAATAGTCGTTAAGTAAACACCTCCTCCTTTAATTCCTTGAAGTTTTTCTCTTAAATCGGCCCTGCTTTCAACGCTTAAAATCTTATCTTCATTTATAAAAGTCTTTGCATTAGTAAATTGTTCAGAAAGTTGGTCATCAAGATCGGTTCTATCGGTAATCAATACAATCGTTGGACTTGAAAAATCAATACTTTTCATCAATAATCGTGACAAATACAACATAGCGAAACTTTTACCTGATCCAGTTGCACCAAAATAGGTTCCGCCTTTACCACTTCCGTTTGGCTTAATGTTTGTTTTTATGTTTTCATATAATTTACGAGCTGCATAATATTGAGGGTATCGGCAAACAATTTTTGTTTCGCTTTTGGTAGAATCTGGAAAGTAAATAAAATTATGAATAACATCTAGCAATCTTTCCTTATCGAACAAACCTTTTATCATGGTGTACAAAGAATCGATCCCATCTTTAGGCTCATCAGCATTATTAATTTTTCTCCAAGCATAGAAGAAGTCATAAGGTGCAAATAATGACCCCATCTTATTATTTACTCCATCGCTTATAACACAAAAAGCATTATATTTAAGTAGCTCTGGAATATCTCTTCTGTAGCGAACAGTAAGTTGAGTATATGCATCTTTAATGGTGCAATTTTCTTTTACTGCACTTTTGAATTCAAAAACTACTAAAGGCAATCCGTTTATATACACGATACCATCAGGAATTCTTTTTTCATTTCCTTGAATTTCCAATTGATTAACAATTTTAAAGATATTGTTTGAGGCATTATCAAAATCAAGAAGTTCAATAAAAATATCTTTTTGACTTCTATCCTCTCTTTTAAATATAAAACCATCAGAAACCAATCGGAGAATGTCTCGGTTGCTTTCATAGAGAGCTGAACTGGGATAAAGATCTAACTTTCTTAAGATAGTATCAATTTCATTTTGAGTAATTCCGTATTGTGTATATCTGTTTTGAAGAAATATGCGAAGATCATCTCTCAATAAAACATCACCCATTTCTTTATGAATAGTATCTCCATGATAATGTGGGATATTAACTTCACCAAAAAGTTCTATTACAGCTTGTTCTAATGTTTCTTCTGTAAATTTCATATTTTATTTACCTTAAAATTATCAACTACCCCTTTTATCAAAACAGGGCACAATGGAGCAATCATATTTTTTAAATCTTCATTTATTTTTTTTCTTGACTCCAACACATGATGAATGTCAACAATGGAATTTTGAACTTCAATGTCCGGAATAGGTAGTCTTACCGCGCACATATCTTCCCAGTTAAAAGTTTCTCTGGCACTGCCCCAAGAGTGAAAACGAGCATATCTATCAAAATCTTGGCGAGTAAACCAAAGATAAAGAAACTCAGGTAACAAATCTTCTTTTGTGATTTCAAAAACAGGATAGATTTTTGAAACAATATAATCTTCCTCCGTGTTTAAAGCAATAGGAATCCTCTCTCCCATTCTTGCAGTATTGGGATTAAAAACAAATTGGCCCTTTTTAAGAAGCTTATATCCTGAAAGCTTAACATTGGTCATGTTTGCTTTAGGCTTTATTAACACTTTATGGATAGAAACTCCCCTTACTTTACTTAATGGTAAGCCATAATTTTCATATTCTGATTGCTGAATATACTCGCCAAGTGTTTTTAATTCATTCTTTTTAAGCAAATTCTCAATAAAAGTATCACAAATTAACTGGAGATCCTCCAAACTTCCTTCAAAACATTTTTGGTTGCGAAGAAACTCATTATAAACAGCAACGACATTTCTTTGAGTTTCGATCTCCTCAGGAATTGGAATTTCAATTTCGCAAAATCGTTCCCACTCTAAGCTAGAACGCACACTCCCATCACTGATAAACCAACCATATCTGTCTGATTCTGGTCTTTGAAAATACATCATTAAATATTCTGGGAGAACTTTATTTATATCTTCTACCTCGAAAATAAGATATGCAGGAGAAATAATCGCGGGATTATCATCTGAGTACAAAACTACGCGAACAGTTTCATCTCTTCCAACTTGCATTGCACTGTATGCAAATTGACCTTTACGAATTATTTTATATTTAGATAAATCTGTTTTCGAAGTATTTGCAACAGAAGGCATAAATTTCTTCCGAATATTTATACCCAAAAGATTAGTTACCTCAAAGTTTTTATTCCTTTCATCTACGAGCTTTATATAATCACCTATTTTTTTATAATTCAATTTCATAGCCAAGATGTTTAAAAGCTTTCATTAACTTCTCTTGAGAATCTTTTTCTTCTGCAAGAATTGTTTTAAATTGTTTTTGAATTCGTTTCATTTCTTCGTTATAATCAATGTTGCTATCACGATCAATAAATTCTATATATTTACTAGGAATCAGTGACCAATTGTTTTTTTCAATTTCTTCAATATTCGCACTATAACAAAATTCTGGAATATTTTTATAGCTGATCTCAAACCCTTCTTTTTGCCAGTTGTTATAGTTAGAGACAACCTTTTTAATATCCTCGTCAGTAAGTTGAATATATTTTTTTTCATATTCTTCACCCATTCTACGCAAATCCATAAACAATATCTCATTCTCTCTGCTTCGATATTTAGCTATCTCTCCATTGTGTTCAATCGTTCGTGCTTGTTTATTTTTATTCAGAATCCACAAAGTTACACTAATATCTGTACTATAAAACATATCTCTTGGAAGCACGAGGATCGCTTCAACAAGGTGGTTTTTGATAAGCTGTTTTCTGATCCCTACTGTATCAGAATCACCCAAAGCACCATTGGCCAGCAAAAAGCCAGCTACACCGCTTGAGGAAAGCTTGGATGCAATATGTAAAATCCAGCCATAATTTGCGTTGCTAACAGGAGGAATATCATATCCTTCCCAACGAGCATCCTTTATTAACTCATCTTTACCTCGCCAATCCTTTTGGTTAAAAGGAGGATTTGCCATTATGAAATCTGCTTTGAGATCTTTGTGCTGATCATTCCCGAAAGTATCAGCTGCCGTGTTTCCTAGGTTTGATGAAATCCCTCGAATTGCTAAATTCATTTTTGCCAATTTGTATGTAGTTGGAATACTTTCCTGTCCATAAATTGCAACTTTTTTTGTATCCCCATGATGAGCCTCAACAAACTTTATAGACTGTACAAACATACCACCAGAACCACAACAGGGGTCATAAATTTTCCCCTTGTAAGGTTCTATAAGTTCTGCAATCAAATTAACAATATTTTTAGGAGTATAAAATTCTCCCTTTCCCTTACCCTCTGCTATTGCAAATTTACTCAAGAAATATTCATAAATTCTTCCAATTATGTCGTTAGATTTATCTTGTAATGTATCAATCTTATCAATCTCATTTAAGAGGGACCCTAATTTTGTAGTATCAAGATTTAAACCCGCATAATAGTTATTGGGTAAGGCACCTTTAAGAGAGGGATTCTTTTTTTCTAAGGTAAATAAAGCTGTATCAATCTTTATAGATATGTCGCTCTGTTTGGCATTTTTAATCAGATAACTCCACCTAGATTCCTCTGGAAGGTAAAAGACGTTCTTCATGGTATAAAACTCCACCATTTCTAGATACTTTTCCTTCCCCTCAGATACGAGTTCATCTCTACGTTCTTGGAATTTATCACTTGCGAACTTGAGGAATATCAATCCTAAAACGACATGCTTATACTCTTGAGTTTCTACAGTACCTCTTAGCTTATTTGCAGATTCCCACAATGACTCCTCTATACTTTTATTCTTCTTAGCCATTTCGCTTAGAATTAATGAATTATTAATCTTATTTTACCCCCTTCTACTATTTTTTACCACTCAACATGCTCCTGTTTAGCCCCTTGCCCCTGTCGGTCCTATATGGTACAATCAATTGTACTTAAATTTATATACAAAAAATATGTACGACATAGACAAATTCTTAGGAGATAAGACCAAGAATGTAATTAAGATGATTTCTGCAGTATTGCTAATCGATAATGAGAATATTTTTAAGTTCTCAGCCTCCATGATTGCAAAAAAAACAGGACTATCAACACAGGAAATGGGTGGTGGTTGGACAAGTTTAACTATGCAAACTAATAATATGCCTCCTCTTCTTTTAAAAGCAGGTAAGGTACTAGAAAGGGATGTTAAAGGGAAGAGATCATATACCCCCTTGTGGAGAATAAACAAAGAAGTAGATTGGAAAGAGATTGAAAAACAGATAAAGAAGTATCTTTAAGTTTGAATTTAAAATTATAATTAAATTTATCCCCTGTTACTGAAGACTCACAAATCTTGAGAAAAGTTGAATTCTAGTTACTTAAAACATCTATTATTTCCCCATTAATTACTAAATCATTCTCATCATATACATATATGGGTCGATTAGAAGTATTACTAGACTGGGGGCGTAAAATTATATATTCTCCGGCAGGATCTTTATCCAATATCTTAATCGTTGCACACCCATCCACAATAACTAGCACAGGTTTTCCCAGATCATATCTATTTGATTTTACAATCGCATACTTACCATCTTCCAAATATTTCCCATTAACTGAACACTGATCCATTGAATCACCTTGAATAATAACAGAAAAAAGATCCTCAGATGCTTGGATGATCTTCTTATCTATTGCTAAATAGCCAATATTCTGGGATTCTGCGATAGCAACGGGAACTCCTGCATTTGCATATCCCAAAATTGGAACATACACAAAAGAAGTCTTATCGATGAGTTTCAATTCTTTTGATATCTCATCTCGATTGAGAAGACCTTTCTTTTCCAAGACATCAATTAAACGAATCACATTATTTCTATTATTAATCTGTACTTCCCTAGATATCTGAGCCAGAGAAGGACCTTTCCCATATCTTTTGATATATTCCTTTACAAACCTAAACACAGAAGATTGTTTCTCTGTAAGCATTTTTAGTATCCTCTTGACAAATTATAACGGTATGATATAGTTAATTATAACATGAGGATTACAGTAAAACAACCTCTAAAGACTGCCCAAATTAAATTATTTTTTTTACTTCTATGTCAGAAGTCGAAATCGTTTGTATAAATAAGGACAATGGGAATCACAACAATCCCCACGAAGGGATTACCCATTACGGATGGAAAAACTCCGTAGGCAAGACTGTTAGATCAACGAGAGATCAGATGCTTAAGTACTTAGATGATGGGAATCACGCATATGTAATATCAAATCACGATACGAAAGCATATTGCTATATAAGAACTAGTACTACTGGAAATAGATTTTTACAAACTTACGCAGATAGCCAATATACTAACAATCTGCTATCACTTAATGAATGTCTTATTTAATTTTTTATTAATTTGAAATGGCAAAAGAACCAAAAAACAATCACAAAGAATGGACCTCAAAAGATATTAGCACCTTAAAAAGCCTAGCAAAAGAAAATACCCCTACTCGGGTTATAGCATTAAAAATTGAAAGAACGCCTGCTGCAGTTCATACAAAAGCTTCTGATCTAGGTATTTCCTTAAAGCCTACAAATCAGAGTCCATATAACAGAAGAAAGAAATAGTCAAAATCTGAGAAGGTTTTGGGTTCATCTCGTTTATCATAGCCTTTTCTCTTTTGACTCTCTAGATTCTCAATAAACGATAGAAAGATATATACCATACCACTTTCTTCCTTATAATAAGTTTTTGCTACTCCCTTACCATCTTTAATATTTCATCACATAGTTCTTCTATCATCTGGATTACCCCACCCCAACACCTCCCTCATCTCCTCCGTTAAATATCCCTTAGCCTTCTCCCACATCTCCTCATCTAAACCATAATAAGCTTCAGATATACTACCTGTAATAGCTGCTAATGTATCAGCATCACCCCCTAAAGATATACTATTCCTAATACTATCCTCAAAACTATTACTCTCTAAAAAACATATAAAAGAAAAAGGAACTGTACCAATAGCTAACTCATTATATTCATAACTATCCCTTACCTCATCTAAAGACTTACTTAAATCATACTTAAACTTCTCTTCAACATATTCCTTTATCTCTTCCTTACTCTTTCTGTTTCTAGCCATATAGATAGCCATAGCTACTGCCTGAGCACTCTCTATCCCCTCTATATGATCATGTGTTATCGCTGATACTCTCTTAGCTTCTTTAAGTACATCTTCCTCTGTTTCATATAACCAACCTACTGGAGAGACTCTCATAGCAGATCCATTACCTTTACTTCCATATGGTTTTTTCTCTTTACTTAGTATCCATTCAAAAAACATACCACCATACCCCCTATTAGGATATTTCTCTATCCATTTCATAAAGGATTGTTCTAATGGAATACTATTCTTTAAAGAATCATATACAGCAATTGTTAATACAGTATCATCTGTAAATGTACTGCCGTATGGAAAAAGTTCAAACTCTTTAGTAGTAACCTTACTACTAAACTCTCTTGTACTCCCTATAATATCTCCAATAATGGCTCCTCTCATATATCAGTATTATACATAATTCCCCTGTTCAAACATATTTAATATCTCCTTACTAAAATATATGCATGGAGAAAATAAATGTAAAAGGAAAAGATATTGAAATCCTCTCTAAAGGAAATAATGAGTACATATCACTAACCAGTATTGCTAAATACAAAAATCCAAAAGAGCCTAAAGATATAATAAAGAATTGGATTAGAAATAGAAGCACTATAGAATTCTTAGGACTAT
>JAVEZR010000013.1:0-19936 GCA_034002865.1 Candidatus Dojkabacteria bacterium
GCATACTCCATTCTTCAGAGTAGGTTTTTAATGATAAAGGTGGTATTAAGAAACTCTCTTTTCTTTCTCCTAACTCTAACATACGCAATCTTTGGGATACTTCTCTTTGTAGATTCATATGATCAGCTTTTTAGCAGTGATTTGAATAACAGGTATCTTAATATCGCTATATTTGCAGCCATAGCTATCGGTATATATCAATTCATATATAGACCGTTAGTTAATCTTCTGTTAAATATCTTCTCTAAGGATAAAAGAAATAGGGAGGAGATACTTAATAACTTTATGCAGGTGAGTAATATTGAATTAACAATAGATAGGATAGCTATTAATGTTAAAAGAACTATTAAGCAGCTATTCATGATAGAGAGGGTTGGTATAATACTTTTCGATAAGGGTGACTACTCAATAAGGTATAAATATTTAGATGATTTTAAGGAGATATCTCCAGAGTATTTACTTCAGATAGTACGTAATTGGAGTGATGTATCTTTAGAGAAAGTTTTAGTTTCTGATGAGATAAAGAGAAAGATGATACTGGAGGAGTCTGGCTTAGATAAAAGGTTACAGGAGGTAATAGGTTCTTTTGGGGAGTCAGAGATTTCAACAGTAATTCCATTTAATAGTAGAACTCAATTTGATGGCGTGCTACTACTAGGATATAGGGTGGATAAATATCCTCTTAGTGTTGAGGATATAGAGTTGGTTGAGAAGATGTCTGACAATATTAGTGTGTCAATAGGTAGAGCTGTACTCTACCAAGAGGTTCAGCTGTTTAATAGATCTTTAAGAGAGAAGGTTGATGAGCAGACTAAGGAATTACAGGTAAAGATTAAAGAGCTACAGGAGGCAAGGAGAAAAGAGGCAGATATGATAGATATAATGGGGCATGAGTTACGTACTCCTGCTACTGTTGCGAAATTAAATGTAGAGTTTCTTGAAAAATATATCGACAGTAATCCTGAAGAGTTTAAGAAATACTTAGGTAGAGTGAAATCTTCCATAGATACAGAGATAGAGTTAATAAATACATTACTTACATCTGCAAAATTAGAGGGTAATAAGGTTGAGATTAGGCATAGTAAGGTAGATATTAAAGCTGAGATTGAAATGGTAGTAGATGGGCATGATATAGAGGCTCAGGAGAAAGGTATTAAACTACTTTCACAGGTAGACCACAGTACTCCATTTGTATATGCAGATAGGGTAAGGGTAGTAGAGATACTTAATAATCTAGTTAGTAATGCAATTAAATATACCCATGAAGGGAGAGTTTTAATTTCTACGGAGTATGATAGTAGTTCTGTAAAGATATGTGTAGCAGATACTGGTAAGGGAATACCTCAAGAAGATATCTCAAGACTAGGTGGAAAATTTTATAGAATAGATAACTATCTAGGTTCTGAGATTGTAAGACCTGGTGGTACAGGTTTAGGTTTGTATGTAACCTTTGGTCTTGTAAAGCTAATGGGTGGTGAGATTAATATTGATAGTGAATTGAATAGGGGTAGTAGATTTACTATTACTCTTCCCATATACAGAAATCAAAAGATAGAAAGTATTGATTCTACGAATATGTTTGAAAAGCTTGGGTTAAAGAAATAGAATTGGTGAATGAATATTAAAGAGATTCTCATTAGTAAATACAGAAATAACAGAGAGCTATCCTCATCCTTTGTATGGAGATTAATTCAAATACTAAGTAAACAGGGTAGTAGTGCACTGATGTTTTTCATTGCTACATACTTTCTTAGTAAGGGAGATATGGGTATATACAATTACATGTCCTCTGCATTATTTCTGATAATTGCATTTGCTGATTTTGGTATATCTACAGCTACATCTAAATACGTTGCTCAGTACAATACTATTAGTAAAGAGAAAGTAGGTAGAGTACTATTTAATTCAGGATTAATAATATTCACTCTTTCATTTACTGTAATACTTTTTTTACTAATATTCGCACAAAGGATATTCCCTGAATATTACACCTATCTTTACTATGCCCTACCTTTTGTATTTATATATCCATTGACCTCTCTTCTGGATGGTATATATAGGGGGTTAAAAAGATTTAAGATATTAGCAATTGTATCTATATGTACAGGAATATTGGGAATATTCTTTTCATACTTTCTTGTAACAACATATGGATTAGTAGGAGCTATTCTTACACAGGTAATATTCTTTTCAATATATGCATTAATATTACTACTGTTTCATAGGGGTTTTGAGTTTAGGATAGATAGGAAGGTACTTAAAGATATTGGTACTTACTCTATATATTTTGGTATTGCTACTTTAGGATATTTCTTAATCTCTAAGGTAAATATCTTAATATTAGGGATGTACAACCTGTTTGAGGAGATAGCTGTGTATGAGCTTCTAAACAAGATCTTTATGATATACCTAATACCTTTTACTGTTTTGGGCCAAGTACTTGCTCCTAATGTAGTAGAGATGTTTTCTTTAAAAAGATATGAGAGTGTAAGAGGGTTATTTAAGAGATCTTTACTGTATTTCTTTGGGTTAGCAATACTATTTATCCCTCTCTCTATGCTTCTTACTATGTTTGGTATAGATTTACTCTTTCCTCAGTACTCTAATGGTATATTACTTTCATTACTACTACCTGTAGCATTAACAGCTGCTAAAGCTATTCCCGTTGTAGTTATTAATACAGGATTAATTACCTCTACTGGTCATGCAAAATATTTAGCGATAGAGAATGTCGTTGTAGGTATTTTGAATGTTACTTTAAATCTGATTGTAATAAAGATATATGGGTATGTAGGTATTGTTTGGGTTACATTAATACTCCAATCTATATCATTAGTAGTGCTGTATATTGTGTATTACAGAAAGTTAAAAGGATATTCTTAGATAATCCTTATATACTTTATTTGAACCTGAATGACCACCGATAATGAGAAGGTGTATAGTCATATCACTTTCTTGAAAATTCCATATTATCCTAATATCTTTATTTACACTTGATGAGTATACTTTCCCATATTTTGAGATATTTACTTGGTGTGTTCTTAAGGTTTCTTGAAAAGGATCTTCTGATATACTTTTTATTGTTTCTTTTACCAAATTCTTAAGTATTAAGTCCTTCTTTGATATTTTCTTAAGCCTTCTTTTAAATCCTACTGTAAAATAGATCTCATATTTAGTAGGAGTCATCGTTTAGTTATCTCCCCCGAAATGTTTCTCTATATCCTCTTTACTCTTAAGGACAGTATATTTACCTTGCGCATAATCTCTAAGGCTAGATTCCATATCTTCTTCCTCTTCCTGGGTAAGAGTAATTTCCTTTTCAACATCATTTAAAACAAGATGTCTAATATACTCTGGGAATCCAATACCCATTTCTTTCCTCCTTTTCTCTGCTCTTTCTATTAGTTTTTCAGGAAAAGGAATCTGTTTTACTTTCATTGGTTTTGCCATATTCTTAATACTCTAATATTGCTGTATTAGTATTGTATCACTATTTTGCCCTCCTGTATACCGTAAGTAAATTCTCCTCTGTAAGTAATATTACTCTCTCTTTACCTATAGAAATATTCTTGTAAGGGGGTAAGCTGTTAATAGCAGGGTTCTTTTTCTGTTTTTTAAAATCTTTCAATTCGTTACTCTGTATATCTAAGTAATATGTTTTCTGTTCTAAGAAAGAGTAAGCATTCTTTAAAATAATGTACCTCTTTGTACAAATAACTGGTATTACAGTCGGGAAGATATCTTTTTTAAATATTAAATTCTCTTTAGAATCAAACATAGAGATCGTTGTACTAAACTCTTGCATACTCTTAATTCCCCTATGAATATATTCACATCTCAATATCTCTTTGTCATATCCATATATACAACTCTCACAATCATTTAGTTTGTTTCTTACTCTGTTTTCTAAATTAAAGATTTCAGCTTCATTGAGATATGAGAGTAAGATATTGTCGTGTGATATCCAATATATATTTAATGGAATACTCTCTGTTTGAATCACATATTCAAATTTAAGATTCTTTTCTGTAAGAAGTAGAGAGAGTAGAATGAGGAGGATATTTTTTAGCATATATTAATATTAAAAATTAGGATGAGGGTTCTCCCCACTTAATCTGTTAGGGTATACCTCTTTACCAAGAGTAGGAATCATATTCCAATCTATATCAATATATTTAACAGGATTACTATGTGTAGAAGAGCTAGAGCTTTTTCTAGTTTCAAAGTGTAAATGGTAGCCTAAATTCTGACAGTTCCATTTACCACTATTACCACTGATACCAAGGGTTTGTCCTTTCTTTACAATATCTCCTATCTTTACACTGTATGAATCTAAATGAAAGTATGTAGTGTACATACCATTTGTATGTTTCAGTATTACAAAATTACCACCCTGATTACACTCTCCACCATATCTATCATATCCACTGTTTATGACAGTACCATTAGATACACTTACCACTCTGTTTAATCTAGCTCCAAAATCTATACCTTTGTGAGGACATTGATACTTTGTACATCCATACCACTGTGTAACACCAATATATCTATCTAATGGGAATGAGAATGGTTTGTGCTCGACCTTAACCTCTTTTAAGTTTAGATCTTTTACAGTAGTGTACTGTACATCTATCCACTCTTTACTCTTTAAAGAGATGTATGTATTTAAAATAAATTTGATATCCTTTTTTGACATATCTTCTCTCATGTTAGTTGTAACTAAGAAGGAGTTTGATTTAAATGCAAAAGAGGTATTACTTTGAACTTTACCATCGACCTGTATATATCCTGAATATATTGGTAAGAGCTCTCTCTGCTTACTTTCAATTTCTCTTGGCTTACATCTTCCCCAAGTCTTAATATCAAAAGGATTAAACGGTGTACATTCATATATGTGTACATCTGCTAATATCTGTTTAGAGTACTGGCCCTCTACTAATATTGAGTAATATGTACTCCAATTTGTATACTCGCTTCTGTTTATATTTAAAGAGAGATCACAATTCCAATCTAATATCTCATTTTTCTCTCTTCTTAATATTGATATCTTACATCTTTTCTCTTTAGTATCAGAAACTCCAAGTACAGAAGAGTATATTGGAAGAGACTCTCTCTCATCAAAGATTACTGGAGGTAAGGGTGAAGGGATAGGGCCAGGATCAGAATTGTATATAGATGTTTCCTCCTCCATTGGTATCTCTGGAGGAATTTCTGGTTCAGGTATCTCTTCTGGGGGTGATACATATGTACTATCAAAGTAAAAACAATCTAAGCTCTTGTAGTGATATTCCTCCTGACCAATATATCTATATCTTAACCTTCTGCAGTAAAATCTCTCTTCAAGATGATTTGTATATTCATATGTGTTCGTTGTTGGCCAATGTGATATCTCAATATATTTAAAATCCTCTCTGTAAGAGTACTGAAGCTCATACTCAATATCCTCTCCTAATGATTCCCACTCTGTTTTAAGTGGTAGCTGTGAATATGTTGGATACTGTAGTGTGAGTAGTGCTGTTAGAAGAAGTGATATCATATATATATTGTTACATCTTTAAATTAACAAATCTTTAAAAGAATATATTTGTACTAAGGTGAAATATTGATATAATCGATAGCTATGTTAAAAATATTCGAGGGTCTGTTTGACTCTAATGAGAAACAACTAAAAAAGATTCAATTAATCGTAGATGAGATTAATTCCTTTGAAGAGGATATTAAAAAGCTCTCTGATGAACAGTTAAGAGCTAAAACAGATGAGTTTAGAAAGACACTTAATGTAGATATACAGAAGGTTAGAGATGAGTTTAATGAGTTAAATAAGGAGGAGTTAAAAAAGAGATTAGAGGATGAGAAGAAGGTATTAAGAGAGATATTACCTGAAGCTTTTGCTGTAGTAAGAGAGGCTTCCCGTAGGGTTGCTAATCATAGGCATTTTGATGTTCAAGCAATGGCAGGGTATGTACTTTTTGATAATAAAGTGGCAGAGCTATTCACTGGTGAGGGTAAAACATTAGCAGCTAATATGCCTCTTTACCTGTATGCATTAACGGGTAGAGGTGCACACTTAGTTACTGTAAACGACTATCTTGCAAGAAGAGATGCAGAGTGGACAGGACACATACTTAATAGCTTAGGTATGACTGTATCCGCTATCAACTCTGGTTCTCAGTTTAGATATATCTCAGATGAGGAGGCACTAAAGCTAAAGGGAAGTGAGGGTAAAGAGCTAATCAAAGAGAGAGAGAAGAAGGCAAAGGAAGCAGGTAGGCTTAAATATGATCATATGAGTGGGGTTAACCTAATTGAGTGTAGTAAGAAAGAGGCATATGAGTGTGATGTGGTATACGGTACTAACAATGAGTACGGTTTTGATTATCTAAGAGACAATATGGTTTCTAATTTAGATGAGAGAGTTCAGGGTCCTAGATATTTCGCTATTGTTGATGAGGCTGACTCCATTTTAATTGATGAAGCTAGAACTCCCCTAATTATTTCTACAAGTGCACAGGCATCTAATGAGATGTATATGCAATTTGCTAACTTGGTTAAATCTTTGCAGAAAGAGAAACATTACTCCGTAGATGAGAAGTCTAATTCTGTATCTCTCTCAGATGAGGGTATTGATGCTGTAGAGAAGATGTTAAAGGTAAAGAATGTGTATGAGAATGCACAGTTAGCATATCACTTGGACAATGCACTTAAGGCAAAAGAGCTTTACAAACTGGATGATGAGTATATGGTTAGGGATGGTGAGATATTAATTGTAGACGAGTTTACAGGAAGGGCATTAGCAGGAAGAAGATATAGTGAGGGTTTACACCAAGCTATTGAGGCTAAAGAGGGTGTAGAGGTTAAGCGTGAAAGTAAAACTATGGCCACTATTACTTTACAGAACTACTTTAGATTGTACTCATATCTTTCCGGTATGACAGGTACTGCACTTACTGAGGCTGAGGAGTTTTCTAGTATATATGGTTTAGATACGATAGTTGTTCCTACTAATAGGCCGGTTGTTAGAAAAGATATTAATGATGTTGTATATAGGACAATGGAGGGAAAGTTTAGAGCCATTGTTGAGGATATTAAAGAACATCATGCTAAAGGTCAGCCAATACTCGTAGGTACTACATCTGTAGAGAAGTCTGAGGCCCTCTCTATGATGCTCTCTAAGGATGGGGTCCCTCATGAGGTCTTAAATGCTAAACAGCATGAGAGAGAGGCTAAGATAGTGTCAAACGCAGGTCAAAAGGGTGCGGTTACAATCGCTACTAATATGGCAGGTAGAGGTACTGACATTGCACTGGGAGAGGGTGTTAAAGAGTTAGGAGGATTGTATATCATCGGTTCAGAAAGACACGAATCAAGAAGAATTGATAACCAGCTAAGAGGTAGAGCAGGAAGACAGGGAGACCCAGGAGAATCTAAATTCTATGCATCCTTTGAAGATGAACTAATGAGACTCTTTGGTGGAGACAAGATGCAAGCCGTTATGTCTCAAGCAGGGTTAGATGATGACATGCCAATATCAATGGGTATATTAGGTAGAACAATTGAGAATGCTCAGAAGAAGGTAGAGTCTCACAACTACGATATTCGTAAGAGACTTGTTGAGTATGATGATGTACTAAACAAACAGAGAAACATCATATATGACCTTAGAGCTAAGATATTACAGATTGCTAAAAAGGATACAGATGAGAAAGATATATCTCTTGAGGATGATATTAAGTATGCGCTAGGTATAGATGTAGAACAGTTACAAGATTCCTTAGATGGTTTTGCTGTTACAAGGCCTGAATCATGGGAAGTATCTGAGTTAGAGGGTCTTAAGTTTGTATTAAATCCACTAGACATTTCAATCTTAAAGAAACTCTTAGAGTATGTAGACTCTCTTGTTGAGTCTCAACTAGAAGATGATATGGATATCGATAACGTGGAGGAGAGGAACCTGTATATTCAATTAAAGAATTTAATAACGGAGGAAATATTCGAGAAGAGTGTAAAAGACCTCTCATTTAAAAATAGTGTAGAGTTCTTTAGGTCTCTTGAAGGTAAAAGTACAACTGAGAAAACAAAAGAGATAAAGAGGGTAATATTAATCTCTTACATAGAGCATATATATACGATAGGGGTTGGTCCTATGCAGGAGCTATCTAAGGTTTTAATACTTCAGGGTATTGATAGATATTGGATGGAGCACTTAGATAATATGCAAGATCTAAGAGAGGGAATATCTTTACGTAACCTTGCCCAAAGAGATCCACTAGTAGAGTACAAGAATGAAGGCTTTAGACTATTCGATACAATGCTAAGAAGTATAGATGAAAATAGTGTTACAAGATTCTTCAAGGTAAGGGTTGTAAGAAACCAAGGGCCTGTTCAAGCACCAATACAAACAAAAAAGGAAGAAGTAAAAAGCTTAACAGATAGTAGACCTGGAAATGTAAGTAAGCAACAAACGGTTAAGAGAAGTACAAAGATAGGGCGTAACGACCCATGTCCTTGTGGTAGTGGCAAGAAATATAAGAAGTGTCATTATCCTGATTTTGAATAGTATTATTATGGGTTTATTGACCTATCTCTCTTAATTGTAATATCCTAGATTACGTAATCAGTTATCGGATAATAATTATGTCAAAGAATGAAAAGACAAAGAAGGTAGTTACTCAAAGGCAAAGCGTTCATGTAGTTTTTTTCTCCTGTCCTGATTGTGGTGAGGAAACAGAACATATTCAACTCTGTCCTGACTGTTCTAAACCTATGCGAGTTATTGACGTTGTAGAGAAGTTTGGTGATGATGCAGAAGAGTTTCTTAAAAAGATTAAAGAGAAAATAGGGAATGGTACCTTAAAGAAAGATGACTATGTTTCAGTAGATGAAGATGAGAGCCCTAATATAATAGTGTTAGCAGATGACGATTCTCTAAATGATGGCGCTATTGTTGATGATGTAGAATCATTGGGAGATATCTTTCCTGATGATGAAAATGATGATGAGAAATCCGCCTCTTCTGCCCAAGAGGGTCTAACAGATTTAGACGATATTGTAGCAGAATTAGATAAGGAGGAGGATGACGATTTCCCACTTGTTGATGACTTGGGGGATGAGGGTCTTCCAGAGCTTTAATGCGAGAAAGAAGTTTTCAAAAGGTTGCCGTTATTGCTGATCAAATGATTTCCTTTGGTGGTGCTGACAGAGAGATGTTCAGTATGCTTGAGCTTTTTCCTAATGCAGATATCTTCACTATCGCTTTCAATAGTAAAGCATACGGTGATATTAAACAGAAAGTACATACTAGCTTTGTACAAAGAATTCCTAAACCTAAAAGTTTCTACAGACACTTAAAAGTGCTTACACCTTTGGCGTATGAAAGTTTTGATTTAAGAGAGTATGACCTAGTAATCAGTATCTCTGCTGGTCCTGCAAGAGGAGTAATTACAGGCATTGATCAACCCCACATTGCAATGGTAATGACTCCACCTAGAAGCCTTTGGGATAACGAGCTTAATGTAAGAGCATCTAAATTTAAAAAAATGTATAGAGCTTTTTCTACACTAATAAACACATATATGCGTATATGGGATCTCACAATCTCTAAAAGAGTAGATTACTGGACAGCTAACTCTAAATACATTGCAAAGAAAATTAAGAAAAGATATGGAGTTGAGGCAACCGTCATAAGCCCGGGTATACAAAAAGATAGCTTTGAAGAGGTTTCTGATATGACTAGGGGTAAGGTTAGAGAAAAGTTTGGTATTAATGGAGAGTTTGTTTTAGTTGTATCACGTCTATACGATTACAAAAGGATTGATTGGGCAATTAGAGCATGTATTGAGAGTAACAAACAGCTGGTTATCATTGGTGAGGGTCCTGATATTAAATATCTTAAGAGTGTTGCTAATGGTAATTCTTTAATAAAGTTCTTAGGCTTTTTAAAAGATGATGCTGATGTAAGGGTCTTTTATAATATGGCGGAGGTTTTACTCTTTTGTGGTATTGAAGATTTTGGTTTAGTTCCTGTAGAGGCTATGGCTCAGGGAACACCTGTTTTAGCATACGGTGAGGGTGGTGTATTAGAGACAGTTACTAGAGGAGTTTGTGGAGATTTTTTTAGTAATGAGAAAGAATTAGTTAATGCACTTAAGAAATTTGATAATAGAGGGTATAATTCAACAGAGATTGTTAATAGGGCTAGGGAATTTAGCGAAGAGATATTTCTAGATAAGCTTGATAAATACATTAAGAAGATATATGACGCAGAAAGAGATAAGTAGAAAATACAGGATAGCGATAGTTAGTGATCCTCTTTATAAATATGGTGGTGCAGAGAAACATTTAGGAGATATGCTTAAGGCATTTCCTAATAGTACTTTATATACAGCGTTTTGTGACAGGGATTTTGTAAGTAAATATTTCCCTAATGTTGAGGTTAAGACTTCCTTTATGCAATATATCCCTGGTAAGTTTAAGTTCAGGTATTTCTTACAATTACTTCAGCCATTAGCATACAGAGGTTTTAAGTTTAAAGGATATGATGCAATACTTTCCCTCTCTATCGGTTTTGCAAAATATAGTAGAGGGCATATACCGCATGTAAATATATGTATGTCACCTACTAAGTTTTTCTGGGATAAAGGGGGAAGATCTCTTAAGGAAAGTAATCAGCTAAGTGGTGTGAATAGGGCACTGTTTAAGTTTTACTCTCTGTTCATGAACAGTTTTTTAGAAGATATATGGAAAGAATGGGATAGGAGTGCTGCTCAGAGAGTAGATAGGATGGTAGCAATATCTAAGGTGGTTCAAAAACGTATTAAGAAATATTACGAGAGGGATAGTGACGTTATTTACCCTCCTGTTGAGGTTAAATCTATTCAAGCTGTTACTAAGGTTAACAGGAAAGAGAACTGGTTCCTTTATCTTGGTCGTGTTGAGACATATAAAGGGGTTGAGTTAGCTATCAGAGCTGCATATGAAGCAAAGGTTCCTCTTAAGATAGCTGGTGTTGGGGATGATTTGGAGAGGATGAAAGATTTAGTTAAGCAGTTGAATGCTAAAGGGTTTGTTAAATTTCTAGGTTTTGTTTCTGAAGAAGAGAAATTAGAGTTACTTTCAAAAGCTAAGGCGTTAATATTTCCAGTTAAGGGGGAGGACTTTGGTATTGTTCCTGTAGAGGCTAATGCTGCTGGTACCCCAGTTATTGCATACCGAGATGGTGGTGTTGTTGAAACGATTTCTAACATTAATCCAAAGAGTGGAGAGTTTTTTACTAAGTATGATTATAAATCGTTGGCTAAGATACTTAAGGGTTTTGATGGTAGACAGTACAAGAGTGATAACTGTAGGAAACAGTCTAGTAATTTTGCAGTAGAGATCTTTATTTACAAGATACAAAGGTATGTAGAAGATGCTATACAGAATCGTTAAGAGGACAATAGATGTAATACTTTCTACTGTCTTGTGGATACTTGCCTCTCCTTTAATGTTAATGATTTCAATTTTAATTAAACTGTCTGATGGTGGGGAGGTTTTTGTCGGTACTCCTGTGAGGTACGGTCTAGAGGGCAAGCATTTCTTTATGTACAAATTTCGTACTATGATTCCTAATGCTCATGATTTAACAATGGGGGATAGTAAAAAGAGAGATGAACTATTGAGTAATCATAAGTTAAAGGGTGACAGTAGGGTTACAAGGGTTGGTAGGGTGCTCAGAGGTACTGATTTAGATGAGTTGCCACAATTAATAAATGTACTGTTAGGCCACATGAGTATGGTTGGGCCTAGACCTTTTTACAGTGAGGAGATAGAGCACCATCTAAAAGAGTATCCGGAGGATGAAAAATATTTTAAAAATATATTTAAAGTTAAACCTGGTATAACAGGTATATGGCAGGTATCTGGGAGAAATGAGATTCCTTTTAGAGAGAGATTACGAATGGAGAGTGAATATGCTCTGAATCCTAGTATAATTAAAGATGTATATATCCTTTTGCAAACACCATGGGTTGTGATATCAAGAAAAGGGGTTACTGATTAACCCCGGGTATACTAAAAGGTTCTTTAGATATAATATATTTACTACCCCGGGCCTATATGAGAGATGTTGTTACAGTCATAAAATCGGTTAACTACTCAGAGGCAGATAAGGTGCTTACTGTTTTTGGCAAGAGATTAGGTAAGTTTGCTTTGTTTGCTAGGAGTATTAGAAAGATTAATAGTAAGAATAGAGGTAATATGCAGACCTTGTGTACAAGTGAGATCTCTTTCTATGAGGGTAAGGGTATGCCTTTACTGACAGAATCTCAACTGATTTCTTCTCCTAATAACGATGTACTTAGGAATAGGGTTGAGAATTTGAAGAGGGTTCTTTCTATGCTTAATCGTATATTAGCAGAGTATGATCCTAATGAGAGGGTTTTTGATATTTTACAGGGGGTACTAAAGAAGGATTTTGATACAGAGTCAGTAAATAGATTTAGGGTTATCTTTCTTAAGGAGATGGGTTTCCTACAAGATTTTTCTAAATGTGATATCTGTAATAGTGAGAAAGATTTAAAATATATAGACATTTCTAATTTTGCTCTCCTATGTAAAAACTGTTACATTAATGTAGGAAAGTGCTATGAATTAGGGGAGAATCCGTATACTGAAGAATTCTTTACGCAGGCTTTGGATACATATGTTAAAAAAGTAATTGAAGAGATATAGCTATGAGAATAAAAACTGCCATTACAATTATATTTCTCTTTGTATGTTTCTTTCTTCTTGTTCCAAATCTGTATGCACAAACTACTAATAATGTAGTAGTTGATGCAAATATTAATACAGATTTCTACTCCACTGTTAATGTAAATCCTGATACTGTTGAGATATATCAACCATCTACAGTAGAGATAAGGGTATTATCTCCTAGTGGGCAGGGTATTTCTGGTAGAGAGATAGCGATTGTCTCTCCTGGCTTAGTTATTACCCAACCTCTTGCATTAACAAATGCTACTGGTAGGAGTTCTGGTTTGGTACATTCTACAACCACTGGTACATATACTGTTTGCGCAAAGGATACAACATATGATTTTGATATATATATTCAGAATTGTAGTACTTTGTATGTTGTTCCATTACCAATACCAAATATGCTTCCTGAGCCTCAATATACAAAGGGTTTGAGCAATTTAGTACTGTGGCAAAGTTTGGGTGGTAATTACAAATATACAGTACAGGTTAGTGAATACTCAGATTTTAGAACAGTAAAGGGGGACTCTGGAGTAATTAGTAATACCTCTTTTGAGTTTACTAACTTGGTTAATGGGAAGATGTATTTCTACAGAGTAAGGGCACAGAATATATATGGTGGTGTGAGTGAGTGGTCTAATTCCGTATATAGTGTTCAGGATGCACAGGCTCCTAATATTGAGTTTTTAAGTATTAGCAGTTTAGAGGAGAATACTGTTGTAGATTGGGAGAGTGGTTTTAATGTTGTAATGACTTTTAGAGTTACTGATAACTTACAGCTTTCTACTACTACTTTTCTGTGTATAAATTCATTAGGTGATATATATAGCTGTACTTCTAACTACAGTAGGGTTGGGGATATATTAACTGTGAATGTTAGGCTAGGAGAGTTAGAGAGAATTTCTGGTATGTATCTTTTTGATAGGTATGAGTTCTGTGTAGAGGCAACAGATCAGGCTACAAATGTTAATAGGGTTTGTAATATATTCTTAGATATTCCCCCAGAAGAGATTGATGAGGAGATTCCTCCCCCTGTAACTCCTAAGCCTCCTGCTGTTGGGAGATTAGAGAAGGCTTTAGAGGATCTTAATGTAATGCTTGATGATACAATTGGTAAGTTAGAGTCTGGGGATTTAGAGAAGATTACTACTGCTACTTCCATTGTTACTGCTACTTCAGCTATTGCAATTGTTGCTGGTAGTTTAGGTTCTCTACCATATTTCTTTATGCAGTTACTTTTAAATCTTCTTTCATTGATAGGGTTTAGGAAGGGTTCTAAACCGGTTGGGTATGTATATGATTCTGTTACAAAGGAGCCTATATCCCAAGCTATTGTAAGAATCTTTAATGAACAGGGGAGTATGGTATGGTCTGATGTGACAGATGGTAAGGGGTATTTTAATGCTAGATTAAAAGAGGGTAAGTACAGGATAGAGGTAAGGGCTTCTAGGTATACTTTTCCTTCTACTGTTGTGTTTGGTAAGGAGGATTATCCTGTTACAAATGTATATCATGGGGAGGTTTTTGTAGTTACGCACTCTTGTGAGATTAATTATGCTATTCCTTTAGATCCTCAAGAAGAGTCTAAGCTTAGATTGTGGTTTGAGCTGTTTTGGGGGAGGGTAAAGTTTGTTGTTAATATCTTAATGGTTGTACTCTTTTTAGGGGGTATAATATTTGCATTTTATACGTATTACAACTATCCATCTACTTTAACATTGTTCGTACTTCTGCTATTTGTTCCTACATTTTTCTTCATTCTAAGAGGTATTTTTACTAAGAAAGGTAAATATGGTGTAGTAAGAGATATTGATAATGAGAGATTAGAGGGTATAGTGGTGGGTATTAGGGAAGCAGAGTTTGATAAGATAGTGGCAAAGAGAGTTACTGACTCTCATGGTAGGTACAGATTTATGGCTAATGAGGGTAGATATTACATAGAGGTCCTAGATACTGGTTACAAGGTTGATAATATAGAGGGTGGTAATGAGGTTGTTTCTGATAGGGAGGTACTGATTGCAAGGGATATTACTTTGTCATTGCTTAGTAAAAAAGCTTAAGTGTATTGAAAAATGTCTCTTCTACTGGTATTATTCTTTGTTTGAACCTGGGTGTATAGCTCAATTGGTAGAGCAAACGGCTCTTAACCGTTAGGTTCAGGGTTCGAGCCCCTGTACACCCAAAGCCAGGCTTGCCAACCCTATAGCTATATAAATATGAGGTTTATGCTTTTAATAGGACAGAAACTAAAGCCAGGCTTTGGACATATAAAGATCCTCTTCTTTAAACCCTCTCTTTCTGTAATACTCTTTCGTACCAATAGCAGAGATAACAGCTAAGCCCTTGTATTTCTTCTTTTTACTAATATCCTCTGCAATCTGTATCATCTTCTTACCTAAACCTAAATGTTGAGACTCACCACTACTATCATCCCCAATATTAACTAAAGAACCGTATACATGCACCTCCCTTATCATTGCCATACCCTTTATTTCATCAATATATGAATCTTTCTTAGGTAATGAAAGCCTTAAGAAAGAACATATCCTATCTGTTTTTTTTGTCTTGTAAGAAATGAAATACTCTGTAGAAACAGAAGTTTGATATTTGATAGTTTCAAGCTCTAAATCATCCCATGTAACATCCTTATCCTTAATCTCTCTACTCCTAATATCTACAACCTTCTTACCCTTATCAGTAATCTCTTTCTCCGCTATCTGTCTAAAGTTTGTAGCCTTATTCCCATCCACTATCTCATTAGAGGGAATATCCCTAACTATTCTTGTTAATCTTGTATATCTAGGTGTAGTAGGAAGTATCTTTAAGAAAAGCTCTAGTAGTTGCTCCCTACTATACGGTATATATTTTCCATCTCTGTAATATCTCTCCAAGAGAGTATTTCTGATAATGGAGGTAGGATATATCTTAAGCTCATCAGGCACATACTCTCTCTTCCACAATCTAGAGTAATCCTTTATATCCATCTTTACAGTAGAGCCGTAAAGGTTTGGCATCCAATGAGCATGAATCTTAAAACCAGCAAGTCTAAGCAGTTCAAACGCTCTCTTTGTCTCTTTTGTGCTATGACCTCGCCTATTTAATTCCAGTATACTGTCATCAAGACTTTGCACCCCTATCTGTATCTTAGTTGCTCCTAATCTTCTTAACCTTATTACCTCCTCCTTCGTTATGTAATCAGGCCTGGTCTCTAAAACTAAGCCTACATTTCTACATACAGCACTTTCATTAATATGTTGTGCTTGTTCTAATCTCTCCCATGTAATCTTGTCTATACCCTCATCAGATTCGTGGCTTTTTGCACCAAAGCTATTCATTGCATCAAAACACCTCTTAACAAACCAAATGATATATTTCTCTGGATATACAGAGCATGTACCACCAAGAATAATTAGCTCCACCTTATCTGTATTATGTCCAATATTCTGTAAAGCCTTAATACGAAAGTATGTCTGTTTGAAAGGATCAAAATCATTCTTTAGAGCTCTCTGTGCGCCCGGCTCTGAGGCAATATATGATTTAGGCATACCAATCTCATTTGGACAGAATATACAGTGTCCAGGGCATGTGAAAGGCTTCATGAGCACTGTAACAGTAGCAACCCCAGACTGAGTTCTCCTAGGCTTCATCCTTATCCTCTCCTCAATAACCTTGCTAGCCTTTAACTCCCCACTTTCTACTAATCCCCTATATGCAGTAACCAACTCATCATGCCTATACAAACCCTCCCCATCCTTAGGAAACTTCTTCAGAATAGTTTGTAAAGAGCTCTCTCTCCATGTTTTAACCTCTTCTATTTTCCTAAATAACCCCGGGCTAGGAAAAGTCATGTCATATACTTATAAATTTAAAGACCTGGGTCTCTTGCTGCTACTATTGCACTGCTCCAACATATTTGTAAATTGTATCCACCTGTAGGTCCATAGACATCTATAATTTCACCAGCAAAGTAGAGATTATCCACTATCTTAGATCTCATTGTTTTAGGATCTATCTCTTTAATACTCACACCACCACTAGTTACAATTGCCTTATCCCATGTCCCTATCTCTTTCACACTTAATCTAAAATCTTTCAGTAAGTTTAAGATCTTCTCTCTCTCCTGCTTAGTAATATCACATGACTGTGTAGATGAAGGGATATTACTCAACTCAATGAATATTGGTATTAAAGAGGGGGGTAGATATCCTTTTAGAAATGTCCTTAGGTTCTTTTTAGCTAAACTCTTTAAATCAGTCTGTAATCTTCTATCTAGTTCCTCTCTCTCTATTGCAGGTTTAAAATCTATACTTAGAAAGACATCTCCCTTCTCGAGAGCATCCCCAACCTTTCTAGACATATCTATAATAATGGGGCCACTTAAACCCTCATGTGTAAAAAGAGCCTCTCCAAAGTTACTTACAACTCTCTTTCCATCTTGATATGCAGAGATAGTGACATATTTAAGAGAGAGTCCTGCAAGCTCTTTAACCCATTTCTCTTTACATATAATCGGTACTAGTGCTGGTTTAGGTTCAACTATTGTATGACCAACATCTTTTGCTAATATATATCCATCACCATTTGAACCTGTAGTTGGATATGATTTCCCTCCTGTAGCTAGGATAAATCTTTTTGCTTGGAACTCCCCCTTGTATGTTACAGCATGAGTTATCCTCTTACCCTCTGTTTTAAAACTTAAAACAGAGGTATTGTGTAATATATCATCCTCTATCTCTTCTACTAATGCATATATTATATCAATAGCCCTGTCACTCTTAGGAAAGACTCTTTGTCCTCTCTCAATCTTAAGCGGTACATGAAGTGTCTCCTCAAAGTATTTAAGAGTATCTTGTACTGTAAACCTAGAGAATGCACCGTAAAGAAATTTACCATTCCTTTGATACTTGGATATTAGATCATCTAGATTTAGATTATATGTAGTAATATTACACCTACCTTTACCCGTAAGCGCAATCTTTTTCCCTGCCCTTAAATTCCTTTCAATGACAAGTACAGAGTGTCCAAGCCTCTTACTCTCTACTGCAGCCATTAAGCCTGCAGCACCACCACCAATTACTATTGTGTCATATATCATCGTGCATTATACCAATTGATAGCAAAAGAGATATATATTAGAATGAAGAACTAACTTAAGTCCTAGAAGCATGCTTTCAGAGAACAAAGAGAAATCATTAGTAATATTTAAACCTGATATTTTACAAAGACAGATCGTTGGAGAGATAGTGAGTAGATTTGAAAGGAAAGGTTTTAAAATTGTAGCTATGAAGATGTTAATTCCAAGTAGAGAATTGGTAGGTAAGCACTATGAAGATAAGAGAGAGTATTTAATGGAGACTGGAGAGAAGGCAAAAAAGGGTGCAATAGCTAGAGGAGAAGATGTTAGTAAGTGGGATAGTTTAGCTAGAGGTCAATGGATTAGAGAATCAAATATCAACTATCTTACCTGTGGTCCAGTAATCGCTCTTGTTCTTCAAGGCTTTGGAGTTATTTCAGGAGTAAGAAAAATGTTAGGTAGTACCAGTCCAGCAGATGGTGATGTAGGTACAATACGTGCAGATTTCTCTCTTGATTCTTTTGCACTTGCTGATGAGCAGGGTAGAGTGACAAGGAGTATGGTTCATGCATCAGACAGTGTAGAGAGTGCAGAGAGAGAAATAGGGCTATGGTTTAATCCTACAGAGATATCAGAGTATGAGACTGCAGCAGAGAAAATATTTTACGATGTAGGTTGGAGTAATTAAAGCTTTAGTAAATCATCTATCAAACTCCTTTTCTCATTACTAAGTACATTCTCATGTTCTTCTAAATTCTCATATTTTAGTAATGGAATTTTTCCTTCTAAGAAAATCTTTAACTTTTTAAAATCTTCCTCTAAGGTAGATTTTAATGTTGGATTATAAAGTGCTACTGCAGGATGATACATAGCGAATATTGGTATCTGTGTATTGTGTTCATATGCCTGTCCGTGAGCAAGAGATATCTTTAGGTTTGGAATAAATCTTTCTAATGCATGCTTACCAAGAGGAATTATTACCTTAGGTTTAAGAAAGAGTAACTCAGCATTTATCCATACTCTACATGCATCTTTCTCTTCAGGTAGTGGCTCTCTATTATTTGGAGGTCTATATTTAACAACATTAGTTACATATACATCCTCTCTACTGTAACCAACGATTTTAAGAAGTTCATCTAGAAGTTTACCAGCAGCACCTACAAAGGGTCTACCCTGTTTATCTTCATTCATACCAGGAGCTTCTCCAATGAACACAATTCCTGATTTGGGTTTAACTATTTCATATACAGGCTGGGTAGCAGTTGCTTTAAGAGCACATTTATTATGTACTGCAAAATATTCATGAATTTCTTTAAGTGATTTAAAATCTTCTATTTTCATATATATGTATTATACCAATTAAGATTGAGTAAGTTTTGTAGTATAATGGCTCAGTTAGTTTTATACTATTATTATGAAAAAAACGCAGTACAAGGTAGAAGTGTTTACAGGAATCAGACCATCTGCTGGTCTTACTATTGCCAATGCTATTGGTGCTGTTCACCCTATCGTGAAATTACAAAGTGAGAAAGAGATTACCTCCACTATGGTCTTTGTTGCAGATTTACATGCTATTACTGATGCAGAACCGAAAGAGGTTGAAGAGAATGTTTTAGATGTAGTAAAAGACTATATTGCATTAGGATTAGATACAGAAAAAACTAGTATATTTGTACAATCATTTCTAATTCAAGAGATTGCTGAATTAAATATATATCTTTCTAGATTAATTACTCTTGCAGAGCTTATGAGAGTACCAACATTAAAAGAGAAGCTTAAGAGTGGGCAGAGTGAGAGTAATGCAAATGCGTTACTTGCAATGTACCCAATTATGATGGCTTCAGATATTCTTTTACAAAAGTCTGAGTATGTTCCAGTTGGGGAGGATCAGGTAGCACATATTGAGATAACTAGGGTATTGGCACAGAAGTTTAACAAGAAATATGGAGAGGTATTTCCACTACCAAAGGTACTTTCTTTAGGTAAACCAGTTAGGATTAAATCTTTAAACGGTAATGGAAAGATGAGTAAGACAGATCCTAGTGGAGCTATACTTCTTGATGATCCAATAGAGATATCATTAAACAAGATTAAGAGAGCACAGAGTGCATTTGCAGGAGAGAAATCAGA
>JAVEZR010000014.1:0-12304 GCA_034002865.1 Candidatus Dojkabacteria bacterium
CAGTTACGAAAGTAGGTTCAAGTGACCCTTTCGCAGAATGTGGAATCGCGATTGTTTAACGGAGATAAGCTACCCCGGGGATAACAGGCTGGTGGTGCCCGATAGTTCATATTGACGGCACCGTTCGGCACCTCGATGTCGGCTCGTCACATCCTGGGGCTGGAGAAGGCCCCAAGGGTTCGACTGTTCGTCGATTAAAGTGGCACGTGAGCTGGGTTCAGACCGTCGTGAGCCAGGTCGGTCTCTATCCGGTATGGGCGTTGTATATTTGAGGGATTTGACCCTTAGTACGAAAGGATCAGGGTGCGGTAACCTCTAGTGTACCAGTTGTACTACCAAGTGCATGGCTGGGTAGCTAAGTTATTTTAGGATAAGTACTGAAAGCATATAAGTACGAAACCTTTCCCAAGATTAGATATACTTGCATAGCTTGGCTATGCGGAAGGTCCGTGGGAGACTACCACGTTGATAGGCTCTAGGTGTAAGCATAGTAATATGTTTAGCCGAGGAGTACTAATAGACCAAAAGCTTCATATATTTTTACTATATCTATTCAGTTTTGAGTGTACAAACACTCTCTAGCTCTTTAGAATTTAAAGTCCTGAAGATTACTACTAGTAATAGTGGTATTCGTCAGGCGACAGATATTTAAATGTTAGATTTTTGTCGCCTGGCGATTGTAGCGGAGCGGAACTACCTGATCTCCATCCCGAACTCAGAAGTAAAACGTTCCAGCGCCGAAAATACTCGGACCTTTGGTCCCGGGAAGATAGGTCATTGCCAGGATTTTAGAATTCGACAACCCCACTTGAAAGAGTGGGGTTTTTACTTATATAGGTCTTTTTAACCAAACAGTCTAAAAGTACAGTGTAACGTTTTCTTCCTCTGGTGTAGGGCTTTCCCCTTGTCACTCAATATGCGTAACATTCACATTTTGCCCCCCTTATTCAAGAGCTGGAGTTCGGTTCACCCTTTACCCCTCTGTCGCTTACAGAGATTCGTGTTGAAAATTTGTTGTTAATTAGAGGGCTAAAATGTAGTAGTAAATATTTACTCATCATAGGGTCTCGTATAAAGAAAAAGGGAACAGTTTTGAATTAAAACAGCATATGGTATATTAAATCAGCTCTCTCAGCTATAGGTTACCTAAATTTATATCTAAAACCATGTCAGAATATCTCTCAGTAGATTTTGAAGGTGGTGATCAAGTTGGAAAAGGAGATGCTGTTAGGAACCTCTCTTTGGAACTTGCGAGTGAGGGTTTGAATGTAACAGTTGTTTCTTTCCCTTGCTACGCAACGCCTGTAGGATTTTCTGTTAGAAAAGTTCTTAAAGAGGATCTTCTAAGTAAATATGATATGTCTTTAAAAGATGCTACTACTGCTAAAATGGCTCTTTTTTCTCTAAATAGGCTTGAGGTATTAAACTCAATCCTTTCTAGTGAAAAGAGTGACATATATCTGTTTGATAGAGGACCTTTTAGTAATGCACTTACGATAGCGTACGCAATATCAACAGGGCTTTCTCCCGAGTATAAAGAGGAGCTCGCTTCAAAGGCTCTCTCTTTAGATTCTTACTTTAGAGAGAGTTTAGATATAGATAAATGTGTAGTAAGGCTATGCAATACCGGTTGTACTTGGTCTAAAGAGAGAGAAGAGGATACAGATTTGCATGAATCTAGGGATGTTCAAGAGATAAGTGATTCAATATATACAATATTTTCAAACATGCTAGGTGATAGTTGGATAGATATCCCAAGTAAAAATAGGGATGGTTGGAGGGATAGGGGTGAGATTACTAAAGAGTGTTTGGAATTTGTAAAGAAAAAGTACAATATATCCTCTGTAGAGACTTCTAAGAGGCCAAATTACTTTTCAGTTGTTCAGACATTACAAAATCTGTACAGAGGCTCTACAGTGGATTCTAGGGCCTTGGATTTGTTCATGAGTAGCATAGGTAGTAACAACAAGCAGTTGATGTATGAAATCTCAGAAGTAATATCTAAGCAAGTAGTAAATTCTGCTAAAGATATTACGTGGTACAATAGTGAGATAGAGAGGTCTGTGAGAGATATGTTTGATGATATCCCTGAGCTACTTTTTCTTCTAGAGGAGCTGTATGGAGAGGATTTTGTAATTAAATTTCTTAGATCTGTAGAGAAATGAGGAAGAAAGATTTGGCTAATAGATTACTTCTTGAAGTCCAAAAAATATTCCCTTTAGCTCAAACAGAGCTTACTAATTGGTCCACACCTTTTCAATTTCTTGTATGTATAGTACTTTCTGCACAGACTACTGATATACAGGTAAACAAGGTAACGAAGAAACTCTTCTCCAAATATCCAGATGCACATGCCCTCTCTTTAGCTAACCTAGAGGAATTACGACATACCCTAGGGGGTATTAACTACTACAAAACAAAATCTAAGCATATATTAGAAATGTCTAAGATATTACATAGGGAGTACAAAGGACAGCCTCCTGTAATGCTCTCTAAGCTCTTAAAATTACCAGGTGTAGGTTACAAGACAGCAAATGTCTTCCTTAATGATCTGTACAAATCAAATCAAGGCATTGCAGTAGATACCCATGTCTTAAGAGTAGCAAGAGCATACGGATTAACTAAACATACAGACCCTACAAAGATATCACATGATTTAGAGAAACTCTTTAAGAGAGAGGATTGGTACAAAGTTAATTCTACTTTTGTCCTCTACGGTAGATACATTCTTAAAGCAAAGAAACCTGATATGGAAAGGGTTGTTTTAAAGGAGTATTTGGTGATATAATTGCGTCGCAGAGTAAATATTTTAGTTGTATGTATGTAATGCTGCTAATTCATACATCGCCATAAGGAATATATATGGTTAATACAAAAACAAAGAGTACAGATGCTAAAGACACATCTTTGTATTCACAGCTAGATCAATTTCTAGCAGACAGTTCCCAAAAGATTAAACAGCTCACAAAAGGAGAAATCGTAGAAGGAGAAATCGTAGACATCAATAACGGTGTAATAATTGTTGATGTAGGTTTCAAATCAGAGGGAGTAATTGCAGGTAAAGAGCTTAAGAGTGATACCCTTGATTGGACAACATTAGAGGTAGGAGACAAAATCCTTGTATATGTTGTTAAGCCTGAAGATGATAAAGGGCAGTTAGTACTCTCCATTAGGAGAACACAACAGGCTAGTGCATGGTTAGCATTGGAGAATGCAAGAAAGAATAACGAAGTAGTAGAAGCTGTAGTTGTAGAATCCAATAACGGAGGATTAATTGTAGAGATTGGTAAAGGTATTAGAGGCTTCATTCCAACATCTCAACTTGATGCAACTAGGGTATATGCTAACGGTGTAAGACAGGTTGGCAAAGATATCTCCTCTAGAGTTCAAAAGAGACTTAACTCATTAATAGGAGAGGGTATTAAAACAAGAATCATTGAATTAGATAGAGAGAAGAACAGAATAATACTCTCTGAGAAGATGGTAACCCAAGCAAGAGACTTAGAGAAGAGAGCAAAGACACTTAAGAAAGTAAAAGAGAGTGATGTATTAGAGGGTACAGTAAGTGGTATTACACCATTTGGTATCTTTGTTAATGCTCAAGGCCTTGAAGGACTTGTTCATCTCTCTGAGCTTTCATGGGACAAGGTGGAAGATATAGGAGCAATATACTCTGTAGGACAGAAAGTAGATGTAATGGTAATAGGGCTAACAGATGGTGGTAAGAGAGTAGCTTACAGTGTAAAGAGATTGCAACAAGATCCATGGTCACAAGCAATATCTCAATTTAAGGTTGGAGATATTGTAGATGGTGAAGTCCAAAAGGTAGTCCCTTACGGTGCATTTGTAAGAATAGGGGAAGGTCTAAATGGTTTAATACATATCTCTGAGCTTTCAGATAAGCTTGTTAAAAATCCGGAAGATATTGTTAAGACAGGCCAACCAGTAAAGGTAAAGATACTTTCCATCTCCTCTACAGAGAGACACTTAGGTTTAAGTCTAAAAGCTACAGATAGTACAGCTAAGACAGTAGAGCTAAATGAAGAAGAGCTCTCAGAAGCAGTAGATGCAGCAATAGATGCAGAGATAAAATAGTTTGATATTTTACAAAGGGGGCTTAAAAGCCCCCTTTTTTTGATATAATTGAGTATGAAAAGAATAACAAGAAGCCATATATTCTCAAGGCTAAGTAAAAATGCAAAAATCTCGATTAGAAATGCCTCAATAATAGCAGAGCATCTAAAGAGTAGATCTGTAGAGCCGGAGCATCTTTTGGTAGGTATATTCTTTAATGATAATGCACTAGCAACGAAGATAGTATTAGCGATGGGCTTTAACACTAAAGATACACTTAGCAAGGTATTGGGAGTATCTAAGATAGATTTAATCTCTGATACTAATGTACCTAGAGAGGTAAAATTCTCTAAGAATTCACAAACGGTACTAAGAAAAGCCTTCGACTGGTCTCAAAGATACTCTCATGTATATGTAGGGACAGAGCACCTAATGCTTTCCATACTTGAATCCCCGGACCTCTTTATCAAAGATTTAGCTAAGTATGGTTTAGATATTAAAAAATTCCAGAAACAGCTCTCAGAATATGCTACATATCCATTGGGTGTATTAGCGAAGCCAGAATACAATCAATTAGGCTCAAGAGAGGGAGGTTTGCTAGAGGTAATCGGGAAGAATTTGGTAGATTTAGCAAGAGATGGTAAGTTAGATCCACTGGTAGGAAGAGAGGATGAGCTAAATGACATTGTAAAAATACTAAGTAGAAGGAGAAAGAATAATCCGGTTGTAGTAGGTGACGCTGGTGTAGGAAAAACAGTTCTTGTAGAAGGACTTGCACAAAAGATAGCGGATGGAAAAGTACCACCAGCACTTAGAGATATGAAAATAGTTTCCTTAGATGTAGCAAGTATAATGGCGGGTAGTAAGATGAGGGGAGATGTGGAAGAGAAAGTCTTAGAGATAGTAAATGAGGTTGTAGAATCAACTAACACAATACTTTTCATAGATGAAATACATACAATCCTAACCTCAGGTATGCCTGGAAGCTCCTCTGAGATTGTCTCAATCCTTAAACCTGCACTTCTAAGAGACGATTTTAGATGTATAGGGGCAACCACTACAGATGAATATTCTGGATATTTTGAAAGTGATAACGCTCTTGCAAGAAGATTCCAACCAATATTTCTCAAAGAGCCTTCCATAGATGAGACAGTACAGATATTAAAAAATCTTAAACCAATACTAGAAGCCCATCACAGTATAAATATTAGTGATGAAGCATTACTTCTCTCTGCAACCCTCTCAGATAGGTATATAAGTGATAGATATCTACCAGATAAGGCAATAGATTTACTAGATGAAGCAAGTGCAACAAAACGCCTTAGTATAGAAGGTGAGTATGAGGTACTCTCCTCTATGATTTCTAAACTAAGAGGTATTCAGAATGCAAAAGAGGAATATATCCTTAAAGGAAGGATGGAATCTGCGGTAAATCTTAAGAAAGAAGAAGCTACTCTTAAAAGGAAGATTTCAGGGTTAGAGGCCGAAAGAGAACAGAGGAAGAGAAAAAAGAGCAGTGTCGTAAATAGTGATGATATTAGAAGAGTAGTCTCAAGTTGGACAGGGATACCACTTAATACCTTAGGAATAAAAGAGAAAAGTGTCTTACTAAAGTTAGATGATAAACTTAATTCTTCTGTAATTGGACAGAAAGAGGCTGTAAAGAGTGTAGTCTTTGCAATTAAAAGAGCCAGAACAGGAATATCAGATGTAAATAGGCCTTGGGCATCATTCCTTTTCCTTGGTCCAACAGGTGTAGGTAAGACAGAGTTAGCTAAAGTATTAGCTAGAGAACTGTTCGGAACAGAGGAGAAGTTGGTACAGATAGATATGAGTGAAATGATGGAAATGCATAGCGTTTCTAAACTAATAGGCTCACCTCCAGGCTATGTAGGATATCAAGAGGGAGGATGGCTTACAGAAAGAGTAAGAAGAAATCCTCATAGCGTAATACTTTTTGATGAAATAGAAAAAGCCCATCCAGATGTTCTAAATATACTACTTCAGATATTAGAGTATGGTCATTTAACAGATGGAAGGGGTAGGAGAGTAAACTTTAAAAATACCATAGTCATACTTACCTCAAATATAGGTGCAGAAGAGATAGGTAGAGATAGGGTACTGGGCTTCTCTAAGGAAGAGAAAGCCGTTAGAAGTAAGACAAATGCAGAGCAGGCATATAGCGCTATGAAATCAGCATTAATGGGAGAGTTAAGAAAGACATTAAGACCAGAGCTACTTAACAGATTAGATGATACTGTAATCTTTAGAGCATTAAATACAAGAGATGTAAGAAAGATTTTAGATATACTGCTTACAGAATTAAATGAAAGATTAGAAGAGCATAATATTACAATATCTTTAACCAAACCATTAACATCATATATTGTAAAGGAGGGTTTTAGTGATGAGTACGGTGCAAGACCTCTTCGAAGAGTACTCCAAGATATAGTAGAAAGTCAGGTAGCAGATTACATACTTAAGAATGGAAAGCCCGGAGAGATTCTCTTAGATCTTAAAAAGGGTAAGGTAGTTATAAAATAACTAATTTAGTATATCGCTGAAATATGAAATATTTGTGTAGCTCTTGTGGTGCAGAATCACTTAGATGGTCAGGAAAGTGTAGTGTATGTAACGAATGGGGGACATTAGAGGAGGTAGAAGAGAGTATTGTAATGCCAGATTCTAATAAATCAAACATTAAAGCCGACTATAAGGCCATTACAAAGTACAAGACAAAAGCCTCTAGTAAGCAGGAGTCATCTGGTCGTACCAGTACAGGCTTTAAAGAGTTTGATAGAGTACTAGGAGGTGGTTTTGTACAGGGCGAGGTCGTACTCATAAGTGGAGAGCCGGGTGTAGGTAAGTCCACAATGCTCCTTCAGGTTGCACTAAATCTCTCTCCAGACAAAAAGATCCTTTATGTATGCGGAGAGGAATCTCCCTCTCAGCTGTACTCTAGATTAGAGAGATTAGCAGTAAAGGATAGTAAACCAGAGAATATCTTTGTTACTAACGACATCTTAGTTGAGAATATATATAACCTTGTAAGTGAGAAGGAGTTCGATCTTTTAATAGTAGACTCAATACAAAGTGTAACCTCACAAACATCTAAAGGATATCCCGGAAGCATTAGTCAGGTTAGGGCCTCAGGATCGATTTTAACAAGACTTTCTAAAATAACTGGTGTACCAACTATACTTGTAGGGCAAATAAATAAAGGGGGAGATATCGCAGGACCGAAGATATTAGAACACATCGTAGATTGTGTCCTATATATAGAGGGAGGAGAGTTTAACCAGTACAGAATACTTAGAGGTATGAAGAATAGGTTTGGATCTACGAATGAAATAGGGGTATTTGAAATGAGCTCTAACGGTCTAAATGAAGTAGGTAATCCATCTTTAGTATTTCTAGATAGTAAATCCGCAGTATCAGGTAGTGCCATAGGGGCAATACTTCAAGGCTCTAGGGTTGTATTTGTTGAAGTACAAGCACTAGTAGTAGAGAGAGTTGGCGAACCGGGCCCTCTTAGAAGAGTAGCTAACGGTATAAAGAAGCCTCGTTTAGATATGCTTTGTGCAGTCCTTTCTAGAAGAGGAGGAGTATTTCTAGGAGATAAAGATGTGTTTGTTAACGTGGTAGGAGGTATTACAGTCTCAGATCCTGCAGTAGACTTAGCCGTATGTGCTGCTATTAAATCAGCAGTTAAAGATTCTGTATTAGATAAAGACTCTATATATTTTGGAGAGGTAGGTCTAACAGGTGAAGTAAGAGGAACATGGGGCCTAGAGTCTGTCCTTTCAGAGGCATCAAGGGTTGGATACAAGTCAGTACATATAGGAAACACTACGTTTAAAGGCAAAGATGGCTTACAGGTATCTGTTGTAAAGCTTATCAAGAATATATAAAATTTTGCGTAAAGATATCAACAAATTACGTAACGAACACTTGCACGTACAACTATTCGTAACATGCAAAGCTGTAGGGGATGGGATATCCCCACGGGATAGGCTTAAGAGGCGTTCTGCAAATTATCCACCCAGGTGGATAGCAATTATAGGCTTGACATAATTGGTAGCTGGGAGATATAATATAACGTTCATTAGCATACTATGTGGATATCTTAAATTTCTCCCTTTGTCTGGGGTGCCACGAACACATCTGGACAAAAGGAAAAGGGTAAGATATCTGAATCTTTCTTTCCCTGGGTTTGGTTTGGTACTACTCTGAACCTAAGGAAAGGAAGATTTGGGAAAGCATACTAAATATGCTCTCCGATATTATCTCTCTATATATTATTTATATAGAGGCATAACACCGGGGTCGGTTGGGGCAGTACCGATCCCTTTTTTCTTAAATTTCTCATAGTTGACTTAAAGTAAATCTTTGAATATACTGAATTGTCATATGGGTATATATGCCCATTTTATGTAATTTCCCTATCAATTTATATGGTAAACAGAACAAAGAGTATTAGAGAGTATGAGTCCATGACTCTTGCTCAGCTTCGTAGTGAGGCAAAAAAGATTGAGCTTGATAATTTCATGGAGCTTCAAAAAAGAGAATTAATATTTGAAATATTAAAGAAGTCTACTGCAAATGAAGGATTCGTATTTGTAGATGGTATCTTAGAAGTTCAAAAGGATGAATCACATGGTGTACTTAGAACAGACGGACTATTAGCAGGTGATAATGATGTGTATGTTTCTGGATCTCAGATAAAGAAATTTAGTCTAAGGACTGGAGATGTAGTTGCAGGTCCTGCAAGGTTACCAAAAGAGAAAGAAAAATACTTAAGCCTACTTAGAGTAGACACAGTATATGGTAAGCCAGCAGCAGAAGCAGCTGAGAGACCACAGTTCATGAAACTAACTCCGGTGTTTCCAAACAAACAAATCAAATTAGAGACTACCCCAGAGGTTATTTCAACTAGGGTAATCGATTTACTTTCTCCCGTTGGCTTCGGCCAAAGATCAATGTTAGTGTCTCCTCCTAAGGCAGGTAAGACATTCTTGCTTAAAGATGTAGCTGCAGGTATTGCAACCAATCATCCAAAAGCAAAATTAATGGTTGTACTTGTAGGAGAAAGACCAGAAGAGGTAACTGATATGAAAAGATTTGTAAAAGGAGAGGTATATGCATCTAACTTTGATGAGCTACCAGAGCATAACTGTAAGGTAGCTGAAATGGCACTACAGAAAGCAATGCGTATGGTAGAGTGGGGAGAGGATGTAATAATACTGATGGATAGTATTACAAGACTTGCTCGTGCATACAATATAACTATGCCTACATCAGGTAAAACACTCTCAGGAGGGTTTGACCCTGTAGCACTGTATCCACCTAAGAGATTCTTTGGTGCTGCTAGAAACTTTGAAGAGGGTGGAAGTCTTACCATCATTGCAACCGCATTAGTAGAAACAGGGAGTAGAATGGATGACTTAGTATATGAAGAGTTTAAAGGTACAGGAAATATGGAATTACACCTTGACAGGCAGCTTGCTAACAAGAGAATATATCCATCTATAGATGTGAATAAGTCGGGTACTAGAAATGAAGAGCTACTTTTAGGCAAAGATGTTTTAAATCAATCATGGAGAATAAGGAGGATGCTTGAGATACTTGATCAAAATGAAAATCCTACTGAAGTACTCGTAAGTCAGCTTAGAAGAACTAAATCTAACGAAGAGTTTCTTGCAACATTGCACGAAGCCTAATTCTGGTATAATAGTACTGTAAATTTTTGACTATACTAATGTCAGAAGAGAAGGTGCGTGAACAAAATATTTCAGGGTTAAGCTTTAGGGATCTAGCCAAGGATTCTGATTTCACAAGCACAGAGAGTGAAAACTATATTTTCCTCGATGAGGAGATTTACTCTGAGAAAGATCTTACATGGGTTAAGAGGGTAGGTAGCTTCCTTGCTAACCGTTTTAATACGAGAAGGGGCGTTCTAGCATTCTTCATAGATTTTTTTGAATATACAGTTTCTAGATTAAGGGTATTTTGGATATTAATATCTGTAATTTTTGATATTTTGTATAAACAGTTTGATACTGTTAAGGATAGCATTGTTAAAAGAATGTTCTGGGGCAGAGGATCATTCCTTAAGTATGTAGTACAAACAGCCACCGTTATTCTCGCTTTCATACTTGGTATCTCATATGTATATAGGGCACCTGCAATAACTAGTGCTAATGATGAAGATCTTAACTATATATCTGTTGCTGAGAGTGATTTGCTTGCGATGAATGCCACTGTTAATACTCTCGTTCCAAAAGATAGGGAGAGAAGAGGTGTAGAGAAATATATAGTAATGAATGGGGATACATTGAGTACAATAGCTACAAAATATGATATTTCAGTAGAAACAGTAAAATGGGCTAACAGTCTTAACTCTGATCTTGTAAAACCAGGTCAAGAGCTAGATATACCTCCTGCAGATGGAGTACTAATTAAGGTTGCAAAGAATGAGACCCTTTCTTCAATATCAACAAAGTATAACGGGAATGAACAGGCAGTTGCTGATTTCAACTGGTTAGATTACCCATTTACATTAACTGAAGGACAAGAGCTTTTTATACCTGACGGTAGGATGCCATATGTTGCTCCTCCAAAGCCAACATATGCAAGTGCTCCTAAGACATATACCTCTGGGTCATATAGTGGGGCTGGCTCTAGCTCTCCTGTAGATCCTAGTGTAGGTAGATTCCTTGGATGGCCAGTTGCAGGGGGTAAGATATCTCAAACATATAAAGGGGTATATCATAAGGGTGTAGATATTGCAGATCGTAATTTACCAAGTGTTTTGGCAGCAGCTGGTGGTACTGTAGTATTTGCAGGGTGTGCTGGCTACTGTCCACCACTAGGCTCTACATGGGGTGGTAGTGGGTATGCATGGGCTGTACAGATTGACCATGGTAATGGGTATACAACATTCTATGCTCACTTAAAGAATATATATGTAAGGACAGGCGAGTCTGTATCAAAAGGCCAATCTATTGCTCAAATGGGTTCTACTGGTAGATCTACAGGTCCTCACGTTCACTTCGAGTTAAGAAGGGGCTCTGGTTCTGGTGGTCAAGTGAATCCTCTTTCTTACGCTAACTGGTAAGTATGATATAATTCTCCCATAGCTTTGGGCTCATAGTTCAGTTGGGAGAACGTCGCATTCGCATTGCGAAGGTCGCCGGTTCAAATCCGGCTGAGTCCATGAGTCTAATATATGGGCCTGTAGCTCAGTTGGCTAGAGCACATCGCTGGCAGCGATGGGGTCAGGGGTTCGAACCCCCTCAGGTCCATAAAGCCAGGCTTACCAACCCTATAGCTGTTTAAATGTGAGGTTTATGTTTTTAATAGGGCAGAAGTTGAAGACAGGCTTACCATTTTCTTCTATATCTCCAAAGTTGTAATATATATTAATAACTTTATTGGTGCCTCTATGTTAGATAAAATTGCTCTAAAAGATTTGTTAAGGGAATTTAATGTAAAAGGATATGCCGATCCTAATGCAAAGTATGTAGAGAATGGGAAGAATGGGAAAGTGTTAAATCTTACTATTGATAGCTTTACATATGAAGATGAATTCTATGGTGGAGAACCATACTCTGGTAATGAAACTATTTGGAATGATGGTATTGATATTTTTAGAGTTGTATATTGGGGTAAGGTAGTAAAGGGTGTTAATTTTTCGGATATCTATGATTTTCTTAGGAAAGCACTAACAAAAGGCCCGGACGGGAAGTTAGTTCATAGAGGGCCTGGAGAATATACTGAAGGGAATCTAAAATATACAAACAGTATAGAGGGGGATATTGAAGAGTTTAAACAAACGGAGAAAATATATATGGATGGAAAAGAAGTATATACTGCACATTTTATTGGTGGTAGGGTTAATGTTCAGAAGTAAATAAATCTGAGAAGCTCAGTATCTGTTCCGATATGTCTAAAGTGTATACATATTTTGAATTTACTCATAGCCATACTCACCATTTCCACACTAATGTAAAACGCTTTGTTTAAAAGACTTTGCAAAACTTCTGTTTTGAAGTAAAATACTTCAATAGGTAATATAAAACAGCATTGATATGGCATACAGTTACAATCCAAAAGAGTTCGAAAGTAAGTGGCAAGAGAAGTGGTTTAGCGAGATGAAATACAGTGCTAAAGATCTTCTCTTAGAGAAGCCAAAGTACTACCTACTTGTAGAATTCCCATACCCATCAGG
>JAVEZR010000014.1:12404-19547 GCA_034002865.1 Candidatus Dojkabacteria bacterium
GAAGATAGTGATGAAGTCATTAAGGTCTCTACAACAAGACCAGATACTCAGTTTGGTTCAAGTTTTGTAGTAATAGCTCCAGAGCATGAGATATTAAATAAACTTTTGGATAAGATGACTACTGAGAATAGAAAAAGCGTACAGGAGTACATATCGAAGAGTTTAAAGAAAAGTGAAGTAGAGAGGTTAACTGAAGGTAAAGAGAAAACTGGCGTCCCAACTGGACTTTACTGTATAAATAGCATAACTAATGCTCGATTGCCAATATACGTCGCAGACTTTGTACTAACAACAGTTGGTACTGGTATGGTAGTAGGAGTACCTGCGCATGATGAAAGAGACTTTGAATTTTCTCAAAAGTTTGGATTACCTGTAAAAAGAGTAATAGAGGGAGAGGATGGTGACAGATCAGAGATATCTACACTAGAACAAGTATATGAAGGAGAGGGAAAAGTATTTAATTCTGACTTCTTAGATGGTTTAAGTAGTGAAAACGCAAGAGAGAAGGTAGGAGAGTACATAAAAGAGAGGGGAATAGGAGATGTAGTAGTAAGATATCATCTTAGAGATTGGATATTTTCAAGACAGCACTACTGGGGAGAGCCAATACCAATAGTTAATTGTGAGAAATGCGGTATGGTAGCCCTACCAGAGCAAGATTTACCGTTAGAGTTACCAATTGTAAAGCAGTATGAACCAACAGATACAGGAGAATCACCATTAGCAAAGATAGAGGAGTGGGTAAACACAGAGTGTCCGAAATGTGGAGGCCCTGCTAAGAGAGAAACAGACACTATGCCCAACTGGGCAGGTTCAAGTTGGTATTTTTTAAGATATTGTGACCCTGAAAACAGTGGTGAGTTCGCAAGTAAGGAGAAAACAGATTACTGGATGCCAGTTGATCACTATGAAGGAGGCCAAGAACATATAACTCTGCATCTTCTTTACTCTAGATTCTGGCAGAAGGTACTTTTTGATCTTGGATATGTAAGAGATAAAGAGCCATACTCATCAAGATCTATACACGGTGTTGTATTAGGAGAGGGTGGAGTAAAGATGTCTAAGTCTCTAGGTAATGTAATAGGGCCTGACGAATTAGTAGAAAAGTATGGTGCAGATATTGTTCGTGCATATATGATGTTTATGGGTCCATACGAGGGTAATGTAGAGTGGAGTACTCGTACAATTGAAGGTGTTAAGAGATTTGTATTTAAGTATTACTCATTCTTACTATCAAGTTGGGATGAGAAAGTTAAGAAGAGTGATGAAAAGGTAAAGGTTGGGATAAATAGGTTAGTAAATAAGATAGAGGGAGATATTACAGATTTTAAATTCAATACCGCTATAGCTTCACTCATGCAATTTTATAATGAGTATTCAAAGGAGAAATTAGATATAGAAGATATAACCAAACTACTTATAGTAAGCGCTCCAGTGCTACCCCATCTTACAGAGGAAATATGGTCCAAAACTATAGGGCAGAACTCTTCAGTTCATGACCAAATATGGCCAAAGATAGATCAAAGTACATTAGTAGATGATATGATAGAGATTCCTGTACAAATAGAGGGAAAGATTAGAGGTAGAGTATTAATATCTAAGACAGAAACAGAAGAGGATATAAAAGAAAAGATATTAAAAGACAGTACTCTAAGTACTTGGTTATCAGATTCTGAGATTAAAAAAATAATATACATTCCAAACAGGATTGTAAGTATTATTTTGTAGTAATTTAACTAGCTTTTCCCTTTGACAACTGTATACATTTCTACTATCATTTTGCTATCGATACACATAGGCTAAAAACCGTTGTGCATCAGTATAATACACTGCTCGGAAAACATGCTAAAAACTAACTGCCCGAAAGTAGCAAAATTTGTACTCATTCTGCTAATAGCCCCTCTTGTTTTTGTTGCCCATTTTACACTCCAAAAAGCATATGCACAGACCTCATCTACTATTAATTTCCAGGGAAAGATTGTAAGAAACGATACAGGATATGAAGGATTAAATGTTACAACAGGAAGTCCAGCATGTGTTAAAGCTGGTTCTGATGAATGTGATTTCCAAGTTAAATACTATTCAGCATCTACATCAGGAACTTTGTATTTTACTGAAACATATACAGACGTAGAGATAGGGCAGTACGGAGGGATCTTTAATCTCTCTTTAGGTGCAGGTACGCCAACAACGGGAGCATATTCCTCTTTAGATGCAATGATAAAGGAACAGGATTCTGTTTATGTAGAAATACTTTTCTCTCCGGCAGGTACTAGTAGTTTTACAGAGACATTCTCTAGGATGCCACTTCAAGCCTCTGCATACGCTATTAGATCAGAGTATGCCAAAATGGCATCAGGAGCTTTTGAGTTTGAAAATGCAGCGGATTATGCGTCTACTACACGAGGATTAACGACTCCTGCTAGTAATGGTATGGTTTACTACGATACAACTGCTGGTGTATTAAAACTTTACAGTGGGGGTGTATGGCAAAATCTTGCTACAGGAGGATCCTCTATATGGGGAAGTAACAGTATATCTTCATATTCCCACTATCCTTCTCAATTTATGGAAACTAGTGGTATCGCGACACTTTCAAATTTTGGTGTAGATGCTACAGTAAATAGGGCATGGGTACATGGAGCATCCTCTAGAACCGGTTTCTCTGTATACTCAAACTACAGTGGTGCAACAGATTGGCCATTGGTAACGTTTAAAGCAGATGCAAGTAACTTTGGTAATTCAATATTACAATTAACTCAGGATGGTACTGGAAATATCTTGGAGGGATTAAGTGGTAGTACACCAGTCTTTAACTTTGACAAAAGGGGTGACTTACATCTCTCAAATAACGGTGTAAATTACTTCGAACCATTTGCAGTAGCCCCCACAACTGGAGATTTATATCCAGGTAGTGGAGAGGGATGTCTTTACAATGTAGCAGGTACTTTGTACTGGGATGCTACATGTAATTACAATGGAGCGGCACTAAGCACAGGTTCATCTTCTAGATGGACAGATGCAGGCTCTTTTACATATCTTACCTCTACAACAGACGATGTTCTCTTCGGTGGGAATAGTACTGCTACAGCAACATTCTTTTTTGATGTAGATGCTTCTAGTGGTAACTATTTAGCAATAGATAACGCTGCTAATACACAAAGGCTTTTCACTATAGACAGCAATGGTAATGTGGGAATAGGCACTGCAACACCTGGTTCTAAATTAGATATTGGAGGCGCTAATTCAAACATCACAAACTCAACAGGAGATATAACTATTACTCCTAATCAAAATCTAATATTAGGATCTGGAAACTTTGGAGTAGGTACAGTAACACCAAATCAAAAGCTCTCTGTAGCAGGAACCTTTGGAATAAGAGAGACGGGATCAACACCAACATACTACACAATCTTTCAGGGAGGAGACCAAAACGCTAATATAACATACACTCTACCAACAACATCTGCTACTGGAATACTTGCTAATAATGGGAGTGGAGTCCTTTCTTGGTCCACACTTTCCGCCTTAGGTGGTGTTACAGGGACAGGTTCTGGTAGTGGGACTGCAGGTCAAATTACATTCTGGAGTGGTACATCTACAATAACAGGAAGTAATAACTTCTGGTGGGATAATTCAAATCAAAGATTAGGAATAGGTACTAATAATCCTCAATCTACAATAGATATTGCAGGTGCGACATCAGAGATAGCAAATACTACAGGTAATATTACTATAGTTCCTGCGAGTAATTTAGTTGTCAGTCAGGGTAATGTTGGTATAAATACAGCTTCTGTCCCCAAGACATTGACTGTAGCGGGCAATATGTCAATGTACTATACGAACACAGGAACAGGAAGTACAAATATATTTGATACGACATATACACAATCTGTAGCAGCACCTTCAGGAACAATCTATGGTTTCTACAATAAAGCAAACTATACTGCCACAGGAACTATGCTAGAAATTGGAGCAGCCAAATATGATGCCCAGAACGATACTACTGGTACTGTTACTAGGCTCTATGCTCTAGATGCAAATGTATTTAATAAAACTACAGGTACAATTACTACAGCTGTAGCAATACATGCTAGAGGATACCAAGAGGCATATGCAGGTACTATATCTGGTTTGCATGGTGTTCTTATAGAGAATGCACACAAGGGTAGTGGTGGAACAATTACAGGACAATCAGGCCTTACAGTAGCAGGTCTAAATACTGGTACATATAACACACATCTACTACTTGGAACAACTACTATTCCTTCCGCTAATTATGCAATATATAGTGCTTCTACAAGTTGGAGTTCATTTGCAGGAGGTGTTAGCTCATCAATGTTAGAGATAGTGGCAGGAGACCCGGAGTTAGTATTCACTGAAACAAGTCCTTCTGTAGTATGGAGATATAAGATAGCAGGAGACCAGTGGATTCTTTCTAGAGATGGCTCTGGAGATAGAATGGTGGTAAATAATGCAGGTAGTTTAATAGTAAAAGGTAATATCCAAAATAATGAAGATGCAACTGTATATATGGGTGCTACAGCTTCTGGTTCTTCATTGGTATTACAGAGTAATAACTCAAATACTTTGACATTAGGTTCTAATGGTACAGTTTCAATTGCCACTCCTACTTCTGGTACGACTTTAAGTCTTGGGAGAGTTAGTGGGCAGGCAAATATTAAATCCTCTGCTGATTGGCTAATTATGGACTCAAACACAAGTTCTGCTGCAATTAATTATTTTACTAATCAAAGTGTAATACTTGCCAACGGAGGAGGTAATGTTGGTATTAAGACTACCCCTTCTATACATTTGGCAATAGGAGATTCAGATACTGGTTTTCAATGGATTAGTGATGGGAATTTAGCAATATATACGAATAATGCAGAGAGAATGAGAATAGCAAGTAATGGGAATATTGGTATTGGTGGTACCGGAATTACTAAGTTGTCTGTCTTAGGACAATATGTAGCAACTGATGGTACAGGACAATCGTACGAGGGACAGCTTAGGGTTCAAGGTACAGCTAATAATCATACAGCTATAAATATTAGAGCTTCGAGTAGTTCATATATCTCGGGTCTAACGTTTTCAAATACCTCAAATACAAAAATTTGGTCGCTTTCTAGTAGGAATAGCTTTGATGCTCCAAATAATAGGTTCGTTTTTTATCTTCATAATGGAAGCTCTTGGATAGAAAGAGCATACTTCAATGAAGGCAACTATCTTGGTTTAGTCGTACTTTCTATTGCAAGCGATGCTATTGCAAAGTCGGAATTACAGGCAAAAGGTGCATATAGATATACATTTGGAATCTCTGGCTCTGGCTTTTATGAGTACTATACCGACGCCAGTAACGTTATTCGTAGGTCTATCAGAACAGGGACTGCCTACGATCTCGCAGAATGGTTCCCAGTTGGTGATGCCAGTGTAGTAAATGGTGTTTCAGCACTCAGAAAGGGAGATATAGTATGTGCAGACGTTAATGCCAAAGAAAAGGTTGTTGCATGCACTTCTGGAAATCAAAGAATTATAGGTGTCGTTACAACAAAACCATACACAACAATGGGTGAAAATCGGCTGGACTATGATTACTCTAAGATGTCAGAAATTGCAGTTGTAGGTCGTATCCCAACAATTGTGACATCAAAAAATGGTGATATTAGAATAGGAGACTCTATAACTGTTACAAATACAAAAGGTGTTGGTCAGAAGACATTAAAGAGTGGGGAAGTAGTAGGCACAGCATTAGAAGATTTCGTACCATCATCGATGTATTGTCCAAATGTTTCCTCTATAGATTCTATTAATTGGCCTACAGATGAAGGAAGAAATGAAAATAAGCCATGCTTCAGATTGCCTGATGGTACATACGTAGGGAAGATAATGCTCTTCTTAAGTATCTCTTGGTATGACCCTTCTCTCTCTTCTACGACAGAGACCCTAACAGAACCAGGTTGGTATCGTATATCTCAATTAAATGGTACTGATGATTACGCGAAGATAAAGGTTAATAATAGTACATTAGGATCCTCTCAAAACCTAATATTAAGTGTAGATAGAGTAAAAAGTACTAACAATATTAATGTAATATCTAACTTTACTACTGGAGAAAATAATATTACTAAAGCTAGAGTAAATACTGTAAATGGAATTAAATATCTAGAAATATATCTAGGAGATGTAAACAGTAACAGTATAAAGGTAAGTATAGATGGAGATACAACTAACTGGATAGCTACAAATATTGTTAAAGTAGGAGATGGAAGTGGAATAGTAGAATATGCATTTAATGGAGTACTCTTTGGTATAAGTGATACATTTAGTGTAAGTAAAGACAATTTAACAACCTCTGGAACACTCTTAACCTCTGGTTTAACATCTAATATAGGGAATAGTAGTAACAGATGGAATGATATATATACAAAGGGAACAATAAGGCTTGGAAGTGGAAGTAGTGAGGGAGGAATAAGATATAACGTTGAGAAGAAGAGATTAGAGTTCTCTAATGATGGTGAAATATGGATAGAAATGGGAGATCTAACATCAAGTGTTGTGATATCACCTGAATATAGTGGAGCAATCCTATACGCAGATGGTAGTGATAACTACGGAAGAATGACCTCTGACGCAATAGAGACAGGTGGGGTATTTAAGAACTACTATGAATGGAAATCAGATAGAGAAACACTTCAAGACTATGATATCTTAGTTAGAATTACCTTACCAACAGACTTCGTAAGTTGGAAAGAGAATGCCATATCTCTAGACTTTATGACAGAAAACTCTGCATCTGTAGCTAACAACAAAGTAGATATTGCCCTTATGGGTAACAGCGGTATAGATGGTGAAGTAAAGGACGGTATTAGTAAATTACCTGATAGTTGGGAAAGAGTAAGTATTAAATCTACAGATATTACTCAATGTAAGAAAGCAGGGGATTCCTGTACTGTAAGACTATCTATGTACTCTAAAGAAAATTACTTTGTAAGAGTTGGAGATATATCTCTAAGCTATAACAGGGGGCTATAGTGATGAAAAAGAAATCAGCTATTAAAAAAATACTCTCATGTATAGGGTATGTACTAATCGCTATCTTCCTCCTAGGTTCGATTACAATATTAATACAGAAGTCCTCTA
>JAVEZR010000015.1:0-16932 GCA_034002865.1 Candidatus Dojkabacteria bacterium
TATATGGGAGATTAGCAACGAGTAGGGTAGGCTCTTTTAGAGTGGGTATCTCTTCAATCAGATTACACAGGAGCCATCCTATATACTCCTGCTTAAGAATATTTAATTCATTCTCTTTTGCAATCTTTAGAGCTTTCTTAGATATGTCTGTGGCATATACAGAGTAATTCTCTTTATTATTAAGTAACTTAGCAATAGAGATTGCTATACATCCTGAACCAGTACCTACATCTATGATATTTTTTATATCTAACTCCTTAATATATTTAAGGGAGTCATACACAAGCTGTTCTGTCTCTATCCTTGGTATTAAGGTGTCTTTTGTTACAGTGAAATTATTATTACAGAATTCACAATTACCTTTGATATATTCCCAAGGTTCACTAAGGTGTAACCTATTAAAGATTTTTTCCTCTTTTGCTCTTTTATTACGATTAAGAAACTGAGATATTTCCCTAGCTATTCTTTGAGAATCAGGGTATTTAATTTCATCTAGAAATTTCCTTATTCTAAATATTTGGGCTAGGTTACTTTGCATCTTTAAGAAGCTCTAATTGTATTCCCTCTCTTATATCATTGACCATTTCTTCTATTTCACCACCTAAAATAGATTCTAGACTATGCCAAGATACCTTTATTCTATGATCTGTAATTCTATTTTGGGGGAAGTTATATGTTCTAATCTTTTCTGCTCTCATTCCACTTCCTATTTGAGATGATCTCATATTAGATCTTTTATCTGCTTCTTCCTGTCTTTTCTTTTCATACAATCTTGATCTTAGTAATGCCATAGCTTTCTCTTTGTTTTGACTCTGATGTTTTGTTTCTTGGCAACTTACAACTATCCCACTAGGGTAATGGGTTATTCTTACTGCAGAGTCGGTTCTGTTTACACACTGTCCACCGGCTCCAGAGGCTCTCATAACGTCAATTCTTATATCTTCAGGTATAATCTCCACATCAATGGTTTTAGCTTCAGGAAGGATAGCTACAGATGCTGTTGAGGTATGTATTCTTCCGGAAGATTCCGTAGTAGGTACTCTTTGTACTCTATGAACCCCACTTTCATACTTTAACTTCTTATATACATTCTTACCCTCTATCTTTGCAATTATCTCTTTATATCCACCACCCTCTGTAATATTGCTATCAATTGTTTGTATATCCCAACCATTCTTAAGGGAGAAGTTCTTATACATTCTAAAAAGATCAGCAGCAAACAAACTAGCTTCATCTCCACCAGCACCTGCCCTTATTTCTAATATTGCAGATCTATTATCATCTTCATCATGAAATTCTCTCTCTATTTGTATTTTCTCTATCTCTTTCTCATACTCCTTAATATTTTCTTCAGATTTCTCTATCTCTACCTTAACCATCTCTATCATCTCAGGATCTGTTTCCTCTTCTAACATCTTCTCTGCCTGTTCAAATGTATCTATTTCTTTTAAAAGTTTCTCAATAGCAAGCGAAAGTAGGGTGTAGTAATGAAGATCTACACTTACTTGAGATATATTCTCTCCTGTGCTGTGTGCAGTCATTAATTTCTTCTCTAATGATTCTTTCTGCTGCTTAGCACTACTTGTGGAGTATTTCTTTTTTAATGCATTTATGTCCATATCTATGGATGATACCATTTAAATGAGTATGTTTGGAGTGTGTTACTTAGAAATGTTTGCGTTTGCAAGCATATCTTTGAGTGTAAGAGTAGAAGAGCTTTTAGGAGTAGATGTTCTTTTCTCTTTTCTAGCTTCCATCTTCTCCCTTTTACTTCTAAAAGACATCTTAGATGCTTTCTGAGCTCTATCTTCAAATCTTTTAACAACATTGTCTGTGTCTACAATCTTTTGCTCTCCTGTATAGAAGGGGTGACACTTAGAACAGAGCTCTGTATTTAATGTGTCAATATCTAATGTAGAGCCTGTTTCAAATGTATTACCACATGAACAAACTATCTTTAGACTTTTGTTGTATTTAGGATGAATATCTCTTTTCATAACGGGTAGAATTATAACAGATGGTAGTATATGTGTCTAGAGAGTATTAAAAACATAATTCTTAAATATAGGGAAAGGACCGTAGGAGTGTTTTTATGAAAGATATAATATATCTTTAACATTCCTACGGTCTTTGAGTCATGATTCTGACTCTTCTTTCTCTCTTACAAATAATTCATTGCGAACTTTTTCTATAAATCTAGCTTTTATTTCTATCTTCTCTTCGAAAATTTCATCATCCATTGTGTTTCTCTCCTCTTCAGTAAAAGAAGGCTTTACTTCTTTTAAAAGTATTGATGCAAACCTTTCTGTCATTGTGTCATCTATATTTTGGATATACTTTACGGATAAATTCCATTCTATTATTTCTTTTTCTAAAACAAAATTTTTAAAACTCTAAACAAGAGAAGGGGAATAGTATGAATTATTACTGTTTTGTAAGAAGAGTTAAAAGACAAAACTTAGTTATCTTTTAATCTCTTCCTACATTTAAGAGCCTATAGTACAATAGAGCGGGAATAGAGGTTATTGATCAAGCAGATCTAATTCGCTACCTAATCTCCAGTATGAGACACCTAGTAGGTTACTCTCTTTTGCTAAAGCTACCCTTTCAGCTACTCCCTGTTTATTTTGGAAGTAGAGTGTACAGGTAGCTCCATCAGAGCATGTGTATTGAGAGTATCCTTCTGCAATATCACTTTTATACTCTTGAGGTATCTTACTGTTATTTATTAGATTCTGTACAGAGGAGTATGTTAATGCAGAGGCTTTCTCTCCTTTCCATAGGTATGCGTAAAGGTGAATACCAAGGGAGATTTTCTCGGAGGGTATATGTTCACTTGTATAGGTAATTACATCTTTTATCCAATCTATAGGGGCTATTGGTCCTGGTATGGTAGAGGTTTGTAATGTGTAATCATATGTCATTACCTTTACTTGATCTGCTAACTCACCAATTACTTTGAAATCTTGTACAACTAATGTATCAATAGTTCCATCCCTTGTTTTAGCTGTAACTGTTACAGAGAGTATCTTTTCTTTTGAGTGTAGCTCTTTTTGAAGTTTTTTAAGGAAAAGTAGGTAGCCCTCTTTCTCTGTACTTTTTATCTTTTCAAAATCTATATCTATACCATCAAAATCATATTTCTCGATTTCTTTAATTATTTCTGCTACCTGTTTATCTATATATACTTCAGAGCTTAGTACACTCCCCATTATCTTGTAATCATATGATCCTACTGTAGGTAGTACCTCTATACCGTTTACATCACAGAAGGTAAGGAAAGTGTTAAGAGATTGTTCAGAGGGTTTTCTATTTAGTAGGGTACCATCGTTGTTTACACCGTAAAGTACTGGGTTTACTGAAGATATTTGATCTTTATACCTTTCTAAACTTTTAAATCCATTATCAAAGTCCCATGCTGGTATCCATGCTGAGTGTACGAACTCTTTTTTAATTTCTGGTTCTGTAGTTTTGGGTATTGTTTCTATTTCTTCTGTAACAGTAGGGGTAATATCTTTACTTATCTCTTGCTCTGTCTCACTTACAGGCTGCTTTTTGGGTGTGAATGAGTATATTGAGAAGAGTAATACAAAGAGAGCGAGTAGTATGCTTATTATTAACAAAAGATTTTCTTTTTTCATTGAATAAGTATACTACAATGATTAAAGAGAAGGGGACTTTATAGCCCCCTTTCTCTCTGTTACTTTATCTCTATCTGTTTTACCTTAGATTCCTTCGCTTTAGGTAGTGTTATGGATAGTACTCCATCTTCCATTTTTGCTTCTACCTTCTCTGCTTCCACAGTAGATGGAAGAGAGAATCTTTGAGAGTATGAATATGAGTGAGAGCTTCTAAGGAGATATTTCTTACCATCTTTTTCCTCCTTCTCTTCCTTACTCTTACCCTCTACACTTAAGATATCTCCAGCTACAGAGATTTTTACGTCCTCTTTCTTAAGGCCGGGCATTGGAATTTTAACAAAGATATCGTTATCTTCTTCCCAAATATCTGCGGAAAGAGAGTCGAATGGTGCATACATATCATCCAATCTTCCTAATGGTGAGTAGCTAAAGAACTCATCCATAAAGGAACGAAGTGGAGTATAGTATGTTTCTTGGGGGTTTTGATTTATTTTTACAATCTTCATACTTTTTAAATATTAAAATTTAAATATATATGATTAGCAAATGGTAGCACCGAGTGCTAAGGGTTGTCAAGGGTTTAAAATTTTTTTGAGACTTGATTTCCTTTCTTTAAAAAAATATACTAATTTTAATATGAAGTATTCTAAGAAAATACAAAATAGGGTGAGTAGGATAGAGGGGCAAATTGGTGGTGTTAAGAAGATGATTGCAAGTAATACGCAGGAGGATAAGGTTATGATTCAGCTTCAAGCAGTGATTTCTTCGTTAGAGAGTTTAAAGGTAGAGTTAGTAAAGAAACAGATGAAAGAGAGCTTAGTTGAAGATATTAGAAAGTCCCTTGGATTATCAGAGTAGTAAATCTGATATACTCTACAAGTGTAGCTGCCCAATAATATAAATAGATAGAAAAAGATGAAAATAAAGAATCTTGGATGGTCGACCTTTCAATTAAGCATAGGGGATATAACTGTACTAACAGATCCTTTAGCGTTAAAGGATAGTGGTTTAGGATTACCAAAGAGTAGTGCAGATGTAGTACTTTTTACAGGTAGTGAGTTTAAGGAAAAAGAGAATATAATAGAGGAGTATGATTTAATTAAAAAGATTGTACCTGATCATAGGGAAACTGTTTTTGAGATATCTTCTCCTGGAGAATTTGAAATCGGTAGGGTAATGATAAGGAGGGACTTAGATGCTCCTTTTTATATTATTGATGAGACAAAGTTAAGAGTTGTGTATATGGGTTTGTTAGGTAACAATTTTGATGTTAATTCTACTAAGGATTTAGGAGATGTAGATGTTTTAATCCTTCCTATAGGGAATGGTTCCCTTTTCGTTGATTATGAAAAAATAGAGAAGATTCTTACTAATCTAGATCCTTCAATATTACTTCCTTGTGCATACAAAAAAGATGGTTTAAAGGTGGGAAAGGATATAAAGGGTAGGGATGATTTTATTAAACACTTCGGTTTTACTAATGTTAAAGATGAGACATATTTAAATATGTCTTCTGCTCCTGAGTTAGAGCAGAAAAATATGGAAGTAATATTTCTTAATTAAAAGAGAAGGATATGGAGAGAGTACCTCCACAAAATATAGAGGCAGAGAAATCGGTATTAGGATCTGTACTGTTAGATAAAGATGCCCTTATTAATGTCTCAGGATGGTTACAACCTGGACACTTCTATGATGATCGTCATGCATTAATATATCAAGCTATTCTTGATCTTTTTGATAGTGGATTACCAATAGACTTGGTTACAATATCAGATAAATTGAAGAAGAAAAAGATACTTTCTAAGGTTGGTGGTAGGGCATATTTAACAGAGTTAGCTTCCTTTGTTCCTACCTCTGCACATGCTGAGGAGTATGCAAATATTGTAAAGGAGAACTCTACAAGAAGAGGCTTAATTTCCTCTGCTGCAGAGATAACGAATCTTTCATTAGATGAAACTATAGAGATATCAGATGTAGTGGATAAATCTGAGACACTGCTTTTTAATGTAGCGCAAGAGGGAGTAAAGAGTAACTTTGTACATGTTAAAGAGTTACTCAAGGATGCATATGAGAGAGCTGCACATGCTAAAGATAGTGATGACTATTCTGGTATATCTACTGGTTTTAGAGAGTTAGATGTTTTACTTGGTGGTTTTCAAAAATCAGACCTAATTATTCTTGCTGCTAGACCATCTGTAGGTAAGACATCTTTAGCTTTAGACATGATGAGAAATGCAGCGCTTGTTGAGAAGAAAAACGTTGCTTTCTTCTCCTTAGAGATGTCCAATATGCAGATTATGGATAGACTATTAGGTATGCAATCAGGTATTCCTTTCTGGGAGATTAGAACTAACAAATTGAATGATGAGAAGGTAGTTAAGCTTGCAAATACAATGGGTGAGCTAGGTGATGCTAATATCTTTATTGATGATATGGCAGGACAGCATATTAATCAGGTTAGAACTAAGGCTAGAAGATTAGCAATAGAGCAGGGTGTAGACATTATCTTTGTAGATTACCTTCAGCTTATGCACGGTAGTAGTCGTGAGAGTAGAACATTAGAGGTGTCTGAGGTATCTCAAGGTTTAAAAAACTTAGCCAAGGAGTTAAATGTTCCTGTAGTTGCACTCTCTCAACTCTCTCGTGCTATTGAACAGAGGCAGGGTAGGAGGCCTCAACTTTCAGATCTAAGAGAGTCAGGCTCTATTGAACAGGATTCCGATGTAGTCGTATTTCTAGATAGGGAAGAGACATGGAATCCAGAGACAGAGAAGAAAGGTACAGCTGATCTCTTTGTAGCAAAGCATAGGAATGGTCCTACAGGTATGGTAGAGCTTGCGTTTGTAAAAGAGATTGCAAGTTTTAGAAATCTGTATAAGGATGCTAAATAGTGTACAATATCCACATTTATAGTATATAATACACGGACTTCGGTCGAGTGGTGGAACTGGCAGACACGCGGGACTCAAAATCCCGTGCTAGCAATAGCATGAGGGTTCGATTCCCTCCTCGACCATTATTAAATCTATTAATAACAAAATATGAATTTGGAAAACTTTGTACTAGGATTTTTTGACTTCGTGGGTGATTTAGATTTCAATATGTTTGGGTCTATACTTTTTGTTCTTCTAATAGTCTTTTGGTTGGTATTAATAGGTTGGGTATGGATAGATTCTGGAGAGAGAACCTCTAATCTTACTATTAGAATTGTATATTTAGTATTAGTTTTAATACTTAATATACCAGGATTGATAATATATTTGATAATTAGACCTAGTGAGACGATAGATCAAATATATTGGGCTGACCTAGAGAGAAGATATCTTAAGTATGAGACCTCTGAACTAGGTGATTGTTCAAAGTGTGGAGCACAGCTACTGCCTGGATATGTTTTCTGTACTAACTGTGGTAATGAGATTAAAAAGGAGTGTCCTAAATGTAAGGTTATGATTAGTAAGGGTTCTAAGTTCTGTGCATACTGTGGTACACAGGTCGGATATAGATCTGTTAAAGAGGATGAATATCCAACAGTACAGGTCATGGAGCAGCAAATTCTTGCTACTAAGGAGGAAGCTAGTGAGACAGTACAGTCTAAGAGGATTAGGTATAAGCCAAGTGGTAGCTTTATAATAAAGTTAGGAGATATGATTATTTCTAGTTGGTCTAGATTAATATCTGTCATAAAAGAGAGGAGAAAGAAAGAGAGTGTAGAGGTAGTAGAGGTAAAACCTCAGGTGAATGTTAATAGTAAGAAGAAAAAGAAAAACAAAAAGAGAAAGAAGAGGTAAATTCTGGTAGAATTAGAGCAATAACCTGTCAGGTATATTAATGTGTTAGATTTGATCTCAAATATTAGATACTATCTGTTGAATTTGAATCCATTGGTAGTACTAGTGGTTATTTTCATATTCGGAATGTATGTTTTTTGGAGAGGGAGTGCAGAGTCAAGGAAGAATAGGTCTTCTGTATTTGATATGTTTCTTCTTTCTGGATTTATAAGTGCAATAGTAGGTAGACTAACCTATGTTCTTGTAGAATGGAAAAGTTTTTCTACTTTTATATGGTACTGGCTACCGTATGAGAAGTATGGAGATAGAATATTTCTTTTTAGGCTTCTTCCTTGGAGATTCTTTAGTATATGGGATGGTGGTTTAGTTATCCTTAGTATGTTTGTTACTCTTCTTCTCTCTCTTACCTTCTACTCCTTTGTTATTAAAAAGTGGAGATGGAAGCATATGTTCTTTCCGATATACTTTGCCTCTATTTCAATGTTAGGAGCGTCTTTTGTTGCTACTGGTTTACTAGGTAATTTCAATGAATGGATATACAAGGGGGCAATATTGGTCTTTCTAATTGGAATCTTTTTTGTAATATACAAATTCATATATATGATTGTGAGTAGCCCAGTTGCAGAGAAATACATATTGGGATACTTAGGATTAATAATTGTTTGGGTGTCTTCAATATATATTGCATATATATATTTAATCGATGATTTGTCTTGGTATGAGAACTTTAGTGTAGGTGTATTTCTTCTGTGGTCCTTTGTAATGGGTATCCTCTTTCTAGTTGATTTAAGAAAGACCAATGTAAGGATAGAGACAAGAACCTCTGTTAGGTCTGTATCGATTAATTAATATGAAGAGGGGTATATATTTAGTAATAGGATCCCTTTGTATAGCTCTTTTAGACATATATATTACGATGAATCTTGACTCTTCTTCATGTGTGCGCAATACAGGTATTGCATTTGGAATAGAGTTTAGATATCAAGAGATATTCTCTCTTACAGTGTTAGCTCTTCTGATACTTCTTTCAGTTAAGGTTGCAGGTGCATTAAGGTATGTAATATTAGGTATATTAACTCTCGGATTGGCAAATTACATCTCAAGAGTACTGCACGGTTATATATGTGACTATATATCACTCTTTGGAATATCTTTTAATATTGTAGATGTAGGAATAGTAATATTAGTATGTATTGGAGTATTAATTTGTATATCAAACGCATATGGAGAGAAAAGTAGAGGATAGGGAGATAGGGGTAAGGTTAGACAGTGTTGTTTTTGAAATACTTAGTAGAGAGTATGCACTACCCTTAACACGTAATATTGTTCAATCTAATCTCTCTGAGGGCTGTAAGGTAAATGGAGAGGTATGTAAGAAGTCTTATAAACTAAAAGAGAATGATATTCTTACTTTAGACTTACAGTTTTGGGAAGATATTAGAGCTACTATGGATTTAAGTGAGGAGATAGTGGGGGAGCAAGGAAATTTGGATATCAGGTATGAGGATGAGGATCTCCTAGTTATATACAAGGCTAAGGGTACTGTTGTCCATCCAGGTGTAGGTAATGTTGGTAATACTATTGCTAATTATATACGCTACTACCTTGAGAGTAAGGGTGAGTATGATTCTTTAATGGATAGGTGTGGAATAGTGCATAGATTAGATAAGGGGGTTTCTGGCCTTATGGTTGTTGCTAAGAGTAAAGAGTCTCAGGGGTATTTAAAGGCTCTTTTTCAAAATCATGAGGTTGTTAAAATATATCATGCATATGTTAAAGAAATGGGTAGGTGTAATTTAGAATCGTTTAAAGAAAGTGAACAGGAAATAGATTTCAAAAAATATATTAAAGAAATGAATATATCTTTTGAACCTTGGAAATCTTGGTTTAACATGAGAGGATATATAGGTAGGTCAAGCAAAAATAGATATAAGATGGAATTTAAACAGTATGAATTTGGTGGTAGTAAGTTCGCAGAAAGCTATATCTTAAAATCTAAAGATCAAGTACTTGTAAAGATAGAGACAGGTAGGATGCATCAGATTAGAGCTTCACTTGAATACTTAGGTTTAAATATAGTTGGAGACACTCTCTATGGTAATAGCAGTAGTAGGAAACAGGGAGACAGTATTATGCTAGAGTCTGTACTGCTTAGTTTTGTAAAACAGAATGGTGAGAGATTAACTTTGAAAGTATACGAATGAGAAAGAGAAGTAGTGGATACAAATCAGCTAAGAAGGGGAAAGGATTTAAATTAAACTTAAATCTAAGAAAAGCTGCTATTCTTTTTGCAATAGCTTTACTACTAGGGTATTTCATATATGCATATATTGGGTTTAGAAATGTTAAGAGTGTTAATCCTTTAAGAGAGGGTAATGCTAACTACTATCTTCTTTCTAGATATCCCAATGATTTTAAAAAGACATTAATTGTATTTGAGAATGAATCAGAGGGTCAGGAGAGAATAGAGAGGGTTTATCTATATGCTCACAACAAAAACAAGGAGAGTTCAATATTAATATATCTTCCTAATTGGGTTTTGTATACAGGCTTAGAGAGTGACTTTGGTAATGCTGTCGCGGTATCAGGGTTTAAGTATGCAGGAGACTTTAAACAGCCAGGGAAGGGTGTGGAGTACGCCATTTGGCAGATAGAGGATTTGCTTGGAATGAACGTTGATGAATATATATGGTTTAATTCTAAATCATTCCTTCTTTTACAAGAGCACCTAGGTGATGTGGAGAGTAGTACTGCATACTCTCAGTACTATCAAAATGGTAGTGAGGTGTCAGATGATATATTCTTTCTCAATGGATTTGTATCAAGGCTTAGTTGGTTAAATTTAATATTCTCTGCTACCAAATTTAGAGATTCACACTCTGTCATATACTCCTCTTTACAATCATTACCAAACATTGTTGTTGAGATGAAGAGTATTAATAGCAGTATATTAAGTCTTAAGCCGTATGTAATTGACCTCTCATTACCTAAGTATCAAAAACAGATTGAAACAGAGGGTGATGTTGGTATAGTGAAGTATGTTGATATTTCCGAGTTTGATTCTGCGTGGAGAAGTAATACAAGCAGAATGATAGATAGGGGGTTGGAGAGAGAAAGGGTTAGAGTAGAGGTGTATAACGCGAGTGGTATTTCTGGTAAGGCATCTTCTTTTGCAAGAAGGATTGCAAACTCTGGGTGTGAGGTGGTTAGGTTTGATAACGCACCATCTAAAGAGTCTTCTACTAAATTTTACATTCCTAATCAAGATGATTTTAAAAACTCGTTGGATATAATTACGGAGTTACTGCCAGGTCAGTATGAGTTAGTTAATGGTAGACCATCCTTTATGACAACAGGAGACATAGTTATTATTCTTGGCGAAGATATTTCTAGTATGTATTCTTTTTAGTATTCTTTCAAATATCTATTATCTAATGTAGAATATTGTTGTTATGATTATGACTACTGTAATAGGATTACTACTTTTACTATCTTTGGGATTTGCTGCCTTTATTTTTGTTTTTGTGAATAATAAAGGTAAACAGGAGATAGATATTCTTGAGGAGGTTAGGAATCCTCTTGTAATGCAGATATTAGTACCTAGAGAGAATGATAGGACTCCTCTTGCTGCGGAACAGATGTTTGCCTCTATTCATGGAATATTGGGTGACTCTATCAAATCATTCGATATGATTAGTTTTGAGATAGCATCTAGTGGTACAGATGGTATTAAATTCTATGTAGTTATACCTCAACATTTAGCAAAATTTGTAGAAGGACAGATATATGCACAGTATCCTAATGCTGATATTCGCTATGTTTCTGACTATACAAAGAAAGAGAAAACAGATATGAAGCTCTTTGTTACTACAGGAGAGGTAGAATTAGAGAAGGATTTTATATTTCCAATCAAAACATTCCGAAACTTTGAAGTTGATCCTCTAGCAGCGATTACTGGTGCAATATCTGACTTAAAGATAGGGGACAGTGCTTGGATTCAGATTCTTGTTAGGCCAGTATCTAACTATTGGCAAAGTAGTTCCAAGAAATATATTACAGCTATTAGAGATGGAAAGAATCCATATGGGGACAGCTTTATGGATCAGCTAGGAGCTTTACTTACTGGTATAGGGAAAAATCTCTCCAATATGGGTAGCGAGAGTGAGCCTCAGAGAAAAGAGGTTGTTAAGCTACAGCCTGGTCAGGAGGAGGAGTTAGGAGAGATAGAGAACAAGATGCTTAAATTAGGCTTCGAGTTTGGAATTAGGGTTGTTACTAAGGCTCCAACACAGATTGAGTCTGAGCAGATATTAAGAGATATAGTAGCTAGTTTTAAGCAGTTTACTACCGCACATCTAAATACCTTCATTCATTCTGTTCCCACCAAGAGTGGACAGGAGATATACTCCGATTATATTAATAGATATCTATCAGGGGATATAGTTGATATTTTAAATATAGAGGAGCTAGCCTCTCTGTATCATTTGCCAAACATCTCTGTAGAGACTCCTAATATTGCTTGGAGTAGGTCTAAGAAGCTCGAACCCCCTATGAACCTACCTAAGGCAGGAGATGATGGTGTAACGGTATTTGCAGAGACTGATTACAGAGGTGCTAAGACAGAGTTTGGTATAAAGAGGGATGATAGGAGGAAGCATTTCTATCTATTAGGTAAAACAGGTGTAGGTAAATCTACAGTGTTTAAGAATATGTTCATATCAGATATATTGCGTGGTGATGGTGCGTGTATAGTAGATCCTCACGGAGATACTGTAGAAGAGCTACTAGACTTTATTCCTCCAGAGAGAGTAGATGATGTAATATACTTTAATCCTACAGATACAGAGTGTCCAGTTGGTTTTAATCTTTTAGAGCTAAAGGATAAGTCGCAGAGAGATTTAATAGCGGATGGTGTAGTTGAGGTCTTTATTAAACAATTCGGAACTTCATGGGGTCCTCGTCTACAGTATATTCTTACCAACACTATTGCTACTGCCCTAGAGGCACAGGGTACAACCTTACTTTCTGTTACTAGACTTCTATTGGATAAAAATTACCGTAAATTCATCTTAAAGCAAGTTAACGATCCAATACTAATTAAATTCTGGGAGGAGGAGTATGCACAGATGTCTCAGAATCAAAAGTTGCTTTCAGAGTCTGTATCTCCAATTCAAAACAAAGTAGGTAGATTTAACTCTTCTGCTGTTACAAGGAATATAATTGGGCAGGTAAAATCAACAATAGATTTAAGAGAGATAATGGATAATCAAAAGATACTGCTTGTTAATCTCGCACAGGGTAGATTGGGAGAAGAGACAGCATCTTTACTTGGTGGAATGATAATTACAAGGCTACAATCTACTGCTCTAGAGAGAGTAGATATGCCTGCAGATGAGAGGAAAGATTTCTTCCTGTTTGTAGATGAGTTTCAAAACTTTGCTACAGATTCATTTGCTAAGATACTTTCAGAGGCTAGGAAGTTTAAGCTTGACCTATGTATGACTAACCAATATATTGATCAATTACCTTTAACTGTAAGACAAGCTATCTTTGGTAATGTTGGAACTTTAGGCTCATTTGTAGTAAGTCAATCTGACGCTGCGGTATTAGAGAAAGAGTTTGCTCCTAATATTAGCTCTGCAGACTTAGTATCACTTGATGCTCACTCAATGTACATTAAGCTTTGTATTGATGGTATGACATCTGTTCCATTTAGTGCAAGATCTCTGCCTCCTAGGTTTGAGCCGTTTGGATTGAAAGAAAAAGTTATTGCTAGATCTAGAGAAAAGTACGGTACACCAAGAGAGGTAATTGAAGAGAAAATTATTAGATGGAGTAATCAATCTTACAGTGAGAAGGGTAATAGGTCGAGTGGTAAAGTAGAAGAGAAAAAGGAGGGGGATGGTTACAAGGTAAAGGTTGAGAAGAAGTAATCTTTTCAGAGATGAAGTAAAGTGGTAAAATCCTCTATGGGGTAAAGTTTTTAATATTCTTTCTATGTCTGGACACTCTAAATGGTCTACAATTAAACATAAGAAGGCGGCAAATGATGCTAAGAAGGGAAAGATATTCTCTAAGCTTTCTACACAGATAACTCACAGTGCAAGGCAGGGGGGAGGGGATCCAGAGATGAATCCTAATTTAAGATTGTATATAGATAAGGCTAAGAGTGTAGGTTTTCCAATAGATAGAATAGAGAAAGCAATCTCAAAGGGTACAGGTGAGGGTAGTGATGGAGTGGTTTTTGAGGAGGCTTCATATGAAGGGTTTGGTCCAGGAGGTATACAGATAATTGTAGATACTCTTACTGATAACAAAAATAGAACAGTATCTGATTTAAGACAGCTATTTGATGAGGTAGGTGGTAACCTAGGAGAGTCTGGTTCTGTAGCTTGGAATTTTGATACAAAGGGTTTAATTATTCTTAAATCAGGTCATATGCAAAAAGCACAGAAATATGGACAAGAGGATATATATGTACCATTAAACAGAGAAGAGGTAATGATGTCCCTTATGGAGATAGAGGGTATCTTAGATATCTTAGAGAGTGATTTAGATGGTGTAGAGGGTTTAGAGGTATATACAGAGTACAGTGACTTAGCTAAGGTAAGAGACAGTATCTTAGAGTTAGGGTATGTAGTACAAGAGGCGAGTATAATTAAAGAGCCTAAGATGCTTAAGAGTTTGAGTGGTTCAGAACTTGAAAAAGCACAGAGTGCTTTAGAGAGAATAGAGGATCATGATGATGTTCAAAATGTTTGGAGTGATTTAGCTTAATGAGTTAGTTCTGGAATACTGCCATAATATATAAATTATTTACTTATTTGATATGGCACTAACAATAGAAAGTGGCTCCGAGAGAGTACTGTACCTCCCTAAAGAGTGGGTTAACAAGAAAGAAGATGTGATGTTTAAAATATAGATACTATTGATTATGGAGACAGAAAATAATTCGAGCTACGAAATCTCACAAGATGAAATATATCGATTTCACTTTGGCATGGAGCTTGAGAGATATATATTAGATTCACAAGAGGAAGGGTTTGATCCTACTATCTTTGATTTTCCTCTAGAGTTTAATATGCCAAATGATAGGCTTGTTGTTTTACCACTTAGTGTTAGGCCTATGAATAACTGTATTGATTTTACATCACTTTTTAAAATATTGGAGAGCGACATAAAGAATAAGGGAGGGTTTATCCATTATGACTATATTCAAGAAGATAGGTCTGAGAGTGGGAAGATGTATGAATTTTTGAAACATTATAAAGGGTATAGAGCACGATAATAAGGAGAAAGTTCTTTTATACTGCCCAGTATAAACTATATATATAAATAGATGTCCACAGAGGGGTATACACAAGAATTTAATTCAAATAGGGAGAGAAAAGATAGACAGCTTTATGCTGTTAATTTGTTATTAAAAAAACAGCTACCTTCTAATCTTAAGAGCCAATATCTTAGGAGTAAGAATATAGCAGAGTGGAGTAGTAGATCATACATATTAGATAAGGGAATGGAGAGTGAAATATCTTTTCTAAAAGGTAGGTATTTAATAGAGGATAATCATTTTAAACAGATGATATCTGCTAAAGAGTTTGATTTAAGAAAGCGCACAGGTGCATACATGATTGATTTAGATAGATACTTTCCTCAAGAAGAATTCAATATCATAGATGTTACATATGAAGGTTTAAAAGATGATGAGATATTCTCTATCTTAAGATTCCAAGATATTGATGATAATCGGATAGTAATGGTAAGAGATGGACAGAGAGAGTATGAAGAAGATATGTATGATGAGTTTTACTATTTTTTAGTAGAGTTTCATATTTAATTAATATTTATTTTTTTACAAAATATGGCACCATTTAATAGTGAAGTAGCTGAAAAGTTTTGGTCTGAGCAAGATCGGAAGAAAGAAATCTTTGTAAATTTCCTAATAGCTAGTTCAGAAACTATGAAAATGAAATATGAAGAAGAAGGAGAGTATCTTTCATTTCTTAGTTTTAAGAAAAATATTTCAAGTCTCTTAAAGAATGATATTTCAGTAACTTTTAATTCCGAGAGAACTGTTGTTCTAAAACCTCTTTTTTTTGAAGTTGTGACATTAGTTCCCTCTATGGAAGATTGTATAATTCAGTTGGTATCAACTCCAATAGAGGAGTTCGGAATTTTAAAAGAGGAGGATATGGATTTTGCTAAGGTTTTTGAAGATACTACTTTGGGTGAGGAAGAGAAAATTAGACAAATATATTCATATCTAACAGATGAAAGCGAGGAAGATGATGATAGGGCTTTGTGTGCAAGAGACGATGAAAACTATTACTTCTTTTTAGCACCAGCATTTGAGGAAGACTCCCCAGGGCATGAGAAGATTAAGAGCATTAATTGTGTTGCTCGCACAGGGAATGTGAACGGGTGGAGAAATGAAAATCAGGATAGTTTTGAAGATACACAATATCATTAGTACTTTATTTAATATTTATTTTTTATATAATATGGCACCATATAATAGTGAGTTAGCTAAAAGGAATCGTGAGATCCTCACTGATGAAGAAAGAGAGGCTGCATATGCTCTAACAGATTTTTTCCTATCTGATATAAATAGTGACTTCCAAGAATATTATGATCATAGTTTCAATAATAGAGAAGAATTTATTAAATTTATTGAGGAGTCATTAGTTTTAAGGCATACAGATTTAAAAACACCTCTGGAAGTTGGTAAGAAGAATGCAGAAATCAAGTCGGTAGCATGTACTCAGGAGTTCTATAAAATAGATAACGTAGAGGGAGATGTAATAATTAAGCAGTTAGTCTCATTCTCGAGGGGAGATTTGATGTATTTCTCTAATACAGAGTTGGAAGAGGTGAGAATAGATTTACCTATAAAGGAGCTTGGAGAGGAGGAGTTATCTAAAGAAGTGATATTTGATATCTTAGATGAAAAAGAGGCTTATTTACTAGCTTACGAGGAAGAGCACCTTATGGGAAGATATTATACTCTTTTAGAGGCGACAATACCGAAGATAGATAATGGATTGAGAGAGTATTTTGTGGAGACAGAAAAGTAAAATGCTATTAAATACTGTTTAAAGAGGTGTAAAGAATAGCTTTAGAGTGTAAAATACACTTATGAGAATATTAGGAATAGATCCAGGGTTAGCTACAGTAGGTTGGTCTATTGTAGATTTTAGTAAAGATGGTAAACCAACCGCTATTGATTATGGAGCTATTACAACCCAAAAGGGTGAGAGTGTGGGTAATAGGTTGTCTGAGATATATGATGATTTAAACTCCATTATTAAAGAGTTTGAACCTAATTACTGTGGTTTAGAAACACTACTTTTCTATAATAATGCTAAGAGTGCAATTGTTGTTGGAGAAGCCCGTGGAGTTATATTACTCTGTTTAGAGAGGAGTAATATCTCTGTACACGAATTTACCCCTTTACAGGTAAAAAGTAGTATCTCGGGATACGGTAAAGCTACTAAGAATCAGGT
>JAVEZR010000016.1:0-16576 GCA_034002865.1 Candidatus Dojkabacteria bacterium
GTGTACTTATAACAAATTTCTCTTGTTATTTAGCCCTTAAAGACATATGATGTCTAGTATATATATTTTTTAAAACAAACCATTATGAGAATATTCTCAAAAGATAATGATAAATACTCTGGAAGAAGAAGTAATAGATATGAGAGTGATGATAGAGGAAGATCAGGTAGATTTGATAGATCTGATAGAGGTCCTGTAACTATGCATGACGCAGTTTGTGATGAATGTGGTAGAGAGTGTCAGGTACCATTTAGACCAAGTGGTGAGAAACCAATATACTGTAGTAGCTGTTTTGAAAAACAGGGTAATGGTATACCTAGAAGAAATAGTAGAGACTCAAGAGATTATTCTAGAGATTCTAGAGACTCAAGAGGTTCAAGAGATTTCCAAGATAAGGAGATGTTTGATGCAGTATGTGATGATTGTGGTAATGATTGTCAGGTACCTTTTAGACCAAGTAGTGATAAACCAATATACTGTAGTAAATGTTTCGAAAAGAGAGGTAACTCTCATGAGGGTGGAAGTGGTTCTAAGAGTAATGTTCAATTAGATGAAGTAAATGACAAATTAGATAGGATCTTAAAACTTTTAGAAAGTAAACCTGAAAAAAGTGCTCCTAAGAAAAGAGTTACTAAACCTAAGAAGAAAGTTGAAGAAGTAACAATAGAAGAAGTTACAGAGGAAGTAACAGAAGAATAGTCTTTCATAATGGTATTTTTGAATAAGCCTTCATACAAGGTTAATATTTTCATATCTGGAATCTAATAAGAACCTATAGTATAATGTAGGGTTCTTTAAAAGTCAGTGGAAAATAGAAAATATTCTTGGAGGAAAAAGTGATAAATTTGTTTCAAAGATCGTACCAGTTAGCAGAAATAATGTTTCTGGCCTCATCAACCCCCTCGTCGGTAACCTTTATAAAGGCAGATATGACAGGGCGCGATGTTGAAAATGTTCTTACTCGCTGGGCTGGTGGAATTGGGGTTGATCCCGAACCAGTTATGTATGCTTCGTGGAAAGCATATACACTCCTAGCGAAAGGGGAACTTAAAGGGATCTCAAAGACCCCTCTTCCCAATTTTATACATGGATGCCCGTATGCAGGAGGACTGAGAGATCAGAGATACATAACCTCATGCTCGGGATGGCAGAACGACAAAGTTGATTTGATGCTAGCAGCTCTGTTTATGTATAGTCTGAGTGAGGAGGTGAGATTTCATCACGCAGGATTTTCATACCAATCAGAAAATGCATGCATCAATGGTATGAAAAGGAGTTTAGCCAACTCTAATAGTAGCCCGATAGCAAGGCATTTCAATCAAACCAAGAGATGGTATGTGGAGATAGAAACTAGGTTTTCCCCAAATGGGAAGTTTTGGATAGAACATCAATGTCTTCCAGAAGACCCAACAATATCTCTTCATTGGGATGTAGCAACATCAGACCCCCAAGGTCTGATTGGATACATTTCAAAACAGGTTGAAATTCAAGGAAAATATCTAAGAAAAAGGCCAGACTCGCCATCTGCAAAGATTACAATAGTAGATACAGATGGAACAGAAATATCCATAATGGCGAGATCCAACTGGTCTGAAATTGAGGATTGGTAAAATATCCACTGACAAAGCTAAGGAGACACATATGTGTCTATCACCCGTGTCTCCTTAGCTAAGTCTTTAATATTCTTAAACTAGTATAAAAGGTACCTATCCCCTTCGTCAGGTAATGTATCTCCGAAATCACTACCCGAGAACTCTAGTACAGAACCATCCTCTGAAGATATTGTGAATTCTAAAAAGCCATCCATTTCCAAACCGAAACTACCTCTCTCGAAAGAAAGTATAATTCGATCACCCTCCTCTACATATGTACCCTCTACTACAACACCATTTCCCAAAGCATTTAAAATATCCATTTCAAATCTTGCACTCTTAGGATAGAACTTGGCTGTTAATTCTTGATTATCAACAACATTACCCTCAGAGTCTAATACCTCTCTTGTATTTTTGAATAATCGATATTCTTCTTGAACAACAATCTCTTCCTCATCTTCTTCCTCTACCACAATGTCCTCCTGTACAGTAGCACTCTCTTTAGAAAATGGATTCTCAATACCTAATATCAACCTATCTGTAAAGAAAAGGAACATAAATAGGAAGATCATTACAAATACCATTAGAAGTAGTACAGTACTAAGTCTTTTACTCTTTCTTAATTCTCTTTCAGAAGATGAAAGAGGAATCTCTGGAGCATTCTCCATCTCTTCTTCACTTACACTCTCTACTTCTTCTTTTACTTCTGTATTCTCTTCCTTAGTTGGATTTCTTAACTCTTCAAATCTATCTGCCATATTTCTAGATACTTAAATTAACTAGATAGAGGATAACATTATGAAATATTTTGTACAAATATTTAAACTTCTTTTATAAGTAAAAGCCTGATCTATTCATACCTTAATGCATTAAGAGCAGATATATCCGTTGCTCTTTTAGCTGGATACCAACCAGTGAGAATACCTACTACAAATGAAAGAGACACCAAGGAAATTGACAATGCTACAGGTATGAAGGTTACATCTATAAAATCTTGTCCCTGTGCAAGTGCAAATATTGAGATAATAACTCCTATTAACTTCCCTACCATAAAGCCTAGTATTAATCCTGAGATACTCCCCAATACACTCATTATTATAGACTCTGCTAAGAAGAGTATTTTTACTTCTCTTGATTTTAATCCCATTGTTTTTAAGAGTCCTACCTCTCTTGTTTTTTCTAAAAGAGAAACTGTTAAAGTATTAAACATTCCTAAGGAAGCTACACCTAATGCTATTAAACCTAATACTAATAAAGCTATCCTTAAAGTACCAAATAGATTACCTATTCTATCTACAGTATCTACAATAGAAGAAGTTTTAAAACCAATTGACTCAATATTCTCTCTTACAGAGGATACAAACTCTTTCTCCTTGAGAATAACCTTTAGCTGAGATATATTTTTTAGACCCTCTACCCATAAATCATCGTAACAAATATAGTAAGTAGGTGACCTACTATCTGCAACTACCCCTAATATCTCCAATTCTACTGGTTCAGACTCTACTAGGTAATTTGTTTTATTAAATAGCTTACTATCGAATATTATTACTGCTTCAAATTTCTCCCCAACTGCTTCACTTTCTTTAATTCCCAATAAGTTAATCATCGCTGTATTTACTACTACTTGTTTTTGAGCTGCCTCTGGGAATTTCTTTACATCTTTTTCTACTTCCCTTATGGCGCCTACTTCAGAAAGTATTGATACCCAATCTGTTTCTTCATCTTTCTCTATTAAATCATTAAGTTCAATAAAGGAGCCATTTACGTCCTGGCTATTGCTTTCACCTAAGACATCTCCTTTAAAGATAGAGCCTGCATTTACCTCTGAGGCTTTAATATATACTAGAAGGTTTTTAGAAACAAAACCCTCTCTCTCCTTTGTATAGTAAACTTCACATAGGTTCTCACATCTAGAATCTTGCCAAAGTTGGAAAGTACCTTTAATCCAGTATCCATACCTCTTACCACTAGTATCTTTAACATAGAAGGTGGAGTCTGCTTCATAGTACTCTCCCAGTGTTAGATCACCCTTTAAGAAAGACTCCTGTTGTTCTGCAGATATAGACGATGATATGGAATTTTCCTTAGCATCAAAATATATCTTAGTATTATTACCAGAAGGAATCTCAAAAGAAACATCATCAATGACCTTACCTTGATACAGTTCCATACTTCCACCCTCTCTAATTTGATATCTTTCTACAGATACATGATCTTGAGATATATAACCTTCTTTAATAACTTGTCCCTCAGAATTACGCATAATTAGATATGTAGAATCAATACAATCAGGATTCTTAAGAGAACAATCCTGCTTCTGCCATACTGCGAAAGAATCAGAAACCCATGGTAAATATTTATTACCATTTATATCCATAGCAAGAGGAAGAGTACTACCTTCTACTGCACTACCCCATACTTCAAGTCCATCTTGTTTTCCTACCTCTCTTTTTGTATACCCTATTATACTGCTTGCAACATTAGGTTTTTCATATACTGCTTTCCATACTAATGGTTCAATTGAGTAATGTATATTAGATATTTCTGTATCAAACGCTTCAGTGCTAATTATAGTTGAAGATACACCGGCAACCACTCCCTTCTCAAGTTTCTCTTCTGAAATATTTTCTATATTACTTTCCTTAAATATTTCACCTCTATAGTTGTCTATACCTGTTTCTTCAAGATATCTAGGAGTAACACCATATACTATTACATCTGATACCGCCTTATTATATGTAATCTTTGAAACAGATGTTATTATAGGTAAAGTAGTTTCTACTCCCTTTATACTACCTATCTGTTCGATAACATCTTTATTTAACGCCAATGGTGATCCTTGTGATACATTTACATCTACCTGTTTCATTTCTGATAGACTTGCAACCCTTGATACAACCAATTTCTCAAATCCATATCCAACTGAAAGTAAAAGTACTACTGCACCGAAACCAATAGCCATACCACCGATTGTAATATATGTCCTATTCTTTTTAGCAGAGAGATTCTTCATAGCTAAAAGTATCAAATCAGATGCTCGAATATCATTCTCTTTGGCAAAGTCTAACTTACTTAATACCTTGGAGTATGGAATAGAATAGAGTTTTGCAAAGCCTGATAGTTCAAGTAATGTCTTTCTATTCGGCTTATCTAGCTTTCTACTGGGTGCTCTATCTAAAAGATATTTAATAAAGACAAAGAAGAGGAGAATCATAAAGCGAAGCATAAATAGGACTTCACTTAAAAATGTTGGTATACCTTTAATAAGAAGCTTCATTCTTTGAATAATATTTATTTTTGTTTTTTTCTTTTCTTCTTCCATTCTTTCTTTATCTTTTATTACCTACTTTAAATTTCTCTAAACCTTTATCACCCTCTAAATACTCTCCCACTATTAAACCATCAGACATATTAATAGATCTTGTAGCATGTGTTAGAAATATTAAATCATGAGTAACCATAATAATTGTATTCCCCTTACTATTATAATCCTTAAACATCTGCATAAGCTCTCTACCAGATACTGAATCTAAGTTCCCTGTAGGCTCATCTGCAACCACTAATACAGGATTAGTAATTAGTGCTCTAGCGAAAGAAACCTTTTGCTGTTGGCCAGATGAGAGCTCTGTAGGTGCCTGTGTAGCAGCATCTTCCATACTTACCATCTTAAGTAATTCCATAGCCCTCTCCTCTCTTTCTTCTTTTAATACTCCTCTTAGGGTAAGAGGGAATGCAACATTTTCTAAAACATTTAATGATTTAATCCAGTTCTGTTGTTGATATATTAATCCTACACCACTCTTTCTAATATCTGATCTACCATCTTCATCGTATGAATAGAGACTCTTACCCATAAAGACAACCTCTCCCTCAGAAGGGATTTCTAATCCAAGTAAAGTATTTAAAAGTGTACTCTTACCACAACCAGAAGAGCCAAAAAGAATGATGAACTCTCCTTCCTTAATAGTTATATCTATACCCTTTAGTACCTCTACAATTCCGGTACCAACCTTAAAGAATTTGTAAATCTGTTTACCCTCTAATATGGTCTGACCCTTTCTCTTCTCTTTTGTAACTACTTGAGTATTATTCATTCTCGATATTAGAGTCATATTTAATATATTCTGTCTTAGGGAATATTAAGAAACTCTCCCCTTCATTATATTTCCTTATATACATACCCTCTATTGGTATATTCTCTAAAAACACTACATGTATTTCTCTAGGTTCACTACTAGTTTGTAGAACTGTTTCTTTTAGGAATACCTTAGAACTACCATATTTTATATATCCCAAAGTCTCTTCTTTGCTCTTCCAGAAAACAATCGCTTGAGTTGGAGATATAAAGGTAATCTCTGTATATCTCTCTAACTCTCTTGCTTTGATATTTATTACAAAGACAGTAGTAATAAATGATATTACTATTAATATGATAGCTATAATTATTATATATTTTTTCTTAAACTGTATTTTCTTCATTATTATCTACCAAAAAATGAAAATATAGAGGACAAATTCTTTATTGCTAAATCCAAAGCATTTTCTGTAGCTGCACTAGTAACTACAACCTTATCAACTGAATACCCAACATTACTATTATCATCCTTAGAGAGTGCTCTTAGGTGATACACTTTTGATGGAGTAAGACCTGATAGAATTACAACATGATTCTCGGATAGAATTGTATCCTCCTGAGATTTCTGTGTATACATTGTACCAGTACCCTCTCCAAACTCTACTTGAGACGTAGCTAACTCATCAGTTTTGTATGAGACTATTAATTGTGCAGTAGCTTCTTGACCTGCACCCATTATTTCTGAAGATACTTCTAAGTCATATATCTGTGGAGCTCTAGTATCTGCGGAAGTTACAAATGTCTTTATACCACTATTAGCCTCATTACCCATAAAGTCTCTTCCTGAAACAATAATGGAGTATGGGGTATTTGGAAGGAGATTTAACAGTACCATCCTATGTTGACCCTCATTTAGGGCAACATTAACCTCATCTAAAGCCTTCTCTGGAGAAGATGAAGGGTAATAGGTAACGATTGAGGATACGGGGGTATTAGAACTCCACTCTACCAAAAGTGTTGTACTTGATGTTCCTGCTACTTGCAATATCTTAGAATCTAATATTTGAGGTCTAGGTAATGTTTCAAAGGTATGGATCTCTCCTTCATACTCTGCTCCATCAATATCAAAGGTATTAATTTTGTAAAAATATTTAGTACCATCCTTTAAATCTCTTAAATCAACATTGTGTGTACCTTCCTGGGTACCGGTATATACCTCTATCATTCCACCAAAAGCAGAAGATTCACCATACAAAACTCTAACCTTTACACTATCTTTTGTAGTGAATTGTATTAGAGCAGAATTTAGGCTTGCACTTCTAACCAATGGCTCTTGAATAGAGGGGGGAGGAGCTGTATCAAAAGATGCTTCTTCTGAAATACCCGTATTCCCATCTTCATCAGTCCATTTAACTACATAGTAATATTTGGTACCTGGAGAAAGGTTGTTAATAGTTAAGACATGATCCACTACCTGTTCCGAATTAGAGACTTCTTCTTCGTAGTAAACTCCCGGTTCTACACCATATGCTACCTTAGAATCTGCAGTTCTAGCTGTAATCCACGATACAGTAACTTTCTTAGGTGATATACCTGAAATAATTGGATCTACAATAATATCTGCAGGTTTGGTAAATCTACCATCAGGGAAAAGAGAAACCATTTCGGAGAATGCTCCACAGTTATTAGTACTATCACAAGCTCTAACTTTGTAATAGTAGGTGGTTTGAATTAACTTACTATCAACTAAAGATGCTCCTCCTGTAAATGTATGCGAGAAGAAATCTATACCATCTACCGATCTATATACTTGATAACCACTTACTCCACTACCTCCATCTAAAGGTGCATCCCATGATAGGGCTAGTTTCCAGCTAGCAGTATTTTTTACAGAAACATCCGCTATCTCTATATCAATAGGGATACCAGGTGCTACTGTATTAGCAAAGAAAGATACTGAAGTATAGTCTGTATAGTTAACATTACCTGCCTCATCTTTAGAAACAATATAGAAGATATTCTCTCCAGGTAAGGTAGCATAAGCTCCAGGATTAAGATAGGTTAAGCTTGTTGCAGAGACACTGTACTCAGTAGGTAGAGCATTAACACTATACAAATATGAGAGATTAGATTGAGAGCCATAGAATGTACCAGCTAATGGTGGATCCCAATTAAACCCAAAAGAGTTTGCAGTATTATTAACAGGTGTAACAGTTAAATTAGTAGGTGGTGCAGGAGCATGTTCTGAATCAACATAGAAGTAAGAGATTGACCCGTAATTACTGTAATTACCTGCTTGATCTTTAGTTCTAACATAGAAAGTATTGGTACCTATTTTGTAAGCAGGAATATCCTCTGCAGTAGTACCAGATGTACATTGATCTTGAGAGAAATCCCCCTCTGTAGCACCCGTTTTATAACAATACTCCTCAATTTGAGCACCCTGAGCTATGACACTTTCCCATGCAAAGTTAAAACTATTTGTAGAGGTATACCCAGAAGGATCTGCAGTAATGGAGGAAGGAGCCACTGACCCTGAGGTGTCATATTTATAAATAAAAGGAGCCCAAATATCTACAGCTAAGTTACCTGCGTAATCTACACTTTGTACTCTTAGATAGTACTCTTTTGAATCTTCTAAATCAGATGGTATGAAAATATTTTCTTCTTGGAAAGTTCCATATTCAACAGGGTCACCATCCTCTTCCTCCCCCCAATAAACATAGTAACCTGAAACCCCTGAACCATTTGCTCCATCCGATGCTCCTAAAACATCCTCTGCTTCTCGCCATGTAAAAAGTGGACTAGCATAGTTGTACCAAGTTTCGGATTCTATAGGGACACCACTTTCTTGTGCACTCAAAATAGTTAAACCAGAAACAGATGGGTTAGTAGGCTCTAGTGTATCTCTGTAATAATTAATCTCATATGACTTTACAATAGGCGTATAAATACCATCTCCAGAGAGTAATTTAAATCTAATCTTAAAATATCTATCTGTTGGGGAAGCAATCTTGTAGCTATATACACCATTAATATCTCTCTCCTTTGTTACAGTAGCCCATGTATTCCACACCAATGAATCAGAAGAGGTAGAGGTCTCTATCACAACGTTACTGTTTTCATTAAGTTCATAATCAACAACTAAATTACCCCACTTATATACCTTACCTAAGTCATGTATCTGAGATTCATACTCCCCTTCTCTAACAAATCCTGAATCTTGGGTACTCATAATATATGTATACAAAGCATCTGTATATGAATTAGTACCACTACCTGTTAAAAGATACATAGCATTTTCCAAATTACTCTCAGCAGCACCACCTGCATAAATTTGTGCAGGGATATTTGGTAATGTACTCCAAGAGTCACCAGAAACAGAGTATTTATAGAATTCGCTAGTATTTGAACCCCTTGCTCCATAGAAATTACCATCACCACCATCTACAAGGAAACCATCGTTATACGCAATGGAAGGGAAAGGAGATAAAGTCTCCCAACCAGGAGTCTCTATATTGTATCTATAGAAAGGATTATTCGCTTGATTATTACCTCTTAGAGTATATATATACCCACCATTCAGAAGAAGTTCTGAACCATAACTTAAGGTAGATGGTACTACAGTTAATGTACTCCATTTACTGCCAGCACTACCCTGTGTATCAAATCTATAGAAGGTATTTGTATTATTAGCCCTAGTTAGATATATATACCTACTACCATCATAAACCATTGAAGAACCAGCACCTGTAATTATAGGGATTTTATCTAACGCTTCCTCACTCCACACATCATCATCAATATCATATGAAAAGAATCCATTATCATACTGCCCACCAGTGTAGTAAATTTTGTTTTGGCTACTATCATATACCAGACTTGCTCCCAAATATCCTCCCATTGGAAGATTTGTAAGCTTTGTTAACTCTCCTGTACTCTCATCCCATTTAAAGAAATCATCACTGTAATATCCACGAGTAATATAGAAGTTTCTACCATCACCCTTTAGTATATCTGCACCGTAGTTTCCAGTTAGTAATACAGAACCTTGATACTCTCTACTAAACAAACCCCTTCTTGGAAGAGACCAAGAATCGTCTTTAATGCTATATCTATAAAACAGAGTACTGTTATTCCCACGAATTCCATATAGATAGTCACCAACTCTGTGTATTCCACCGCCATAATAGAAACCTATCGGTGTAGATGCTTTCTCTACCCATTCCATACTCTCAATATCATACCTATACATATACGGGTTATAATTTCCACTAATATAAAAGATCCCCCCATCTCCATCAAATGCTAAACTAGCTCCAAGATATGGTAGAGCAGGAGCGTTAGGCAACACTGTCCATGTATCTGTATTAATATCATACACAGAGAAACCAGAATACAGGTTACCTTGAATTGCATAAATCAATTCATTCTCTAAATCAAATGCTAAACTAGCTCCATATGATGCGTTATTTGTAATAGACTGTGTAGGTGCCCCAAATGAAACCTTAGCAATAGTTTCCCAAATATCTGAGATAGTGTCATATCTCCAGAATACATCACTGTTATTACCCCTTAATACATAGATATATTGTTCTCCATCGAAAATAGAGGAACCTCCATATCCAATAGTTAGAGGAGCAGGAGAAATTGAAGTATCCCAAGTATCATTAGCAATACTGTATCTCCAGAAATCGGAGCTATTATTACCTCTTAAAACATAAATATATCCATCTGGACCGGCAACTGCACCACCACCGTAATATACAGTCTGGGGAGCATCTGATAATCTAGTCCAAGTGTCTGTAGCAAGATCATATTCATAAAACTGTGAATTCATTCCAGAAGCCAAATATAATTTTCCTGAATCCTCTACATATGCGACATTCTTTGCACCATATCCTATATTAACTGTTGGATATGATAACCTTTCCTCTAACCAGAATCCTTCACTCCTACTCCCTAAAATTATACCCTCTGGACTCAGTTGAGAGTTATTAAATACTCCACTGAATAAACTTTTATCTATCTCAAGAGGAATAATTGGTGATATACCATCATATATATATTCAAAGGCATTTTGTGCTGTACTTAAGTTACCTAAAGTATCTTTAGCAATTATTCTTAAATAGTTAGAACCTAAATCTAAACCCTGTATAACTGCAAATGAATTACCATACTGATAACTACCCTCTGAGACAGGATCTCCATTAATTTTGTTTCCAAAATATACATAATAACCCTCTACTTCCGTTTCAAGATCTGTAGATGGTTCCCACGTAAAGTATGGATTTGTGAATTTATAGGAGCTTCCACTCTCTATGGGTTCACCAGAAATCTCTTGAGAGAAACCCTCTGCCTCTATAATGTCTGAAGGAGATTCTCCATCAGAAACATACTGTAATGTAAAACCATGAAATATTGGAGATGTTTGATAGTCCGAGGATGATAGAAGAATAGCCTTTACCTGAAGATACCTATACTCCGGAGACATAACCTCTTGCCCAGAAATAGAGACCCATGAAGTCCAACTTATACCATCTAAACTAGTACGAGTTTGAACAACAACCTGAGAATCAGAAGGCTCCTCTACAACCACATCCATATTTCCCCAACTATCAATATAGTTCAAATCATACATAGGGGATAACCAAGTTCCAGAGGCTTCAAAATTGTTCAACCCTCTTGTATAAATTTGTAGGTCTTGCCTACCACCACCCATCGTTACAAAAAGTGTACCAGCTAAATCAGAAACAACAGAAGCTCCTTGGTATGCTCCTATATCTCTTACATCATAACTTTGAATAGGTTTTAATTTCCTCCACTTATTTTGTGAAATCGAATATTCCCAGAAAGCACTTCCATACCATCCGTCCAGTGCAACCACTTTCCCATTACCATCATATGTTGTATCACTACCGTAGTATGGGGAATATGGTAAATGAGCCAATTCACTCCATGAATCATCCAGTATTGTGTATTTAAACATTCTTTTAACACCAATACCACCTGTAAAGTATATCTCTGTACCATCTGAAAAGAGTGTAGAACCAATATTTGCAGCGATACCTGTTGGCAAGTTAGCAATTGAAGAATCCCAAGTATTACCTGTAATACTGTATCTCCAGAAATTACCCGTTCCATTACCTCTTAAGACGTAAATATAGTCACCACTACCAGGATATGCTAAGGCAGCTCCATTATTTATGGACCCAGGAGCAACCTCCAATGTCTCCCATATATTACTTGTTATACTGTATCTAAAAAAAGCTGTAGTACCGCTTCCTCTAAAAAAGTAAATATACTGCCCAGCAGCAAAACCTCTAACATCACTATTAAATCTCTCAGGCGCATCTTCTAATGCCTCCCATAAATTGGCTGATACATTGTATCTGTAAAAGGTTGTAGTATTTCCTCCCCTGGGAGTATATAGATACCCATCAACATAAACCATATCAGAGCCAGTACCTAAAGTTGCGGGAGCTTCTGATGGTCCAACAAACTTATCCTCGACTATATTATATTTCCAAATTCTCGTATCATTATTACCCCTAAAGAAATATATATTACTATCCCCTGAAAAATACTGAACTCCTGCATATCTAGCACTAAGAGGGGCATCCATTAATGTTTCCCATGTATCAGTAGCAATCTCATATCTCATAAAATTTACACTATTATTTTGCCTTGCTACGTATATATACCCATTTGCACTAGTAATATCTACATCATCATTCATAGTACCCAAAACATTTGACATAGTACTCCATGTATTTGAAGAAATCTCATATCTATAAAAAGTGTTTGTATTGTTTCCTCTAGGAGTATATATATACCCATTAACATGCTCTAAGTCAGAGCCTGCTCTTAAAGTAGCAGGAGCTCCTGCAAGAGATAACCAAGTGTCATTCTCTACAGAGTACTTATAAAAACCCTGTGTATTATTAGCCGTCGCCGCATATATAGCTGTACCATCAGTAGACATACTTGCACCCTGATATAAAAGCTCTGGGTATTCATTCATAAGTTCCCAGCTATTACTCTCAATTGAGTATCTACCAAAGGTATTCTGATATCCACCAAAAAAGGCATATATATACCCATTTAGATGCTGAATATCAGATCCATAATATGCACCAGCTGGTAAATTTGCTAATGTATCCCAAGTATTGGTAAGTGGAGAGTATCTCCAAAAAAGAACATCCCCAACACCACGCATTACATAGATATAATTACCATCAGAAGTAAAAGCACTTCCTACCCCCAATGTCTTATCAGGTGTTTTAAGAGTTAGTACATCCCAAGTACCGTATGCTTCAATTTGATACCCATTACCATTTGATACCTCTCTAAGATTTGTCTTAGTTCCTGAATTTAAGTCTGTATCTGTAACAACAGAGATTTCACCTGCATTTACACCTTTAATAGGGAGGAAAGAAAAAAGAAAAAACAGCAGAAAGTATGCTATTTTACTAACTTTTTTGGTTTTGTTCGTGTTTTTTATAAGCATGATGAGGGCATTTTGATTCTACCTAACAGCCTAACATATAATGAGCAGAGAAGGGAAGAGTAAAACCTCTGTTTTAATTACATTTCTAAAAAATCTTTCTGCTAAAACAACTTTGTGTAATCTTTTACTACAAAATCTGCTAAATCATATACAAAATCATCATTCCAACCCTCATTTAATATCCCTACTGTAAACAAATCTGCACCTTTAGCAGATTGTAAACCGTAGAAAGAATCCTCAAAAGCAATACACTCATTACTATTAAAACCTGTATATTCAATACCATTTAGAAAAGCTTGAGGATCTGGCTTACCCCTTACTACCATACTTCTGTCTATAACCTTCTCAAAATACTGAAATATTTTAAAATGAGTTAACATCCTCTCTACATGCTCCTCTCTAGAAGATGTAACTACTAATATTTTCCTTTCTACGTTACCGTAATGTTTTAAAAATTCAGCTATACCTGGAAGTAAATACACCTCTTCTTCTAATCTCTCCTCTATTAACCTCTTCTTATTTTTATAAAACATTGTATTAATCTCTTCTGCAGAAAACTCCTTTATACCGTGTACAGCTAAGTATTCAATAAGGCCATTCTTAGAGCCTCTACCAGAGATATACTTCATAAAGTCGTCTCTAGTGAAGTCTAAACCAAACATCTCCTTAAAAACAATACTAAAGGAATCTACATTTAACTTATCTAGATTTACTAATGTACCATCGAAATCAAAGAGAAAAGCCTTAGCATTTAACACCCTCTCTTTAACCTCTGATATATCTATTCTACTCTCTTTCATATGTAGGTATGTATTAAGTTTAAGCTCAGTATATTAATTATACAGTACTACTGTAATATACCCTTACATCTTACTATGCTCCCCCTATCTGTCAATTACTATGTCAAAATATAATAAAAGGTGGTATAATGCTAGCTTCTTAACATATTAAATATATACATATGCCAGTTTACGTAACTAGAAGTGGAAGAACCGAATGGTATAAAAAAGAACCTGTGGAAGGAATCTCTTTAGGAACAAACAAAGGCCACAGAGAAAGAGTAGAGATAAGGAGGGAAAAGACTATAGAATGTACAGCAAGAGCAGAGCAAATGCGCAAAGATGGAATCATAACAAATGAGGAATTTGAAGATGCACTTGCAAAGAATGCCTTTGGTGTAGGTCTAGAACCAGAACAGCTAAGAGAGAGTGTACAAAGCTATATCGAATCACAAAAAGAAACAGAAACAAGAATAGAGAGAGAGTAATATATAAAGAGATTAGGTATTTATATATATTCATGCTATAATAACTCTTGTTTGATAGATTTAAACGAAATAATCGCCCCAAATCCATTAAGGTTAAATATTTTTATTTTCGGTTACCTCTATAGAAACTGAAAATAAAATATAAACACTTTATCATGGAAAACTATTCCAGAAAGAACTATGGTCGCAGTGACCGAAACAGAAGAAGATCTTCATATAGAAGCTCCTCATATAGCAATAGCAGAAGAGGTGGTGGATATAATAGAAGAGGCAGTACAATCAATGTTAATCAGTTGATAGCTAAAGCAGTATACGAAGATTTACCAAGTATATATGTATTAGATCATAATCTCTTAGAGTTCAATTTAACAAAAGAGCTTAAGAAGAATATCACCTATAAGAAGTATACTAGCCCTACTAAGATACAGTATGAAGCTATACCAAAAATTTTAGAGGGTAGAGACATACTAGGTATGGCAAGTACAGGCTCTGGTAAAACAGCTGCTTTCTTAATACCAATGATAAATAAAGGAGTACAGGATAGGAGTCAGAGATTCTTAATAGTAGTTCCTACTAGAGAGTTAGCTATACAGATTCAAGATGAATTTATGCAGTTAGCAAGAAATACAGGACTAAGATCTGTATTAGTAATAGGTGGTAATAGTATAGGGGCACAGATTGGAATTCTTAGGAGAGATCCAGCTTTTGTAATTGCTACACCAGGAAGATTAAAAGATGTTTCAGAGAGAGAAGCTATATACCTAAAGGATATAAACAATGTCATATTAGATGAAGTAGATAGAATGTTAGATATGGGATTCATTGACGATATTAGGTATATAACCTCTCACTTAAACGAAGACAGACAATCTCTTTTCTTTTCTGCAACAATGAATAGAAAATCAGAAGAGATTGCTAATACATTACTTAGAAATCCTGTAAGGATCGAAATCCAAAAACAGGAAGCAGGTAAGAATGTAGATCAAGACATTATTAAACTAAAAGATGGTGAGACTAAGTTCAATGTGTTGTGTAACTATCTAAGTAAAGATGAGTTTAAAAAGGTATTACTCTTTACAAGAACAAAGAGAGAGGCAGAGAATCTTTCTAGAAAGCTCTTAGATAGAGGTGTAAGAGTAAATGCACTACACGGAGATAAAAGACAAGCACAAAGAACAAGGATAATAGATGCATTTAAAAAAGACCAACTAAATATTCTTGTTGCAACAGATGTAGCATCAAGAGGATTGGACGTAAACAACATTAGTCATGTAATAAACTACGATATGCCAGAGAACTACGATGATTACATACACCGTATTGGTAGAACAGGTAGAGCAGGAAAGAAAGGATATGCTCTTACCTTTGTTTAAGATTACTCTTAAATAGGTACTCAACAATAGCATCTGAATCTAAAATAGGAGACTCATACTCTCCTATTTTTTTCTCTAATATTCAACAGGGTTACCAAGCATGGCTTGATAGCTTAGCGCTTTTCTGTTTAAATATACATAATGAAAACTACCCAAAGAAAAGAAATATCCCGCTGTTTTAAGTACCTACTTACACTTGTAATCTTCCTTTCCATTGCATTTACAAATATATCTAAAACTACTGCTGTTGAACTAGAAAATATCTCTCATCCTAATTTAGACTTCATAGCAGTTAATAATGAGGTCATAGAGAAGAAGAAAGAGGCCGTAGTAAGTGTAAAGGTAGGAGATGCTGTAAAAATAGCAGGAATAGGTATACCAAATGATGCTGTAAAGATTACATTCAATAGTCATGAATACAGTACTACTGTAGATGAAAATGGTAATTGGTTTGTACTTTTCTCTGTACAAGATATAGAGAGGGGTAGCTATCCTGTTGAATTACAATTTAATGAGAAAGCTGAAGGAGAGAAATTAACAGTATTAAAGATAGAGGAGGGAGATACCGTAGAAGTAGCTCAGACAGAGAGTATACCTAAAGAGAAGAATATTGATTTAAATATATATCTTCTAGTAGTAATATTTGTTCCTCTTTCTTTAGTTTTAGGATGGATCTTAAGAGTTCTGTTTGAGAAGAAATCTTCAAAATTAAAAGGAAGGGGAGAAAATGATTAGGACAGATGGTAGAAATATAAA
>JAVEZR010000017.1:0-15201 GCA_034002865.1 Candidatus Dojkabacteria bacterium
AAACCTGGAGATTGAAAATCTCTACTATCGAGTTCTATACCATCTACTAACTTCTCTAAACTTTCTACAACCTCTTCACAGTATTTCATAACTTCTTCCTTGCTCTCATCTGTATATATTGGAATGATTACAACTTTTATAGGAGCAATTCTAGGAGGTAAAACGAGTCCTAAATCGTCACTATGAGACATTACTATCGCACCCATCATTCTTGTACTTACTCCCCAACTTGTTTGCCATGGATGCTTACTCTCACCATCTTTATCTGTAAAAGATATACCAAATGCTTTAGCAAAGTTCTGTCCTAAATCATGTGATGTACCAAATTGAAGTGCTTTACCATCCTGCATAAGGGCTTCTACACCGTATGTGTTAATAGCGCCTGCAAATTTCTCAGACTCCGACTTCCTTCCTGTATATACATCTAAGGCAAGTACCTCTTTTGCGAACTGTACATACATATCTAGCGCTCTAAGAACCTCTCTTTCGGACTCTTCTTTTGTAGCATGTACTGTATGACCCTCTTGCCAAAGAAATTCTGTAGTACGAAGAAACGGTCTAGTTCTTTTCTCCCACCTTACAATATTTGCCCACTGATTTATCTTTAATGGGAGATCTCTCCAAGATGATATCCACCTTGAAAAGGTGTCATACATAATGGTTTCTGATGTTGGTCTTACAATCAACTCCTCTTCTAGTTTAGCATCAGGATCAACTACTACACCCTTACCATCTTCTGATTCTTTTAATCTGTAATGGGTTACAATGGCACACTCCTTTGCAAAGCCTTTAATATGGCTAGCCTCTTTAGAAAAGAATGATTTAGGTATGAAAAGTGGAAAGTATGCATTCTTAGCACCAGTAGCTTTAATACGTTTATCTAACTCTCTTTGCATATTCTCCCATATTGCATAACCGTAAGGTTTAATGACCATACAGCCACGTACAGAGGAGTTCTCAGCTAACTGAGCTTTCTCAACAATATCTAAATACCATTTAGAATAGCTTTCACTTCTTGGTGTAATACCCTTATTTGACATAATGAGTGTATTTTACACTAAATTAATAAACAATTCTTGGATCAAATCCCCAATGTTGTGCAGCTTTGGCTAATGCAGATTCAGGATGCTGTACAATCCACTCCTTTATATCTCCCTTTTCCATAGCTAAATCTCTTGCTTGAACAATAGCTTCTACCCCTGCTTCAATACCCCATGGGTGACCAAGAGTTCCTCCACCTGCCTGGATTATTAAATCCTCACCTAGCTGGGTAATAGAGTCACCGATTGTTCCTGCGTGTAAGCCACCTGATGCAGTATGCCATACCCCTTTCATACCAAACCAATTTTGACCTAATGTAATATGACTTTCTGGTGTAATATCAGACTGTAGAGCCTGTTGGATTAGTATAGGTTCTTCATAGTTTTCCATCTTTGTTTTAGGAGCACCACCATGTAGTGAATCTACACCTAAGAGTCTCATTATCTTTGCAATTACAACCATAGACATAGAGAAGTCTAATATTTCTCCCATATCATGTACCCCAGGACCTGATTCTCTGTCCAGTAACCCATGCATAGCTCTATGAGCATGAATTGCTAGTCCAGGGCTATGCTTTCTCATTGTTTGAACTGCAGTAAAACCTGTTGTTACTACATCCATCATCATCCATCTACCACCCTCTTTCTTTATTAGCTCTGCTCTCTCTTGCATGATATCCATATCGGAGTGAGTAACATTACATAGGTAGAACTTCTTCTTACCTGTTTTCTTTTCAATATCCCTTTGTACTGCATGTACTCTCTTACATCTATCTTCAAACTTATTAAAGTAAAGGCTTGTTAAATTCTCATCATCCTTTATACCTTGATACTCACCATTAGCAGCAGTAAAAAGTATCTTAGCTAACTCAGCCTGCTCTTTTGCAGTCCTACCTACCTTAGGTTTAGGTACTGTACAAAGCATTGGGCCCCTCTCTATGCCCATGAACTCTCTTACACCACTGATACCAAACTGAGGTCCAGGAAAACTCTTTACAAGGCTCTCAGGAAATCTTACATCTATTAATCTAAAAGCCTTGAGCATCTTCATACCATCGATATTTCCAACAATACCTGCCAATATACCTGCCATATTGCCCTCTTCGAAGATCTCTTTCTTATACGCAATCTTAAAGGTTTTAGTTTTAGGATCTAAGTCGTATGCTATAGCTCTGAGCTTGTTTGCTAGCTTTACACCAGAGTTTTTACCAGAGTATACCTCTGTCCATGTACCAGTTGAGCTTTCAGCAGCACAGCTAGCTGCAGCATCTTCAAACCTATCATCAGGAATTCCATCTGCTAACTCTATGTCTAGGTATGTAATAACGTAGTCCTTATCTGGATTTTTAGGTTTCCAACCTTTTGGAGCAAGAAAATCAAATTGAACAGCCATGAGCAGTAAATACTAAACTTATCTATTCTTATATTCTATATTAAATCTCTCCATATGTTCAATCTTTTCTATATATTTATCACAAACTCCCTCTACACCCTCAAAATTCTCTATACTTTCTACCATCCAATCCTTATTCTTTTGCTCCTCCAATATACTTTTAATGCCTGTACTCATATCTTTTCCCTCTTCACTTCTATCTGTAATGATGACTCCCTCTACTTTAAGCTGTTTTAATGTACCAAAGAAATCTCTAAACCACCCTATTTGAAAATTTAGAGAAAGATTAGGAGTAATCTCCTTACTTAGAACTATTAACGGAATCTTTCCACCTTCCATACTTTCTAAGGATGAATATATTAGGAAAGACCTAATAGGGAGATCTAATCTCTCAAAGTATGAAAGAGGATAATCAGTACCAAGGTCAGAGAATTCTTTCCTCCACTCCATATATGCAGCGGTATTATATCTTGCAGGTAATATAGGTCTAAATTTTGATAGATCTCTCTTACTACCCATTCTTTATCTCACCTCCTTGCTCTTTACTATCCACCATACTTAAGAACTCATTACATACTCTAGCTATTTGTGTACTGTTAAAATTCTCTAATATTGGATTTAGCTCTTCCTCTATATACCAATCTCTTTCTCCTTGAATGAAGGCTTGCGACCATTTCTCCAATTGCAATTTAGGGAATGGAGATATTGGGAAAAGTAGCCCTCCTTTTCCTTTAAGATAGTGGGATAGCTCGGAGTATATTAAAGAGCCACTATCTAGCTCCTCAGTACCGAAATATTCATCTAAAAATATTACCGGTAGTTTACCATCTCCATGTATCTCAATAGCGGCTTGAACTGTTCTTTCACGATATTTACCTCCAGTAACAATAAGAGGTTCTACTTCTATTTCAGTAAGGATATCTTTAATCTTAGCTATTTTATTAATATTGTCCTCCACTATAATGAAATTTAATCTATCATTAAAACCGTTATTCCTATTCATGAGATGTTTAAATCTATATTTAAAATAAATATAAAAAGCTCTTTTGAAGTACGTTTCCCTATCTACAGAGTATCATAAATTTTCAACAAATACTATGGGGCCAAGCAGTAGTAGAATGCATAAGAGAAGTAACAAATATTGTATACAGAAGTAGCAATAAACTGACACACAATTTAATACTGTTCCACACAGTGCAGATATTCCTACTACTACGAAGTAAATATAGCTTGGGAGGAGCTGTGCAACAGTATTAAGAGATAAACATTCCGGCAAGAAAGTTCTTAAATATGAACTCAGACTTCCAATTAAAGAAGGAAATCTTGTTAATAGGCTATTTAATACCGTAGAAAGTATAGAAATCCTCTATTCTACCCCTAGGAAAGCAGCCTTTTAATGGGAAGCTCTCTTTTAATTGATCTACTGTATTAGCAATTTTAACTCTCTCTAAGAATTCCTTTACTAAATCACTCTTTAATGTACCCTCACTACTTACAAAGGGACCCCATGGTACAAATATTCGTGTATCTCTCACTGGTTGCTCTTTTAAATCTTCTGTATATGATTTAGGAAAGAGACGTCTATATGATTCATAATGATATAGCCAACTACCACCCTGTACATATTTAACATCTGGGTGTAATTTCTTAATCTCCGTAAACATTTCCTTCAATTCTGAGATTCTCATTTTCTTTCTTTCCTTAGAGAGAGGCCCGTAAGGAGAGCTGTCATAGTTTTCAAAGTGTAGCTTAACAATGGGGATTTCCTCTTTATTAGTCATATATTTATATCTAAAACATCCAAACCATTTATGATTACTCTTCTCTAAGTGTTTAATATACATCTCATATGCCAAATCGTCTGGAGATTTACCACTAGTAATGCCGCCTAGATACTGCAACCAAAGTTTTGAGTTCTTATCACTCTCCCATGTGTGATTGCCAATAGCGTAATAATATGGCGTCTGGGTAAGCAATACCCCCTCTATACTCTCTCCCGTTATCTCTGAATATCTAATTGCATATTTATATACCAGTGTAAAAAACTCTTTATCATATGTCATACCAAATTATACCTTAAAAAAGAAAAACCCCCTATATTAGGGGGTTTAACTTCGGCATTTTAATGGTTATCTATTGCAATTACCCATTCCTCTACCTTGACCATTTCCGTGCATACCTCCCTGTCCAAGACCTAACTCTGCTCTCTTTTGGTTAGCCTCTTGAGTATTACCCTCCTGAGCTAACTCCTTAGCCTCTACAAAGGTCTCAAACTTCTCTGGCGTATCAATCTTCCTCAATACTCCAGGAGTTCTACCATCCTCGCTCATTATCTCTACCCAAGCATCATAATCTTTAGATTCAAAGATCTCTATCATTCTACTCTCCCTCGCTTGCGTATGATTAGGTCCTACCTGAGTATAATCTCCTCTATATGCATCTGCATCATTTGTTGTAAAAGCAATTACTCCTAAGAGTGCTACTGCTAATATTCCTAGTGCTAATACTGTATTCTTCATATGTTTACTATTTAAAAAAAGTTAAATATATGTAGAGAATATAGGTATATATCTCTACGGATATACCTATGAAGAGAATAAATTACCTCTCTAATATATATTACGAAGTTATGGATGATTTCCTTGCATCTTTCTTCCCTTACCTTCCCATGGGAGAATCTCTGATGCTTTAAAAGTATCGCTATCTACTACATTTCCAATTACCTTTATCTCTTCTCCACTCTCTAAGGATACCGCTCTTCTTACCTTTGCCTCAGAGACATCTACACTCCAAAGATTCTGCTGCAAATCTCTCATCTTAACACTGTTAACCGTGCCATTTTCTTTCCTATCAGTAGAAAGAACCTCTCCTGCAAGATATCCTTGCTCTGGCCTACTCCATATCCTGTATCTTGGATCTACTATCTTGTTGTATGTAGGTATTGAATCAGAAAATACACTGTTTAATCTCTCAGACACACTCGAGGAGTGCAGTAAGATACCAAATATTAATATCGCCAATATGTTTATCATTAATATCTTCGGGAAAGAGAGAGCATATCCTCTTTCTGTATATCTGAAATTAAGATATCCAACTATTAAGAATATAGCTGTAAGTACTATCCATATGACTGGGATTGCAAGTATTAAAACCTCTATAAAATCATTCACAGAGAGTATTAAGTTTAATATATCACTAGACTCAAAGAGATATATAGATATTGCTAAACCTACTGATCCAAAGAGTATATTTAAACCGAAAAGAGACCAAAGGAAAGAGTTCTTAAGTACAAAAGAGCACCTTGGTATCGGCTTAATATTCTCTTTTTCAATTTTCTTTAATATATCGCTAGATATCTTTCCCATGCTTTTCTACTAACAGCTTAAATTTCTCCTTACCCCTGTTTATTAATGAAGCTACTGTGCCACTAGGTATGTGTAATATCTCTGATATCTCATTATACTCCATCTCTTCAAAATATCTTAGGATTAAGACATCACGATATTTTCTATCTAATTTAGAAAGTAAGTACTTTATCTCTGTACTTTTTAAATCTTGCATAAATTCATCCTCTATATTTGTATCTGATGGTATGCTATCAAATACATCACTATCTTGTACTACCTCTACATCCTTCTTCTTTCTTAGAAATGATACTGCCTCATTATGCGCTATTCTATATATCCAACTAGAGAATTTGTACTTACTGTTATATCCATTAATATTCTTATACACCTTTAAAAACACCTCTTGGAGGATATCTTCTGCATCCTCTCTGGAGATATATATAACCCTACGGATATATATTAAGAGCTGTCTTTCATACCTCTCAATCAGATATTTGTATATCTCAAGATCTTCTTTAACCAATTCAACAATTTCTTGGTCTGAGAGCTCTTCATATTTATTTTTCTTTTCTAAGGTTTTCTCTTTCATTTCTTTTTTAATATATATCGGGGTGATCCGACTTGAACGGACGACCTCTACGTCCCGAACGTAGCGTTCTAGCCATCTGAACTACACCCCGGAGTTTTTTTCTTTCCTGTAATCAACATAACTCTTAATTAATCCTAATACTACGAGAAGAGAATCATCCACTCCTCCAAGTAGCGGTATTACATCAGGTATTAGGTCTGTGGGTAAGAGTATATATATTATTGCTAAAAAGAATACCCAATATTTTTTGAAAAACATCACAAAGGAGTAAGAATTTAACTACATTCTATCTACAACCTTTATACCCAAAACATTTAAGCCATGCTCCATTGTCTTTGCAGTAGCATCTACTACTGTTAGTAAGAACTCTTTATCTTCCGATTCTAATACTCTTACATTTTGATAGAAGCTGTTAAATGATTGACCTAGATCGAATAGATATGAGCAAAGAGTGCTAGGTGTGTAGCTTAGAGAAGAGTTAAGCAGTGTGTCATTGTATCTGCTAATTTGGGATATTAATGCCTTGGTGTAGGGGTTGAGAGGATATCTACCATCTTGAGTATCATTAATTCTTTGGCCATCTAATATGGACTTGCATCTCGCATATACATACAGAAGGTAAGGTCCTGTGTCTCCATCAAAGCTAATTGATTTTTCAAAGTCAAAGATAACGTCTTTTCCTACACCTACTTTTAAGAATGAGTATTTGATAGCAGCGATAGAGATCTTCTCACTTGCTTGTGAGATTTCACTCTCATCCCACTGTTTACTCCCCTCCATTATATCTACGACCCTTCTCTTTGTTTCATCAAGTAACCACTCTCCTTCAATTATTTGCCCTTTCCTACTAGACATCTTTTCAGCTCCTGGAAGCTTTACCATACCGTGAGAGAAGTGTTTAGACCTGTTAGCAATCTCCGGGCTGAGTTGCGAAATGGCATCTAAAACTACCTTAAAATACATACTCTGCTCATTTGCAGTAATTATTACAGACTCATCAAAGGGTACTTGCTCGAACTTTGTATATGCTAGGGCTAGCTCTTTTGCTTCATATGTAGGCAACCCCTCGTTATTTACAAAAACCCTTGTATGAAGACCCTTAGACTCATCCCCTCTATATATTACCGCCCCATCATCTTTGATAAATATTGCTTTACCTTCAGGGGTAGTATTCTCCATTACAAGCTCTAATCCTTTCTCACTCATTTCACTCTCTAAGAAGTAGTTATCGAACTTAGTACCAGTTCTCTCATATATTCTTTCAAAATGCTCCATACACCACTGTTTACCATCTTCATACATCTCTTTAATACCTTCTTTCTCGAATGTATCAAAGAACGGTTTTCTTTCTAAAGATGGAATGTAGAGTGAGAATATGTAGTAGTTTAACATCTTTACTTCCTCTATTGCTTCTCTATCTTTTAGATCGTCGTAATGATTAAAACCAAGCATGTATGCCTCTCCAAGATACTTAACTTTTTCAACTAGATCTCTTTTTTTAAGATCTTCAAAGGTAGTACTCTCTTTTTCAAAAAGGATCTTTAAACCGTAAAGGGTTTTTGCAACATGTAAACCTACATCTCCTTGATAGTTAGCACGATATACAGTAGCTCCTAGAGCCTCCTGTTGCCTTGCAAATGATTCTCCAACTATATTGGTATACAGATGCCCTATATGGAATATTTTAAAGGGATTAGGGTCTGTATATTCAATTATATATTTCTTACCTTTGTTTAAACCTATTCTAAATGCTTCTGATCCTTCTTTTGATATTGTAGATACAACCTTCCTAAGATATTGCTCTGAGAAAGTAAAATTTAAAAATCCAGCTCCTGCAACCTCTACCTTCTCAATATCCTCATCTTCTGGATACATATCTGCAATCTTTTGTGCAATCTCTCTTGGTGGTAATTGTAAATCTTTCGATATTTGTAGTGCAATATTGGATGTTAGATCACCGTGTGAGAAATCCACAGGCTCTTGTACGGTTACTTTCTCTACGGTTACACCTAAATCTTTTAGTATATATAAAAGATTTTTTGATATTTTCTCTTTTGTATTAAACATATGTGTAAGTATACAATATATACGCACTCGGAAGGAGTCGAACCCTCAACCCTCGGTTCCGAAGACCGATGCTCTATCCAATTGAGCTACGAGTGCACCACGTACTCGGACAGAATCGAACTGTCAACCTTTGGTTCCGCAAACCAATGCTCTATCCAATTGAGCTACGAGTACAATTACAGCGTAATTTTACCACAATACCTACTTAATCTGTATATTTCCCTCTCTATATGTTACCAAGTATTGAACATTAAGAGAGTCGAAAGTATTCAAAGTTTCACTGCTTGGATGTCCGAACTTATTACCTTCACCTACGGAACATATGGCATATTTGGGTAGGATACTTTTCAGGAAGGTTTCACTATTTGAGGTTTTTGAACAGTGATGTCCTGCTTTTAAAATATCGTATTTCTTACTTACAAGTTGATCAGAAATTAAAATTTGCTCTACCTCTTTCTCAGCGTCTCCCATTAGAAGAAATCTTCTATTTAAGTATTCAAAATCTAGCACTAAAGAATCATTGTTTATATTACCATCAAAAGGTTTTAAGCATCCTCTATCTGTCCTTTCCCCTACTCTGGGCCATACTATATCTATTTCTAAATTATCTAGTCTTATAGTGTCGCCAGATTTAATTTCTTTCTTTTTTGTTTCGTTTGATATTAGGAGCTCATAGTTTGGGTTTTTAAAACATACAGGGTAGTACAAAATCTCTCCTACTTCGTATGTATCCAGTACATACAGTAATCCTACTAAATGATCATCATGTGGGTGAGTTAGTAGTATGTACTCTATCTTTCTATCATAGAAAGGAATATATTTCTGTAATTCATACAGTATTGATATGTCACTACCACCATCTACAAGTAGCTGTATATTTCCCTTTTGAATCAATGTTGCATCCCCCTGCCCTACATCAAGAAATACTACTGTATCTACAGGTTTAACAGTTAGTAAATATATTAGTAGGAGGAGAGGCCAAAGAGAGATTTTAAGTATATCTGCTAACAAGTAGTTTGGCTTTTTTAATGTAGTAGTTTTCATCTGATATTGGATATTTAAGTAAAATGAGGAAGAAAAGAAGAGAATATATAGCTGGTACAAAGATCTTTGTACCTACATTTACTTCTATCATGGGAATGACTGAGGAAATCTCCACTATATATTTAAATATGGTTAGTTGAAGATATGGGATTAGGTAAAGGATTCTAAACATATCGTTAATTACTGTTAAGGATGTAATAGCTAGGCCCCAATATATTGTACTTTGAATTATGGGTGTAGCTAAAAGATTACTTAGCATTGAGACTAAGGATATCTTGCCAAAGAAGTAAACCACTATTGGCAGTGTAAATATTATGCATGTTAATGTTGGTAATATATTTTCTTTTATGAATTTGGAGCTAACTTTAAAACAGTTTGGGAAGAGTATTAAGCCTACTGTAGAGAAAAGGGAGAGCAGAAACCCTATATCATATATGATGAATGGGTTTAGAGAGATTAGGAGTGTTACACAAACAGTTATTGCAACAGCCTTAGATATATCTCTTCCAAGGAATAGGATTAAGAAATATACAGTACTCATAGTGGAGGCTCTTACTAGAGACGATGAGAATCCTGCGAATATTGTAAACATCCAAATGATGATAATTTTAAGAAGTAGTGTATTTTTACTCCTAGATTTTCCAACTACTTTATCTACTCCCACTGCTAAAAGAGATATGTTGTAGCCTGATGCTGCAATTATATGTGATAGCCCGGAGATTCTTAATGATTCACTAAATTCTTTTGTAAATACTCTTTTACTACCAAAGAGTATTCCAATTAAAAGAGAGCTTTCTGGTTCTGGCAACCCTCTCTCTATTACTCCCTCAAGTTTTGCCCTTAGAAGAAGTAGTGTATTACCACTGTTTTTGCACTCATACTGTTGTACATTTAGTATTGCATATATACCTTTTCTAAAGAGGTATCTTTTGTAATCGAAATCTTCAAAACTGCTAGGTTCCACAAGATCACCTGTTACAATACACTTTTGACCTGTATGTATCACAGGATACCCTCTTACATTAAGTAGCACCTCTCCTACATTGTTACTCCCTACTGTGAAGAGATACTGACTTGCACTCTCCTTGGATAGAACGACACCCTCTAAAACTACGTTTTTGCCTATGAAACTTTGGACATTTCCTTTCTTTTTCATAACTGTAGAATTTAAGCTAACCAAAGAAGCAGAAGAGAAAAGAATAGACAGCAGGGAGATTAATAGTATCGCGCCAATATTGTGAACACCCAAGATTGCTAGTAGTGAAACAAGGACGAAAAGTACAGAGACGGATAGCAGAAGTACTTTAGAGAGAATTGATATCGATGAAGTAGAGATATCTTCAAAAAGGTTACTTTCTACTGTATTAATAACAGAAAGTGTAGATATGAGAATTGTAAAACAGAGAGGTAGTAGCTTGTAATCATTGAAAAACAGTAGTAGAGAAGCCAATCTTACAAACATATCTGATCTTTAAACTTGCCGTATGTAGCCTGCCCTATCCCACTTACATTAAGAATATCCTCTATTTTTTCATACGGTCTACCATCTATTATTTTTTGTGCAGTAGAGGGGCCTACACCTGTTAAGCTTTGAAGCTGTTCACTACTTGCACTGTTTATACTTATACACGCTATTTCTTCACTCTCTGACTCTTTAGGAGGCTTAGGCTCTGTAATATTTAAAACCTCTTTTGGTAAGGTAAATTTTATTACTTCGCATATGGAATCCTCTTCGAAAGGTATATATATCTTTGAGTTATCATACAGTATTGATGCTAGATTTATCCTCATAGCGAGATATTTAGCTGCTACTCCTGTTGAAAGACCTCCTGCTTTCTTAACTAGATCTACTACTGCACTGTTTTGTTCTAGACAGTAAACACCAGGATTTTTTACAGCCCCAGAAATATCTACTCTGATTGGACATATATCGACCTCTTGTACTATTTCTATCTTCTCTTCAACCAAAGGTTCCTCTTGCTCTACTACAGTAATACTTTCCCCTATTACCTTTTCCTCCCTTATACTTTCTACTAGATACTGTATACTCTCTTTCTCTACATTGCTTAATATTAATCCACTTGCCAAACCAAGTAGAAAGAATATTAGTAAAACAAAAATATTTTTTGCCTTTGTCGAGGATTCCATTTAAGTATTTTAAATGGGAGAGATGAAATATTTCTGAATATGGAGGACCTATAGAGGGGTTACTCTGTAATTTGGATATACTCTATCTTTATGTCATTAAGTGGCTTATAGCTGCTATCTACCTCTGCTTTAGCTATGGAGTCTATAACTGCAAATCCACTTGTTACTTTTCCAACCAAGGAGTATTTACCATTGAATTCACTTTTATCTGAATTAGGTAGCACTATGAAAAATTGAGAGGCATTTGCCATACCTATATCGTAATCAGAGAAAGATTCATTTGCATTCTCTAGGGCTATGCTATATCCAGGGTTCCCATTTCCATCTCCAGTGGTATCCCCTGTTTGTATTACAAAATTCTTTATTACCTTATGAAATGTTAAGCCTTCGTAATATCTTTCACTAATTAAGAAAAGTAAACTATTTACACTCTCAGAAGCTTTATCCTCAAAAAGATCTATATTTATCTCTCCAATACCTGTTGTAAGGGTTATTTTATAATCTACACCCTCTTGTAGAAACTGTTTAGGCTCTGTATATGCCTGTTTTTTATTTTCTAATGGAGAAAGAGTTGAATACAGACCTGATTGGGTGGCAATCATTATAAAGATGCTTACTACTAGTAATGCTAGAGATAGTAAAAGGAACTTTTTGTTATCTCCAAGAGCTTTCTTAACTCCCATGTCTTTTTCTTTAAATTTATTTAGCCCACCAGAAAGATTCTTTATTACCGTTATCAAACCAAGTACCATGTCTCATTATTTGCTCCATACTTGGTCCTGCTACGGTATAGTTTATATTAACAGTAGAGAGATATGAAGTTAAGCCCTCTACTTTAGATGTAAATATGTATCTGTACTGTAGATACTGATTATCAAAATCTCCAGAGAAGAGGCTATCTCCTTTAGTAATACCTGATATTAATTTAATATCCTTTATTTTACTCCTCTGTGAGTCGATGAGTAATGATATTGAGTTAAATTCATTTGATGTCTCTAGATAGTTTGAGATTGAGATGTACTCTCTTTGCCATTTTGAAATATTTACATCTTCAGTAAAACCTGATTGTGGGAACTCTCCTATCCACTCTTTTACTTCTAAAAGGCCTGTATCTTTGTTTACAGATATTACCTCTCCCTCTACAAAGTATTTCTGATCTGATATCTCCTCTTGTAGTACGATTAGATCCTCAATATTAAGGTTGTCTATATAGTTTGTTGTACTACCTATCTCTTTTATAGACAAGGTTTTACTAGATGCTGATGAGAGAGTGCTACTTGATTGCAAGTTAGCTTTAAATGCTGGCTTATATGTATATTTAAGATTTTGTATATTAGCCATCTCATATACATCTATGTCTGTAAGGGATGATAACCGTATGTTATTTACCTCTTGCTCTGTAGCAGGAGTAAAACTCTCACTACATCCAACAGCTAATGTATACTCTCCTGTGCCTAGAGAGCCACTGAGAGCCTCAGAGGTTGAGATATTACCGTTTACATACAGATACCCTTCCTTAAAAGCAATATGATTAGATTGGTTCAATATGTATGAATCTTTTGACAGAAATTCCTGCGTACCACTTCTAACCCCTATTGCACCTTGGGAATTAGAGTATATGGAGAGATCTCCTACTGAGAGTAAACATAGGTTGGATAGAGAGGTAGGGGTAAATATAAAATCAATGTATTCTATAGGATCATTACTATCAACAACCTCTTTAACCGACTTACTACTGATGTATATATCACTTGGGCTATCACTAAGATATTGGAAACTTAAAAGATTGTACTTACTAAAATCTTCTTCTTCAGAGAGAATTTGTACATTATCACCCTCTTGGATAAAGTTTGGAACATGTTCTAAATTATTTTTCCATTCTGACCAACTGTTTTGATTACTACTATTTCTATACTGTAAGTATAAATTAGCGTATTGAGTATTTGAAATTATCTCATAGCTAGTAAGTAATCTAGAGTATGCTCTGAGGGTGTCTATGTATCCATACATAGCAGTATCACCACCAATAGTTACTGATACTAACGTATTATTAGTTCCATAACTAAATGGTATCTGCTGCTCTTTCCCATCTAGATAGAAGGTAAGAGATTGACCTTCAATATCAAATACTACAGCAATGTGTTTCCACTGGTTATAGCTTAGCTTTGTGAGTAATTGATACTCAACACCTTGGTTATCGAGCAATACATATGTACCATCTTTTACTATTAATGATACTAAGTTAGAACTAAATATCTTCTCTTCTATAACTTGAGACCTATATCTATTATAAACCCAAAACTCTACTGAGAAGTATGTTGATTGAGTAGAGTTAATGTTAAAGCTTTTACTTGTATTACTACCATTTAACTCCAATGCTCCCTCTCCCCACTTCTTTACATTAGAGAGTGTATCATTAAAATTCTCTTCCAAAAGTAAACCAATATTAGAGTATGGAATTTCACCATTACCTGTTGCAGAGCCAAAAGCACTCCAAGTAATAGTATCTAATACTGCACTATCTCCTAATGGTAATATTGCAGATGTATATTCTCCACTTAGAAAATCTCCTAATCTAACTGTAGAGGTTTGATCTTGTATAGTTCTTTCATAGCTACCAGCATCAAAGCTAAGGCTACTGTCATGTACAATGCTTGGATCTATTCTAATTGGAAATACTCTTTCTTCACTAAGTAACCACTTAGAATCTAAAACTAATTCATATGTATATTCATTCTTCTTTTCTGTATTTGTAATGGATATGTATACTTCACTAGTTTTATTACCTACTGCATCTACTGCAAACTCTGGTAAGAAATGAGCAAAGTAATTACCTTTCTCATCTGTTATATACTGAGTACCTGAAGGGAATCCTGGTAAGCTGGTAATACTTCTTTTAAGCTGTAATCCTTCATCAAGAGAGATCTTAAATATATACCTATTAGCTGGTAGTATACACTCTCCTGTATCACAGCTCACAGAGTACTCTGGTAGTTCCTCCAGTACAATCTCTTCCTTTAATCCTTTGCCCTCTACTATCTGATACTCTATATTTACTCCTTTATATACATTCCTCGACACTATTGTGTCCTTAGAGACAGCACCACTATCAGAATCTGCTATCTCTCTACCACTTTGTATTAATTCAAATGTTTTGTTTAATGAAAGCTCTTTACTTTGTTCTTTTGTTAATTTTGATATTTCATCATCGTATGAGATCTCTTCGAGAGTGAGTTGTAGACCTAGTTTCTTCTTCTCAAGGCCTAAATAGTATTTAATCTTTTCCCAGAGGTTTACTTCCGTTTCTTCAAAGGGATTCCTGTATGATTTAATACTTTCAAATCTAATATACTCTCCATTTACAAAGTCTACTGAGAATTTTGGATTACTGTTTTTAAAGTATGTATCACTGTCTTGGGCTTTAACAATACTTCCATTCTCTCTACTAGAGGACTTCTGTATTAATATTGTAATCGAACCTAGGAGGAAGATAGCGATTAGTACATACCCTATACATGAGAGTATTTTTTTAATAGCTGATTTCTTTTTCATCACTATAGCCCCCTGTTATAG
>JAVEZR010000018.1:0-15080 GCA_034002865.1 Candidatus Dojkabacteria bacterium
CATCCAGTATGCCCTTGTCGTCCTATTATGGATTCTCCACCAACTACAGGTGCTCCATTACCAAGTTTGCCTTGTAAGAATAACTGATATGCTACATCAGAGATAACATTATCTGTTTCAAGTATTACCTTTGAAAGAGTTTCTAACTGAGCTTTATACTCCTTCTCTCTTCTTAAAGATTCTGCAAGTAGTCTGTCCTTCTCTGCTTTCTGTTCATCTAATATTGCTTTCTCTTCTACTAATTTCTGTTTCTCACTCTCTATATCATTCCTCTTCTTTTGTAATTCTACCTTCTGTTGTGCAAGAACTATTTCTTCTTCTTCTAATGTTAATACCTTTGCTCCGAATTCTTCCAATGAGCTTTTATCTTTAGCTCTAGTCTCTATTAAATATTTAGTCTTTCTTAAAACAGTATCTATATTCTTTACATCCATAATTAACTCAAGCATACCGATATATGAATATTTATATGATTCTGTTACTCTTTTATTAACAGTCTCTTTTAATGTATTAATTTCTTGTTGTAATATACTTAGATTATCCTCTTTCTCTTGTATTTCTTTAGAAAGTATATTTATATCTAAGTCTTGGGCTGTTATCTCCATATGCAGTGTACTTATTACTCTCTCTGTTTGTTCTACCTGTGCATTAATATATGTTAATTTCTCTTTAAGAGTAAGCTGTTGATAGTCTTCATTCTTTAATCTTTTTTGTAATGTACCCTGACTACTTTCTAATTTTTCTAATTCTTTTTGTAAGCAAAGATATCTTTCCTGTATAGGCATTGATTCTGGACAAGCATCACTAGCTTTAATATCCCTAGTAAGAGATGGGAGTAGTAGTGAGAGAGTTAATATTAAAATTGTAAAAACTATTAATATCTTCTTCATTTATTCCTCTATTAAATATTTTCTTACAGCACTGTAGCTACTTAAGAATCCTATTGTAGAACCTATGATTAAATGTATTAAGAAGTAAATTAGTATAAATGCTAAGTTAAGTTGTACTAAGAAAGGTAAGTTAAAATCTACTAGAAGCTGATTTATCCAAAATGCAAAGTCAGTACCTTGTGTATATATTATAATTGAGTACCAAGGTATTAATATTATTAAGGCAGAGATAAGGCCTCCTATTAAACCGTAGAAGGTACCCTCTAGAAGAAATGGAGTTCTTATAAATCTATCTGAGCTACCTACCAAGTGCATAATCTCTATCTCTTCTTGATGAAGTTTAATATTAAAACCAATAGTTACTCTTATTAAAGATATTGTAACTACTATCATTGCAGAGATAAGGGCTACAGAACCGATATTAATTACTCTAGAGAGAGATCTCATATTCTCAACTACATCTTTAAAGTACATTACTTCATCTACAGAGGCATTTGTTTCTTTCGCTTTATTAATATCCTCTATTACTAGTAGTAAGGAGTCTATACTATTTGCCCTTATCTCTAAGCTTGCAGGTAGGGAATCTGCAGTAACAGTTGATATTAAATCTGGATTATCCTTAAAATCTTCTTTATAGATATTAAGTGCACCCTCTTGAGATACATACTGTATATCTTCTATAAGGTTGGCATCATATATATTATCTCTAAAGGTTAAGATATCTGCTTCTGAGGTACCCTTTTTAAAGAATACAATTACCTGAGCTTTCTGTTCGTAGTAACTTACAGCTTTATGTGTAAGTATAGACATCGAGATAAAGAGGGAAGAGAGTGTGAATACAATGGCTGTTACAAATATAGTGGATATGGTTAACCACTTATTCCTTTTTACATTTGTTTTTGTTACTTTTAATATTCTAGAGGTATTAAGCATTTTTACTATTTTTACTTAAATAATTTTTTACAAAACTCTCTAACTCTTTATGTTCCTGTTTTGATAGCTTCATATTTTTTAAATCCCCTGTAGTTATATTTAGTAGTATCTCTGGTGATTTAATAGCAAACTTTTTTAACTTACCTCTTAATCCTTCACTTAAAGATTCAAACTCAGGATTAATATCTTCTTTCTTAGATTGTGGTACTACATCTGGTTCCTTCTTCTCTACCTTTTCTTCTTCTTTCTTTTCCTCTTCTGGTGTTTCCTTTGCTTTATGAATTACTTTAGTACCTGTATCTTTATCTAATTTACCATTTATTATGCTAATTGTTCTTGCTTTAGAATCATTCATTAGATTAAAGTCATGGGATATGACCATAACGGTTGTACCTGATTGATTAATAGTTTTTAGTATCTCTAATATCTGCTTAGCATTTTGAGAATCAAGATTACCTGTAGGTTCATCTGCAATGAATAGATCTGGTTTATTAGCTAATGCTCTTGCTATAGCGCCTCTTTGTTGCTCCCCTCCAGAGAGCTCTACTGGGAATAGATTTCTTCTTTCTCTTAACCCTACTAAGTCTAGTAGATAATCTGTTGTATCTATAATTTCCTTAGGACTTTTATCAAGAATCTCTAATGCAAATGCAATATTTTCTTCTAATGTTTTATTCTGTAAAAGCTTAATATCTTGAAATACTACTCCTAACTTCTGTCTATATGCAGGAAGAAGTCTTCTAGTGAGCTTTGGAACCTCTATATCTCTAAAGAAGATACTTCCTGATGTAGGTATTTCTTCTCTAATTAGTAATCTCATTATTGTTGATTTACCAGCACCAGATGGGCCTACAAGGAAGCAGAATTCACCTTCCTCTATCATGAAGTTAACATCCTCAAGAGCTGTAATATCGTCTTTGTATCTTTTGGTTACTGTATCAAAAAGTACCATTTCTTTAGGCAGTAAGGTTATACCACAATATATTACTGTATTCTGACTTGAGCTTCAACAAATATCTCTATTTCTCCATCTAATACACTTTCTGGGTTGCTACTTTCTATACCAGTGCGTAGATCCTTTACTAGTTTGTATGGATGTAATACATAGTTTCGGATCTGATTACCCCATCCTGCAATTTTATAATCACCTTTTATATCTGATATCTCTTTTAATCTGTTCTCTTCTAATATTCTCCATAGCTTACCCTTTAATATCTGCATAGCTTTCTCCCTGTTTTGTAATTGGCTTCTACCCTCTGAGCAGTGAACAGCAATACCTGTAGGTATATGGGTAATCTGTACTGCAGAGGAGGTCTTATTTACATTTTGACCTCCAGGACCTCCTGACTTTACCGCTTTAAAATCTATATCACTATCTGGTATCTCTATTTCTTTTTCTAAATCTTGTAATATTGGCATTACCTCTACACCTGCAAAAGATGTTTGTCTAAGATTTTGTGCATTAAATGGTGATAGCCTTACTAATCTATGAGTACCGTGCTCTCTCTTTAGTAAGCCATATGAGTATCTACCTACTATCTCCATTGTGACTGTAGATATACCTACCTCACTACCTTTCACTATATTACTTATTTCATATTTCCAACCTTTCTTCTCTATATACATTGTATACATTCTAAGCAGCATCTCTGCCCAATCATTGGCTTCTGTACCTCCTTGACCAGAGTGTATTGAGAGAAGGGTATTTGCTTTATCATATTTACCTGAAAGGAATTTGTATGTCTCAAAAGATTTAATATCATCCTCTAATTTCTTAAAATCTTCTTCTAAGGAGGTTAAATCCTCATCTCCTATTTCTTCAAAGAGAGAGAGTAGGGTATTACTATCCTGTTTTAATCTCTCTAACTTCTCTATCTCTTTGGTTATCTCATTAATATCAGAGAGGATTCTCTGTGCATTCTTTTGATCTTCCCAGAGGTCTTTTCTTGTACTTTCTTCGGTTAGGATTTTTAAGGATTCCTTCTTAGAGGGGATATCTAGAGATTTCTCAATGTCTTGGAGTTTATCTATTAATTCTGTTATATCTTTTTTACTAATGGTTCCCATTTGTGTATATTATACTAGATTTTTATTTTAACACTATCTCAAATATATGTTTGGCCTATTCAACAAGAAAGAGAATGGAAAAAATCTCAGTACTATTAATATGGAGGGTAAAGAGTTTGTAACACTGATAATATTGGATGGTTTTGGTGTTCATCCAGATTCTGAAGGTAATGCAGTATTAGGAGCAAAAACACCCTTCTTAGATACAGCTTGGTCTCAAGGGAGATCAACACTGATAAATGCATCTGGAACATATGTAGGATTACCTGGAGAAGAGGATGGTAACTCTGAGGTAGGGCATCTTAACCTAGGTGCAGGTCAGGTTGTGTATCAAACATTGCCTAGGATAAATGATGCAATATCTACGCATGAATTAGATGGTAATCCTGTATTGAAGGAGGCATTCTCCGAGGTAAAGAAAAGGGGATGTAATTTACATTTAATGGGTGTCTTAAGTGCAGCTGGTGTACATGGGCATATTAAGCATCTTTTTTCATTAATGGAGATAGCAAAAGCTAACGGTTTAAATCCATATATACATGTGATGTTAGATGGTAGAGATACTCCTCCTAAGGATGGGTTTTTGTATTTAAATAAGTTGAATGAGAAGATTAAGGAGTTAGGGATTGGTAAGATAGCGTCTATACAGGGTAGATTTTACGGTATGGATAGGGATAGTAGGTGGGAGAGAATAAAGTTGGCATATGACGCTATGGTTGGTCTTTCACAGGAGAGTTTTACAGATCCAATAGATGCAATACAGAAGGCATATGCACAAGATGAAACGGATCAGTTCTTTAAACCAAGAATGAGAGTAGATGAGAGTGGTAAACCAGTAGGACCTATTAGAGAGAATGATGTTGTAATATATTGGAACTTTAGAGAGGATAGAGCAAGAGAGTTAACTAAGGCTTTTGTACTGAAAGAGTTTCCACACTTTGTAAGAAGAGATTTTCCCGAGAACCTTTACTTTGCAACTATGACCGGTTATGAAGAGGGTGTACCTGCACATGTAATATTCCCTCCTAAAAAGATCAAGAAATCATTAGCTGCATATTTAGCGGATAACGGTATGAATCAGTTACATGTATCGGAGACAGAGAAGAATATGCATGTAACATATTTCTTCAATGGTGGTATTGAGGCTCCTCATAAAGGTGAAGATATTATAAATGTTCCATCTCCAAGGGTAGATAACTACGCCACGGTACCCGCCATGAGTGCTGAGATAATTAGGGATGAGGTGTTAGATAGGATAAAGAAGATTAGAGAGAATGGTTACAAATTTATCCTCATCAATTTTGCTAATCCAGATATGTTAGGTCATACAGGAGACTTAAGAGCCACTATTTTAGGTAATGAGATTGTAGATGGGCTAACTGCACAGATAGTTAAAGCAACTATTGCAATGGGTGGTGCAGCTATTGTTACTGCAGATCATGGTAACTGCGAGACTATGATAAATAGGGTTACAAAGGAGATAGATATCGCACATACAAATAACCCTGTACCTATGATGATATTAACTAAGCAGGAGGAAATAGAGAGATCTGCAGTAAATAAAATCTTAAAGGTTGGGACTGGTCCTAATGCAAAAGCTACTGGTTTACTTGCTGATGTTGCACCTACTAGCTTAGGTCTACTAGCCCTTGATATACCGGATAGTATGACAGGTGTTGATCTAAGAACAGTGCTTTAAAAGAGAATAGTAAGAAGTATTAATATTCCTAAAAATATTCTGTAATATCCAAACAGTGTTAACCAATTTGTCCTCTTTATCTTTTTCAAAAACTGTAATGCTAATATTCCAACTATTGCAGACACAGCTATCCCAAGTAAATGTGTTGAGGTAAATCCCTGAGTATTAATATTCTTAAGTAATGCGTATCCAGAAGCGCCAAGAAGTATGGGGATTCCAAGAAGGAAAGAGTACTGAAGGGCAATATATTTATTTACACCCATAAGCATACCAGAGATAGTAGTAATACCAGATCTAGAGGTTCCAGGTATTAAAGCAAGTATTTGTGAAGCTCCCATTACTAAAGATTGTTTCCAAGTAATATCGTGTAAATCGATCTCCATTTCATTCTTGCTCTTTTCAACAACAATCATTACAATTCCCCAAAGTATTAAAGATATTACAATGACCAGATCCCCTCTTAATACATCCTCTATTGTTGATTCAAAAAGTAGCCCAATCATAGCTACAGGGATTGTAGAGATTGCAACCTTAAGATAGAAGTTAAGGGTCTTTTTTTGAAAGATATTCTTAAAGAGAGTAGGGGTAAAGTATATCAATATAGAGAGGGTTGTACCTAGATGAAGTAAGGATAGAAAGTAGGTATCCATTTTAAAATCTAATAGCTTCGCAGATAGTATCAAGTGTGCACTACTTGAAATAGGTAATAGCTCTGTAATACCCTGCTCAATTGCTAAAAGTATCACCTTATATATCTCCATATATTTTGATATGCTAGATTAATTACATGTGGTAATATCTTACTGTTATGATATTAAAAAAGCTAGGGTTATTTTTTCTAACATTATTAATACTTTCGGTATCAACTGTAGCTAGCTATGCTCAGTCTCCTAATTTTTTGTTCTATCCCTCTAATGGTACTGTTAAAGATTCGTCTAAGGGTTTTACAGTAGATATACTAATTGATTCTGCTGGAGAGAAGATTAGTAAGGCACGTTTCGCTATTAAATTCGATCCTACTCAAATACAGGTTGTTAATGCTAGTAAGAACAATACACTCTTTGATCAGTGGCCCGAGGATGAAAGCACAATAGATAACCAAAGAGGTATGATTATGCTTACTGGTTTCACTCAATCAGGTACCACGACTCCTTTGTACGTTACTGGTAGTGAACCTGATGTAATGGGTAGAGTACAGTTTGAGGTTATTACTGAAAGTGAAGATGATGTAGTTTTAAGTTTTGAGTTTTCTGGTACTGATGAGATGTTTAAATCTGTAATTATGAAAGATGGTAGTCCTCCACAAAACATCCTTACCACTATCTCTGAGCCTGCGGTATTTTCTCTTACAGGCTTTATTTCTCCTAGCACCGCTATAGAGCCAAGTCATATAGGTATTGTACTTGGTATTCTATTAATAGCTGTTGGTATATTTGTAAGAAATATTAAAGATTCTACCTTTACTAAAAAGAGAGGTACTGTAGTTTTGTATGAGTAAGCAATTAAAAAATCTCAAGGTTGCAATAGTTTCAGATCACTGTTTCTCCTTTGGTGGCGCAGCGAAAACTACTAGAAGTATGGGGGAGATATTTAAGAATGTAGATTACTACTTCTTGATGGGGAATAGGGAGAGTGCAAAGGAGTATTTTAAAACTGATAGAATATATTTTTCATCTTTAAATAGATTGCCTTTTTTAAAAAGATATTATAGATATACATACTTTCTTTGGCCTGTATATATAGAGTCTTTTGATTTTTCTAAATATGACTTAGTAATATCTAGTAGCTTTTCGGTAGCTCATGGAGCTATTACAGGACTTAATACCTTACATATCTCATACATTCATACCCCTATGAGATATGCATGGGATTTAACACATGAGTATTTTTCAAAGAGTGACTTCTTTCTTAAGAGATGGATAGTAGCTTTCTTTCTTAATCAATTAAGAATATGGGATGTAAATAGCTCCTCTAGAGCAGATATATTAATTGCTAATTCAAACTTTGTTAAGAAGAGAATCTATAAATATTGGAGAGAGCAGGTAAACAGTGTACTGTATCCTCCTGTTAAACTTTTTACTGGTAATGTGGATGTAAAAAGAGAGAATTACTTTGTAGCAGGAGCACCATTTGAGAAGAACAAGGGAGGGGAATTCCTGTTAGAGTGTGCAAAACAGTTAGGTTTTAATCTTAAGATTATAGGGGTAGGGGGTGAGTATAGACAATTAAAGAGGAGATACTCTAAGTATAGAAATATTTCATTTCTAGGTAGAATCTCCGAAGATGAGAAAGACGAGGTTCTACTTCATGCTACCGGTTTTATAGCTTCTGGTGTAGAGGATTTTGGTATTTTTCCTCTTGAAGCTATCTCTTGTGGTACTCCAGTTATTGCATATTATAAAGGGGGGTATAAAGAGAGTATAGTAGAGGATATTAATGGTATTTTCTTTAAAGAACAAACGATATCTTCCTTTAGTAATGCCTATGAAAGATTTCTTAAAAAGGAATGGAATAGAAAGAGTTTACAGAAGAGTGTACAGAGTTACTCTGAAGAGAGATTTAAAAAGGAGTTTGTTAAGATTGTATTGAAAAATATCAAATAGATTGTTATTATACTTACTACATATATGCCTAGATAGCTCAGTTGGTAGAGCATCTGTCTGAAGAACAGAGGGTCCTCAGTTCAAATCTGAGTCTAGGCACCAAATGCGAGAGTAGTTCAGTTGGCTAGAACGACACATTGCCAATGTGTAGGTCGCGGGTTCGAACCCCGTCTCTCGCTCCAATAGAAATTTCATTGAATATATACTAAGTACTCTTCCTTATCTTTCTCATGATCTTTTTCTTACTCTTGTAAAGAAAGAAGATTAAGAAAGCAGTAAAGAGTATAATCATAACCCACTTGTCTACAAGATTAATATACTCTTTTAACAAATCCCAGTTATTTCCTGCCTCTAATCCAAGGTATGAAATCAGTAATGTATATACAAACATACCTGTAAATATCCCTAGGCTGTAATTTACAATATTTACCTTCATATACCCTGCAGCTATACTTGCTACTACCCTTAACCAAGGTATTAATCTTGTTATAAAGATGTATATAAAGGCATTCCTTCTTATATTCTTCTTACTCTTATCTATCTTATTGGTATCTATATGCAAAAAGCTACCCTTACCATTTAGAAATTTGTACAGAACATCCTCTGTAAAAATATACCCTATTGCAAATGTAGGTATACCTCCAACCACTGCTCCTAGAGATGATACTAACCCTATCAGTAGAATATTAGATCCTGGTGTAGCAGCAAAGATAGCGATTACTACCTCTGTAGGAAATAGGCCTAGTGCAGAAAGAAAGACTCCTAGGTATCCTAGGTCTACTAGTATTTCAACACTTTTAGTTATTAAAAAATCAATCATAGATATTTAAATAGTATCAGATATTTTAAAATGTTGTAATTGGCTTTCAAAAAAGTAGAGAGTGAGATAAACTTCTTGTATGGAGATATCTTCTCAGAGAAAAGAGGCAATTGTTAATAGGATTAAGAGATTCTCTCTTATCGTATTTATTAAAAAATATATAGTTTTTTTCATTTTACTTGCAATACTAGCACTCTCTCTTCTCTTTGGTCTCTGGAATGTAAGAGAGATTGAGTTCTCATTACAAGAGGATAGTAATTCTAAAGAGGTAGCTTTAAATGATTCTGTAGAAGATATTAAAGGAAAGAATATCTTTTTACTCTCACCTTCAGAAATAGAGCAAAGAGTTGTAAAGGAGAATGGGTTTGTAAAAAAAATATATGTAGAGAAAAGAATACCTTTTAAAATATATATAGAGGTCCAGGAGCACATACCTGCATATATAGGTTACTCATCAAATAGGTGTGTACTCTTCTCCCAAGAGGGTGTTCATATAAAGGAGATATGCAAAGATTGTCTTGAGGGCTGTATGGAGAGTGTAGCTGAGTACTCCTCTGTTTTTGTACTAAGTGATGCAACATTGGAGAGTTCTAAGAGGTTAATCTTTTACTCTGAGTTTAATGATATATTAAAAGTACTACATATATTTGGATACGATATAGCTAGTATAGAGATGGTAGAGGGCATATCTAGATTTAAGAGTAGTAATGAGAATATATTTATATTTGATTTAAGTAACAGCTTGGATATACAATTGAGTAGAATGTACCTAGTGGGACAAAAAATTAATAGTGAGAATATGGTATTTAAGAGCTTAGATCTGAGATTTGTAAGACCAGTAATGAGATTATAGTGATGTTTCTGTTGACATAGAGAGTCAACTTTGACAGAATTGGAAAATGTTCTTGCGAAGTAGCTCTTTTTTGACTATATTATATAGAGATTAATTCTTACAGATCTTAATTTAAAGTAAAATAGACTGCCTAAAAAGTATGGCAAGGAAAATAATAACAGCAATAGATGTAGGTTCATCTAAAATCACTACAGTTATTTCATCTGTAGAGGAAAACCAACCACCTTCAGTTATAGGTGTATGTTCATATCCAAGTAAGGGTATTAAAAAGGGTGTTGTAGTTAATATCGATGATGCCACTATGGCAATATCAGAGAGTGTTACAGCTGCAGAAAGAATGGCAGGTGTTACAGTTTCGGATGTCTTTGTTTCAATCAATGGAGAGGCGGTTACAAGTTTAAACAACAAAGGTGTTGTTGCTGTAGCAAGTTCTGAAATAACCATTGATGATACATATAGGGCTATTGAGAATGCTCGTACTCTTTCTTTACCTGAGAATTTAAACCCTATACATATAATTCCGAGGGAGTTTGTAGTTGATAACCAAGGTGGTATTAAATATCCAATAGGTATGTCTGGTGGTAGGTTAGAGGTTGAAACACATATAATTACTGCACCAAATTCATATTGGCAAAATCTTAAGAAATGTGTAGAACAGTTAGGATTAAATGTATATGATGTTGTATTTGCTGGATGGGCATCATCTCTTTCTGTGTTAACAGATACAGAGAAGGAGTTGGGAGTTACCTTACTTGATATAGGGGCTGGTACTACTACTATCTCTATCTTCCAAGAGGGCTCTATTACATACAGTAGTACGATATCTTTGGGAGGAGTGAATATAACAAGTGATATCGCTATTGGATTGCAAGTCTCTCTAGAGGATGCAGAGAAGATAAAGGTACATATGAGTGAGTTACTAGATAATAAGGGGAAGGCTAGAAAGATTGGCTCTGATTCTACTCCAGCACTACTTAGAAAGGTTGAGGATGAGAAACCTAAGCAGAGTAAAGAGGAGGAGATAGATTTAGCACTGTTGGATATTCCTGGTAAGAAAGTATCGAAAGATATGCTAAAAAAGATTGTAGAAGCAAGATGCGAAGAGATATTTGAACTAGCTAGAGAGAATGTCTCCAGGGCCGGTTTTGATATAGCGATGCCTGCAGGTATCGTACTCTCTGGTGGTTCAGCATTACTAAAAGATCTTACTAAGTTTACACAGAGTGTATTTGGTGTAGCTGCAAGAATAGGGTATCCTTCAGGGTTAAGTGGAATGACTGAAGAGATCTCAGATCCATCTTTTGCTTGCGTACAGGGCCTTATAAAACATGCTATTGATGATGAGGTAGAGATAGATACTGCACATAGTAAGAGTAGTGGAGGCAATTTTATTGGTAAGATAATGAGTTGGTTTAAGTCATTGATGCCCTAAACTGTCCAGATTAAATTTAAAGTTTTAGGATAGTTATGTTAGTAACAACAAATATAGACCCAGTAGCCAAAATTAAAGTAGTTGGTATCGGCGGAGGTGGTTGTAATGCAATCAATACAATGATTGATGATTACGATATCGCTGGTGTCGAGTTTATGGCATTTAATACAGATGCCCAGGCTTTAAAGCAATCTAAAGCACCTATTACATTACAGTTAGGTGAAGATTTAACTAAAGGCTTAGGAGTAGGAGGAAATCATGAGGCTGGTGCACAGGCTGCTGAGGAAAGCTTAGATCAGATTCAAGAGTTTCTTGAGGGAGCAGATATGGTCTTTATAACTGCAGGTATGGGAGGTGGTACTGGTACTGGAGCTGCGCCGATAATAGCAGGTGTTGCAAAGAATATGGGAGCTCTAACTGTAGCTGTTGTTACAAAGCCATTTGATTTTGAAGGTAACAAAAGAAGAGAGATAGCTGAAGAGGGAATAGCTGCATTGAGAGATAAAGTAGATACATTAATCATTGTTCCTAACCAAAGATTACTCGAAATAGCAGATGCTAATATCTCCTTTATAGAGGCAATGAAGATGGTAGATTCTGTACTAGCAGAGGGTGTTAACAGTATTTCAAATCTAATTAGCCAAACAGGATATATTAATGCAGACTTTAATGATGCTAAATCAGTAATGCTTAACTCTGGTACTGCACTAATGGGTATTGGAAGAGCAAGTGGAGATAATCGTGCAGAGCTAGCAGCTAGAGCAGCTACTACAAGTCCTTTGCTTGATATGTCTATAGAGGGTGCTACAGGAGTTCTTTACAATGTTGTAGGCTCTGATCTTACTCTACCTGAGATAAGTTTAGTATCCGAGTTAATTAAAGAAGCAGTAGATCCATCTGCAAATATTAAATTCGGTGCACAGATAGATCCAGAAGTAGGAGATGAGATTATTATCACAATTGTAGCTACTGGGTTTGATGAGAATAAACAGGTATATACAAAGCAGCTTAAGGGAGAGGATGATGATGAGGGGATAGGGCTTGGAGGAGTAACGACTAAGTCCTCAATATTTAAGAAACAGGAGGAAGATGATAACTTTGAAAAGAAAGATTCCTTCTTTGATGATACCGAGGAGGAGATAGTAGAAGAGAAACCTGAGAAAGAAGAGGAGAGGGAGGAAGTACAGAAGGGTGCTACCAAGAGAATAGATATGGATTTAGATGAAGACTTTGACGACCCACTAGACAAGCCAGCCTTTATGAGAAGGATGTTTAAGGGTAAGAAAGATTAATGTGAGAATAGAGGTTAGAGTAAGTACTAACTGTAAGGATACTCAAGTAGTTTCTCTTAATGGTATCTATAAAGTAAAGCTTAAATCTAAGCCTTTAGATAATCGTGCAAATCTCGAACTTATAGATACTCTCTCTAAATATTTTAATGTTTCTAAACTTTCAGTTACAATATTAAAAGGTTTAAAGAGTAGTAATAAGTTGGTTGAAATATCTGAGAATGAAGATTGAGAGAGTAAGTAAAAGGAGGTTAAAGATAGATATCTTTCTATTAATACCAATCCTTCTTATATCATTAATAGGTATTGTAGCTTTACTTTCTACTACAATTACAATAGATGGAAGCTTTGGAGATACCTCTATTATTACTAAGCAGTTGATCTTTTTAGCCTCAGGCTTTATTCTTTTCTTCCTTTTCTCTTTCCTTGATATATCAATATTGCGCATGTGGCAGATTGTACTACCTATATATCTAGTAACTGTAGCTCTTTTGATATTGGTACTAATCTTTGGTCCTGTTGTGAATAACGTTCAACGTTGGTTAGTGGTAGGTGGTATTCAAATACAGCCATCTGAGATAGCTAAGGTTACGGTTATACTAACAACTGCTACAGTACTCTCATATAAGGATAGGTACAATGAGTGGTTGCTCTTCTTTGTTTCTCTACTTCTTACGCTACCTATGGTAATTCTCATATATATGCAACCTAGTGGTAGTATGTCAATATTAACCCTGTCTATATGGTTCCTTGTTGCCTTCACAGGATTAAATAATCAGTTAAGAAACAGTGTAATTCTACTTATCATAGGGTTAATTACCTCAGCATTTCTCTTTATAACTGTTACAGGCAATTGGTATTACATTCTTCTTTCTGTAGTAGGATTAATATTCGCACTTTTTGCTTTTAACTACAGAGATACATGGAAGATCTTTGTAATAGGGGCACTTGTAGTTAGTATACTCTTAGGATCTTTCTCGACCATTCTTTACAGCAATATTTTAAAGGAGTATCAAAGGGGAAGGATAGAGACCTTTATTAATCCTACCCAAGATACACAGGATCTAGGGTTTAATGTTAATCAGGCTAGGATAGCGATAGGGTCAGGGCAGATATTTGGTAAGGGTTTTGGTAATGGTACACAGAGTAAGAGAAACTTTCTTCCTGAGCATCAAACAGATTTCATATTCGCATCATTTGCAGAGGAGTTTGGCTTAGTAGGATCTCTTTTCTTACTTGCTATGTTTGGCATTATCATAATCAAAGGGTTGATTGCATCTATTAATAATGTAAATAATCCATTCTTCGCTATGCTTTTAGTAGGTATAACTATGAAAATACTTCTTGAGGTATTTATAAATATAGGTACAAATACAGGCACTATACCTGCTACTGGTATTCCTCTACCATTAGTTAGTGCTGGTGGAAGTATTACTGTAATGACTCTCTTCTCTTTAGGCTTAATTCAAAGTATAATGAACGTTAGCCAAAAGGATAAGAATAAGGGTAAGATAATTGACAATTATGAATTTATAAATTAAAATCCACTCGTTATGGTTAAATCTGAAGAAATAAAAAAGTTTGCAATAATAAAGCTCGCAGGAGTTCAACTCAAGGTATATGAGGGTAAAGAGTATGAAGTTAATAAACTAGATGGTGCTAAAGGAGACACACTTGAGATAAAGGATGTTCTGCTTGTTCAGAAGGGAGATGATACAAAAGTAGGTACTCCACTTGTAGATGGTGCTAAGGTCGTATTAGAGATTACCTCACAGAAGAAGGATGACAAGGTAAGGGTATTCAAGTTTAAAGCTAAATCTAGATATAGAAGGACTCAAGGACACAGGGCTCTGATTACAAGAGTAGCTGTTAAGTCTATTGATTAAGATGCGATATTTTTTTCAATCAGGAATATTTGTAGATCTCTCACAAGCAGAGCTTATTTCTGTTTTTCAGTCATTTGGTATATCAAGGGATAGTATAAAGAGTGTTGGAGATGGTATGTTTCTTGTAGAGAGTAATACATTAAAAGAGGAGGTTTTGAGTAAGATATTTCCTAGATTAGGTGGCTTTATTAGATACGGTCAAGTTATTGATAATCTAGATACCTTCCTCCCACTGTACTCAGAGCATAAGAAGGTTACCTTCGGTGTTTCATATCTTAACAGTAAAGATATTGATATAAAGAGTATCCAAAAGCTTTCTAATGAGATTAAGAGATATTTTAAAGCTGTTGATATTCACTCTAGGTTCGTTATTCCAAAGAAAGCTGAGTTAAATGAAGCACAGCTTAGAAATAATAATATATTAGAAGAGGGGTTTGAGTTCTGTATATTTAATAGCTCTGCCGGTTTGATGTACGGTAAGACATTAGCTATACAGGATGTAGAGGGGTTTGTGAAAAGAGATTTAGAGAAGCCCTTCTCTAACTATGATATGGGTGTGTTACCTCAGAAGTTAGCGAGGATAATGTGTAATTTAACAGGGCTAAAAG
>JAVEZR010000019.1:0-12515 GCA_034002865.1 Candidatus Dojkabacteria bacterium
GTTGTAATCTTTGACGGAAGAAAGGGTGTAGAGCCACAATCTGAAACAGTATGGAGACAAGCTAACAAGTATAAGGTGCCTAGAATCTGCTTTATGAATAAAATTAATCTAATCGGTGGAGACTTTGAGAAGAGCTTCTCTACTGTTAAAACAAGATTAAGTAATAAAGCGGTTGCGATTACTCTTCCAATTGGAAGAGAAAGTGCACTACACGGATATGTAGATCTTTTAGAGATGAAAGCATATTCATACGAAGATGTTAATTCCGAGAATCTTGTTGAGATAGAGATACCTTCAGAGCTTCAGGCAATGGTTGATAGGTATAGGGCTACTCTTGTAGAGACCTTAGTAGAAATGGATGATGTATTAATGGAGAAATATTTTGAAGGAAAAGAAATTACAACAGAGGAGCTAAAGATTGCACTAAGAAAGGGAACATTAGAGAGTAAAATATTCCCAGTATTAGGGGGTGATTCTAGATCCCCTATGGCAAAAACGTTGCTCGACTATATAACTCTCTGTTTACCATCTCCACTTGATGTACCACCCGTACAGGGTGATCATCCTAAGACAGGGGCAGAGATAGAGAGAAAGCCTGATGAAAGCGAACCTTTTGCTGGATTAGTATTCAAGATTATAAATGATCCACATATTGGAAATCTTTCGTACTTTAGGGTTTACTCTGGAACAATTAAATCTGGTACATACGTGCTCAACTCAACAAAGAATATTAAAGAGAGGGTTGGTAGACTTGTCCTTATGCATGCTGATGATAGGGAAGAGGTAGATATGCTAAGAACAGGAGACATAGGAGCTATCGTAGGTCTAAAAGCGTCTGTAACTGGAGACACTATCTGTGATGAGAGCAATCCAATTATATTAGAACAGATTACATTTGCAGAACCAGTTGTTTCTCAAGCTATTGAACCTGCTACAAAGTCAGACGAGGAGAAGATGTCTGAAGCATTAGCAAGGCTTGTTAAGGAGGATCCAACATTTAAGGTAGAAACAAATCATGAGACTGGTCAAACCATTATCTCTGGAATGGGAGAGTTACATCTTGAAATTATGGTAGACAGGATGAAGAGAGAATTCAATGTTGCAGCCAATGTAGGTAAGCCACAGGTAGCATATAGAGAAACTGTTAAAGGTGTATGTGAGCAGGCAGAGGGTAGATATATCAAGCAGTCTGGTGGTAAGGGTCAGTATGGTCACTGTTGGTTAAAGATTGAGCCTAATGAGAAGGGTAAAGGTTTTGAGTTCGTTGATGCTATTAAGGGAGGGGTAATCCCTAGAGAATTTATACCTGCTGTAGAGAAGGGTATAGTAGAAACCCTTAAAGCAGGTGTAGTTGCTGGATATCCAGTAGTGGATATTAAGACTACTCTTTATGATGGCTCATACCATGATGTAGACTCATCTGAAGCAGCATTTAAGATTGCAGCCTCTATGGCATTCAAAGAGGGATGTAGAAGAGCTAACCCAATCCTTTTGGAACCAATTATGGATGTTGCTGTAGAAGTACCACAAGAGCATATGGGAGATGTTACAGGATCTCTAAGTAGTAAGAGAGGTCAGATTCAAGGCTCCGAAGATATTGGTAATGGTATTACAGTCATTAATGCACTAGTACCTCTCTCAGAGCTATTTGGATACACAAGTGAGTTACGTTCTCTTACAAGTGGTAGAGGAAGTGCAAGTATTGAGCCTTCTCACTACGCAGAGGTACCCAAGAGTATTGCAGAAGAGATTGGTGGAGTTCAAGCTTAGAATATAATTAGGGAGATGTTCGAAATGTTAATTAAATACTTGCAAATCTTACACCTTTTTGATAATATTCAACGCAGGTTTGCTTATTAATAGTAAGTAGCCTTCTATTGTGGTATTAAACAATATATTTTATATAATTTAATTAATATATATTCATGGCAGATTTCAATAGAACTAAGCCTCATATGAATATCGGAACCTTAGGTCATATCGACCACGGTAAGACAACTTTGGTTCGTGGTATTCTAAATGCATTTTCAGATGAGAATGTAAAAATGATAGACAAACTAGATAAAGATCCAGACTCAAGAGCTAAATCTATCACTGTATCTGTTGCTCACGTAGAGTTTGAGACAGATACAAGGCACTACGCATTAGTAGATTGCCCAGGTCATAAAGATTACATTAAGAATATGATCACTGGTGCAGCACAGATGGATGGTGCAATTTTAGTAGTCTCTTCAGATGATGGTGCTATGCCTCAGACAAAAGAGCACTTACTTCTTGCAAAGCAGGTTGGTGTTCCTAAGGTAGTAGTATTCATCAACAAATTTGGAGAAGCAGATGAAGAAATCTTAGAGCTTATCAAAGCAGATGTACAAGATCTTTTAGAGAAGTACGGATATGATTCAGATGCCCCTATCATTGTAGGTAATGCATTAAAGGCAGAGAAGGGTGAAGAGGATGGACTAGCATCAGCAAAGGAACTCATGAAAGCAGTTGATGAATATATAGAGATACCAGAGAGAGATGTTGAGAAACCATTCTTGATGCCTATCGAAGATGTATTCTCTATCGAGGGAAGAGGAACAGTAGTAACAGGTAGAGTAGAAAGAGGTGTAATCAAATTAGCAGAAGATGTAGATGTCTTAGGAATGGGTAGGAAGCCACAGAAGACCGCTGTTACAGGAATTGAGATGTTCAACAAATCAATGAAAGAGTGTCAGGCAGGTGATAACGTAGGTATCTTACTAAGAGGATTTAAGAGAGAGGATGTAGAAAGGGGTCAAACTCTTTCCAAGCCAGGTAGTGCACAAACACATACAGAATTTAAGGCAGAGGTATATATCTTAAGCAAAGAGGAAGGTGGAAGACATACTCCATTTGTAAGTGGATATAAGCCACAATTCTACATTAGAACAGCAGATGTTACTGGAGAGGTAGTATTAGACGAGGGTGTTGAAATGGTAGCTCCAGGAGACAATACTCAGTTTAATGTAACCTTAGTTTCTCCAGTAGTAATAGAGAAGGGACAAGGATTTGCAATTCGTGAGGGTGGACAAACAGTAGGTAAGGGTATTGTTACTGAAATTGTTAAGTAAGAAATGATATGGGGGCGGGGTAATACCCGCTCTCATACCTAAAGTTTAATTTAGCTCTTTAAGATAGAATGAGTGATGCAACAGCAAAAATACGAGTAAAGTTAAGAGGATATGATGCAGTAGTCTTAGACAAATCTGCAAAGAGTATCATTGAGTCTGCTATTAGTACCGGTGCAAAGGTTGCAGGCCCTATCCCTCTACCAACTAAGAAAAGAAAAGTCGCAGTGAATAGGTCAACATTCATCTATAAGAGTTCAATGGAACATTTTGAGATAGGTACTCATAAAAGAGTAATAGATATAATAGATCCTACACCTAAGACAATAGATGCTTTGCAGCACTTACAGATGCCTGCAGGAGTAGAGATTGAAATTCAATAAAGATAATAAATATATTAATAAAATGAAGGCTATATTAGGAATTAAAAAAGGAATGACAAGAGTATTCGACGGGGAGAAAGCTATCCCTGTTACAGTATTGGATGTTGCCGGTTGTAAAGTAGCCAAAGTAGGTGAACAGAAGGTAGAGTTAGGTTTAGGTCAAAAGAAGAATGCTAATAAATCTGCACAGGGTCAGTATAAAGAGTTAGGTTTTGTTCCAAGATATACAAAGATATTTGATGGAACTTTACCTGAAGATTTAAAAATAGGTAGTGATATGTTGCCTGAGATATTTGCAAAAGGAGACACTGTGACTCTTACCGGGGTCTCTAAGGGTAAGGGGTTCGCAGGTGTAGTTAAAAGGCATAACTTTAAGGGAGGTCCTAGAACTCACGGTCAATCAGATAGACTTAGGGCCCCAGGTTCAATAGGTGCAGGTGCTTCCCCAGGAAGAGTATTTAAGGGTACAAGAATGGCAGGAAGGATGGGTACGGATATCGTCACTATTAAAGGAAAGAAAGTAGTTGATATTAAAGAAAACTATATATTAATAAGTGGTCCTGTTCCTGGTTCTAATGGGGATTTAATAGCAATATTTACTGAATAATTGAAATGGCAACGAAAGAAACAAAAACAATTAAAAAGGCAAAGGCAGTAGAAGAGGTATCTCTTAATCCTAAGGTATGGAGTGTTCCATATAATGGTGATTTGGTAGCTCAAGTTATCTATGTATACAATAATAACGAGAGAAAGGGAACATCTTCAGTAAAAGGAAAGGGTGATATAAGAGGTGGTGGTAGAAAGCCTTGGAAGCAGAAAGGTACAGGTAGGGCAAGATCTGGTTCAACGAGATCTCCTCTATGGGTAGGTGGTGGTGTTACTTTTGGCCCTATCAATAGAAACTGGAAGAGAAGTATTAATAAGAAAATGGTACAAAAGGCTACATGCATAATGCTCTCTAAGAGATTGGCAGATGAAGTATTAGACTTCGTAGATATTGAGAAAGGTAAAGAGATAAAGGAGGTGAGAAGTAATATTCTAAAGAATATTGAGTCTAAGACCTTACTAGTATCTCAAGATGAGAATGTATCTTTAGCATTAAGAAATATTTCTAATGTTAATGTAGTAGATCCAATGAAATTAAATGCAAAGAATATTGCTGACTCTAAGAAGGTATATATAGATAAAGAATCACTTAAGATTTTGGAAGATAGATTAACAAATGGAAAATAAGAAGATAGAGCTACAACCAGTTATATCAGAGAAGAGTTATGCTCTTGCAAATGCAAGTAATAAATATACCTTCTTTGTTGAGAGTAATGTTAACAAGATTGAAATTAAGAAAGCTGTTGAAGATAAGTATAAAGTAAAAGTCGAGCTTGTAAACATCATTATCAAACCAGGGAAGATGAAGAGAGATTGGAAAACAAATAAGAAGAGTAGGATTACTGATAAAAGAAAAGCAGTAGTAACCCTTAAAAAGGGAGATAAAATTGATGAGTTTTTAAATAATTAATAATGGCAGTAAGAATATTTAAAGCAACAACTTCTACACGTAGAGGCACAAGGTTAGAGGATAGGTCTGCTCTTGAGAAAGATGGTGGTCCAAGAAATCTAACTATACCTAAGAAGAAAAGAGCAGGAAGAAACAATCAGGGTAAGATAACAGTAAGACACAGAGGAGGAGGGTTTAAGAGAAGGACTAGGATAATAGATTTTAAGAGAGAAAAGTTTGATATTGAAGCAAAGGTAATAGGTCTTTACTTTGATCCAAATAGAACTGCACATTTAGCACTTTTACAGTATGCAGATGGTGATAGAAGGTATATAATTGCACCCAAAGGTGTAAAGACAGGAGATGTACTAATCTCTGGAGAGAAAGTAGACATTGTCCCTGGTAACGCAATGAGAGTTAAGAATATACCATCAGGAACAGTTGTTCACTGTATAGAGAGTAGAGTTGGAATGGGTGCAACATTTGGTAGATCTGCTGGGCAAGAAATAATAGTACAGGGAATTGATCCAAGTGGTAAGTATGTTCAGATTAAGCTTTCTTCTGGAGAGATTAGATTAGTACCTGCAGACGCTATGGCCACTATTGGCCAAGTAGGTAATGAAGATAAGCTGAATGTTAAGCTAGGGAAAGCAGGTAGGAAGAGAAATCTAGGATGGAGACCAGTAGTAAGAGGTATGGCTATGCATGCAGTAGAGCATCCACACGGTGGTGGTGAAGGTAAGGGTGCCATAGGTAAAGCTAAGGATATTTGGGGTAACAGAATAGGTACTAGAACAAGAAAGAATAAGAGAACAGAGAGATTTATAATTAAGACGAGAAGGCCTAAAACAAGACCTTTCGCTAAGAAATAATTTATTGATAAATAGGTATGTCAAGATCGCTTAAAAAAGGACCATATATAGATAAGAATGTAGCTAAGAAGGTAAAGCAAGCTTTAGATAGTGGTAATAGGAAACCTATCAAAGTATGGGCTAGAGCATCAACAATTACACCAGAGATGGTAGGTTTAACATTTGGAGTATATAACGGTAAGAAACATGAAGAGGTATTAATAGAGGAATCAATGATAGGACATAGATTAGGAGAGTTCTCTCAAACAAGGAAGTTTAAGGGACATGCTAAGAAGGGTAAGCTGGCAAAGGTATACGGTAGTAGTGGTAGATTTGAAGAATAAAATAATAGATATATTTAATGGAAGTTAAGAGTACAAAAGTAAAAGTTAAGAATGTAGCACATACTCCTCAGAAGTTGAGGTTAGTAGCTGACTTGGTAAGGGGAAAGGATGTAGAGGATGCATTGGATATATTGCAATTAACAAATAGGAAAGGAACAACAATATTAAAGAATGCAGTACTAAGTGGTATTGCTAACGCAAGAGAGCTGTTTGGTGTAGATAAATCAGAGTTAAAGATTTCTCACCTATCAGTAGATGGAGCCCCTTCTCTTAAAAGAGTAAGGTTTGCATCTAAGGGTAGAGTATCAAGAATAACAAAGAGGAGATCACATATTAATTTGGAACTAACTGTAAAATAATGGGAAGAAAGATCAATGCCAACGCAATAAGGATGGGCTTAAATAAAACATGGGACTCTGTATGGTATGCAAGGAAGGCTAATTACCCAGCTATCTTCGCAGAAGATATGAGGATTAAGGAGGTTGTTTTAAAGAAAATGAATGATGCAGGTATTGATAACCTAGGAATAAAAAGAACCTTAAATAAGGTAGAGGTAGAGTTACATGTAGCAAGACCTGGTGTTGCAATTGGTAGAGGTGGAGAGGGAATAGATGTTTTGCAGAAAGAGCTTTCTAGAATGTGTAAGAAAGAAGTAGAGATTAAGATTAGAGAAGTTAAGAAGGCAGATATCTCTGCAAGTATAATAGCAAAATCAATTGCAGAAGGTATTCAAAGGAGACAACCCTCTAAGCTACTAGTAGCTAGTGCAAAAGAGAAAGCTATGATGGCAGGTGCAAAGGGAGTAAGAATATGGGTTTCTGGGCGTATAAATAACGCAAGTCAGGCTAGAACAGTAAAAGCAAATGCAGGTTCTGTTCCAGCCCAGACATTAAAAGCTGATATTGATTACGCAGAGGCAACAGCTAAGACATTAGATGCAGGATTAATGGGTATTAAAGTATGGATATATAAGGGAGATAAAACAGAAATAGAAGAAGAATAATATATTGATATAAGTAATTATGTTACAACCAAAGAAAAGAAAATATAGAAAAGATTTTAGAGGAAGAATGGGAGGAATAGCTACTGTTAATAACAGTATCTCCTTTGGTGAGCATGGACTTAAATCAATGGAGAGTGGTTGGATAAAATCTAGGGAGATAGAGGCAGCTAGAAGAGCTATAACAGGCTCTATCAAAAGAAAGGGTAAGGTATGGATTAAGATCTTCCCTCATAAACCGTATACACAGAAGGGTACTAACAGTAAGATGATTGCAGGAAAGGGTGATGTAGAGGGATATGTTGCAGTAGTAAGACCAGGCACTATGCTTTTTGAAATTAGTGGTGTAGATAGAGATGCAGCTATGGAAGCTATGAGACTTGGAGCACAGAAGCTTTCGGTACAAACTAAGTTTGTATCCAAGAAAGAACTTTAGGCTTGAGATAACATCGTAATATTGGTAGAATACTAGCCGTTTTACATACATAAAATATATATAAATGTAAATGACAACTAATACACAGAACAAAGGAAAGAAAAGAGAGCTCGCAGGGGTTGTTGTAAGCAACAAAATGGTTAGCACGGTAAGGGTAAGGGTAGATACTACTCAGTCCCACCCTATATATAAAAAGGTAGTTAACAAGAAGAAGATATTCTTTGCTCATACAAATGAGGAGTTAAATATAGGAGATAAGGTTGTAATAAGAGAATCTAAGCCTTACTCTAAAAATGTAAAATGGGTAGTTATTAATAAAGAATAATGGTACAGAAAGAGAGTCAGATAACAATTGCAGATAATAGTGGAGCCAAGATAGGTAAAATTATCGGTATTCCTGGGCACTCTAGAGTTAGATATGCTGGTTTAGGAGATCTTGTAAAGGTTGCTGTTCAGAAAGTTTTAGCTAACAGTGGTGTTAAGAAACATGAAGTATTAACAGCAGTCATTATAAGGGTTCATAAAGAGCATAAAAGACAGGATGGGTCATATATTAGATTTGATGATAATGCAGCAGTAATAATTGATAATAAGAGGAATCCTAAAGGTACAAGAATATTCGGACCTGTAGCAAGAGAGTTAAAAGAGAAAGGTTTTGATAAAATAGTTTCTCTTGCACCAGAGGTATTGTAATTTAAAGATAAAGCAAATGAAGATTAAAAAAGGAGATATAGTCAAAGTTTTGTATGGTAAAGATGCTGGCAAGCAGGGTAAGGTTGTTGCTGTAGATATGAAGAAGAGTAAGGTTGTAGTAGAGGGAGTTAATATCTTTAAAAAACATGTTAAGGGAGATGGTAGAACTAAGACATCTGAGATTTTAACAATTGTTAAACCTATGGATGTATCAAAAGTAATGTTGATTTGTAATAACTGTGGTAAGGCAACTAGGGTAGGAGTAAAGAGAGAGGAAGGGAAAGTATCAAGGGTATGTAAGAAGTGTAATAAGGTAATAGAAGTTGTAAAAGAGGTAGAGAAGAAGGAAGAGCCAAAGAAGAGCACTAAGAAAGAGACTGTTAAGAAAACTACCAAGAAAAGTAGTACAACAAAGAAGAAAGTAGTTAAGAAGAAAGAAAGTAAAGAATAATGGCAAGATTAAGAGAAGAGTATAACAATAAAATAAGAAAGGAAATGATGAAAGAGTTTGGATATACCAATATAATGGAAGTCCCTACTCTACAAAAGATCGTTATCAATGTAGGTGCTGGTGCTTCTATCAAAGAGAGTGAAGCTCTCGAGGACATTATCGGTATGGTCACTCAGATAGCAGGACAGAAGCCAGTGGTAAATAAAGCAAGAAAAGCAGTATCTGCTTTTAAGGTTAGAGAAGGAATGGATATAGGTGTTTCTGTAATCTTAAGAGGAGATAGGATGTGGGAGTTCTTTGATAAGTTAGTTAATGTTGTATTTCCAAGAGTCAAAGACTTTAGAGGATTAAGTCCTAAAGCTTTTGATGGGTCTGGTAATTACTCTATAGGTATTGAAGATCAGACAGTATTTCCTGAGATAGATGCAAACAATATTAGGAAGGTAAGAAGTTTAGAGGTAACAATAGTTACAACAGCTAAAGATGATAAAGGTGGTAAATTACTTTTAGATAAATTTGGGTTTCCATTCAAAAAAGATGTCAACAGAGGCTAAAGAGCATAAAGCAAGACAATTGAAGATAAAGTCAAAGTATAAATCAAGGGTATATAACAGATGTGAACTTTGTGGTAGATCTAGGGGATATCTAAGACATTACGGTATTTGTAGAATATGTTTTAGAAAGTTAGCTAGTGAGGGACAGATCCCTGGAGTTAAGAAAGCAATATGGTAATTTATTAATAATAAACAATGAACGATTTAGTAGCAGATTTTTTGGCAAGAATGAAAAATGGAATAGAGAGGAAGAGAGAGACTGTTTTAGTCCCTTCTACAAAGATGAATGTTGAGATATTGAAGGTATTGAAACAGGAAGAGATGATTGCAGGGTATGAAGAGGTAGAAGATGGCATAGCAGTAGAGATCCTTTATGACGATGGAGAACCAGTAGTTAGAGAGTTTAAGAGAGTAAGTAGTCCTGGTCAAAGAATATATATTACAAGTAAAGATATAGTACCAGTTATGAATGGAAGAGGTATATCAATAATATCTACCTCTAAAGGATTGATGTCAGGTGCAAGTGCTAAGAGTCAAAGTATCGGTGGTGAATTAATATGTAAAATTTGGTAATTAGAAATGTCTAGAATAGGGCAAGAGCCAGTAATAATTGAAGAGGGAGTTCAAGTAAAGATAGAGGGCAATGTAGTTACTGTATCTGGTGATGGAAAAGAGACAGCTTTAACTCTACCAGAGAAACTTAAAGTAGAGGTTAAAGAGAACCAGGTATTGGTATCTAGAATAGATGAGAGTAAGGAGGCTAAGGCTTTGCACGGAACATATAGGGCATTGATTGCAAATGCAGTTAAGGGTATTAAGGAAGGTTTTGAGAAGAAATTAGAGTTAGTAGGTGTTGGATATAGAGCGAGAATGGAAGGTACAACATTAGTAATGAGCTTAGGATGGAATCATCCGGTTAAGATTGAGAGTCCAGAGGGTATTACTATTGAGGTCCCTGAAGAAACAAAGGTTGTATTAAAAGGGCATGACAAACAGAAGATTGGTGGATTTGCTGCAAAGATAAGGGCTATTAGAAAACCAGAACCATACAAGGGCAAAGGTATTAGATATGAGGGTGAGTATGTTAGAAAAAAGAGTTCTAAATCTAGTGTAGGTGCATAGTTATTAATAAAAAAATATGATATACAACAAAGTAGTAAAAAGAGAAAAAAGAAAGATGCATATTAGGAAGAAGGTTAGTGGTTCTTCTTCTAAGCCAAGGGTATTTGTTTTTAAAAGTAACAAATTCTTCTATGTAGGTGTTGCAGATGATGAGAAGGGTGTTGTTTTAACAAGTAAGATGGCTAAGAAGAATAGTGAAGAGATATTAAAGATGGCAAAGCTATTTGCAGCTGATTTAAAGAAAAGAAAGATAGAGGTTGCTGTATTTGATAGAAGTGGATATAAATATCATGGTTTAATAGCTTCTTTTGCAGAGGAATTAAGAAAAAACGGAATTAAGATTTAGTTTAAATAAATAGATGTTTGATAACAGAAGAAATCAAAAAGAAAGATCACCATTTGATAAGAAGACTGTCTCTATTAGAAGGGTTGCAAAGGTTACAAAGGGTGGTAAGAGACTAAGATTTAGTGCAATGGTAGTTGTAGGTGATCATAATGGATCTGTTGGTGTTGGTCTTGGAAGAGGTGTAGATACTAGGAGTGCAGTAGAGAAAGGTGAGAGAGTAGCTATTAAAAAGATGAAAAAGATTCAGTTAGCTGGAGACACTATCCCACACGAAGTGTTACATAAAGAGGGTGCAGCTAAGGTTTTACTTAGACCTGCTAGAGCAGGTACTGGTGTAATTGCAGGATCTTCTGTAAGAACAGTTCTAGAGTTAGCAGGTATTGATAACGTATACGGTAAGTTACTTGGTACTACAGATTCAATAGCTTCTGCATATGCAACCTTTGAAGCACTAAAGAGTTTAAGGAATACAAGAGTTCTTTCTAAGATGAAGAATATGAGAGAGAGGGTTGAGGCAAAGAAAGAGACTGATAAAGAGAATAAGATTAGAGATGAGAAGAGAAGAGCTGCTAAGAGAGCTGAGAAAAGAGGTGAGAAGAAAGATTTTAGAGGTAGAGATAGAAGATCTAATAGTAATAGAAGAGAAAAGAAATAAAGTTAATAATATACTGAAATGTACTTAGAGAATATTCCAAAAAGAAAGAAGAGAGTAGGCAAGGCTAAGAGAATTGGTAGGGGTTACGGCTCTGGTGTTGGAGGTCATACATCAACAAGAGGTATGAAGGGTCAGAAGTCTAGAGCTGGTCATAAGTCATTACTTTTCTTTGAGGGTGGTAATGTACCTTTCTTCAGAAGGATGCCTAAGTCTAGGGGCTTTAATAAGCCAAATAAGATAGAAGCAACTGCTATAAATCTAAATACTTTAGAAGAGAACTTTAAAGCAGGAGAGTTAGTTACAGTAGAGAGTCTAAAAGAGAAAGCATTGATAGCACAGAAGACTGTTTCAGTAAAAATATTAGGTTCTGGTGAGATTAGTAAAAAGATAGTAATTGAAGGTATCCCTGCCTCTCAGACAGCTAAAGAGAAAGTAGAAAAAGCAGGGGGTACAATAAAGTAACCTCTACAACAATGAATAAATATTTCGAAATCTTTCGAAGGATCCTTAAGACAGAAGAGATCCGTAAAAAAATAATATTCTCATTAATTATACTATTCGCATATAGATTCTTGGCTGCTATTCCTGTAGCAGGTATCCCTGCAGATGCAATTAAGATGCTCTTTGAGGGTAGTAATTTTGGAGATATGCTTTCTACAGTATCTGGAGGAGTACTTGAGACTGCCTCTATTGCAGCTATTGGTTTAAGTCCATATATTAATGCATCTATCATATTCCAATTACTTGGTTCTGTCGTTCCTAAGATTGAAGAGTTAAGGAATGAAGGTCCAGAGGGTAGGAAACAGATTAGTATGTATACAAGATTACTTACTGTTCCATTGGCAATTATGCAATCATTTGTAATATATTCAACCTTAAGAGGTTTTGGATTGATAGGGGAGTTGGAGATATTACAATTGATAACAATGGTTGCTACACTTACAGCTGGCTCTATCCTAGTTATGTGGTTTGCTGAGTTAACCTCTGAGAGTGGTGTGGGAGGAGGTTCTTCCTACTTAATCTTCTTAGGTATTGTAGCTGGTATACCGGGAACACTTAGATCTAACTTTACACTGATGGATCCATTCCAAAAAGG
>JAVEZR010000020.1:0-12247 GCA_034002865.1 Candidatus Dojkabacteria bacterium
CCCTCTACCTCATTTATATTCTTGTATATACCATCTAATGTCTCAAATCTCTTTAGCAGATCAAGTGCAGTTTTATCACCCACTCCTTTAACTCCAGGGATATTGTCCGAGCTATCCCCAACTATAGCCTTGTAATGCACAACCTGTTCAGGATAGTAGCCAAACTTCTCGTAGGTTTTTTCCCTATCGTAAATTACAATGTTTTTGAAATTTCCATTCGGTAAACAGATGTATGTTTTAGGATTAATTAACTGAAGTAAGTCCCTATCACCACTGAGTATATATAGATCGATATTCTCACTACTCCAAGCTCCTTCATTTACATACTTTGAGATTGTCCCAAGAATATCATCCGCCTCATACCCTTCTTTTTTAAGCACAGGGATATTAAAAGCTTTTAGAACTTCTTCAACTAAAGGGAATTGGTCTACCAAGGAAAGGTCTGTTGGTTTTCTAGTAGCTTTATATTCCGAATACATAGTATGCCTAAAGGTGGGCTTATGTGTATCCATAGCGCACAGAACATACTTTGGATTAAACATCTGCAATGCTTCTAAGAGCATTGATGTAAAGCCATATACAGCATTAATTTGAATACCTTCATCTGTTTGAAGTGTAGATGGATATGCATGGAATGCTCTATGGATAATTGCATTAGCATCTATAGCCAAGAATACATCCTTGTTACCATTGGGTATTGTCATAACAGTATTTTACTAAAGACCTAGGAGGATATCTACTACTGTGCGAATATAGAATCAAACTCTTCCTTAATTACAACCTCTTTTTCTAAAAGAAGCTTCACTAATTTCTCTACATACACCTTATTCTCCTTTAAGACTTTCTTTGCATCTTTCATTGCATTCTCCATTAAAGATTTAACCTCTTCGTCGATAAGCTCTGCATATTTCTCACTGAAATCTTTACCACCTCCGTATGAATAACCTAGATGTTTTGTCTCCTCTACATCTCCATATTTGACCATCCCTAATTTTTCGGACATACCGTACTGAGTAACCATCTCCCTTGCAATAGATGTTGCCTGTTCAATATCACCAGATGCTCCTGTACTTATTCTACCAATAAATAGCTCCTCTGCGGCTCTACCACCCACTGCAGAAGCTAAACTTGCGATTAATTCATCTTTGTACGTATGCTTCTTATCATCCTCAGGAAGGTATACTGTAACACCTCCTGTCATACCTCTAGGGATAATGGATACTTGCTCCACAGGAGTTGAATACTTCGTAAATTTTGATACTATTGCATGTCCTGCTTCATGGTAAGCAGTAACTTTTATATCCTCTTCACTAATCTGACCCTTCTTCTTCCTACCTAATTTTACTTTAAGATATGACTCTAACAAATCATCTTGCCCTATCTTCTTCCTATCCTCTTTTGCCGCCATAATTGCAGCCTCATTTAGAAGATTCTCCAAATCCGCACCAGAGTAACCTATTGTCTTTTTAGCAATAATATCAAGATTAACATTATCTTCAAATTTCTTGTTCTTTGCATGAACCTTAATAATATCTTTTCTACCACTGTAATCGGGCATATGAACAACTACTGTCCTATCAAATCTCCCTGGCCTTAGGATTGCAGGATCTAATACATCAGGCCTATTAGTTGCACCCAAAACTATCACACTCTCTCTTGCCTCCAAGCCATCCATCTCTACGAGTATCTGATTTAATGTCTGCTCTCCAGCTCCAGAGTGAAGAACAGTACCTCTTTTCTTAGCAACTGCGTCTATCTCATCGATAAAGATAATACAAGGAGCTGCCCTTCTTGCCTTTGTAAAGAGATCTCTTACCCTAGAAGCTCCAGCACCAACTAGCATCTCCTCAAACTCAGAACCAGAAGTGTGAAAGAATGGTACTCCAGCTTCCCCAGAGACAGCCTTTGCTAAGAGAGTTTTACCAGTACCAGGTGCTCCCGCAAGCAGAACCCCTTTTGGAATTCTCGCCCCAATATTAGCGTACTTTTTAGGATTCTTAAGAAAATCAACTATCTCTGTTAACTCTTCTTTTACCTCCTCTATACCTGCAACATCATCAAATGTAGTACCACTTTTCTTACCAAAAAGTAACCTAGCCTTACTCTGTCCAAAATCCATAATTTTACCACCTGACTGTTGCATATTCTTAATTAGGATATATATCAATACTAAGCCTGCACCAAGAAACACTATTGAGACAATATCTCCGAAAGTAATACCCAGTTGAGGCTCATAGAAATCATTCTCTAATGTTTTAATATCTACCTGTGCATCTGCAAGCATAGAGTAGAAATCTACTCCCTGAGGAAGCAGTGCATACTTGTTAATAACTAGCTCCCCCTCCTTATCCTTTATAGAGAGGGAAACCATATCATCCTTAAGGGAAACTCTTTCATACTCTCCCTTGGAGATATCATTTACTATTTCACTCAGAGATACCTCTTCCCCTCTACTACCAATATTAAGAAAGGAATTAATACCTACTGTTAACATTATTGAAAGTACAAAGAATACTATGAGAGTGCTCCATGAGAGACCCTTTTTCTTAGGTCTTATCCTTATTACATTACCAGCTGACTTAGAGTTATTCTTATCCATATTTCTAGTAAAAAATTTAGAAGAGTGGTAGTGGGAGGTGGGATCGAACCACCGACCTTGGGTTTATGAGTCCCATGCTCTAACCAACTGAGCTATCCCACCTGAGTAGTCCGACAATTATACCAAATGTCCTCTTAATTTGCCTTACTACTGTAAGTACCGCTTTCGGTATTAATTTTAATCTTATCTCCTCTCTTGATAAATAGAGGGACATTTAATCTGTAACCTGTCTCTACTGTAACCTTTTTTGTCGCTGAATTGGCAGTATTTCCCTTCACTGCATCTTCTGCCTCTGTAACTTCTAATATTACAGAAGGATTCTCCTTTACGCTTAATATCTTACCTTCGTATGTTAGGATGAGGATTGATTCTCCCTCTTTTAGATAGTTTATATACTCCCCTATTACATCCTTAGGAATGGTAATGCTCTCATAGCTTTCCATATCCATGAAATACACCTCTTCATGATCGTTATAGAGGTATTGAACCTCTTTTGTTTCAGGAATTACATACTCTATCTTAGTACCTGACTTAACAGTTTTATTAATAATTTGACCATTATCTAATGCTTTCATACGCATAATAATGAGGCCTCCCTGCCTACCCTGTGTTTTAAGTTTTCTATCTTGTAAATAGAAAAACCTGTTTTCTTCTCTAACATACATTCCTTTTACTGGCTGATCTGTTAATGGCATACATATTTCTTAAAATCTTATAACAAAGCTGATTTTATCATAATATCCCCTCTGTTCCAAGAAAAAATTATAAAAAAATGTAAGGAAAGTGGTTGCGGGGGTTGGATTCGAACCAACGACCTTCAGGTTATGAGCCTGACGAGCTGCCACTGCTCTACCCCGCGATATAGCAGTTGTGATTATACCTTAACTGAAGCCCTAATTCAAATTCCACTTTCTAGGAAATTAACCCAAGCATCTAAGTTTAGTACATCTCCAGGTTTGTAGCTCTCCTTTCCTTCCGTTATCTCCGACACCTGAATCTGAGCCTGTTCAAGAACATTCTCTGGTATTACAAATACTACCTCCCCACTATCTCCAAAGTTTAATCTCTCTCGCGCCTCTTTCTCTAAATATCTATCTGTAGACATATCTTTAATACCAAGCGAAAGATACAGATTCTGAATCCTTAACTCTTCTACCTCCCTCTCTGCTTGCCTTAATATTTCTAATTTCTGAATTGTAATCTTTGCAGAATTGTAAACAGAGATGGTTATGAAAATAGAGATTCCTATTAACAAGGCTTTAAAGAAAATTGAATTGAAAATTTCAGGTAGCTCAGAGCTGTGCTTACTACTACCCTCTATATTTTTCTTAAACCTTATTTTTCTCTCCATAGGAAAATATTACCAGAATAATGAAAACTCATCAAAAACAATCCATAGTTTTTATTATTGATATTGATTAGCAAGGGGTGCTATAATCTCATAGTTTACATACTAGGCTACTCTTAAATTGATTGTTTGATATATTGGAAAAAATAACAAACCAAGATTTTGCCAAACAACAAGCACTATTTACTGACGAATTAAGAAGTAAAGGTAGATCTGAAGCCACAGTAATAGCGTATGCAAAAGATATAGAACAGCTACTCAACTATTTCTCCTCTAAAGGAATAATGAGATTGTCACAAACCTCCATAGAGGATCTAGAGGCATATAAAAAACACCTACAGGACAATAACTATACTCCCAAAAGTATCTCAAGAAAAATTAATAGTACCAGAACCTTCTATAGATACCTCCTAGAGAACACACATATAAAAGATAACCCTGCAGAGAAGCTTGCACATCCAAAGTTTGAAACAAAACCTCCAAGAGTGCTTTCGGAGATGGAGTATCGAGCACTTCGAGATGTGAGTAGAATTGATATAAGGCTCTACTCCATTGTTGAGCTACTTCTTCAAACAGGTATTAGGATCGGAGAGTTAGCTACTCTTACTTTAGAGGATGTTAGGAATACAAAGGACGGAATCAACTATATATATATAAAAGCATCAGGTAGTCATCCTGCAAGAAAGGTCCCTATTAATAAATCTGCAAAGAAAGCAATTGATGAATACTTAGAGATTAGACCAGAAACTGAAGAGGAGACTTTGTATGTTACTAAAAATGGTAGACCTCTATTAGTAAGAAATATTAGAACTACAATAGATAAAGCATTTGAAAGGGCAGGTATCAAGAACGCAAAAGTGAATGATTTAAGGAATACCTTCATAGCACACCACTTAGCAAATGGTGTTAGTTTGGTAACGGTTTCAAAGTTAGTAGGACATAAGAGGCTATCTACAACAGAAAAATATCTTGGTTTAGTAGATAACAATAAACCTGAAGCAGAAAAAAGCTTAAAAGATCTCTAAGTCTAATCGCCATTTCCCCCTTATCTAAAGGATATAATTGAAATTTCCAAACTTATAGGTTTGCCAAGCCTGGCTTTGGGTTTGGGAGTAGATGGACTCGAACCATCGACCACGGCTTTATAAGAACCGCGCTCTAACCACCTGAGCTATACTCCCATACGAGTACATGCGATTTTACCAGAAACTTAGAGATTTGTGCAGTACCTTGCTAAAAATTGACAGGGGGAAAACCACTCGGAGATTGATTCTCCTTTTCCTCTTTTCTTTCTAAGTCAGACCTTCTATTAATATCCATATTTACAATATTCACATCCCTACCATACTTTAGTCTAGACATCTCTTTAATGATTCTTGCAACCTCAGGATTACTCTTCATATCAAAACCACTCTCTGGAAATTTGGGACCATATCTAGCATCAAGAGAGAAAGGCCCTGGATATGAACCCTCATTTAGCATCTTTGCATAGTAATGTGCGGTACCCTGATTTATCAAATCTGTAGCTTTAACATACGACTCAAACTGTGGTTCTAAGAAGTTAGCATCTTCTGATCCACACCTCCCAACAAACAGAGAACCTACATTACCAAATACCGCACCCTTAATATTCTCTGGTAACTGACCAATATATTGATGTGCAAGGGTAAGATTTAGCTTATACTTTCTTGCTTCAGAAAGTATAGATGTAAATTCATCCGTTGCGAAATTTTGGAACTCATCAGCATAGAAGAAGAAGTCCCTTCTTTTATCCTCAGAGACATTCTCTCTACTTAGTGCAGCAGCTAGCATCTTTTGAACTAGCAGTAAGCCAAGAAACGACATATTATCCTCTCCTAACAAACCTTTAGCTAAATTCACAATTAATATCTTCCCTCCATCCATGACCTCTCTAAAATCAAATGATGATTCAGACTGCCCTATTACATTCCTAATAGCTAAGTTTGTTGTAAATTTATCAAACTTAGATATAAAGTAACCAAGACTCTCTGATTTAGTTTTCTGATCAGTCTTAGCAACCTGATCTATCCAATATCTCCTAACTAACTCATCTTTAACTAAGGGTAACCACTTCTCCTGTACCCATTTCTCATCTTGCAGTATTCTAACAACCTCTATTAATGTAGAACCCTTCTCACTCATAGCGGTTAACATAGAGTTCCTAACAGCCTGTTGCATCATTGGGCCTACATATCCCTGATTGTGTGGGTCGAATAGACGGATTAAGAGAGCGATGAAGCTATTAACAATCTGATGCATATGCTGCTCGTTGTAATACTCCATGATGTTAAGACCGAAGGGTCTTTCAAAGTCTGCAGCATTAAAGTAGATTACATCCTCTACTCTCTCTGGAGGAATACGCTCTAAAATCATCTCAGCTGTTTGACCGTGAGGATCTATAAAACAAACACCATCTCCGTTATATATATCCTGAATAATCATTCTTGTCATAAGCCAAGATTTACCTGAACCTGTTTGACCAAGCACATATGAATGCCTTCTTCTATCCTCTCTTTGAAAACATATAGCCTTTGTCTTATCCCTAAATACATTATTACCTACCCATATAGTGTCTTTAGATTTGATATTTGAGCTAATTGTATTATCTGCAGGAATCTCCCTTGCAAGTAACCAATTAATATTAGGTGTCGTAATCTCCTTATTAGGAAAATGATAAAGGGTTGCCAACTCCTCTACATTCAGAATACTACCACTCTCTAAAGATGTTCTTCTGTATATTACATCCAACATAAACTCTCTCTCTTTGTCCTTACCTTTAATTGCAACCTTCTTAAACCTATTTATACCCGGATTACTAAACTGATCGAAAGCACCAATTATATTATCTAAATGCATCTTAGCTAATGATTCATCTGGAGCATTTGTAACAATTCTAATATCTACTTTAAACCCATTCTTAGAAACCTTCTTACTAATACCCTGTAACTTCTCCTGACTTACATTAATCTTCTTCTTTTCGGGATCCTGATTATTATTCTCAACCTTCTTTACAAAACTAGAACCATTCTTCTGCCATTTACTATCACTTGGGGAGATCACTATCTGTACCATAGCTCCCTCATTATCAGACATTTTACTGAGTGTACTTAATACATTGGCAAGAGGATCTCCTGTAAAATCTTCAAACGTCTTTATAGGGCAGTATGTCTCATCATCAAGCTCTAAGCGTGTAAATGCCACCTTCGACTCTTTATTGAAGATATTATAATCATCAACCTTCTTAACCTCTGCATCTTGATATGAACCTAATACCTGCTTCTCTACTAAATCGGCTAATTTAAGAGGTGTATATACAAAGAACTTTATCTCTCCCGGTACAGCCATTATTTCAAAACTAATACTGTTATTAACTGTAAACCTCTCTGCTACACCCTTACCCTTACCACCAATACCTACAAGATTAGCAAACATCTTCTCTGCAACCCCTATCTCTGTCTCATTACCCCTTGGGACTCTTACCTCGTAAAGTACCCACTCTTTCGCTTTATCATTCCTATCTTTCCTCAATAACTTACTCCTTACTTTGAAAAAAGCTAATACTCCGAGACCAATAAAGAAGAGAAAGAAGAAAATCCATCCCCATGGGATGGTAACTCCAGAGTTATTAAACTCATCATATGAATCCTTAGGGTACTCTCTTGGATCAGCAATGGTAATCTCTTGCTGAGAACCATTTGGCATCGGACCTATTTGAGCAAAAATATATGATTTCATAAAAGAATGGACAGCTTAAACAATCTCTATAGAAAGGATATCATACTTAGAAAGTGTAATCGAGAGGTTATTGAGGAAGTTCTTCCCCTATTTTCTTTGCTTCCAAAATTTCAACCCATGTACTGCCATCTTTTGTAGGAGCACTAACATTAAAAGTACTCCTCTTAAAAGTATCTACCCTAGTTGAAGAGCTCTGAACATGAGGAGTAGTCGTATTCGTATCAGCACTCTCTATCTTAATCGTTGGCTCTACTTCTTGTGTAAAATGAGCTGCTGTTGTCTCTATTTCAGCAGGTGTAACTTCCAAAGAAGGCTGTAAGCCCTCTACTGAAAAACTGCTTTTTGGTTGTAATTCTTTTATCTCTGCCATAACCTATAACAATTATATCATATATTTTCTTTTTTCCAATAGTAACTCTCTATCTAAATCTCTCTCCTTCTCTTGCTGTTTCTTCTCATACCTTTTCTTACCCCTAGCTAAGCCTACTTCCACTTTAATATTTCTCCCCTTCGAATACACAGAAAGAGGAACAAGGGTAAGATTTCCTTGCTTCATCTTACTCTCAAGATACGTTAATTCTTTCTTCTTAACAAGCAATTTCCTTGATCTTGCAGAATCATAATCAGAAGAACCATCATATTTATACTTAGGTATATCCATATTAACAACCCAAAGCTCATTAGAAATGATTTTAACAAAAGCATCCCCTATATTACATCTACTATCCTTTATCGCTTTTACTTCAGAGCCAGTTAATACAATGCCTGTTTCAAATCTCTCTAGAATTTCGTAATTGTATAACGCTTTTTTATTAATTATTCTCATAAGCGATTATATCACCATCGAAAGGTTATAACCTAACCTTCCATATAATTGAAGAATCTAATATATACAATGTCTTCTGATCCTTTGTAACAACTAAATCCTTTACTTTAGACCATACATCCTCCCTATTACCTCTATAAAGATACTGACTCTTTAGTAATGCTTGATTTGGATGCCTAACCTCTCCCCCTCCCTCTATTGGTTTCTCAAACCTCATAATTCTTCTATCCTCTTTATCAAAAAGATATAAATCGAAACTAAGCTCTCCTCTTGTATAGCCATAGGTTAGATTCTTAATCTCTCCATCTAGACCTAATATCTCTAAAGGTGAAGCAATCATTTTACTTTCAAAATAGCTATATATGTACCTATGCAATCCATTAGCTCCAGAAGTTAATATATATACGCTTAAATCAGCTAAGATGTCATTTGCCTCTGTGAATGAATCATCCTTTATATATGCAAAAGAGAGGCCATACCCAGACCCAAAGTTTGAAGATTTAAGTAATGCTTTCTCCCCTCTATCTAAAATATATACATTATCTGTTTCAGTTAACACCGCAAACTCAGCTATATCCTTAGCTCCAATATTCTCTATACCTAAGCCTGTAAGTTTAACGAAAGGCTTAAACCATCCATTATCATCAAACTCCGCTTTTACAACACCAACACGAGTATCCAAGACAAAGAGTCCACTCTTTCCTATATATAGCATTGCAGGCTCTTGAAGTACTGAATTGCTATCTGAGAGACGTTTAACCTCCTTATCATACAAAGAGATACCAAAAACTCCCTTTAAAGAAGAGTCCGTAACAAGAAGATATTCATTACCCTTGCTATCAGAGTACATAGCTACATCTGTAGGAGTAGAACCCTCACCAAATGCCAATCTTGTCTCTATATATGTCTCTATGGAGCCATCAGAATCAACCAATCCAATTCTTTTGTACAACTCATCTTGCAGAGTAAGCACCCTACTCTCAAGAGCTTCAAACTTAGCACTATCTTTCTCTCCTAACCCCTCAGGTACTTTCTTTAGTTCATCTGCAGCTCTAAATACTAAAGTCTCAGAGCCCACCCTATCTGTACGAGACTTCTCTTCTGCATCCTTTAAGAAGCCCTCTACAGAACTAAATACAGCATTAGCCTCATTACTAATTCTTCTAGCCTCTTTCTGATCAAGAGTAAATTTAACCCCACCTACTACTACTACTATTCCTAGGAAGAGAAAGAAAGCTATTTTAAATCTTTCTATCTTCTTGTTCTTTATCTTATACCCATCTACCTTAAAACCCTTAAACTGAGCTCTCTTACTACTACTAATGTCTGATTGGGATACTTTAGCAGATATTCTTTTAAACCATCTTTTATTCTTTAAACCTTCTTTTATTTTAAAGATAATATTAGAAAAAGGATTCTTTATCTTAATCCTCTTAAGAGAATCTTTTAAGGAAAGCAGTATCGATTTTAATTTAATGTATATAGGTTTAAGCAGGAGAGAGGATCTACTCTTAAAGGTAGTAAGAAAGGATTTTAAATCTCTCTCCTTTGTATCCTTCTTTACTATATTTTCCTTTTGAGTAGGTATATAGTCAGAGTCTAGATTGCTCTCGACCACTTTCTTCTCAAGAATTTCCTCTTCTTCTTTTAACTCTGGTGCATCCTCTGTTAGAATCAGAATCCCTTCACTCTCTTCTAGGTTATTAGCAATACCATCCAACGCCTCTAACATATCTTTCTTGTTGGATAGGCCTGTTAATTTCTCAATATTTCTTTTAAGAAAACCTTCGGTAGAAGAGAAAAGTATGTCCTCTGACTCAATTACTAACCCTGCAGTTTTTGCATTCTTCTTACTTAACATCTCATGTATATCTACAAGTCTATCTTTTTTATAGATATATATATCACAATCTCCAAGACAGCCTACATACAAGCCCTTTGAACAAGATACAAAAACGGAAAAGTTGATATTAACACCATGAGAAGAGATATTCTTGTCATTTACAATCAACTGTTTAATCCTCCTTGTTGATTCTGTAAGTGCAATTTTAAGAGCTTCGTTTGTTGATTCCGATTTAGAATATTCAAATCCATCTACTATCCCATCCCATGCGAATTTAGCAATATTAGCACCTGGGATATCTACCTCGCTATTTACAGAGAGTAACCCGTATATTTCTACAACAGAGTCATGTTTACTTCTAACAGGCGTTGTATAGTGGAATACTCCTGTAAAAGATTTCTTACTATTTGAATTTTTTAAATATTGAGAGGCAGTTACACTCATTTATATTATCCTAATAGAATTATAAAGGTTCCTAACATCCCTACTACTATTGATAAACCGAGGTTTAAATATACTATCCTTTTTATCTTCCTACCACTTTCTGTCTCTATCGTATCTATTAATACCTTAACCTTAAGTAGCAGCATGAAAGAGTAGAAGATATTAGCTAGTAATATAACAACGAGAGGAATTTTTAAAATATCCCCTAAATTAATAGAGAGAGTTAAACTGTTTGTAAAAAGCTGTTCATATATACTCTCCATACTATATATCTCCTTTCTGCTTCATCTCAAGCAGATCATTTAAAATATCTTGCATCTCTCTTGGACCTGGTAACATCCTTAGTACAAAGTCAACACCATGCCCAGCAGTATCTATTTGTACATCTCCTACATCAAAGAAAGTTCCGATAAAGCCTAGATGATGATGTGTCATATCCTCTATCTTCTCTAACTGTGCTTCTGCATATGAATGAGAGAATGCGTTATTCATTTTAATTACTACAATTCTTTGATCTGTAATAATGTTAACTGTGTAATACCACTTAAGTAGTGTAGATAGCAGTAGTGTGAATGCTACACCAATGGAGAGAATAATCATTCCAATGTATAGTACCTGTGTACCTATCAATGGATAAAATCCAGAGAGAAAGAGTAGTAGTACTGGTAAGAGAAGAACTAAGAGTATTACAAAGAGATCTGGTAAATATGCTATCCAATGGGCTCTAACAACCAATACAATATCCTCATCACTATCCTTACCATAGAAGCTAACACCCTTAGGGAATGCAGATACATTATTAAAACTACTCTTCTGCGACTCAAGATATACCCTATCTACAAATGATTTCTTAGATTTCTGAAATTTCTTAGGAATATTTCTCTTAGGTTTATCCATATGATTAGGATATCATAGAAATCCCCTATTTAACAATACATTTAATCTTTACTTCTTATGTATATTTATATGCACAAACCCACTTTGAGGTATTCTTAAATGTCCTGGAGCCCGCAAGTTATACACTGTTTTAAAATCATTCCCACTCATACTAATAACTCCTGCGTTTGTATTAAAAATTACGGAGGAAGAAGAGCCATTACCACTAACCACTACTGCAGAAGATATTGAGGTTACTGGTTTAGCAGCCTTCGACCTTACCTCTGCATAGGTATATGGATTACCAGTAGAGTGACATGCATCAAAGATTGGAGATATTCTACTGTCTGTCCTGTTACTTGCAACCCATACCTGATATGCATTTACAATATCACTCATCTCGGCTTGAGATAGCCATGGATTCCTTCCACATGTAGAGCTAGACTCACTGTACGTTTGCCTATACCATGCTTTGTAAAACCATGAGACATTGGACAACCTATCCCATGCCCTACTCATCCAATCTCCACTACCAGAGCCATCTGTAGTATCCCA
>JAVEZR010000021.1:0-12221 GCA_034002865.1 Candidatus Dojkabacteria bacterium
AACCAGTATCTTTGGAATCAGTTTTAATCTTTTCTAATATATCTATACATAAGCCAATCGAGGGTTAGTAGAAGCGTACATTACAAGCCCAACAACATATATTAATTGTCCATTAGAGCAATTACGTAGATAATAATGATATAATACCTTCATACTAATAACAGCTATATTGGAAGAACAATGTTAGAAATTAAGGATAACGACCAAGAACAAATCACAACAAATCCAACAAAAATAGTCTTAATGCACCACAGAATTGACTATGAGAATCATGATTCAATGATCCCTCAGAATGTTAGAGAGTACATCGCTCAAGAAGATCCCGATATCCTAACTGTCGATGGACTTAACAGGCATCTACTAGAAAGTGTTCGTAGATATGAAGCTATGAAAAAGGATAATCCCGAGATGCTAATGACCCCTGATATTCCATCATGGGAATGGATTAACTCTATAGCAGCCATTAGACCTCAAGAATTAAGAGAAGACCAAACACTTGTTTTTGCAGATTTTCCAGCAGAGATAAACCACCTTATGTTCGCAATTGAAGGATTCAAGGGTATAAACAGTAGTACAATTGGTGATGGCGAAATCACTATACCTAAAGCTGCCAAACCGCTATTAAACGCACTCTCTACAACAACAGCGTACTTGGCATTACTCCCTGCAGCTTACCTTGCTATGAAGAAAACCACTCATAAGGAAGATACTCAAGAGAAAGAAAATGAACACTCAAAATTAGACACCGAAATAAGTAGAAGAAAGTTTCTAAAAGGTTCTGCAGTTGGTCTGTTCTCAATCATGTTAGGAAGATATTTAATAGAGAAACAGCCTAGTTTAGATTTAGTTAAAATATTAAATTCTACAGATTTCTTTGATCTTCAAGATGCATGGCTCGACTTAAGAAATATAAAAATGAGAATGGCTAACCAACAAGAGCTCGAGGAAGCACAAAAGAGAAACAAAGATGCAAAATCAATAGTACTACTGGGTACTGCGCATGCACACACATTGGAGCCTAATGTGAATAGTGAGAACTACGATATAGAAAATTATAAAATTGAAGCAAGGGGCAGAATAGCAGAATGCATCTTCTATATGAAAAAACAGTTAGCTGAATCAGAAATAAAGGTTACAGAACCAATTAAGACAATGATAAAACAGATATATTCTGAATATTCAACAATAAGGAGAGATTCAAATGGAAAGCTTGTACAGACTGATACATCAATACGTGATATTGATATGATAATTGATGTTGCATTTTCAAAAAAGTAGTTCTAATCTACTAACTTCCCTCTATACGATATTATAAATAGAGAACTCTCGCAGGTTAGAATAGAAACCAGCAAAACATTGACAATACTCCCAATATCATAAATGGTACAAAAGGTATATGTAAACCTCTAATCTTCTTTTTCTCTCTTACCATTATCAAACCATAAAAAAGGGAAGAGAATATAGTTATATATAACCAAGCTATCAAATTTACTTGTCCGATTAACAATCCAACCATAATGGCAATTCGGACATCCCCCTGCCCAAGAGCCTTCTCTTTTGAAAGTAAGACTACTAACTGAAATATACCACCTAAGATTATTGCCCCTATGAGATTAGAAAGTGGATTAAAGATATACCCACCAAACAGAACAGTACTACTATCTAAACCGTATATTCTATACAGAGCAATATTTATTAGAAGAAGTAAAAGCATAATAACAAGAGAGAGCAGATTATGCACCTCCATCTTTATAAAGTCATAATAGGAGAGATAGAATAATCCGCCTGAAATAAGTATTAAAAATATAATCTCTAAAATAGAAAAAAGGGAGAAATCAAAAGAGGAGAAACCTTTATAAAATACAAAGGATAGAAATAATAGATAGAGAAAAATAAAAAGATATTTCCAATTAAGAAGTTTAGCCATTATAAATTCGTAAGCTCAAAAGGATTAACATTTATATCTAACTCTTTTCTTAAAAGAAGCTTAACATCATTAGTACCAACTGCTGAAATCTCTAATATCTTAATACCACTAAATCCAACCTTATTAGATATATTAACATCACATGTAATACTCTCTGTATTAATCTGTATATCTCCTACTAAGTTATGATCTTTCTTAATCCTATACACACTTTCTTCTAAACAGGTCTGTGTATCAATGTTAAGTACTTGATAATTATAGTTCATAGTACCTACAAGTAATGTAGTTAAACTCCTATAGACAGAATTAAACCCTGTTAGAAGAAGTAGGGGAACAAGTATTAATATTGTTGTTAAAGCTACATAACCTTTCATCTTAACGTAAACAAAAAATTAATATCTTCAGATATAGAAGAATCACCATTAGATCTTAACGTTGTAGTTATTAGGACACCAATAGCTTCTCCATCACCATCATATATTGGTTCAAGAAAGAAACCATCTACTGAAAGAGAAGAGGGTGTAATAGCTATAGAGTCATAATATATAACTGAGTCTGAGATAGTATACTGTTTGTCCTCTCCTGAAATATTTATCTGTAATACCCCATTCTCATCATTAAAAATAGAGCTATCTTTATCTATATAAGTAGAACTATTCAAGGTAGAGTCAATATGTCCAAGAAGAAACTCTTTAGATTGGTGTATTAATGACTTCCTCATTGTACGAGTAGTACTCTCTTGTGCTGTAAGCATAAAGTTCAGAATCATTATGGTAATTAATGAGAATAACCCAATATATATAACTGTTTCTAGGAGTGTTACTCCTTTTAGCTTATTTTTCATAATATATTACTACCTCCCTTACTAATGGTGTATTTATTGTATCTGAACTAAACTCAATTCTATACTGAATATATCTACCTAACAAACTCTCCGGTAAGTTATAACCAACTTCATTTGTAAAGTATGTACTAGCACTACCATCTGGTCCCATCCAAATAGCACCTGTCATTGAGGAGTTAGCACTTGCTCTAAACTGTACCCTTATTGAAGTATTACTTGGAATATCTGCTACGACATTAGCAACGTAATATCTTGGATCTGCAGATTCTGAGTCTAAAGCAGGAGAGGTGTATACACCAGAAGCAACATAACCGTAACCTAACTCTCCACCACCTCCTGGCCCACCTCTAATTATCTTAAACTCGTCAGTATAGTCTCCCGTAATAATATATGAGAAAGCATTACCCTGAGTATCTAGATTAGAGTCAATATCATATATCCCATTATTAATCTCCATACCCCCACAATATTCTGGATGCGCCTCATCTTCAGTTACATATACCTTGTACTCTGTACCTCCAGTCCCAACAAGAATTACAACATTACCATCTTCAACAACAGCAATACCTCTAACAGTAGTACCTCCCATATCTACAGATGCAATGATTGGTCTAGAACCGCTCTTTTGAGTAGTGTCTAAGATGAAGAACTCATTTTCTGAACTTGAGCTATTAGTTCCAAAGTATACTCTTGTACCATCGGGAGAAACATACATATCATATACCTGTTGATTATTAACAGACGTTTGAGAAGTAATACTCATATTAGCTGGATTAGAAACATTAACAATAGCGAGCTCATACCAATCCCAGTTAAGTACCGCATACATGTAACCATCTTGAACAGCTATCTTACTTACAGTAGAAATAAACCAACCAATAGTTATACTCCCGATACTAGCTCTAGAACCATTATAACTTGACAGATTAAAACTTCTTACCGTTCTTCCCTGCGCTACATATCCAATATTACCATCAACGTATACACTGTTAGCATCACTAGAACCAGGAGCATCATAGTATCCAACCTCTGTATATGGAACAGACGATATATCCAAGATTATTACCTCCTTATTATCCGTAGCAGTTGCTAAAAAAGCATAGCTATCTGTAACAAAGATATCATTTACTGTATGTCCAGAATATGTACCCTCTACTGTTAGTATCGGAGGATCTACACCTTCAATATTTAACTTAGTAAAAGGTTCTCCTGTAGAACCACCAGTGGTACCTAAGTATGCATGACCTGGCCTAGCAAAGACACTTCTAGAGTTAGCATTCCCTGGAATATCATATTCGTTTATAGATAGTCCGGGATTACACCAGTCTGGATAGAGTACAGATCTAAGTCTAACTTCACCATCATCATTTGTTACAGTCAATGTATCACTGTGGACCCCTGCAGAGAAATCTGCATAGGTAGTCTGAATAATGGAGTTTGTTTCCCAATCATTGATATATAACTTAGGGGTAATTGTATGTAACTTACCTGACTTATCTAACCAATCAACAGAGATAGAGACTAATCTAGTATGGCTATCTGTACTACCACCAGAAGAAACTAATATACCACTTATATCTCTATTTACAGGCTCAATTGAGAAAGAGTAATTAAGACCATTCTTCTGCCCAACACCATCTACAATCTGATATTCACCAGCAATATACTCAAAATGTTTCAGACCTTGTCCTGTATGACTAATTACATCAAACCAAGACCTATTCTTTAACATCAGAATTGTGGAGTTAATCTCTTCGACAAGGTATGTTGCATTAGTTTTAGTTCTTACATTATCTATAGTCCTTGTAGAATCTATTACCAAAAGAAGTAGAGTAGAGGATATCATCGCAAAGATACCGATAGCCAGTACTAACTCTGCTAAACCAAAACCTTTTAACTTTTTCTTAAAGTATTTCATATCCTATTAAACCCTCCCTATTTATATATACCCTAATAGTATCTGTACTATTTGTTATTAAGAATGTTCCATATATTGCTGGTTTAAAACTACCTCCTGTAAAAGTAATCTCTGTTCCAGATGTTAAACTAATATTGGTTATAGAGACATTGGAGGGTAACGATTTAGATTGTGTTTCTGTTGCAGTAAGAAGTTCAACACCATCAAAGAGAGTATAACCATCACTTTGTATTGCAACTCCTGTATCAATACCCTTTAGAGAGCTTCTTTGTTGTTGATAGTATATATCGGTTGTAGCCTGTGTAGCATATGATTCTAACTTAGATCGTTGTGTTTTAGATATTGTAATAGGAAACACCAATATAGCGATGAGTAGAAGTATACCCATTGTTATAATGACTTCAAAAAGAGAAAACCCTGAATATTTTTTACTTCCTTTACTCATTTATACTTCCCATCAATTGATAAATCGGCATTAGGATGGTAACACCTAATAGTCCAATAATTATCCCGACGAGAATTAGAAGTAACGGTTCAACTAAGGTTACAATATTATTACTCATTTCAGTTACCTCATCTGAGTAATAGTCATGTAAATACATCATATTCTCCTCGAGAGTACCACTAATTTCTCCAATTTCAACCATCTTAACAAATGACTTATTAAAATACTTATCGTGTTCTGAAAGAGATCTAGCAAGATTCTGACCATCGTCTACATTAGCATGTATACTTTTTAATATCTTTGCATATATATCATTACCTATGGTATTTGAAGATATTAACAGTGCCTTAGAGAGAGGTAATCCACTAGCCATAAGGACTCCCAATGTACGAGAGAAAGAGGCAAGTATATTACTCATGAACAGATTTTTTAATATTGGGAAGTTAAGAGATAACCAACTTGTAAATACCTTACCTGGCTTTGACTTAAGGAAGAGAATAAAGAGAATTACAAGAACTATGATTGCACCTACTATTATCATCCAATTATCCCTAATAGCTCCTGAAGCAGACATAATAAATACTGTTAAGGGGGGAATATTCTCAAAGCTAGCATAAAGATTTTCCATCTTAGGAAGTACGACAAAAATCATACCTACGAACTCAATAATAGTAAGGGAGATAATAATAATTGGATATATTATAGCTCCCTTCATCTTCCTATTTAATTCATATGACTTTTTAATAGACTCCGCTATAAATAGTAAGTTCTTTTCTAAAGATGCTCCTTTCTCTCCTGCTTCAACTACAGATACCATAGTCTCTGGGAATATCTTAGGAAATAATCTCATTGTATCAGAGAGGCTAGAACCCTGTTCTATCTCAACGTACATATATGAATAGACCCTATTAAGATTCTTATCATTACTCTGCTCAGACATTGTCTTAACAGAGTCAGAAAGAGATATACTAGCACGAAGTAGGGCAGCGAAAGATTTTATGGATATTAATAGATTAGAGGTAGAGATAGTAACTCTCTGGAGTTTTTTTAACTCCTTCTTTCTCTGTGCCTCTGTAAATTTTATCTCTTTATCCTTCTTACTCATTCCTTTATTGCAACGACTCTTATTAACTCCTCTAAATCTATAACCCCTCTTTTAAGCTTACCTACACCCTCTTCAATCATGAGCTTGTATCCACTCTTTTTAGCTGCAGCATATATTGTATCTGTATTAGGTTGACTAATAACCACATCTCTAATATCTTTATTCATTCTAAGTACTTCATAAAGTCCTATACGCCCTGAATATCCTGTATTATCACACTGACTACAACCATTCGCTTTATACAGCTTATCAGTAGAGCCCAGTAGCTTAGCAACATCAGGCCTAAACTTAAGCATTTCTTTATGTGGACCATCTTTGCTAAGGGAGTATTCAGTTTTACAGTTATCACACAACCTTCTAGCTAACCTCTGACTAATTATTATATTTACTGTAGATGCAACCAGAAACGGCTCTATACCCATATCTATTAATCTTGGAATAGCGCTAATAGCATCATTAGCGTGCACTGTAGAGAGTACTAAATGGCCTGTAAGAGCAGAGTTAACAGTTATTCTTGCTGTTTCTGTATCTCTAATCTCACCCACCATTATAATGTTTGGATCTTGTCTAAGTATTGACCTTAAACCATTTGCAAAGGTTAAATCACTCTTAGTATTAATCTGAATATGATTCACACCAACTATATTGTACTCAACAGGATCTTCAATAGTTGTAATGTTAACCTCTCTGGTATTTAATATCTTGAGTATGGAGTATAAAGAGGTAGTTTTACCACTACCAGTAGGGCCTGTTGCAAGTATTAAACCGTACGGCTCCCTGTAGCTTGCCTCTACCTTCTCTAAATCCTCTGGTTCAAACCCTAAATCTGCAAGTCCAAAAGCTCTATTTGTTTGAGAGAGTAATCTAATTACAACCTTCTCACCATATGTTACTGGGAGAATTGAGATTCTAGCATCTATCCTATACACCTCTCCCTTTTGTTCTTTCTTTGAACCGTCCTTAAGCTTATCAAAGAAGCCTTTCTTATCCTCAAGATCTTTCTTCTCTTCCTCCTTCACCTCCTTAACTTTCTCCTTCTCAACCTCTTCTTTTTTCTCTCCTTTAGCTTCTTTACTTTCTTCTTTGGAGTCCTCCTTCTTCCCCTCAATCTTTTCTAAATCTACTTCGTCATTTTTAAAAGAAAAGAGTATTTTTCCATCCTGTGGGGCAAAGTGGATATCTGTTCTTAACTTAGCCCTTACCTTGATAATGAAAAGAATACTCTCTTCTAAGTTATTACCTATGGTAACCATATCTCTTAACATACCGTCTATTCTAAATCTAACGAGTAGGTTGTTTCCTTCACGAGCCTCAAGATGAATATCTGAGGCCTTTCTTTCGAAAGCCTCCCTTACAATTATATCTAGAAGATCAGACACATTCTGTTTCTTCTTAGATACATCATCTATTGCTTTGAGCAGTTCAACCATAATAGTAGGACAGTTATACTATCTTGAATAGACTTATATATTAAAGATTGGAGGGTTTACAATCTTATCTCTTAACGCTAATTACCTTCTCATTTTCTGCGTTAGGAGCATCAATTTGTACTCTTCCTCCATCTGTTACACAGATTTCATATCCTGTTACAGCCTCTGTACCAACGCTAGGATCCATAGGAATTGCAACGATAAATTCGTCTACAAGCACTGAAGCCAAATCAATTCCATCTGTTCCAATAGAGCTATGGCCTACAGTACAGTTTGTAATTGTACCGAAAGCTGCAATTGAGTTACCCTCTTCAGATGTATATTGTGTAACAGCATTAAGTATCTGTGTTACGTCTGCACTTCTTTGAGCATTTCTAGTGTCTCTGAAGTTCTTACCAGGGTTGATTGCAACCAAGGTTATTGTAGCCAAGATGATAATCAAGGCGACTACTACAAGGATCTCGATGAGGGAGAAACCCTGATATGTTTTGTGATCTTTCACTATGTATATTAAATATTAATTTATATATACTCAAATATACAAGTCGTACAATACAGTGTCAATGAAAAGAAAGAAATGCAAGGAGTAAAGCCTATTTATACTCCTGTAAGATATTCAATACCTCTTCAGTACAGTTACACTCCATCAAGCTTTTTCGAAGCTGCACTGCCCCTTCAAAATCATTAATATATGCTTTAAAGAATTTCTTTAATGAATGAAAATCTTTCTCCTCTCCCCATATCTCATCAAAAAGTAATATATGATTACTAAAGAGTTCAAATTTCTCTTCCTGCTTAATATTTTCTCTCCCTGAGAATATCCAAGGGTTAGATATTGCTGCCCTTCCAATCATCACGCCATCTATATTGTGCTTGCTTACCATCTCCAATGCGCTAGCTACAGAAGTAATATCTCCATTTCCAAAGAGTAGGGTGTTAGGATTAATCTCATCTCTCAATTTCAGAATTTCACCCATATGTTCCCAATTCGCATTTAATGCTTCACTGCCCCTAGCAGTTCTCATATTAATGGCTAGTGCAGCGAGATCCTGGTCAAGTAGGAAAGCTATCCATCCTTCAACATCAACACTTTCCCATCCCAGCCTTGTTTTAACTGAGACAGGTAACCCTTTACTTCCATCTTTTGTAGCTAGAATTATCTCTTTTACTAAACCTCTATCTACATTTATTAGGCCACTACCGGCATTACCCTTAACAACGTTCTTTACAGAGCACCCCATGTTTATATCTACCCCATCAAAGCCCATTTCAGAAACAAGCTTTGAAGCTCTCAAGAAGTTCTCAGGCTTCGTCCCCCAAAGCTGAGCTACTATTGGCTTCTCTTTACTATCGAACTTTAAACGATGAATTACTCTCTCTTTCCCCTTGCTGTTTAAACCCTCAACATTCACAAACTCAGTATAGAAAAGATCGGGTCTACCCCGGGTTTGAATAACCTGCCTAAATACAGTATCCGTAACATCCTCCATAGGGGCAAGAGAAATAATGGGTTTCTTCAGTTGTTGATACACATTCATATCAGCATTTTAACATAATATACCCCAGGTCTCTCACTTACGATTATAAAAGAGGCACAATCATAGGATAGGGTCTAGCTGTTCTCACTTGTTCTCACTTGAATTTATATTGAAATTACAATAAACTTACAATGTATTACTGCCTTAAGGTATGGAACAAACGAATATATTAACAAGTAGTGGGGGACAGAAAGTTCTCAATGAAAGTAAGGTTGACAACCTCTTTGTTATTTTCACATACACAACTAAAGAATTCATGTATTGGTGGTATGTAAGGATGCCTTTGTGGCATTTAAGAATGCTTTCAAGGATTTCTACATTCATAGATGACAATCTCTCTATTTCACTTCTTCTTAAAAATTTTTTCTTACCTTGGCATAGAGACTTCACCTTCATTGGATTTACTTTTGGAATAATCATCAAGCTCCTCTATTTGCCAATAGTTGTCATAGCATATATATTAATATGTACTGGATACTTTCTCATGCTCCTACTTTGGCTAATGCTTCCACCCACAACAGTATTTTTCATTCTTAGATCAATATTTAGTATATAATGGCGATTGATTACGGCTGGCAAAATAGAACATTGATAGGCTTTCACTCTAAAGATAGTAATACCTTTGGAGTAATACAAAAAGAATATCCAATACTTACCAAAGAGTCTGAAGCTCTTTTTCTTTTAACTAGGGATCAGTTCTTTACAATCTCTACTCCTCAAATTAGCAATGTATTAACAAATTTCCTAAGGTATCAAAAATACTATGAACAGGTTAGGTTAATAGCTAACGTGATGTTAGTTCCTGGATTAGTCATTGCCCTTGGATATTTACTTCGACAGTTCGGTTTACTCGAAAACATTACAATAGTGAAAGATTTCCTTTCAAGTGGTATCTCTGACACTCTTTTTGGTATTTCAATATTTGTAGTTTTTTTTCTCTGGCACGACTATTACAAGGATAAAAGCCATCCTGTTAGGTTACCTAAGGCCCAAAGTATACCTTTAAGTGATTTAGAGGAGATTAAAGCGACAGGGTTTAAGTTTGGAAGATATGCTCATCTAGAAGCAATAAATTACATCAGTGAAAGCTCTCTAGAGGTAATCTGTAACAATACTTTTGGAGATAGTACAAATACGTACTCTCTCTTTACAGATTTAATTCAACATGAACAAGCTATCGAAATCTTTAAAAGAGCAAATATTATTGTAGATTTTGATACATTACAGGAAAACAATATAGATGAGAAAACATTACCTAGTTACCCTGCAACATCCCTTAGGAGTTTACTAATATACTCTTTGAATGAATCCTTACTTACCTCTTCAAGAGATATTAAGCCCGAGCATATCCTACTCTCTCTTTTTAACGTATTCCCAACTTTAAAGAAATTTCTACTTACAAAGAACTCCTCTATAGATATTTTAAGGGAGGTTGTTAGATTTCAATCATATGAAAGAGAAAGGGTAAGAAAAACAAACTACTTTAACCTAAATGTTCCTTACTACAGAAAAGGTGGTATTGCAGAGTCATGGATATATGGCCATACATTCATACTTAACAAGTTTAGTAAGAATATTAATGAGTATGTATCCAAAGATAATGATACCTTTGGGATAGGGCATGAGAAGGAGATTGAGAACTTAGTTTCTGTATTAGGCAAGGTATCTAACAAGAACGCTTTACTAATTGGAGAGTCTGGAGTAGGTAAGTCAAGTTTAATACTAGGTATTGCACAAAGAATAAATAGGGGGGATGTTCCTTTACAGATTAAAGATAAAAGAATACTGCAGTTAGATATTAACGGATTAATAGCCTTTGCTGCAAGAGAGAAAAGTGTCGAGGAGTTACTAGGCAAAGCTATGAAGGAGTTAGAAACAGCAGGAGATACAATTCTTTACATAGATGAGATGCAGGAGTTAATACCTGCAAAAGCACAAGATTCTGGTCACTCCCTTGCTGGCATTCTTCTTCCATATGTTCTTAGTAGTAAATTCCCAATAGTTGGTACTATTAATCATTCTGATTACAAGAAATATTTCTACACTTCTGAATCTCTGAGACAAACATTTACAAATATAGAGGTGAGTGAAATATCTGCTGATGATGCGTTACTAATACTTGAGAGTAAGATTTTAGAGTTAGAGAGAAATTTCGGTATATATCTAACTCTTCCATCATTAATTAGTACTGTAGAGTTAGCGCAAAGATACACAAAGGAGAAAAAGCTTCCTAGTAGTGCTGTTCAGCTTTTAGAATCTGCATGTTCATGGGCACAAAGTAGTGGGGTTACGATACTTACACAGGATCATATTGCAAAGGTTCTCTCTAATCAGAAGGGTATCTCTATAGCTACTGTTAATCCTCAAGAGAGTACAAAGCTTATGAAGTTAGAAGAGAGTATAAAGAGTCGAGTCATAGGGCAGGATGATGCCATTAAAACTGTTGTAGAGTCCCTTAGAAGGTCACATACTGATATTAGGAACCCTAACAAGCCAATTGGTTCCTTCCTCTTCTTAGGCCCTACAGGAGTTGGTAAGACATATCTGGCAAAGGTAGTCGATGAAGAGTACTTCGGAGAGGAGAGTGATATGATACGAGTAGATATGTCTGAATATCAAGATATTGATAGCATAGAGAAATTCCTTGGAGAGAAACAGGATGGTGGGAAAAGTGCAGTATCTTTAATAGATAAGATTAAGAGGGATCCATATACTGTAGTTCTTTTTGATGAGATAGAGAAAGCACATCCTCAGGTATTAGATCTTTTCTTACAGATTTTTGATGAGGGGAGATTAACAAGTAATCTAGGAGAGGTTGTGGATTTTACAAATAGTATAATCATATGTACGAGCAATATTGGTAGTTTAATACTACTTGAGTCCCTTAGCGATGGTAAAAGCACATGGGAAGAAGCAAAGGACAGGGCATTAATAGAGCTTAGGCAGTCCATTAGGCCTGAGTTACTTAATAGGTTTGATAAGGTACTAGTATTTCATCCTCATGATATTGACAA
>JAVEZR010000022.1:0-11602 GCA_034002865.1 Candidatus Dojkabacteria bacterium
GAGAGTATATTAGGAATAGTGGGAGAGTTAAATAGTGATGTAATCAGTAACTTCAAGCTACCTAAATACAGTGGAGCAATGGAGATTAACCTAGAAGCTCTAAGTAGGTTAGATGGTAAGAGAAGAAGTACATACAGTATCTCTAAGTATCCACCAATTACACAAGATATATCTCTACTTGTAAATAGCGATGTAAAGTATAAAGAGATTGAGAAAATAATTCTAGAGACTGTAAATAGGGATAAGAAAACTGCCTCCTTAGAATGCATAGATATATATGCGAAAGAAGAGGGGAGTAAGAGTATTACTGTAAGAATAACAGTAGAACATGAAGATAAAACATTAAGTGATAATGAGTTTGAAAAGATAAGAGAGAAGATAGTTAAGAGGGTTAATAAGATACAGTAATTGCACTACTTTGATATGATTTAGTTCCTAAGAAGGCCTTCGCTATGACGGAGTAATCACCTGATACTATCAAAGGATCTTGGTTCCACTGCTGACTCCAACCATTATTCCCATTACTATCTATTAAACTTCTAGAATATACACCTCCAACCTTTGATACTGTAAATTCAACCCTACTAGGAGTTATACCAGAGACTGTTGCTTCAAGCTGAACAGGAAAAGATGTTATCTTAAACCCAGAGCTTGGCTTTGTTAAAACAACTGAAACATCAGGAGCTGTAACTGAAAAAGATACACTCTTACTTGCACTCTTGTTATAGTTATCCTTGGCACTTACTGTTAAAGTATGATTGCCAATAGATAGGCCAGAGAGAGCATATGTAACAGAGAACTGCCCGTTAGAGAGCGTAGTAGAAGGAATAGGGCTACCATCTATTAATATGCTAAACTCAGAAATAGACTCTAGGTATCTAACTACACCCTTTATCTCCATACTCTCACTCTGTTTAAATTGTGAACCTGTGATTGGCTTCTCTATTTCAACGATAGGAGCATTGTCAGGTCCAAGAGGTAATGGACATATCCCACTTTCTGGTTTCTCAAACATATATACAGAACCATCACCTACAAGATGAGTTTGATATGCATCCCTTTGTTGAGCATTCTCAAGTTTAAATGTCATATATACCTTAGAAGTAACAAGCCCATACTGCTTTGCAGCAGCTAAGTTTGTAGGTATTAAACCATTTACAGTACATATATCTACCATCTCTCTACTATCTGTTTGTGGAGCCCTACCTGCAATATATACAGTAGCCTCCTTCTCACAATTTACGCCCTCAGCAGGTATAGCTCCTGTATCCTTACATACAGAAGTAGACAGTATACCCGATGGCCTTGTAAAGCTCTCAACTGGATACCTATCTGCTAACCTATTAACAATACCGTGCGCAATTGGTAACGGAAGAGAAACTCCCCATGCACCTGGAGTAACTACATTGTTATTATTCCCAGCCCATACACCAACTACTAAATTCTTGTGATACATTACAGATGTTAAATCCTTAGGACCATCCGTAGTACCAGTCTTAAAACATACATTCACACCCTTAACTCTCGAGTATGTTCCACCAATCCTATCTCCATGACCACCTAAATCACAGATTATATAGTTAAGGAGATATATCTCTTTCTCATCAATAACGCTCTTACTCTTAAACTCTGTAACCTCTTTTAATATATTGCCCTTAGAATCCTCGACCTTAAGTACAGAAACAGTCTCATTCTTTACTCCCTCGTTCGCAAATACGCCAAACGCTGCAGTATGCTCAATCAGTTTCATCTCACCTGCCCCAAGAGCTAACGCTAATCCGTAATCAGCCTTATTCTTTAAAGTTGTAATACCTAATTTATCTGTAGTCTGCAAGAAAGTATCAATACCTGCTAACTGTAAAGTATATGCAGATGGAAGATTCCTAGACCTTCCTAAGTTTCTTCTAGCAGTACCAATACCCTCAAACCCTTTATCCCAGTTATTAGGACTGTAGTTACCAAAAGACATCTTAATATCAGGTGCTAATGTCCATGGGCCATACCCTTTAGAGAACGCTGCAAGATATACATAAGGCTTTGCAGATGAACCTACCTGCCTATTACTTGTTGTAATATTTACATTACCATCTACCTTTGGATCTTCAACATTCCAGTAATCAATAGAGCCTACCATGGAAAGTACTTCCCCTGTATTAGGATTCATAACCATGACTGCACCGTTATTTACATTGTATCTAAGACCATTCTTAGCAAGACCATTCCTTAACTCATCCTCAGCTATCTCCTGAACAGAGTAGTCCAGTGTAGTAGTAACCTTAAGACCCCCTCTCTCAACACGATCAACACCAAACTCACTCTCTAACTGCTGTTTAACATAGAATACAAAGTGTGGTGCTTTAATATCTATCTTTTTAGTACTATATACCAACTCTTCATTCTTAGCATCTTCTATCTGTTCTGCAGTTACCCCCGTTAATGACTTATGTTTAAGCATTTGATTTAACACATATGTTTGCCTTCCCTTTGCCATTTCAGGATCTGTTCCAAACAGTGGAGAGTACCTACCTGGGCTTTGTATAAGGCCGGCTATTAATGCACTCTCTGCGAGAGTTAATTCAGATACATCTTTACCAAAATATGCCCTAGCTGCTGCTTGGAAACCGTAATTAACACCACCTAATGGGATCTCATTCATATACATCTGTAATATCTGATCCTTAGTAAATGTTTGTTCAACCTGCATTGTAATTAAAACCTCTTTAATTTTCCTTGAGTATTTCTGTTCATAAGCTTTATCCCCTAAAACATCATAAAGGATTGTATTCTTTACTAACTGTTGAGTAACTGTACTTGCACCTCTTTGAATCTCTCCACTACGGAGATTTTGAATAGCTGACATAAAGATACCTCCGTAATCGAGTCCTTTGTGCTGATAGAATTCAATATCCTCTGCAGCAAGTAATGCCCATTTAGTATGTTCAGGGATCTTATCTATAGACACAAACTCTCTATTTTGATCACCATATACCCTATAAAGGAGAGTTCCATTTCTATCAAATATCTGAGTACTCTGATCAGAGCTCCTTTCAACAAGCTTATCAGGCTCAGGCAAAGAGTTCTGTAAACTCTTTAGATATACACCAACACCTATTAATGCAGCACATGCCAAAAAGAATCCAACACCTAATACAATATATGCAATCTTCCTTATCTTTACCTTATCAAATCTCTTACTAAAGGAGCTACCACCAGTACCTTTCACTGCTTTCCTTTTAACATTCCTACTGTTATATTTCTTTACCCTATTAAATCTATTTAATGATGTAGGAGAGCTTCTCTTTACTCCTCTTCTATCATATCTTCTACTTTTTGGAACAGACATACTGTATTTCATAGGAAAGTATTTTTAGTAATGATATTACTCTCTAAATATATATTATTTAGGAACAGTTTTCAACTTAATACTACATTCTAAAACAATCCTTTCTACTACAAAATCTTAATGATATAATAATGGATTATGAATAATAAAAAATTAAATACACAACCATATAAAGGAACAGTGGATACATATCCTGCTGACATGATTAAGAGAAACTATCTCTTTAACATATGGAGAAGGGTAGCAAAGAGCTATGGATATGAGGAGTATGATACTCCCTTACTTGAGGATGCAAATCTTTACAGAGTTAAATCAGGAGAAGAGATAGCTAATAACCAGCTATTTAGTTTTACTGATAAAGGGGATAGAGAGGTAGCTCTTAGACCAGAAATGACCCCTTCCTTAGCTAGAATTATCGCTGCAAAGAAAAATGAACTTACATTACCAATAAGGTGGTTTAATATTGGCCCTTTCTATAGATATGAGAAACCTCAAAAGGGTAGGAATAGGGAGTTCTTCCAATTAAACATAGATCTATTCGGTATACCTACAGTAGAGGCTGAAATAGAAATCATTCAATTCGTAATGAGTGTAATGAAAGAGCTAAAGGCCCCTTTGAATACTTTTGAATTAAAGATTAGTAACAGATATTTACTTGAATATCTGTTTGACAACATACTAAAGTTAGAACAAGAGAAGAGAGCATTAGTGACAAAAGCTATAGATAACTATTTAAAGATACCTAAAGATATATTCGAAGAGTATCTAAAGGAGATTAAGCTCAGTGATACTCAAATAGATAGACTAGTAGAGTTTCTAAATTGGGATATAAAGGACTTAGAGAAGATATCTGAAGATTCAAAAGGTGCGAAAGAATTACTAACACTCTTTAATCTTGCCAATGAGCTATCTATAACCAATATCTCATTTGCTCCATATGTTGTAAGAGGTTTAGCATACTATACTGGTACTGTAATAGAGATGTTTGATATTGGAAGTAAAGAGAATCCTAGGGCTCTTTTCGGTGGAGGGAGATATGATGACCTATTGGAGATATTTGATGAGGGTAAACTACCTGCCTTTGGATTAGGGTGGGGCGATGTAACAACTCTAGATTACTTAAATACATATAACTTACTTCCTGAATCAAAAACAGATATTAATATCTTTGTTACATTAATGGATAGTAAGCTGTATAAAGAGACTCTGTTACTTACACAATATCTTAGATCTTTAGGTATAAATACTCAGATGCAATTAATAGCTACAAAGCTAAGTAAACAATTAAAGTATGCAAACAAAAAAGCTATACCTTGGGTAGTAGTAATGGGAGAGGAAGAAATAAGTAGTGGTTTAATACAGTTAAAGAATATGAATACCAAGGAAAGCTTCCAAATTAAGAAAGAAGATGTCATAGGAAGAATTGGGTAATATCTGTATACTTTCTACTGTTATTTATTAGTAAAGATATAACTTCCTGTTAAATCATAACTCTTCTAAATAAAAACCAGTCAAATTCCCCAAATCTTTATATATCTTTAACCGTAATATATACGACTTTGAATTGTATATAGAAACATCTTGAAGAAAGATATTAACAAACAGGTCTTAGAGATATACTCTAAGAATAGTATCTATCTTGATACAAGTATCAATACTGTGTATATCTCAGGAAAGAGGATTTTTCTTAATAGCTTTGAAACTAAGATAATGGAGCACCTAATAAGGTGTGATACATATGTTAGTAAGAAGGACCTAATACTTCACTTAAATACCTCTCTAAAAGAGAAATGTTTAGTTATGATAATAAGCAGATTAAAAAGAAAGATAAAATATACAACTGGGTATACGATCATAAAAAATAGATATAAGAAGGGATACTATATAGATTCTTAAACCTTTTTCTTCCACTGTGATATCTTATTTAATGCCTCTAGTGGAGTTAAATTATCAATATCAATACTTTGGATATCTTTCTCTATCTCAGAATCTTTTGCAAAGAATAGGGGATACTGATATCCAGTTTTTAGATCTTCTATCTTACTATCCTTAACATTTAGAATACCATTCTCTCTTAGATTAGACTCTTTAGTAAACATCTGTTCCTGCTCAAAACTCTCTAATATTTCATTTGCTCTCTTTATTAACTTCTCGGGTAATCCTGCCATCTTAGCAACATATATACCGTAACTTCTATCAGTACCTCCCTCTACAATCTTTCTAAGGAATATTACAGTACCTTCTTCTATATCTTCCTCTACTAAGACATTAAAATTCTTTACCTTACCAGATATCTTCTCAGCCAATTTTAGTAGCTCATGGTAATGGGTAGCAAATAGTGTTCTAGCTTTAATATCCTTAACAAGAAACTCTGCTAATGCCCATGCAATACTTACACCATCATATGTACTTGTCCCTCTTCCTACTTCATCTAGCACTATGAGGCTGTACTTAGAGGCATTGTTTACAATATTAGCCGCTTCATCCATCTCTACCATAAAGGTACTTCTACCCCTAGAGAGATCATCTGATGCTCCTACACGAGTAAATATTCTATCTACAAGAGAAAGCTCCATGCTCTTTGCAGGTACAAAACATCCTATTTGAGCAAGTAAAACAATTGTTGCTACCTGCCTTATATATGTAGACTTACCAGACATATTAGGACCAGTAAGTATAGCCATTGAGGATTCATCGTAATCTAGATATGTATCATTTGAGATAAAATCATCCTCAGAGATACTCTCTACTATTGGATGCCTACCAAGCTGTATATCTATTACACCGTTAGCCTCTCCCATATCATGTAATTTAGGCCTACAGTAATTCTTTGTATATGCAAGATATGCAAAGCCAGACAGGACATCAATCTGTGCAACCTCTTTAGAAAGCTCTTGTAATTGAGAAATATCTTTTACTAATGATTCTCTTAACTGTGTAAATATCTCATACTCCATCTCAGAGAGTTTCTCTTGTGCATTTAAAATTATACTCTCTTTACTCTTTAACTCTTCAGTAATATATCTCTCACAGTTAACCAATGTCTGTTTTCTAATATATCTCTCTGGTACTTTATCTTGATGTGTTCTAGTTACCTCTATGTAATATCCAAACACTCTATTAAACCCTATCTTCAGAGAAGATATACCTGTTTCTTTCTTCTCTCTCTCTTCAAACTCCTTTATCCATCCCTTACTATCACCAGAGAGCTCCCTTAGCTCCTTTATTTCATCATTAAAGGAGCTCTTAATTATTCCTCCATCTAAGATAGTGGTAGGTGGAGAATCTACAATACATTCATCTATTTCAGTAATTACTCTTTCTAACAATTCGCAATATTTATCAAATCTACTTGATAGCTGTGGTATATCAGAGAACTGCTTCCTTAGTTTAAGGATATTCTCTAGGGATATCTGCAGAGCTTTTATATCCCTACCATTAGCCCTACCAAGCCCTATCTTGCCCACAATCCTCTCTATATCATTTATCTCAGTAAGATTCTCTCTTACTTCATCTATACTCTTCCCATTTTTTAAGAGTATATCTACTACATTCAATCTCTCCTCTATGCCTTTCTTTTCTATTAATGGATTAAGTATCCATGAGTACAGTAACCTTTTACCCATTAGGGTAGAGGTGTAATCAATTACAGAGAAAAGGGAGTCGGAGATATCTCCACGGTATGCATTACTTACTAATTCTAAATTCCTAATCGTTGCCCTATCAAGAATCATACTACCAGAGAGATTAACTCTCTTAGGTTTCTGTATATGCTTAGGATTCATTAATTGAGTATCTTTTACATACTCAATTACCATCCCTATTGCACTTACTGCAATGTTTTGATCTTGCAATCCTAATGATTCAAGATTCTTAATTTCAAAGAAATCTACCACTATCTTTTTTACATACTCCTTGTTCTTTAAACCTTTTCCTACAAACTGCACAGGATAGTTGGGGAAGTGCAGAGCTTTCTCATCTTCAATTAAAAGTATTTCAACAGGATCATATGAGGAGAGTATTGCTTCTATATTCTTCTCACTATTGTCTGTCTGTATATACAGTAGCTCTCCTGTAGATACATCACACAGGGATACTCCAAGAGTTTTCTTCTCTGAGAAAAACGACACTAAGTAGTTGTTCTTTATCGTATTAGCATTATCCCCATCTAGTGTTCCTGGTGTAACTATTCTTGTTACTCCTCTTTTTACAATACCTTTAGCAAGTTTAGGATCTTCAAGCTGATCTACTATGACTGTACAGTAACCAGCATTAATTAACTTTGGAAGATATTGGTCTAATGCTTTATGAGGAAATCCAGCCAATGGAGTAGGGTTTGTATTTTTATCTCTTGCAGTAAGAGTAATATTTAATACCTTAGAGGTTATCTTTGCATCATCACCAAAAGTTTCAAAGAAATCTCCCATACGGAAGAGAACCACCTTATCAGGATACTGTTTTTTGAATTTCAAATACTGACTCATCATTGGAGTCTCTTTAATTGCCATACGCTATTATACAAGAGAATCTATAGTGAAAACTATATACATTGATTGTTTCTATCTTTTAGAAAGTATTACTCTTGCCTCTTCATCAGATACAAGCTTTCTACTCTCTTTTATATCTTGATAGCTAACAGATATTCCGTATACTCCTGTTTGAACACAGTACTTTATTAAATCTTTACTGTTCTCTGCCATTACGATGAGTTGCTTTGGTGTATTTCTAGTAGTATCTGATATTGCATCCACTATCTTAAATGCACTATTTACTCCCAAGTTATACTTAGCTTTTAAATCATTCATATCAAAACCTTGCATCACTCTTACTACCCTTGGCATATTCAAGACTAAACCATCTATCTTTGTATCTAAAATTTCATCAGCTAATATTACCTCAGTAGGACTATCAATTACAGCAAATATTTTAAATGTAGATGTTCTTCTTAAGCCTGCAGCAGAAACACTCTTTTTAAAATCATTCATAAGGGAACCATTCATAGGGGAGTGAATTGCAATATCCATATTTCTCTTCTTATACACATTTCTAACTCTTCTTACAATCATTAATACTCTTCTAAGTAGCTCTCTGTTATTAACATAGTGGGCTAAACCGTATACTGAATCCTCTAACTCCTTATCTTCAAAATCCTTACCTCTAGTTAAAGCTCTAAACTCTCCTACAGTAGAAGAGCCAATGGAGAGGAGTACCTGATTACCTTGGGCTAAATCAATATACTCACATATTTTTTCTGATATTTCTTTGGAGTACTGAACATACTTTTTATCCTCAACAAATGCAAGTAAATGTCTACCCTGATTAATCATTAATCTGTCCAAATCAATATATACAAGACCGTGAGCATTACCTACATAGTCGATTAATTCGGAAGGTTTAGCAGTAGGATTGATAAAGACCTTTGTGGCAGAAGGGGAGAGTGAGAAATCTTTTGGAATTTTAAGTTCAGATACACTCTTACTTTCATCTTTAACTTCAATATCGTTACTCTTTAGCAGGTCTACCCCTGAGAGATTCTCCTCTCTGTATGCCTCTACAACAGGGTGAACACTCTCTGTCTTGGGAGCATTGAAGGCCTCTTTCATTTCCTTACCCTTCTCTTTATACACACTACCTGTATTACCATCTAATCTAATGATATCCCCATCCTTTATTAGTAAAGATCCCTTCTGTGTACCTACAACTGCAGGTATATCAAACTCTCTACACAGTATGGAGGTGTCACTTGTAAGACCTCCTGTATCCATCACTACACCTCCTGCATGAACTATTAAAGACTCCATCTCTGAGCCATACTCCCTTATTACCAATATGTCGTTCTTACTGATCTGTATCTCTTTATCCTTCTCTAATACAACAGCTCTTCCCACAATCTGACCAAAGCTAGCCCCTATACCAGATACTAGTAGGTCTTCTTTTACCGATGCTAATGAGCTACTTTCAACTTTAGCTGTTTGCGAAGTCTTCTTTTTTGCAATACCTATTAATTTTGCAGTTACTGAATCATATTCATGTTTGTTACTCTGAACAATACGCTTAGCATGCTCCACTGCCTTACTCTCAATCATCCCTAAGCCTGAGTATTTATCTATACTTAATTTTAAGACCTCTGCCAATGTATCAAAATCTCTACTATCAACAACGGTGAGAGTACTTTCTGCAGTTCTCTCGTACAAATCCTTACTTTGTAAAACCCATACCTTTCCTCCTGCTAGTACCCATTCAATATTTTGAGCCTGTCTAAGTTTATTTTCAACTATTAAAGCTATCTTAGAAATCTCTTTTAAGTATTTATCTTCAAGCTTCTGCCTATGACTCCAGTTATTAGATATCTTAATCCTCTCTACACCACTACTGCCTCTTGAACCACTTAACATTCTTACTTTCATCCACTCTTGAGGAGCAATATGCTTCTCTATTACATTTAACTCTTTCTTTTCTAAAAGATATGTATCTGGTGTTAACTCTCCTAAAGAGATTGTATCTCCCAATCCAAATATTGCCTCTATACTTAACTTTGTCGAATCTTGTGTGATTGGATCTACAGTAAATGCTACTCCTGAGACCTCTGCCTGAATCATTTTCTGAACAACGACAGAGAGTTTAACATCAGCCAGGTTAATTCCCTTTGAGCTTGCATATGCAACAACATCATCAGTGTACAGGGAGCTATATATTCTTTTAATAGAGTCTATTAGATTTTTCAAACCTCTAATATTTAACTCGGTAGAAAATACTCCACTAAACGATACTTCTGGAGAGGATGGAAACACTACAGAGGATCTTACAGATACCCAAGCATCAGTAAATCCAGAGAGCCTAGTATATGCAGAGAGTAGCTCTTCAACCACTTCATCATCAAACTCTGATTTAAGGAATGATTGTAATACTTCCGAGTCTTCAGGATTCTTACCACCCTCTAAAAGTTTCTCTGAATTTTTTAGAAGAGTTTGTGATACAAACTTATCATATATTCTAGAAGAGAGTACAAAGAATTCTGGTATTGGAATGTCCATATCTTTTAGTTGAAAAAGACTAAGCCCTTTTCTACCCACAGAAGACTCTTTGAGATTTTTAGAGTGGAAATCTTCCCAGTAATACACAAGCCTATTGATTTTTGTAGCAGTAGATGACATTTCTTGGGCAGTAATTTTATCTTAACTAAATACTACCTTTAGCTTTTAGTTTTTGCAAATCTATATAGAACTCATAGCAAATACGAAGGATAACGACGGTAGGTACAGCTAATACTGCTCCCCATATTCCTAAAAGGATGAAGAATACTGCAGCTGCAAACATGATAAAGATTGGGCGAAGTCCCATTACATTACCCATAACCTTAGGGATTATGTAATTGTTTTCAAGCTGTTGATATACAAAGAATATAACTAAGATTATAACTGCTGCTATCGGACCCTTAACTACTAAGGCAATGAATAGAGGAGGGATTGCAGAGAGTGTAGCACCAAGATTTGGTATAGAAGTCATTAAGGCTACAAAGACACCCATGGGAAGAGCAAATGGAATACCCATTATACTTAGAACTGTTCCCATTGTTATACCTGCAATAGTGCTTACAACCGCTTGACCTAATAGCCATCTACCCAGCTTATACTCTACCTCCAGTATTAATTTCTTTACTCTCTTTCTTTTTACATCCGAAGTTATTCTTACAAGTCCTAACTCTAAGATATTGTCATGGTCTAATACTAGATATATTGAGAAGATAATAGAGGCAAAGAGTATTGCTGTAGAACTAAATACAGAGCCTACAGTATTCGCTATATTTTCAAAGCTATTACTAAGAGTTATTCCCTCTAAACCATCAGTTATAAATTTATTTATTGATGAAGAATCAAATGAATATCCTAATATTGAAAAATCCTTAACGTTAGATATCAATGTATCTATCCAAACAGGTACAGATTCTACTAAACCATCTATCTGATTAATAAAAGGTATAACAACAATTGCTACAACTGCGGAAATTAACAGTATACCTAATAGGTATGTAAGTGAAACTGCAATACCCTTACTTATCTTCTTGTTCATAAGGAAGGTTACAATTGGACGTGCTGCAGACATAAATACAAAACCTGTAAAGAGGAATATAAAGACAGTTAATAGTTGAGGACCTAGGAAAATAATTAATAGTATTAAGGTAATTAATAGAATTAATTTCCAAGAAAGCTCTATTACTACTGTAGGTTTTTTCTCACTCTCCTTTCTCCTATACTTCTC
>JAVEZR010000023.1:0-11129 GCA_034002865.1 Candidatus Dojkabacteria bacterium
GCAGGTCCAGAATATACAGAAGAAGAAAGGTTAGAAACAAAAAATAGGAAGAAGGAGAAAAAGAGTAAAAACATTACGAATTGTTGGACAGCTTTGTACTTAGACATTAAACAAATTATAGCATGTGTAAGAAAAAGACCAAGCTATGCACCTATGAAGTCTAGTATCAGTGTTAATATGGCCTTAATTAGGAAGAGAAATATTAAACCTATTACTGACCAAGTAAGTGTACCCTGTGCTAACTGTTTTCTAGCAGGATCTCCTCCAGAGACAATGTATAGGTAGCCACCATAGATAATCATAGCTACTGCTATTAAAGCCCCAATTGGAAGAAACATATCAAAGATATTTTCTATTGGGCCAAAGATAAGCTCTATCTTAGGTGGGGGAGTATCTTCATTTTGAGCATATATAGGAGATGCAAGGAGCTTACTAATATTTAGTACTATCTTTTCTATCACAGTTACATTCCCAAAAAGTTATCTATGATGAATTGTATAACAGAAGGTGCTAGAAATACCAGTATCATTCCTATTAAAGAAAATATTAAAGATTTATTAGCAGTAGCTATCTTCTTTTCATCCCCCATAGAGATGATATATTGAAATCCTGCAGCTACAATCATGATTACAGCTAAAATAGCGGAGAAATTAATCGCCCAGTTAAGAAGCTCTATAATAAAGCCTGCAAAATCTACATGACTTACCGTAGTTATGTTGTTTAAGTTTATGTCCATAATAGTAAAAAAAAGGGCCCAAGTGGGCCCTAGTTTAAATTCAAAACCTTACTTTAAGATATTTGTTAAAACAAATCTTACAAGCATTACTGCAATAAAACATACAACAAGTCCAATAATTGCAAATGTTAATGTCTTTGTTGCTTTCTCTACCTTAGCCTCATCACCATTAGCAGTAATATACATAAAACCTGCAGCTACTAGCATTGCTACTGCAGCTAAAGCTGCGAGTCCAATTGCCCAGTTAAGCATTACTACTACCCAAGAGTCTAAGTTTGAATCGACACCATCAATACCACCAAGCCATTCGGTTGCTTTCTTTTGCGCAAAAGCTTGACTTGCTAGTCCTGTAAAACCTACATAAAGTGCGAGTGCTCCACCTGATATTTTTGCTAAAGGATTCTTCATTTTGTATATATAATATTTTATATTTAGCATTTAATTATATTATAGTGCTAAGGCTAATGCAACACCTTAGCTATTTTCCCCGACACTATTGACCCAAAACATTTGTAAGAACAAATCTGACAATCATTCCCGCAACGAAACATAGTATTAAGCCAATAATAGAATTTGTTAATGTTTTTGTTGCTTTCTCCACCTTTCCCTCATCACCACCTGCGGTTATATACATATACCCTGCTGCTATTATCATCGCGACTGCAACCAAAGCCGCCAACCCTATTACCCAGTTAAGAACTGTTACTACCCAAGTAAGTAAATCTGTGTCAGGACCAGGTAGGTCAGGAACAAGGGCTGTAATTTGTGCTGAAGCGCCCTTTACAAATCCTGTAAATATTGTAAATACAGAGAGTGCATACACAGGAGCTTTTCGAAGCAGAGATTTCATTTTATATTGATACAATAATTTATATTTTACAATTCATTATATAGACTAGGTTTAGAATAAACAACACCTTAGACCAATATATTTTCTAATAGGAATACTACTACCATTCTTGCAACAAATACTATGATTAATCCAATAATAGACGCAGTTAAAGCACCACTACCCTTCTGAACTTTCTCTGGATCGCCTCCGGCAGTGATGAAAGTGATACCAGAGTATATAATCATAGCGACTGCAACAAGAGCTGCTAGACCTACAAGAGTATTTAATCCGTACACAACTATCTCCATAACACCCTCTACTGTAGTAAATCGACCATCCAATGCAGGCGCCTCGAATGAGTATCCACCTATTGTTACACCTAAAGGTATTATATTTTTACTCTTAGCTTCCACTTACATTTATTCCAAACAAATTACTTATCAAAAGAAGTATAGCAACAGACATTAGTATAAAGAGGAAACCAATAATGGCGTTCGTTATAACCTCTTTACCCTGCTTAAGCTTATCTGGATCTCCCTTACTTGTCATAAGTTGATAAGCAGCAAATACTAATAGTACAAATACAGAGAATACTGCTAATGGTATAGCTAGAGATATAATGGAGTCCATGAAGCTACCAACATCCGAGGATTCTGAAAGATCATTAACCCCCTTAAGAGCATCACTTAGTGAATTTGCATATATTTTTGTTCTAAACATGCGCAATTATACTAGAAATATGTAATATGTTAAACCCAGTTATAAAATAGCATCTTCACATATGTTTCTATAATCACAATATTTACACTTAAACATATCTGGAGTAGCCCCAAACTCTTGGCTCTTAATACCAGTAATAACAGTATCTATATTCTCTAACGCTTCATCTTTTCTCTTCTGAGATATATCTACCTCAATCTCACTACCATGCTCAACAAATACATACTTAGCAGCAGTAACTTTTACCCCAAGACTTTGCTCTGCAAATATACTGTACAAAGGTAGTTGTAAATCCTTCTTTATATCACTCTTACTCTTCTCTTTTCCTGTTTTGTAATCGATAATTTCAACATGTGCAATACCATCTTTCATCTCAACTAAATCCATCCTATCTATCTTACCAACAAAAGCACTATCTTTAAGATGTACAGTAAACGACTCTTCTAAACGGTACGGTGCCTGATTCTCATTAAATACTTTCTCATAGTACTGCTTCATCATTCTTTCACCATTCTTCTTCCTCTCCATCTCATGCTTCTTACTCTCATACCCTATCGATATCCAGTGCTTGTTAAAGAGAGACAGTAAATCTTTCTTAGATGGACCCTCAGTTAAACCCAACCCTTCCTTAGACATTCTAACTATGGTGTAGAAATCCTTTAGGGCGTTATGCACTGTAGTACCAAAGGAGAAGGCAGAATTTGGCTTAGAGGGTAGTTGTAAAACATATGCATATTCATACTTCTTAGGACAATCCTGATATATATTAATTTGAGAGTAACTAACCCTCTTGCCTAAGTTCATCTTCAGATCTTTAGGTAATATATTTTCCTTCTCTTCATGTATATACATATCTGTAATCTTCTCTTTTTTTAATATTTTAGGTTTCTCAAACTCCTCTGTAATATCCCTATCCAGAAGCTCATGTAGGAATATACTACCCTTTTTCTTACGCTTAGCACCACCATAGTAGTTTGCAGCAGTAAGATACAGCTTCTCCTTTGCTCTAGTAGTACCTACATAGAACAGTCTTCTTTCTTCCTGTAAATGTTCCTCCTTCTCTTCTAATCCTGTTAACTGTTCTTTTATTAATCCCTCCGGTATTGGAATTGTATCCTTTCTATTTTGGGATGGAAATCTATCAGATACAAGATTTGCTAAAAATACAATCGGGAACTCTAACCCTTTAGAGCTATGTACAGTAAGAATATTTACTGCATCATACTCAGACATATCCATCTGATCTACTAAAGGTGAATCCCCTACTTCAATACTGTAATCAAGGTAATCTACATATTCATATATATTGGTATCTACATTGTTCTTTTCATACTCCTGTATTAAGTGAAAGAACTTTGAGATATTAGATATCTCAAACTGTGCTTGTGAGTCACCCTTCTTAACGAGAGAATCTAAATATCCACTATCCTGTACAAAGTCATACAGTATCTCTCCTGTACTTTTCCCCTCTTTAATCTTTAATATGCTTTCATTCACTATCTTAAGAAACATTCCTAACCCCTCTTTAGCATCATCTGAGAGGATATTCTCAAGTAAATTGCTAACAGAAAGATCAAATATCTCTATCTTCTCCTCTCCCAATTTTATCTGTAGAGATCCCTCTAACTGTTCAATAATGGACAATTTATTCTCCCTAGCTAATCTGTTTATTTCGATGAACTCCCTAGCTGAAAGTTTCCACTGTGGTAATGTTAAAACTTTGTATACAGAGATACCATCTTTGTAGTCAACCAATACCTTAAGAAATGAGATTAAGAACTTTATCTCATCCCTAAAATACAAACCTCTTGAACCACCAATCTTATACGGTATTCCCAAATATCTAAGATTCTTTATTATCACATCAGCATGTGCATTAGCTCTAACCAAAATAGCAATATCATTAAATTTGTACTCCCTATCTGGAACTAACTCCACAAATCTAGATTGTCCCTCTTGATCAAACCTCTGTGCTTTCTCTCCTTCAATATTCTCCCCATATCCTGTTAATTCTAAGATCTCTTTCGATATCCACTCTGCTTCACTATCCTCATCTTGAGCTACAACTAAATTAACAACATCGTCATCCTTCTCAAAAGGCACTCTTGATATTAACCTCTTCTCTATCTTCTCTGTAATCTCTAACCTATATGGATTATTATGTGATATTAATGCATATGAGCTATCTAATATCTCCTGTCTAGATCTGTAGTTTTCAACTAAAACCACCTCTTTTGCTTTGGGGTAGTACTGTTTAAATTGCAATATATTTGAAATTGCGGCTCCTCTAAATTTGTATATAGCCTGATCATCATCCCCTACTACAGTAAGATTTGGATTAATCTTACCTACCTTCTCAATATCATACTTAGGATCAAACCCACAGAGGATATTAACTAAAACATTTTGAGTATGATTAGTATCTTGGAATTCATCTACTAGTACATATTTAAATCTCTCTTTATACCTCTTTAAGATATTAGGCTTCTCTCTAAAAAGCTTAATGGTCAGAATGATTAAATCTCCAAAATCAATCTTAGAGTTCTCTATCTTTAACTCTGTATACTGCTCATACACAGTAGCTAACTCTAAAATATCCTCATACTCCTCTTTCTGTTCTTTTGTTCTCTTAGGCAACTTCTTTGCAAAAGCTATGTAATCAGCAGGAGATACATCTTCATCTTGTAAACGTGAGAAGTGCTTAAGTATGTCATCAATGAACTTTGTTGGATTACCGTACGGTCTAAATTTCTTTAAGGAGAAATTGAAAAGATTCTTTCTAAAGAATATGTAGCTTTCAGCAGAAGACATCATAGAGTAGTTTGTATCAAGACCAATATATTGACCCTCCTGTCTTAATATGCGATCACAAAAAGAGTGAAAGGTTGAAACCCATATATCTCCGTAGCTTAGAGGGAGATTTTCATCTACTCTCGCTAGCATCTCCTGAGCCGCTTTATCTGTAAATGTTAATGCCAGTATTTCGCTTGGCTTAGCCCACTTACTATTGATTATATGAAGAATTCTCTGTGTAATAACTGCAGTCTTACCAGTACCTGCACCTGCAATAATTAGTAGTGCACCTTTTTTATGTTGTACTGCTAATTTCTGTTTTTCATTTAGATTTACATTCATTACTTAGACAACTCTTTTAATTTTTCTATCTCATCCCCCATTGTAGTAGCACTCTTTAGTGCTGGAGTTTCTAATATGAAAGGAATATCTTTAAACTCTTTCCTGTGCAATATGTTGTGTACAGTATCTTTACCCAATTTACCCTCTCCAAGATTAGCATGCCTATCCTTGTTAGAACCTAAAGCCATGAGAGAATCGTTAAGATGAATAGCCTTAACCCTATCAAAACCCAATGTCTCTCCAATCTCTTCTACCACACTATCTATATCACTAACCCAATCATATCCAGCAGCGTATGTATGCTGAGTATCTAGAACATACCCAACCCTATCCTTTCCCTTACTTCCATCTCTCATACTCTTTAGCTCTGTAAAACTTCTACCCATGTTAGAACCTGTACCTGCAGTGGACTCAATCAGTAACCACTGATCTCCCCCTACTTCATCTAATACCCAATCTATACCGTACGATATTCTCTCTAAACTGTCTTCATAGTTAAGCTCTTTTTGAGATCCCGGATGAAAACATACACCCAAGATTTCTACCTCTAGATTATTCTTTTTAATTAACTCACCTACCCTATTTGCAAAATCTAAATATACGGCTAACCCCATCTTACCCATATGGAAGAGTTGTTTATCCTTCCTTGCTAAATTGGTTAGATATATACCGTGTATTAAAATCTTCTTCACAACACTACCCTTAAGAGCCTCTACAGAAGCCTCTATACTCTCATCAGGAACCTTCTTGGTAGCCCATCTCATAGGGGCAGTAGGCATCATCTGTATACTGTTTATCTTATACTTATCCCCCTCTTTTATTGCATTTTCTATACCTCCACCGGAGGATACATGTGCTCCTATGTACATAGTAATATTTTAGAGGAAATCCATATCTATATCCACCCAAAAATTATGATATAATTACGGCGTTTAGGAGAGGTGCCTGAGTGGTCGAAAGGAACTCACTGCTAACGAGTCGTAGGCCTTTAAAGCCTACCGCGGGTTCAAATCCCGCCCTCTCCGCCAGTAAAGAAATTTACATAAAAAGAAATAAAAATGAGAGAACACTCTAAATCATCAATACTCTTAAGATTTGGACTTCTCATATCCCTACTCTTACTCGCTTTCATATATCTCTTTGAGAATGTTAATCCAGAGAGTAGCACAGTGGTAAAGCCAACGATAAAGGAAAGTATTAAAGAGATACAGAAACCTTCATATACAGTAACTACAGTAGGTAAGGATATTGACCTACCTAAATTCCCACAAGATTACGACTTAGTACTCAGCACCCTAAATATTTCACTCACTCAACATCAGAAAACCACCCTTCTTCTACACGGTGAGGGTATTGTAAAGAGTGACCAAACAGATATATCTTCTGCATATGCATATCTAATAGAGAAGGATCTCCCCACTCATATACCTCAAGAGTATATAAATATATATTTAGATTCAGAATTCATAAAAGATACCAGCTATATCCCTCTACAGTATAAAGATATCTTCTCTAAGTCATTAGAAACAGGCACTCTCAGTAGTAATATATATCAAGAATATATAAAAGATGAACTTTCAATATACAAAACTCTTCCTCTTTCTGTAACTAGTAATACCATTCGTAACTTCCCTCAACTTAAAGATTTCGCCATTGATTTAGATAGCGAAAGTATAAATAGTGCATATTTTAAATTAAGAATATTAAGAAATACTCAATTAGATAAATCTCGACAGATTACATATCTAACAACATTACTAAATGACTTAGTAATATACTCTAAAAATTCTTCAGATTTAAATGCAAACAACAGATTAAAACATAATCTAATGGATGTAATATACAGCACAGATTTAAATAGATCTGGAAATATATATTGGAGATTAGTAGTGAAGGAAAATAAAATATACATATCCCCTATTATAATCTCTGAGGAATTTACAATTAACGATGAAAACTTCAATGAAGTATATGACATAGTACCTACAGAGCAAAGAGGTGGTACTGTTAGAATCCCAATCATCATGTATCACCAGATAGATGCAATGCCAGCCACAGGCTCCTCTTTCCTTAAGGGTTTATACGTAACTCCAGAGACATTTGAAGAACAGTTAGCATACTTAGTTAAGAAAAATTATAAAAGTGTAACCCCACGTGAACTGTACAATCAACTAAGCTTAGCTACTAATCCTTCTCAAAAAAGTGTAATGCTAACCTTTGATGACAGTACAAAAAGTCAGTATGAGAATGGATACAGATTACTTAAAAAATATGGATTAACAGGAGTCTTTTATGTAGTAACAGGAAGAACCTCAATTACATATGACCAATTAAGAGAGATGGCAAACAGTGGGATGATAATAGACTCACATACAGGTACGCATCCAGACCTAACTAAACTTTACGACCCATCAAAACTCAGTAGCGAAATAGTTGGAAGCAGAAATACACTAATAGGTGCAACAGGACAAGAAGTTGCCTCTATAGCCTACCCTGGCTGTGTGATAGATTCTAAGGGATATCCATATGTTAAAGAGGCAGGATACCTTCTTGGAGTAAGCTGTGGTAGATCAATAGACCATACTCTAAAAAACCGCCTATCTCTTTCAAGAGTTCACATCTTTGACAGTATGGAGAACCTTAAGGGATTACTCTCTGGTAAAGAGTAAACATATTAAACTCTAGAACAGTAGTTGGTAATATAGTATATTGAAGATATGGATAATGAATTAGAGAAAAAGAATAACTTTCTTACTGGTGTAATAATTACATTAGCAACCATAACGATAGGTCTAATTAGTTACGTCTTCTATACAGAGAATACCTCTCTCTTTAGAGAACCCAATAGATGTGAATACAATGGGTGGGCATATGCAGATAAAGAAACATACACTTCTATAGATGGTTGTAATACATGCTTCTGCTATGATGGTGAAACTGTATGTACAGAGAAAGCGTGTGCTCCAGAAAGCACCAAATACTGTGATGATGGTACAGTATGCCCTGTAGAGCTTTAGCTATTGTTTTCTAATACTCACCGATGTAATCTGTTAATATATAATCTTTGGATATTAAAGATATGGAAAATAATCCCAATGATTTACAAAATAGTGTATTACAAACAGTACAACCTACTAAAAAGAAAGGTATAAGCCAAAAAGTACTATTAATAATAATCGCTATACTCCTTTTCTTACTACTAATACTCTCCCTTTTCTTTATGTATAAGAATGGTACATTCGATTCTCTTTTAAAGAAGGAGAGCGAAGTACAACAAGAAGATAAAGAGAAAGAAGATATTACAGATCAAAACAAGGAAGAAAATATTCAACCAAAGGAAAGCTACTATGAAGGAGAAACAGTAAAAGCCCTACTCCCAGATGGTTGGAGTGTTGAGGAGTACTACGATGGAGAGGGGACAGATTCTTTAGTAGAAGGTGCTGTATATGAGGGATTTACAGGATTGAAAATAAAGAAAGGTTCTGAAGAGATATTCTCAGTAAGAGCAGTCTCAGGTATTGGATTTATAGGATGCCCTATGTATGCTAAATTCTCTGATTACAGTCCTGCTCACTTAGAGAGTAATCAATCTATGGCAGATGAAATCGGAGAGCCTATGAATATTACAGATTACACTTCAACAAAATACTCTGAATTTAAGTGGTTAGGTAGAGATTTCAGAAGGATAGGGTTAACATACTTCTATGATGAAGAGCCTAACAATGATTACTTTGAGGCACCATGTGTATCTGGAGTATTAACAATCGAGGGTTTAAACTTTACTGATTCTGATGGGTTTACTGGAGAAGCATACTTCTATGGAGCCTCTATGAATGCATCAGAGGAAGATCTACTAGTTGTAGATGAGATACTTGATAGTATGACATTACAGAAATAATAATATTACCTAACCCAAAATGACACTCTTCAGAGCAATATATGATAGGAAACTGTATCAAGAATCATTATCTCAGAAATTTAGAAAGCCCTTTACCTATTGGACATTAATCTCAATTATCTCAATACTGGTATACACTCTCTCTATGACTATCTCTGTAAGAGATGAATTTCCGTCAATTCAAGAACTCAAAGATTCAATCCCCTACTTTGAAATAAATGATGGTATTTTGAACATTGATGAAAGAGTAGAATTTTTGGGAGAGGATTCCATAGTTCTAATTATTGATGATGATTATGTCTTTCAAAAAGAAAACTTTCAGTATGTTACTGAGTATATTGTCGCTACAAGAGATTCTGTATATATAAAGGGTACTGATACAGAATTACAACAGCTCTTTTATAAAGATCTTGATATGTTAAAAAATACCAATAAGGATATTCTTCTAGACACATTTCTAGGATTAATACCTACCCAGGCAATTATTATGATTGTTCTACTAATCTTTCTCTTCTTCCTATTAATTGTACTAGTAATATTGGGAGCTAAATTTGCATTTCTACTTCTTTATGCCCTAGTTGGTCTTTTAACTGCAAAAATATTTAAGAAACAGCTTAGCTATTCTCAATCTCTTAAAATAGTACTATATGGAAGTATATTACCTACATTAGTAGGCACAGGATACTGGTTAATATTCGGTCAGGGTATTAATGGTACTCTCCTATTTATATTAATTACTGTATATACAGGCTTCTTTATCTCACAGCTTAAGACAGAGAATACATTAAACTCGCCCAATGATTTAACTAAATAGGTTTGTTGAAAGATATATTTTTAAATTTATAAAGTAGTAAAATGACAGAAAGAGTAAATATCCCTAAATGGGCCCTATATACCATGATTGCCTCTATATCGATCCTCACTATCCTCTCTTCATCACTAATAATAACCTTGAATAGTAAGAATATGGAAGAAGAGAGAACTAATATCGGATTAGACAAAGATACAGGAGAGGAGACTGATATCGAATTAAACAAGGACACAGAGGAAGAAAAGATAAAAGAATTAGAGGATAAAAGAATTAGGGATGAGAAATTTCGAGCGGAAGATGATGCTATAAAAGCTCTTAAATTAACAACTGTGGAGGCTCAAGTACCTAAAGGTTGGGATATAAAACTTGAATATAACACTCCTGAGTTGGTTCCCAGAGGGATAGATTGCGAGGGCTTAACAGGATTAGAGATAATGAAAGGAGAAAATCTGATATTTAAGATGCAACTAATTAGTGGAGTTGGAGGCCAATGTCTAGACTATTACCTCTTTAAAGATACTCCAGCCCCATCAGAAGCAGAAAGTGAGTATCAGGTTACAGACTTAACTAAGCAGAAATATACTCAAATTAATATCCTTGGCAATATATATAGAAGAATAGGTACACAGTTCTACCAAGATGACGATAGAGAGACAGAGGCTTTTGAATCTCGTTGCGATACATATATGACCGAAATCGATGGAATGATTGTTAAAAGCTCATATGAAGGTAGTTATTATTCTATTGTAAATAGTTATACTTTTACAGTGACACCAAATACTTCAGAGACTGATCTTAAAGTTTTAGACTCCATACTAGAAAGTATGACATTAGTTGAATATGAAGGCTAAGAGATTGTACATTGGTAATACACAGAGATTACCTATGGGCGTCTAAAAAGATATTAATCAGCATTTGATCCTCTTGTCGCCCAAGATGTAGACCAAAGCTCTTTCCTTTTATCTTTCGGAGCAATCCACATTTGACAATAGAGGAA
>JAVEZR010000024.1:0-10574 GCA_034002865.1 Candidatus Dojkabacteria bacterium
AGATATGCTCTAGAGTAATTCTTACAACACTCACAATTACAATTAGGATCTACAGGGTTTGTATCTAGTGCCATTTCACTGTTATTTATTCTTAATTCACCCTGGGATGTATACAGTGTTCCATGTCTAGCATTACGAGTAACAAGTACTGTATCAAAAAGGTTGTACCCTATACTTGCTGCTTTAATGATATCTTGAGGTTTACCTACTCCCATTGCATAGTGGATTGTATTAGTAGGTGTGTTCTCTATTACTGCTTTCATTTCATCTTCTACCAGATTACCCTCTGAGTTAATTACAAAACCTCCAAAGTTATATCCATCAAACTGTATCTTACTCAACTCCTGTGCACACATAGCTCTAAGATCTAAATAGTTGGCACCCTGTACTACACATGTAAGTAGCTTACCTGTTTTAGCAGTACCACCGTATACATTCTCAAAATGATCTTTACATCTTTTAGCCCATTTAATAGTTCTGTTTACAGATATCTCAGCTTCTTTTCTACTTAGATCCGTATCTCTACAATCATCTAAACATACCAATACGTCAGAGCCAATCTTTATTTGCATATCTATGGAGCTCTCCGGTGTTAATTCATATGTATTACCCTCCCTTGGGGATTTAAATGTTGCACCATTCTCATGTACTTTACCTTGCCATTTCTTAGAATGAATTAGAGAAAAGACTTGAAAACCTCCTGAGTCTGTAAGGACAATACCATCCCAACCCATCATCTTCTTTATACCGCCTAGTTCTTCTATGACCTCTGGTCCTGGATGTATTAGTAGGTGGAGGGTGTTTGTTACTAGTGCTTGGGTACCTGTTTCTTTCAACTGTTTTGTTGTTAAATTTCTTACTGCTCCTCTAGTAGCATCTGGCATAAAGAAATGTTTCTCTTTCAGAATGTCTAAGTTCATGTATTTTACTTACTTAAGTTAGCACCAATTAACATACTATCTCCATAGCTAAGAAACTTATACCTCTTATCTATAGCTTTAGTATACGCCCTTTTAATATTATCAATCCCTGCAAAAGAGCTAACAAGCAAAATCAGAGATGAATCCGGCATATGGAAATTCGTAACCAAACCATCGACTATTCGCCACATAAACCCGGGGTAGATAAAGAGAGCAGTATGACCGCTAAAACTCTCTATCCTGTACCTTCCACTTTTTGTATCCAACTTAGCTACACTTTCCAAAGTTCTTGCAACTGTAGTACCAAATGCCCATAGTTTACCCTCTCTGCTATTAATTACTGCTGCAGCCTCTTCACTCACATTTATATATTCAGTATGGATTTGATGATCTTCAATATTCTCTTCCCGTATTGGAGCAAACGTTCCCCACCCTACCCTTAGCTCTACTTTTACAATCTTAGCCCCTTTCTTCTCTATCTTCTCTAATATCTCCTTAGTAAGATTTAAACTTGCAGTTGGAGCTGCTACTGCACCCTCTATTTTAGAGAAAACGGTATTGTATCTTTCTTTATCACTCTCCTCATCTGCCCTTTTCATATATGGGGGAAGAGGTGTATGACCATATTTTTCAAAGAGAGTGTTACTTGTTCCTTGTACAAACTCTATTAGGAACCCATTCTCTTTTCTTTCTTTTACCAATATCTTAATATCACGTTCTACTTCATTTTCTATTATATCCCCTATCTCTACATTCTTTGCTCTACCAATCAACACATACCATATCTCATTACCAATATTTTCTAGAAAGAGGACTTCTATTCTTTTTCTCTTTGGTGTTAAGAAAAAGGTTCTACTATTTAATACTTTTGTTTCATTAAGAACTACAGCATCCCCTTTTTGTATATATTCGAGAATATCAAAGTACTTTTTGTGATTGATATCTCCACTCTCTTTATCCAAAACTAAGAGATTAGATGTTCCTCTCTCCTTAGGTGGATATTTTGCTATTAACTCTTCCGGCAAATTGTATTTAAATATCTTTGATTTCATTGTTAATCCGCTATTATATCATAGCTCACAGTAGTAAGAATGTACCCCGGATATATTCCTATTCCTCTTAACTAAAACACTTTCTCTACCCCTATCCTATGTGGTAGAATTTATTGATGAAAAGTCCTGTTAAAACACTATTTTTAGGAACAGATTGGGAGTCGGTAGAGACCTTGAGAACCTTGAATGAGGATGGGAGGTTTAATATTATCGGGGTGATAACAACAGCGGACAAGCCTGTCGGCAGGAAACAGATTATTACTCCCTCTAAAGTGAAAGAGTATGCATTAGAGAACGGTATAGAAGTTTTTCATACTGAGAGAAACATTGATAGGTACAAAGAGGCTCTAGAGATTTTTAAACCTGAGTTAGTAGTTTGTAAGGCCTTTGGAGAGATTATCCCCGCTTTCTTCTTAGAATATCCGATCTACAAATCTATTAATGTACATTTTTCTTTGCTTCCTAAATATAGGGGTGCTGTTCCAATCCAAAAAGCTATATTAGATGGAGAGAGGGAGACAGGGATATCGATAATGTTAATGTCTGAAGGGTTAGATGAAGGAGATATCTTACAGATATTCAAAGAACCCATACTTGAAAATGACACAAATCTTTCTCTTAGAGAGAGACTCGTTAGTAAATCAGCCCAAGTATTGGGCGATGTCCTTGAGAGATGGATTAATGGTGAGATTACACCAGTTAAGCAGGATAGCTCTAAAGCTACATACTGTTGGCAAAAAGATATATCAAAAGAGAGTGCCCAGATTCAGTGGGAAGATATGGATCCTGAGTATATTGAGAGATTAGTAAGAGCTATGATCCCATGGCCAGTTGCTTGGAGTGTAATAGATAAAGGAAAGATATTAAAGCTTTTTAAGGTAGAGATTGTTAGAATAAATTCCTCTAAAAAGCCTGGGACTCTTTATACAAAAGATGGTATGCTACTCTTTTCAACAAAGGATTCAAATATCTCAATTAGGGTATTAGATTTACAACTAGAGGGTAAAAATAGAGTAAGTGAGAAAGATTTTCTAAATGGGATTGGTAAGAACCTTCTTTGAATTAATATAGATTAAGATCAATGTCATTTTTCTCTATCTTCTTGTAATCGTCGTCTATATCATCCTTTTTTGAGATTGTACTTCCACCTCTCAAACCAAGCTCTATTGATTTTAACTTTTTCTTTATTGCAATCATTCTGTCTATTTCCATATTTCCAAACTCGTACAGTATTATCTGTTCCATAGAGGTAAGGTCTGCCCAACGAGAGATGGTATCATCCGTTATATACCCTTCTAGAACACCTTTAGCAATTCTTAAGAGGGTCTCATCCTCGTTAATTTGATACTCGAGAATTATCTCTCCTTCTCCCTCATCTAACATCTGGGCAAAGAATACTATATCCTCCTTTAACTCCTCTATCTGATCATACACATCCTCATCATTCGCTATGTCGAATTCATAAAGGATTAATTGATCAAATGCAGTATAGCCATTCTCATCCGAGGGATTATCTTCTGAGATTTGTCTGTAATAGTAAGCAATAGCTATCCTTGCCTTTTTTAATTTCTCAATCTCTGACTCTCTTCTGCTATCATCTCCTGGTCCAATATCTTGAGGTTCAAATATATCTGGCATATTTAAGAACAAATATTTTAGTGCCCCATAATATCACAGACAAGGCCATTTGTAACTAACTTTGAAATGCGTAAGTACCAAATAAGCCGGATTCTGTATTAAACGATCATCTATCTATGCGGCTATGCCTTGCTCCAGGGGGGGTTACCTCGCAATACTGTATTACTACAGTATCCGGTGGTCTCTTACACCACCATTTCACCCTTACCTAATTGCTTAGGCGGTATAACTTTCTGTTGCCCTTTTCTCCGAAAGATTACTCCCTCCCAACTTTCGTTGGCACCTACCTCAATATGTCAGAGGCTACATGGAGTCCGGACTTTCCTCACTAATTATTAATTAGCGCGATCGTATATGATACTTACGCTATATATTATACTAAAAATCACTTATAAACAGAAGATTTACCCTCATGACCTCCAGTGGTTAGAATAATGATTGTATCCCTATTTAAATATTTCCATAATATCCGAATATCCCCCGTAACCCTAGAGCTAAATACTACACCCAAAGTAGTTATATCCACCTTATGAGTTTTTAAGCTAGGATAGAAAGGATCTAGTACTAGATGTGTTAAACACTTTGCATATTTTTTTTCTAATTGAGAATTTCTACTTACCAACTTATCATATTTGCGGAAAAAGTCCCTAGAGTAGGTAATATTAATCATATTCCTTGTGGTCTTTTAAGACATCTAAAGCCTCTTGTAAGGAGTTTGTCTCAATCACCCTACCATTTCTAATATCATCAATAGCCTGGGGCAAATCTTTAAGTAACTCTCTGTCTATATCATCAATCCCGCCAATATCATCTAGTTCATTTAGTAATGCATACCTGATGTATTCGGGAACTGTAATTCCCATTCTCTGAGCCTCAAGAGTCAACCTATCCCTAAGGGTATCAGAAACATTCACTTGTATTCTATTTGTATATTTTGCCATATATGAGTAGTATACCACTCACGTAGCACTCACGCAACTCTATTTGTTTTTCTTCTTACTTACATACAGTACAATACCAACAGGTATTAAAACTAGAGGAGAGAATACAAGTACCCATACTCCTACATTAACAAGAGCTTTAAGTACATTTATTAAAGCATTTAATGCAACTCTAAACTCCCCAAGTGGCTTCCATGGCTCATCCGAGATATTTAATCCCTCTTTATCAATATTAAAGGTAAGAGAAATGTAAGAGTAATCAGTCTGGTTATCAAAGTATCTCTTCTGTGCTTCATAGCTCTCTATATCTCCCCTTACACTATTTAATTCTTTCTGAACTGCAAGTATATCTTGTACGGAGCTAGCACCCTTTAAGATGCCTACTAGTTGACTCTCTACACTCTTTAAATTCTCCAACCTAGAGGTAATATCAATATACTGCTCTGTTAAATCATTTGTACCTATATTTGCGTATGTAACCTCTCCATCAAGTTTACGTAGCTCTTCATAGTATTTCTCAAAACTCTGCACAGGAACCTTTACAGTTAACTGTACATACCTATCATTACCCCTACCGTAATCATATATATTAGTTACTTCTCCAGAGTACTTAGCATTAACAGTCTCCACACTATCGACTGCACTATCGAGATCTCTAACTAAGAAATTAATAGAGCCTGTTTTCTGTATCTTAGAACCCTCATCGTCATTGTATGTTGGAGACCCCTTCTCATACAAAACGCTATCTTCTTGCATTCCGGATGATAAAAAATCTGTCCTAATATTACCCTCTATCATAGAGGAATTCTTCTCCCTGTATATATACACAGAAAAGATTTGAACTATTAAGAACCCAAATATTACTATACCTACGGTAATTAACACCCAGGAGACTGTTTTTTTCATACTTAAAAGAGATAAAATATAAATTAATATATATTACCCACTTTAGAAAAAAAAAGCACCTTTCGGTGCTTTCCATATTCTTAACGCTTAGAGAATTGAGGTTTCTTCCTAGCTTTAACCTGACTATATTTCTTTCTCTCCACCTCTCTAGGATCTCTTGTTACTAAACCTGCTTTTCTTAGAGAAGGCTTTAATGTCTCATCCATTAAGTAAAGAGCTCTTCCCAAACCTAATGCAACACTATCAGCCTGAGAAGATATTCCTCCTCCTGATACTATAGCAGTAAAGTAATATTTACCCTCTAACCCAGTTACATTAAGAGCTTTCATTATTGTATTCGTAGACGCAGGAATACTTGAGAAGTACTCAGTAATAGCTTTGCCATTTACAGTACTAGCCTTATCTCCAGCATAAATTCTAACTCTACATGTAGATGTTTTTCTTCGACCAATACCTTCAAAATATTTCTCCTTACTCACTCTATAATCTATTATAATTTATACTCTTTAGGACTCTGAGGCTGATGCTTATGAACATCATCTTTGTATACAAACAACCTATTCATTCTCAAATCTCTAAGCTTGTTTTTAGGTAACATATTCTTTACAGCAGAAAGTATTACTCTAGTAGAATCTTTCTTCATCTGGTCTTTAAATACTGTCTCTGTTAAACCACCAGGATACCCAGAATAGCTGTAATACATCTTCTTATTTTCTTTACCCCTTGTAAGCTTTAACTGATCTGTATTGATAACAACGACATAATCACCACAATCTAAGTTAGGAACTATCTGTGGTTTCTCCTTACCAATCAGGAGAGAAGCTATCTTTGTAGCAACTCTACCAACAATTAAATCTTTGGCATCAATAACATACCACTCTCTCTTAATATCTTCTTTTTTTGTCCACTGTGTAGTGTACTTCATCTATTTATCTGTATATATAAATTATAATCCTGATCTAGATTTTGCCCTCTCTTTGTTAATTGGTCCTACTCCCTTAGTAACTGATTTCTTAGATCCTAGACCTAATATACCTTTCTTCTTCTCCTCATCAATCACTGGTTTCTTCTCTTCTACCTCTTTAGGCTCATCTTTAGTTTTACCAACTTTCTTAACTCCCTTTACCTTTAATCCTTTAATCTCTAAAACTGATACCTGTGCATTATCACCATCTCTAAAACCAACCTTCTTAATCAAGACCTTAGCACTATCCTTCTTAGCAATATCAACAAACCTATTAACTAACTCTGTATTACCAAAAACAATTAATAGTTTCCTTCTTAAACTCAAATCTCCATCCTTTGTAGTTCTTACTTTGGATATTAAAGATTCTATTTCTCCCTTCATTACCTTTGCCTTAGGAGAAGTAGTCTTAATCTTTCCACTCTCTACCAATGAACGCAACTGATTCTGTATCAATGCTTTCCTGTGAGATGTTGTTCTACCTAGTTTTTTAATACTATTTCTTTTATACATCCTATTTAACTATTCGCTCTTTATATTAATACCGTACTGACTTAAAAGTTCTACTACCTCATTTAAGGACTTATTACCAAATCCAGAGAGAGAAAGTAAATCATCTACTGTAACACTCTTTAAATCTCCCAATGTCTTATATCCACCAGAAAGTAAACCTGTCTTGGACCTCTTTGATATTGGTAATTCCTCTATTCTTAAATCGTTAGCTTCATCATGCTCTTCTACTACCTCTTCGACTATCTCTACCTGATTAATCTCTTCTACTCTCTCTTCTACTTCCTTTTTAGATATCCCCATTGCAATCATTACCTTACCTGCAAACTCTTGCAATATTCTAGAAGACTCTAAAAGTGCTTCCTTTGGTGCTATACTGCCATCTGTTTCTAGACGAATAACTACGGAGTCTAAGTCCGTCTCCTGACCCTTACGAGCCTGCTCTACAGTTAAACTTACCTTTTCAACAGGTGTAAAATCACAATCTAAAGGAATTATTCCTACCTCTTCTCTATCAGTATTTCTGGCATCTCTATATCCAATACCTGACTCTACAACCATATCTATGACTAGCTCAGCAGAAGCATCTGTAAGATTTGCAATAACTAGATCTGGTGTAGCTATGGTTACTCCCGCCTCTACTTCAATATCAGAAGCCTTTACTACTTTCTTACCCTTTGCAACTAATTTACATCTCTTTATATCTTCTGAGTCTACTCTAAACTTAACCTGCTTAAGATTAAGAATAATAGAGGTTACATCCTCTTTTACTCCAGGGAGAGTAGAATATTCATGCTTAACACCCTTAATCTTTATACTTGTAATACCTGAACCTTTAAGACTAGAGTAAAGAATCCTTCTTAGAGCATTACCTAAGGTATGACCATATCCTCTTGGAAGAGGAGAGACCTCATATACACCAAAGTTATTCTCTTCTTCTCTAACTGTTACTTTTATATCTTTGAATGCCTCCATTATTATTTTTAAACAAATTATTATCTAGAGTAGTACTCTATGATTAGGTTCTCACGAATACCCTCATCTATTTCGTCTCTAATTGGCAATCTTGCTACCATTGCTTTAGTTTCCTTTGATTCTATCCAATCAGGAACAGGAAACAGTTTCTCTGTAGATGCAAGCTTTGCCATCTTTATCTCTACAGAGTCTCCCTCTTTTACTTCTGCAGAAGGAATTGTAAATTTCTTACCATTTAAAAGAACATGACCATGTACTACATACTGCCTTGCAGCTGCTCTTGAAGGGGCTAAACCTGCATAGTAGAGGACATTATCAACCCTTGTTTCTAACATCCTTAAAAGCTCAAGACCCTTGTCTGTGTCATATACCTTGGATCTTCTATCAGCCTCTACATAGAGATTCTTAAACTGTTTCTCTCTAACACCATATGTTCTCTTCACTTTCTGTTTCTCTCTTAATTGAAGACCGTAGTTTGAGAGCCTTGCTCTTCTTTTACTTCCATGTTGCCCTGGAACAAAAGGCTTCCTCTTTAATCCAGTCTTCTCTGAAAAAGACCTTGAACCTTTAAGGTGTAACTCTACACCCTCTCTCCTACTTAATCTTTCTTTTGGTCCTGTATATCTACCCATTTAAAATATTTACAAATATTATTACTTTCTTGGTGCCTTTCTAGGCCTACATCCATTATGAGGGATAGGGGTTCTATCTACTAAAGTAGTAATCTTTAACCCCGCAGAATCCAAACCTTTTACAGCTGCATTCCTACCTGCCCCTGGACCACTAACTATTACTTTTACATCCTTAAGTCCATATCTCTTAATAGCTTTCTCAGCAGCATCACTAGCCGCCTTAGTAGCAGCAAACGCTGTACTTCTCTTAGCTCCTTTAAATCCCACTACACTTGGACTACCCTGAACTAATACCTCTCCGTTACTATCTGTTATTGATATTATTGTATTATTAAATGTAGATTGTATTGTAACAATACCCGAAGATACTGCCTTCTTAACTTTCTTTTTAGTAATAGTTGCCATAATATGCTAAGTCTTTTCTAATTTACGATTTAAACCACCTACAGGTCTACTCTTACCTTTTCTAGTATGTGCATTATGCCTTGTTCTTTGACCTCTAACTGGAAGTCCTAATTTATGCCTAATACCTCTATAGCTTTTAATATCTTTTAATCTCTTAATAGCTCTAAAGATCTTCTGCCTTAACTCTCCCTCTACCTGAATATTTTTATCTAAGTATCCTCGGATAATGTCTAACTGTGCCTCATTAAGATCCCTAACAAAAGTATTCTCATCTATCTTTACATCAGTACAGATAAGTTTTGCAGACTTCTCTCCTATTCCATATATGCTCATTAAGGAGACCCACAATCTCTTATCATTTGGTATTTCTATTCCTGCGACTCTTGCCATAGTATATTAATTAAATACAGTTATATATTATATTATCCCTGCCTCTGTTTATGCTTAGGATTCTTCTTACAGTAAACATATACACGACCCTTCCTTCGAACGGTATAACAATCTGCACATCTTTTTTTAACTGAAGCCTGTACTTTCATTTTATTTCATTCTATATGTTATTCTACCCTGCGTTTTATCGTATGGTGTCATTTCTATCTTTACCTTATCTCCCTCTAAGATACGAATGTAGTGCATTCTCATCTTACCAGAAAGATATCCTATTACATCATGCTTAACACCATTAACCTCTATTTCGACTAAAAACTTTGTATTAGGTAAACACTCCTTTACCTCTCCCTCAAATTCGTAAACTTTCTTAGTCTCAACAGTCATAACTTAGCATCCTTGTAATTAAATAGAGTCCTGAGCATTATATCAAAAGTATAAGCTTTTTTCAAAGATTTAAAGCTATTTTCCCTTGAAATACCACTAAAACCCTACAAAGACGAGTTAAGCATATCAAAAAGAGAAACTTTTTACAACCCTAGGCTTAACAATACCTTTTTATGAATCTCTTCAATACTTGGAGTAGCATCTATCTCTATTAAAATCCCTCTCTGTTTATAAACTGAAAGTATAGGTTCTATTGTTCTATTATATTCCCTTATCCTATTTTTAATTCTATCGGGCTGATCATCCTCCCTTTGTACTAGCTTAGTACCACACTTATCACAGTATCCTTTTACCTTCTCTATCTTGTATTTTTCATGATATGTACTATCACAATTAGGACATACCCATCTAAGAGACATACGCTCTATAGCGACATCTTCAGAGAGAGTAAAATGAATGAAATGATCTAAACTCCTACCAACACTCTCTAATGTCTTATCAAACATCTCTATTTGCCCTACATCCCGAACTACAGAGATAAAGGCCCAATGCTTCTCTTTATCAAACTTTGTAACCCATTTATTTAACATACTGTATACCAATTCATTTGGTACCCACTGACCCTTAGACCAATAGTTATATGCTTTCAGGGCCTCTAAATCTGCCTGCTTGTACATAGATCTAAACATATCTCCTGTGCCAATATTCTCAAACTCATATTTCTTTTGTAACATCTCTACCTGAGTATCTTTACCACTTCCAGAAGGTCCATGAAATAGTACTGTTTTCATACAACGATATGTAATATATATTAACTAAGCAATGATATCACAACAGTGTGAAGATATTTAGAGATA
>JAVEZR010000025.1:0-10195 GCA_034002865.1 Candidatus Dojkabacteria bacterium
AGAATCTTTTTGATTTGATTTCTCCTTTAAGAAATACAGATATTACTTCATCTTCTGAAATAGGTTTAAGATTTAATTTGGATATATCCATAAGAAAGTATACAAGAAATCTGAGTGGTGGGCGATATTAAAACGCATGGAACTTAGAAACAGGTTATCCATTATACTTCCAATTCAAGATTAGGGATTGGGTTTGAGAATACTCCAAATTGTATTTTCACAATAATCCATTTCATCACATTCTTCAAATGAATACTTAGACTCATCAATATATGGGAAAAAGGCGGCTTTCTTGTATTGCAAAAAGAGAAGAACAGCAAGTCCCCCCACTGCAGATAGAGTATTGTCAAGATTTGCCAAGCTGAAATTCGCACTCCTGTCATGTTTTACTTCGTTATATGCCTGATACCAGAAACCGCTTCCAAACTCGTCAAGAACTTCTTTGTAGGAAGATTTTCCATGGAAACAGAAGAATGGTGTAAACTCTACCCCAAGAGCTCTATTATAAACACAATAATCGGAAAGATTAAAATCCTTTTCTAAGCTGAAGTAATCTTTCATTTTATAGTCTCTATCTTTTGGACTAATTCCATTATATTTGAGAATTTGTTTTGAAATATTCTCAAATTCTGTACATGCTCTAAAAAAAAGACTATATATTTTGTGTGAATATACAGAGAGATTATCTTTTGGCTCTACGAACTGGAAGATTTCTTCTAGATCTGTTTCTATTAACCTATATGCTTGGCTGTTGTCATATCTTTCTTCTAGCGGTAATCGTTCCATAATATTAAGAAAAAGTTATTCATTTAAAAATCTCTTTGCTTCCTTAAGGTCTATCTTTGCTTTGTGCCCATACTTCTCCAACATTGCCAGAAGATTATTACCATTTATCAATGTAATTGGCTTCCCCTGTGCAAATTTATAAGCATCAGGACCATAATCAGATGTTGTAACAATAATGCCCTTCATAGCACCTTCATCTTGCATAATTCCATACAAAGCTCTGACAGACTCTACTTTCACAGTATTTGTGTATCGTTTAGCTTGTATAATTATCTTTCCTCCCCTTAGAGGATCAGGATCAAAGGCTACTGCATCTACTCCTAAATCTCTACTAGACTGAGTTACCTTTACTTCCATACCTGCCTGTCCAAACTCTTTTGAGAATACCTCTCTAACAAGATGTTCAAATTCTTCCCAGTCCATAGAAGCAACATTTACTGTAGTATCCACATTCTCCATTACCTCCCTACCCTCTCTAAACCTCTTGTCTTCCCTGCTAATGGTCATAATTGGTGCAATTGGGGCTAACTGACTTAGTTTGTTACTAGCAATACCCTTCAGGCCTCTAAAACATGCTTTAGGATCAATCTTGGAGATATCTAACTCCATAAAGTCTGCTTTCTTTACAAACAAAGATAGTATATATACTATCTTCTTTTTACCTGTTGATTTATCTAAGGTGTTCACAAAACCATTGAAGCCTACACTTTCAATATGATCAAATTTGTCATTCTTAAAGATCTCATATAATGTTCTTATTGGAATCATGTATAAAACTTTATCGTAAAGAGAATCTCTAGCATTCTGAGACAGTTCAACCTTCTCTGTTCTTCCAGTTGTTCTAGAATATTTTTCTCCTTTATATCTAGGCATGTCCTCTAAGTCAGGGAGTTCATACTCTACTAAAAGAGTTTTATCATCCTCCTTGTATTCTAAGAGTACATTCTCAGGGAATTTTGGAGGGTACTCAGAAGCTATTAATAGGTAACTATAGAATGTTTCAACTCCTTCTTTCTTCCCTTTCTCATATAATTCCCTCTGATTATCCAGAGCTTTATTCCAATCCTCCTGCTTTTTATCAAATGCCATCTTCTTTTTTTTCCATATCTTATGATTTTTCTCAAAAAGTTCTTTTGCCTTTAACCACTCTTTTCTTAAAGCTTCTAAATATACTTTTCTTTCTTCCTCTCGTTTAGCTTTATAATTCTTGAAAAGCGATTCCCAGAAATTTGTTTTAGGTAAGGCATCCTTCTCTGACGGTTCAGGTATCTTGAAGAAGGGCTCTTCGGTATCATATTTCTCAACCTTTTTGTAGTCTAGCCAATTTACTTGTACTACCTTCTTTAGACAAGCATTTAACAATTTTTCATGCTCCTCAATATCTTTCTCAGCGTTTATTGAAGAAAATTTCGCATCTTCAATCTTTTTTAGCTGTTGATACTTATTTTCTAAATAGTTTACTTGTTGTTCTATTTTGAGGGTTAAAAGATCAGGTGTATCAGCTACAACTTTTTTGGTTTCATTCAACTTCTGGTGTGTTATATAACAATAATAACTTCTTATTCCACCATTCTTATAGCGGAGGGCATCATATCTTAGGGATACATAATTATTCTCCTCATCTAGCTCAGAAATATCCTGAGTTTTAGATTCTAGAGTCCCATGTGCTACTTCAAGTAGCCCTTCAAGATTGAAGACTGTATTACAGCTTGGGCATTGGATTATTTTATATTCTCTATCGTTATTATCGGTAGTTAGAACTGCCTTACAGTAAGGACACTTACCACCAATTATTGCTTGTTCAGACATGTTCAATTATATATTCACAATACAGCTATTACAAGCATGGTAAAATAAAAGACCTTTCCTCTAGTAGATAGTTTTGTAAAATTTCTCAATTAACTTTGTAGTTTCCATAATTCTATTATGATCAGCTATTAGTTTCTTAGCCTTCTTTGTTAAAACACCATTATAATAAGGTCTTCTTAAATTTTCCCTCCTGTATTTAAATTTCATCCAATCTATAAAAATAGCATAAGAAATACGACCTTTCTTTGATTCTCTTTGCTTGTCATAAAGTAACTTTCCACATACCCTACACTTGAAACCATCGTATACATAATAAAGGGTTAATCTTTTCTTTCCACAGATTGGACATATTAACCATTCCCTATAACCACCGTAATTACATTTAGTATCAACTGCTTCTATTCCAAAATCTGAGTATACATACCAGCCATTATTAACAACACGATCACCATATAAGAAGATATGTCTTCTACTACCTTTTACAGCTGTTATGTATGGGCATTCCTCTACTATTCCATTCATATTCTTAATAAAACAACCTAAATAATTAAGGTTCACGATTTTTAAAATCAAAAAACCTTGCTATATAGATATTTTATCACATCTGTTTTTATCTATTTTTCCTACACAAGTCCTCGTTTTCTGCTAAAATAAAGCTAATTATGAAGATATATTTAGATATAGATGGTGTACTAGTTGATTACAACTGTAATCCAATGCCATATCTTAAAGAGTTCGTAGACTTTGTATTTGAAATTTCCAATGGAGAAGTATATTGGTTAACAACACATAGTCATGATGGATCTGTAGAAAGACCTCTAAACTACCTATCAACTGTTATTGATTCTAATATCTTAGAGAAACTTAAGAGTGTAAAACCTACTAAGTGGGATACACTTAAAACAGAGGGTATAGATTTAGATAGTGATTTTCTATGGTTTGATGACACAATATTTATTTCTGAATGTAGAGCGTTAGAAGAGGTTGGAAAAGAACATTGTTTAATAAAAGTAGAGAATAATTTAGAGGAATTAGTTACTCTTTTAAAAGAGGATCTTCATAAAGGAGATTAAATCCTTCTTCTTTGTTTGGAAAATCTTTTTCTTTATATTCCCCTAAGAAGAAATATTCTGGAAGTTTTGAAAGTATCTTAGAATTGTCCTCACCTTTAAGCTGGTGATCACAATCGGGTATTTCTAATGTTTTAAGTACAGAAATAGATTTAGCTAAGCTAGAAATATATTCTATGGTATCAGGAGCTATTACTGTATCATCTCTTCCTTGTACTAAGTACAACTCTCCTTCATATCTTGGAAGATTTTCTTTCAATCTTTCTCTTACACCTCTCACTTCTAAGAATGGATTAATCGCTAAAATCTTCTTAACCTCTGGGTACTCCCAACCTGTTAACGCAACCGCTCCTGCACCCGCAGAGAAGCCCATGAGCCATATTTCTGGATGGTAAGACTCACATATAGAAGTAGAGTTTTGTAGACAATAATTAATTACAGTTCTAACTGTCAATTCATATTCAGATGGTCTATCGTTTGGTATTCTTACAAAAGAGGCTATGTTTTTACTTTGAAGATAGTTACCTAGATTTACATATTTGTTCTTATATCCAGAAGCTGTTCCTCCCGCACCTGGGATATTGATTAATATAATGCCTGAGTTCGTTGGATGATATTCTATTCCAATATCCCACCAATTTTGTAGCTTAAGTTTGTCTGTTTTAAACATTATTCTTTACAGATATACCTACCCTTAATTTCTCTTCTATCAAAATTTCTTGATATTGCCTGAATAAACTCTTCCAGATCAGGCTTGACCCCTGTTTCAATAAGATTATGCGATATTTCATTCCACATACATAGTGCATATTCATTACTTTGCATAAATTCAAGTGTATATACTCTAATATCACTTGGATCGTCAAGGTAAAATCCTACAAATAAAGCCTCCGTTGGCAATTGTACACTAGGTAGTCTTAAAATAAAGATGTTCTTGTTAGGCTTGATATTTACAATTTCTGGAATAAAGGTTACTTCTTCGTTCTTACTATCAGATTCACCCAGTTTTTCCCAGAACTCCTTAAGAGGATTGTCTCCTTTGTTATCTAAAGATTCTAACAACAAACCACCTAGTACTGCATGATTCTCAAAAGCGAGATCTTTTAAGGAATAAACAAAACTCGTATGGTTTCTTTTGGAAGCATTTTCAACCGTAGCAATAAATTCTTCCTCAGAATGACCCCTCATTTCTGGAAAAAGATGATCCGCAAGACCAACAGATTCTGAACTTTGTGTTTTTTCTGGGATTTCTTCCTCCGAAATGTTTGGTAAAAAATCACTCTTTATTGCCTTATTAAGTTCCCTGTCCCAATCGGAGGATTTGATAACCACAAAAGGAACATACTCTTTAGGAGATTTGTACTTCATAGTCGTTGTTATAGCTATCATCTCGTTATCCAAAAGCTCTTCAAAAAGTTTTATTTCGTGAAATATTTGTCTAGCTAAGAAGAACTTACCGATATTATTAAAAACTAAACGATTAATTAATAAATATATTAATAATACTATAAAAAAATAGTACCAACCTAGTATATAGGCCATAAACCCTGCTAAAAAGAAAGCAACATAATCGTTCCAAAGTATGAAGTATGAAAAAAATAGAAGTTTTGTAGGTATCTTGGGTTGGGTTTCTTTTTTATAGTGAATTAGAAGAAATAGGTATTCCCAGTAATTTTTTCTAAAAGAAACTTGGAGATACTCTTGTTTAAGATATTGAGTTAAAAGTTTGAAAGTATTTTCCTTTTTCAATTTAGTTTTCTCTTTAAATCTCTCCAACACATTTTCTTCGCTAATAATTTCTTTTGTAGTGTCTTTGTAATGTTTTGCAACGTTAGTATCCTTGTCATAGGTGAGCCAATTACAATCAGTTAGTGCTTCTTCCGTATTTATTATGCACAAATCTCCAGTCCAAATATGTTTATCTTTGACAATTTTTTCTTCAGCAATCAGTCCTAGACTTCTGAAATATCTAACCATTTTATTAGCTTCTTCCAATGTATTTACAGATATGCGATATAAGTAATCATCAAAACAATGAGTATTTCCTACAGAAAGAGAGAAATCTAAAAGAAGCAATTTTCTTCCTCCAGGATATTTTTTATCAACCGACTCTAAGTTAAGAATGACATTGATTGGTTTGCATAATACTCCCATTGGTGTGGCTTTTAAATTATGTTGTGAGCTAAGAAGCAAAAATGGGCCCCCGCTCACCGATAGCCCTTTCGGAATCTATCCATAAACCTTTCGGCTTATGACCACACCAATGGTTAGCGAGACAGAGACCCGTCCCTACATTGGTGTGGTTTTGGTGCCATGCTTTATCTAAAACAAACAAAGTTTAGGCTATTCAATTGTGATTTATTATAACACTGAGTCTCTTGTTACAAAAGTAGTTAATTGAAGTGGTATAATTGTATATGTACGAAGATGCATTAAGAGCTATTGGATTAGCAGAAAATGAAATCCAGAAATTAACTTTGGAGTATGATAAAACAGCTATTAACGATTTGCGGCTTTCTGTAGGACTAAGATATTTCGTAAATAACGCGGATCGTTTTCCTGATCTTGTTTTGTCTATGGAGGCGATATCAAATGGGCTTAATCTTACGGCGAGTACTAAAACACTAGAAGTATTACAGAAGATTTTTAGAAAATATTTGGATAAAGAAGAGAAGGTATCCCTTTTAGAAAAATGGGCTTTCTCTCCTATGTATAAACTTGGGGAAGAAATTAAAGAATATGAACACTTAATGAAAATTGAACAAGCTCGTGATACTCTATGGCACAAAGATAATGATGATCCATATTTTCATTACGATAAAGAGTGCTACACTGGAGAACACTGGTATTGTCAATGTATAGAGTGGCTGGGAGATCACGAAGATAAAATTGATTATTATATGGACAAACTTGTAGAAAAGTTCTATGCAATGAGATGTGCGATGTATCATGAAGCATTCCCTATTTTCATAGGAGATAGATTTGAAGATTACGAAGGGGTAACATCGTATGAGGTCTATATTCATGGTTCTGGTGAACTAGAATCTTTCATGACAGATAAAACTTTTGCTGATATGAAAAGAATTTTTCAGAAAATTATTGTATCAATGATTAAGGATGTTAAGATATATGAAAAACAGTGAGATAGAGGCAAAGAAATCTTTAGAAAGTGGAGATGTTCTTAAGGCAGGTTTTCTATATAAAGATGCATTGAAAGAGAACTTTGGTAAGCCTAATTCAAAGAATGAAACTAAGAGACTCAAAAAGGAACTTCTAAACATAAACAAAAAGATTATAGATCCTAAAAATAAAGTCTTTAAAGAAATCAATGTCTCAGCAGATATCTCAAGAGAAAAAGCTATTTTAGATCAATTCATTGAAGAGCTAATGAAGAAAGATATTGACTTTGTTCTCAAGATAATTGGTACACATAAGGATTTTACAATAAAATATAAAAGCATATTAGAGAATTCAAAGAAAGGGACCCCTTTATCTCAAAGACTTGCATCTACAGCAACTTATTCAACAGAAGGTCATATTATTCCAGGGAGTACAAGTGGTGAATATAGCTGGACAGTTCAAATGTATGAGATGAGTCTTCAATTAATAAGTAAGTTACTCCTAATGCCTTTATTTGAGAATCTTATTAGTAGTAAAAAGTTAAACCCAAAAGAATTGATAAAATACTTTAAGAAGTCACACCTGATACAATACGAAAACCTTCCGTTCGTGAGACATGGAATAAATAGCTTTTTCAAAAAAGATTATATTTCTTTTTTACACATTATGATTCCACAGTTTGAGAATGTATTTCTTAAAATATCCTCGGATTTAGGTATAGATATCATTACTGTAGAAAAATCTATTGAGACTAAAACAAGAACTCTCTCTAGTCAAAATTTGCTATCAGAAGATTTTGTTACAGTTTGGGGAGAGGATTACTGTAGGAGAATTGATCACATTCTATTTGAGCCCTTGGGTTTAAAGCTAAGGCATAAAATAGCTCATGGTGAGATTCTCAAAGAGGAATGTACTTTTGAAAACTCGCTACACATACTGTATTTATATTTAGTATTACTTGCTGTTATAAAAAAAGTTCCTAATTAGATAATACCCTTTTGATTTTCAATTATAACTATTAAATTCCAAGATATATCATTATTTCGTTTCTGATATAATTCAGTATGACCACACCTCAATTGAAAGAACATTTCCTAGTCGTAGATAAACTCCCAACCGTAGATGAATTTAAAAAAGCAGGTTATCTTTATGCTTTACCTATAAAGGAAGGTACTAAAGAACTTTGGATCTTGTTCAGAGATAAGAGAGAAGTTCAAATATATGAATATCTCAAAGCCCCAGATGACTATAAAACAAAGGAAAGAATCTTTAATGCAGATATTGAAGGCTATTCATATGTACTTGATTCAGTAGGTAATCCTGAATATATAGAATTACAATTATCAAAGAAGTGGCTTATTGAAGATAGAAATATCAAAAGGGAATTAGAAGTAATTGTAAGTGATTTAGATCAGGAAAATGATCTACTACTTCATACACTCTACTCTAAAACTAGAGAGAAGAATAATACTTAAGTTCCATTCAGTATCGTCTTATTTAATGGAAGAAGAGAAAAAGAAAAAAGTAGCGTTGTATATCAGGGTCTCAACAGAAGAGCAAGTTGATATGTATGGAGTTGATTTGCAAAAAGAAGCATTAATGGGCTTAATTGCTTCAAAAAGGCAAACTCTAGAATTTGCGGGAGATGAATATGTGTATATAGACGAAGGTGTTAGTGGAACTTTTGAACCCGAAGAGAGACCTGCTTTTAGAAAACTAATGGAAGATATTTCCCGATCATATTCAAAACCTTTTGACGTGGTCGCAGTATATAAAATAGATAGGTTTGCTAGAAGACTTAAGGTACTATTGGAGATACTTGATATATTTGAGAAAAGGGAAGATAAAATAGAATTTCTCTCTGCAAGTGAAAGCATAGACACCTCTACACCATTTGGTAGGGCAATGTTAGGAATCATTGGTGTAATAGCAGAGTTAGAGCTTGAGAATATAAAAGAGAGAACCTCAAGTGGACGTGCTTCTGCTGCAAATCAGGGTGTTTTTCTAAATACTCCTCCATTAGGATATATAAAAATTAAAGAAGGAGAATTTCGTGGTTTGATTCAAATCCAAGAAAAAGAGAAGGAGATTGTTGAATTGATATTTAATATGTTTGTAAGAGAGGGAAGAAATATCAATGAAATTACTAGGTATTTGATTGAACATAAGATTAAAACTCCTCAAACATATAGGTATGAACATCATAAAGAAAACCAAGGTAAAAGGAAATTAAGTAAAGCAGGTCCTTATGCTTGGGATCCGACTGCGGTTAGGAATATTCTTACTAATGAATTATATATAGGTAAGCAATACTACGATAAAACAGTTGATGGGAAGAAACAGCCGAAGGATAAATGGAAAGTCTTTCACCACAAGCAAAATTTCATTGATAAGATGGTTTTTGACAAAGCTCAGAAATACCTATCTATTAGTACAAGTAAGTATAGAAGAGAAAAAATTGATGGACGCTTATACTTATTACAAGGTCTGTTGAAGTGTGCTAACTGCTACAACCCTACTCTACAAAAAGAACCCTATGCTTGGAATGGTTTCCCTAAAAGGGTCAAATCAACAGGGGAAAAGGTATATTACTATCAATGTAGTTCTAAAAATTCAAATAAGAAACAAAGAAGATTAGTTGAATGTAAGACAATTCCACTCCCCGCATTACCCCTAGAGGATCATGTGATAAATTTCTTGAGTGAACTATTGAATAATCCAAAGGTTGTTTTTAAATATCAACAAGAATTACAATCAAAGAAGCTAGATATTAAGATTAAAAAAGATAAATTGGAAATAATAAAAGATCTTCTTAATACACATGAGACGGCTAAGGAGAGGGTCTTAACTATGTTCCAAGATGGAGATATCGGAAAGGAATCAAAGGATTTGAAGCTGAAAGAGCTAGAGGATCAGCATATTAGGAATACAAAAGAATTGGAAATTATAGAATCAGAACTGTCTATCTTTTCTGATACATCAGAGTATTTCAAAGCATTTGAATTGTTCCAAGTTAAATATAAGGATGCTATGAAGGATTATAACGAAGGCAAAGATAAAGATTATATCTATAGCTTAATTCATATGATGATTGAAGAGATAATTGTCTTTTCAAGACCTAAGAGAAAAACAGACAGTATTTCTGGTCCCAAGAAAGAGGGTCAGATGATTCCATATAAGCTAAAGATAGTTTTGAAAATACCTTCTGAAATGCTTGGAGATCTACTCCTATCAATGTCTTCTGAGGATATTGATGAGGGGAAGTTCCAGGCAGAAATGGATAAATGGTGGGCGATACGGGACTCGAACCTGTGACCTCCACAATGTCAATGTGATGCTCTAACCAGCTGAGCTAATCGCCCTTATTTTCTTTATTTAATAATGAACTAAGTTTAGGAAGATTTAATTTA
>JAVEZR010000026.1:0-10047 GCA_034002865.1 Candidatus Dojkabacteria bacterium
CGAACGGTGCCGTCAATATGAACTATCGGGCACCACCAGCCTGTTATCCCCGGGGTAGCTTATCTCCGTTAAACAATCGCGATTCCACATTCTGCGAAAGGGTCACTTGAACCTACTTTCGTAACTGATCGGGATGTCTCCCTCACAGTAAAGCCTCCTTATGCTCATGCACTCTTCACCCGATTTCCATCCGGGTTGAGGAGACCTTTGTGCGCTTGCGGTACTTTTTAGCAAGCAACCGCCCCAGTCAAACTGCCCACCATGCACTGTTCATCTTCCGGATAACGGAAGAGGTTAGAAATAAAACGTTGAAAAAGTGGTATTCCATATTTTGACTCCACCATCCCTAACGAGACGGCTTCAAAGTCTCCCACCTATTCTCTATATCCAAAGCCATATTTCAATGCAAAGCTGCAGTAAAGCTCCACGGGGTCTTTTTGTCCTGGTATGGGTAGGCCGCATCTTCACAGCCATTTCAATTTCACCGAGCGCGTTGTCGAGACAGTGGAAGAGTCGTTACACCTTTCATGCAAGTCACCAATTAAGTGACAAGGTATTACGCTACCTTAGGACCGTTCATTTATGTTACGAATCTATCTTTCAATAGATTGGATATATATTTCTATATAACTCTATATGTCGCCATATAGATCGGACTATATCATCAGATATCACTATCTGTTAGGCGTGTAGTCTCTGAGGATTCTTTAATCTATTCTCGATTTCACATCGAGAGTATTTTCTTTTACGACCAACAACTATTTTCTCTCTTAAATCATATATCTCTAGTAAACCCTCTTTGGTAAGATGTTTACCCTCGGAAATAAGATTAATTATTTGGGAAAATATTATAAATGTCGTAAATTTCTTTGTCTTCAAATGATATTTCGTAAAAAATGGTAAGATAATTTTTCTAAGAGATTCTAAATCTTGTACTTCATAATAAAATACTCCGTCCAATCTCTTTCGAATAGTTCCACATTCAAATTTAGATTGTATCCATTTAAGAATTTCTAACTCCTTTTGAGAGATATTAAAACTTGGTGATACTTTAATCTTATTTTTATAATCTTTACGAATTATAAAAGAAATGTTGAAACTTCCTTCGCCATCTACGAAACCTAATATGTAATTAGCATCTAGATTCTTTATCATTGTGAATTCCAAAGAATTAAAGTCTTTCCTGCTGATTGTCTGCAATTAAAGATTCTCACTGTGATATTTTATCACTAGTACTTTAATATACTCAGATATTCCAGCATTTAGCCTAATTTTACAACTACAAGGTATCGATCTCAATCGATACTGGTTCATAGTTACAGCCGCCATTGACCAGGGCTTCAGTCGTCCGCTTCCTCACCATCAGAGCACCGAAGTGCATCTGACAGACGATTGACAAACTTCCTTAACCTTCTGGCATTGGGCAGGTGTCAGCACTTATACATCTTCTTACGAATTTGCAAGCGCCTGTAGTTTTGGTAACTAGTCGCTCCTCCCTATTCTGTGCCGCCTTCATCATCACAAATATAAATATCTATAATGGAAGGCCCCCCTTCTTGCGAACGTACGGGGTTAATTTGCCGAGTTCCTTAACAACGCATCACTCGTACGCCTTGGTACTTTTATACCAGTCCACCAGTGTCGGTTTGCGGTACGGTTACAAATATCATTTAGTCTACCCGAAGGTAGACACGCTAGAAGTTTTTCCTGGAGAATTAATACAACAAATCGGCTTCCCGAAGGTCACCTTTGCATCGTAACTCGTTTACATCTACCGAAGTAGAAACATTTCTCCGGATTTACCTGAAGAAACTAACTTGTTACTTACACCCCAAACCAATGAGGGGCTTGCTTTCTCAATTCCCAATCTCCGTTGCAGATATTAGTAGTACAGGAATATTAACCTGTTGTCCATCGATTACGCCTTTCGGCCTGATCTTAGGACCGACTAACCCATGGATGACTGCCATAGCCATGGAAACCTTAGACATTCGGCGAGCAGGGTTTTCACCTGCTTTACGTTACTCATCCCGGCATTCTCACTTCTATACGCTCCAGCAACTCTTTACAGGTCACCTTCACCGCGATGTATCTACTGCTAAGTAGATCATGTATAGAACGCTCCCCTACCACTCATCAAATCACAAGTGATAGATAAATTTGCAGCTTCGGAATACATCTTCAGCCCCGTTGAATCTTCGGTGCAGAATCTCTTGACTAGTAAGCTTTTACGCACTTTTTAAAGGATGGCTGCCTCTGAGCCAACCTCCTAGCTGTCTGAGAAACTCCACTTCCTTTCCCACTAAGATGTAATTTAGGGTCCTTATCTGACAATCTGGGCTGTTTCCCTCTTGAACATAGGAACTTAGCTCCCTAGTTCTAACTGCTGTAATATTCACACTGGTATTCGGAGTTTGAGTGGATTGGGTACTCTTTCGAGCCCCAAACCCAATCAGTGCTCTACCCCCAATGATTAAATTACAACGCTAGCCCAAAAGCTATTTCGGGGAGAACCAGCTATTACCAGGTTCGTTTGGCATGTTACCGCTAACCACAAGTCATCTCATAATTTTGTAACATTAAAGAGTTCGGGCCTTCAAAATGATTTCTCATTCCTTCACCCTGCTCATGGTTAGATCACCTGGTTTCGGGTCTAGTGCATGCGACTAAATTCGCCCTATTAGGACTCGCTTTCGCTTCGGCTCCCCAATAAACATGGTTAACCTTGCCGCACACAACTAACTCACCGGGTCATTCTTCAATAGGCACGCCGTCACCGGATATACCGGCTCCGACTGTTTGTAAGCATACGGTTTCAGTTCTATTTCACTCCCCTAACAGGGGTGCTTTTCACCTTTCCCTCACGGAACTAATCCACTATCGGTCGCAAAAGATATTTAGCCTTGCCAAGTGGTCTTGGCTGATTCCCACAAGATTTCACGTGCCCCGTGGTACTCAAGAAATTAGAAAGAAGTTTCAACCTTTTAAAATACGAGACTTTCACTCTCTATGGTCTACCTTTCCAGATATGTTCTGATAAAGTTGAATTTTGTAACTCCTCGACTAGACTGCCGTCTAATCAACTAACTCTTACTACGCCTATGCTGCACGATCGGCAGACTACGGATTCACCTCCTCAATTGTCGCTACGCGACTCATGATTTGGATCCTCCTTACACAACATAGGTTTGGGCTCTTTCCTTTTCGCTCGCCACTACTCAGGAAATAAACTATTGTTCTCTTTTCTCGCAGGTACTGAGAGGTTTCACTTCCCTGCATGCCCTCCAATACAGCTATGAATTTACTGTATGGTAACTAGGTTTGAACCTAGATGGGTTACCCCATTCGGAAATCCCCGGATCAAAGCTTGTTAGACAGCTCCCCGAGGCTTATCGCAGCCTACTACGTCCTTCATCGGTCTTTTGCGCCAAGGCATTCACCGTATGCTCTTATTTGGCTTCATTGAAATTACTATACTATTCAGTTTTAAATGTGCAACACCGAGTTTGTTGACATAGTTACTTAAAAAACAATTGGACCTACCCCAATAACTATATACGAACAAAACTCTGTCTCTATATCTATCTTCGGAAATTAAAGATTTCTCTTCTCTTTCCGATATCTTTTTGGACCTGAGGAGAATCGAACTCCTGACCTCCTCATTGCAAATGAGGCGTTCTAGCCAACTGAACTACAGGCCCGAATTAGACTGGTGGGCGTACTAAGTCTCGAACTTAGGACCTCAGTCTTATCAGGACTGTGCTCTAACCAACTGAGCTATACGCCCACATTGTTTTAATTTAAAGAGCTATATTCTCCTTAAGAGCTAAAAAGTGACAGGAAAGTCGGGTATCTCCTTGAAAGGAGGTAATTCAGCCGCAGATTCCCCTACGGCTACCTTGTTACGACTTAACCCCAGTTATAAGCGTTACCTTCGTCACCCCATTATAAATAACAGAGCACCTTCGGGTATCACCTACTTCCATGGCTTGACGGGCGGTGTGTGCAAGACCCGAGAACGTATTCACCGTGGCATGGCTGATCCACGATTACTAGCGAATCCAACTTCATGTGGGCGAGTTTCAGCCCACAATCCGAACTGAGATCGGTTTTTAAGGATTAGCTCCGCCTTACGGCTTGGCTGCCCGTTGTACCGACCATTGTAGCGCGTGTGTAGCCCAGGACATAAGGGCTATGCGGACCAGACGTCATCCCCACCTTCCTCCCCGTTTTACCGAGGCAGTTTCTCAAGACACTTATAACATGAGATAGGGGTTGCGCTCGTTTCGGGACTTAACCCTACATCTCACGACACGAGCTGACGACGGCCATGCAGCACCTGTGTACCACCCTCGAAGGCTATTCCCTTTTCTGGGAATATGCAGGTACATGTCAAACCCTGGTAAGGTTCTTCGATTGCCATCGAATTAAACCACGCGCTCCTCCGCTTGTGCGGGTCCCCGCCAATTCATTTGAGTTTTAGCCTTGCGGCCGTACTTCCCAGGTGGGATGCTTAACGCGTTAGCTGCGGCACTCAGTACTTCTACTTAAAACCCGAAGGTTAAATGTAGTTATACCAAACACCTAGCATCCATAGTTTACGGCGTGGACTACACGGGTATCTAATCCGTTTTGCTACCCACGCTTTCGAGCCTGAGCGTCAGGCAATAGCCAGTGAACCGCCTTCGCCACTGATGTTCTTCCGAATATCAACGTATTTCACCACTCCACTCGGAGTTCCGTTCACCCCTCTATGCCTCAAGTCTGATAGTATCGAAAGCTTTCCCTCGGTTGAGCCGAGGTCTTTAACTCAAGACTTATCAAACCGCCTACGCATCTCTATACACCCAATAAATCCGGATAACGTTCGGACCCTACGCATCACCGATGCTTCTGGCACGTAGTTAGCAGGTCCTTATTCATATGGTACAGTCATCTATTCTTCCCATATAAAAGGAGTTTACAATCCGAAGACCTTCATCCTCCACGCTGTGTCGCTGCGTCAGGGTTGCCCCCATTGCGCAAGATTCCTAATTGCTGCCTCCCGTAGGAGTATGGACCGTGTCTCAGTTCCATGGTGGCTGACCGTGCTCTCACACCAGCTACCCGTCTTAGCCTTGGTAAGCCATTACCTTACCAACTAGCTGATAGGACGCAGACCTCTCTCGAAGCACAAAAGCTTTACTCTAAAATACTTAATGTAAATAGAGACTATCGGATATTATCCCGTCTTTCGACGAGCTATGCCCGACTTCGAGGCAAGTTATCTACGTGTTACTCACCCGTTTGCCACTATCCCAGATAGAAAGCTAGAAACCGAAGTTCCTAGAAATCAGAAAGGGATCGTTCGACTTGCATACCTTAGGCACACAGCCAACGTTCATCCTGAGCTATGATCAAACTCTCATTGAAAAACGTTTAACTTTACAATATATAACAGCAAGCTGTTAAATACAGACCAACCAACGCTGGATTGGATTTATATCTAGACTTAAATGAATTGTGTGACCAAAAAAATCACACACACTAATAGAAAGTCATTAAATGAATATTTTTTGACTTCCTGTCACTCTTCAACTTTTAAGGAGCTGAGTTGGACTCAATCAATACACACTAAATGGTATTCTTTAGAGGAAATCTCTAAGAGGAAACCTAATACTCGTTTATCCCAAACTCGTGGGTGATTTTAACACACAGATACCTTCTATGCAATACCTATTTTTTACTATTTCTTATCTCATACATAGACTCCAATTCAGCAACGGTCGTAATGTCCTCTACTAGCTTATCCCTATCAAATTCAATGAGTCGAGGGAAACGTAAAGAGAGTCCGGCCCCTACAAGAGTTTTCCCTTTGTTAGAGATGTTTTTAGTTATCTCATCTGCATCAACTGTAATAACATATTTAGGTTCAACCCATACATCAGGAGCAAGAGAGTCTAGAGTACGAATATTTTTTGGTATAGATTTAAGCTTTAATTTCTCTAACTTCTTACTCATATCCTTAAGTAATTCATCTCCCATTCCTGTGCCTACCTTGCATATTGCATCATACGTACCTTTCTTTTTATTCAAAACAGCTGCTAGAATTGCACCTAAACCTAAATCTGCCCTTCTACCAGATCCGTAATAATATCCTACAATAACCATGTCTACAGTATCTATAAGGTCTCTTTCCATAGATTTCTTTAATTTTACCCACTCGTAGTTTCTTACCCCCGGTTTGTATCCTCCCTGCTCCTGCTTAACTATTATTCCCTCTAACCCCTGCCCCACACATTCATCAAAATAATCTTTAATCTCCCCCTCCGTAGAAACCTCCTTACTCTCTGCTAATTCTATACCCCCTTTAGTATCACCTAAGATCCTCTTTAAGCTATCTAATCTCTCCTTTGTATCTCTCGTGATTAGAGATTCTCCGTCCAATGAAAGAATATCAAATGTAAAAGCTTTAACAGGTATCTCTACCATCTTATCAACAACGGAGTACTTTCTTCTTCTTTGCATTGTCTCTTGGTATGACATAAAACTATCTTTTTTGTAATCCCAACCAACGATTTCTGAATCAAAAATAAAAGAGCTCTCTGGCATATCTCTTGCTGCATCTACTATTTCAGGAAACATTTCTGTAACATCCTCTAAATTACGAGTAAACAGTCTAACTTCAGTATTAAATTCTTCTTTTGGAGTAAATAGTCCTGCAACAGTTTCTTCCTTTTGATAGTAGCTCCTCCATATAGAAATATCCTCCTGGCTTTTTCCGCTATCTTTATCCCATTTATGTATCTGACATCTTAATCCGTCAAATTTAGGCTGTAATACAATATTACCTTTAAATCTCTCTACAACTTCACTAAAGCTCCCTACTCTCTCTACTAATCTTGATTGAATTGGAGTACCCAGTACAATACCTATCTTGCTAAGCTCTTCTCTCGGATTACTAGATTTAAATCCTGTACCTGCTATATATCCTACATCTGCACAGACACCATATGCATGTTCTAATATCTTCTTCAAACCTTTATCCCCAACCAAAGCAATGGAGTACACATCCAGAAGAGAACGAACATTCATACCGAGACGAAGCTGTCCACATATAATACGAACAAAATATTTAGACTCCAAAGGGGATAACTTTTGTAAACACTCTAGTACAATCTTATTCTTTACCTGTATAGAGCCTGTGCCACTACTATTAACTATCTTCCACAATATCTCATACAGCTCTTTTAGACTTACAGAAGAGCTCTTAGATGGGTACTTTGATAGTACTTTTGCTACAGTATCCCCTATATCCCCTAGCTCATCTCTCTCTTTTTGAATATCTTCCTTTGTATACTCTGTTAGGAGATTAATAAGGCTCTTTTCAGAGTAGTTAAACTCTGCTTTAACAAACATAGGTGCTAAACGACCAAGAATCATATATGAAAGTATCTGAATCTCTTGGGTATTACACTTTTTAAGAAATTCAGCTAAGACAGCAGACATCTCATTTCGAGAGCTAATGCCCTCTATCTTTTCAAAAAGCTTCGCAAGTAGGATAAATTTCATATTACTTTTTTAATAAATAACGGGTATCTTTTGTACTACCCTCTTGTATAACTATACCTAAGCTAACAAGATGACTCATGTCTCTTCTAAAAGTTCTAGTTGATAGAGATGGATTAATAGCGTAGATATCAGATGGTAGTAGTACGTATCTTTTCTTGTACAGTTTCAATATCTCTTCCTGTCTTTTATTTAATTCCTTGCTATTTTCCTTTATTACACTTTCAATGCTATTGCTTTGTACTCTCTCAGGTTCTGTCTCCTCTATTCTTGAAATTTTAACTATCTCCCCTCTACCTTTGGTTATATATAGCAGAAAGAGGAGTACACCAGTAAAGGAGATTAGAAAACCGATATTTTTTTTAAACATCCCTATTAATACTTATTTTAAATCTGAGAGCCTCTCTCCTATGGATAAATGAACATCCAATGGTACCTGAAGCTCTACTGTCGTTAACATAATGTCTTTAACATCTTTAGAGAACTCATCTATTATACCCTCCTTAACTTCCATCACTATCTCATCGTGTATTTGAAGAATGATAAAAGCATCTTCTTTATGTCTCTCTTCTATATATTCCGCTATTCTCACCATTACAAATTTCATAATGTCTGCCTCACTACCCTGTATAGGCATATTTATAGCCTCTCTAGCTGCTGCTGCTCTTGCTCTTTGATTTCTAGATCTAATAGCTGCAATATTTCTAGTTGTTCCAAATATTGTTTGTACGTATCCTTTCTCAAATGCTTCAAACTCAATCTTTCTCATATACTCCTCTACCCCTTTATAGTTTCCAAAATATGCATTTATATACTTTGCTGCTAACTCTCTATCTATACCTAAAAGAGATGCTAAACCGAAAGGTGTTTGTCCAAATATCATTCCAAAGTTAACTGTTTTACCTAAGCTTCTCTCTTTATGAGTAATATCCACTATCTTTTTATCTAATACTCTTGCTGCAGTTGCAGAGTGAATATCTAAACCATTAACAAAGTCTTGAATGAGTAATTTATCATTGGCAATATCTGCCATAATTCTAAGCTCCATTTGAGAGTAATCCATAGCAAGAAGCTTAAAGCCATTCCTTGCTACAAAACACTCTCTAACTCTTCTAGCCCACTCTCCATCTAATGGTAAGTTCTGCATATTAGGATTTACAGAGGAGAATCTACCAGAGGTAGTTCCAGTTTGCTTATAATCGGTATGTACAGAGTATTTCCCACTACTATCTGCATTGCTATTCTCATACAAAGGTTCAACATATGTACTCTGTATTTTAGTAATCTCTCTGTAGTAAAGAAGATGTTCAATTATTGGATGCAATCCTAACATACCTCTTAGTACCGACTCTTTTGTACTACTCTTTACCTGCTTTGGTAAGCTTAACTCTTTATACAGAACATCAGACAGCTGTTTAGGAGAGTTAATATTAAATTCATGACCAACAATATCATAGATAATCTTACTCACTTTCTCTGTCTCATCTCTTAGCTCTCCTCGGAGTAATGAGAGCTTCTCCCAATCTAGCCCTACACCTCTTCTTTCCATACTAGAAAGGATAATAGAGGTTGGTATTTCAATTTTACTAAGTACATTTAGTAGTAAGTTTTCCTTTACAGCTAAATATCTTTTTATACTCTCTTTAGCATATTCATACAGCTCTAAATTATTAATCTTCTCCATTTGTGCTACATACGTATCCTCTAAAACATCCATTACTAACTCACATTGGTAAGGTGATATTTTCTCTTCTAATATCTTAGTAGAGTAATCAAAAGCAATATCTTTCATCTTGCACTCTCTCTTCTCCGAATTAAGAACATGCTGTGTAAGCAACACATCGAAGAAAAGTGAATAGTTTATACTTAGATCAATATTATAAAGGCTAACTAACTCTTCGAAGTTATAGAAAAGGACCTTCTTGCCACTCAGTAAGGGTACTATATTAAACATTTTAGAGAGGAAGTACTTCTTCTCTTTCTCTTCATCAAGAGCTTGAACAAAAAGAAAAGGCTCTTGGTTGTACGATTCCTGCTCATTGATATATGCAACCCTTATATCATCCGAACTCTTTACAACCCTCCCTATCTCCTCCTGCATATCCCATTTATACTCACTACTAGAAGCATTAAACATATCTAATTGAGAGTAGTCGGAGAGTATCTCTTCCTTCCCAAAAATATCATCTAATTTCTTTATTAGAGACTTAAATGCATATTTTTTGAATGTATGAGTTAGTAACTTTCTATCTAGATTCTTTAATACGCAATCTGTCATATGGATATCTATAGCTACATCCCTATCTATTGTTGCAAGCTCTTTACTAAACTCTGCTTGCTCTATTCCCTCTACTAAAAGATTCTTAAACCTGCCCTCTACCTCATTTATATTCTTGTATATACCATCTAATGTCTCAAATCTCTTTAGCAGATCAAGTGCAGTTTTATCACCCACTCCTTTAACTCCAGGGATATTGTCCGAGCTATCCCCAACTATAG
>JAVEZR010000027.1:0-8531 GCA_034002865.1 Candidatus Dojkabacteria bacterium
GATGAGTATGGTAGACCTGTAGGATATATAGGTAGACCAATAAAGCTAACAGAGTATCAATTCAAAGAGTCAGGGTTGTATAACAACATGGAACTTGATGGATGGAAAGAAGGAGGAGATCCAGATTCATTAATAGCTAAGGCTATGGAAGCAAGAGACAATACTTCTAACAGACAGTTTGGAGCAGCAGAACTTGATAAGGTTAAAAAGCTTGGTAGTAATACAGAGTATGAAGCATTTGAGATGTTTGAACATTACAAAGGTAAGAAGGTATTTAATACCTATGCTCAGGTTAAAGATTCTCAGAACAATACCAGCTGGAGTTTAATCAGATCAGAAGGACTTAAAACTAATTGGTTTCCTATTATTGACAGATCATGTTATCCATTACCTAATGACTGGGATGGTGTATCAGTATCAGACATAGTAGAGGATAAACAAAGAGTATTAGCAATACTTACCAACTTAGGACTTGAAGCAGTAGTAAGAGAATTATATCCAAGATTTACATTTAATAAAGATAAGATTAGTGGAGTTGCACTTAATAATCCTAAACAGATCGGATTCCCTGTAGAGGGTGATCCTAATAATGTTATAGCAGAATTACCTAAAGGTAATCCTAATATGAACATGTTTGATTATATGAAGGGTACACTTAAAGATTCTACAGAAAGAGCAACAGCTACATCAGATATTCAACAGGGTGTATCAGGAAGTCAGAAGACTGCTACAGAGGTAGACATACTAGCATCTAGGGGTGGGGTAAGATATGGACTTCTAGCTAAGATATTTGGAGTATCAGAAAGAGAGTTCTGGAGACAATGGTATGGTGGATATAAGCTATACATGACTAACAATGATGAGAAGGAAGTATCAGTTCTATCAGACTGGGGTCATGGTATCAAGACTTTCAAAAAGATTGATTTTGTATCAGAGGAAGCTAACAAGCTAAGGATTAGAGTAGAGAGTAAGAATGTAAATGAAACAGCAAGACTTAAAGCACTAGGTAATTTCATGCCATTCTATCAAGCTATGGCACAAAGACCTAATGCTAATACTCCTTATTTAGAGAAGAAGTTAGCAAAACTCATGGGATTTGATAAGGATGAAATAGATATGATGTTACTTCCAAGTTCAGAAGAGTATGTAGCAGAGCAAGAGAACAAGCTTATTAATACAGAGAAAGAGCCTAAGATTAAGGGTAGTGATGATCATGCAATACACTTATTTGTACATGCAACAGCAGCAGACAATAGTGTAAACAAGGCACATAGAGCTGCACACTTTGAAGCACTTGCACTACAGAGAAAGAATCCAGAGTTATTCCCTGTTCAACAAAGGGAGAAGATGGAAGCTCAGGGTGGCAATCCAGCACAAGCAGGACAACCACAGCAAACAGCAACTGGTCAGGGTACTACACAAGCAGCAACAAATGCTCCAATACAACAGGCAGATGCAATGGCAACTAGAGAAGCAGTAGGTCAGATATAATATGTTATAATTGAATAATGGAAATAACAGTAGAGGACAAAAAGGTTTTAAAGAAGATCGTAGAGAGTCCAGACTGGGAAGTTTATCAGAAAGTAGTATCAGGACTTATAGAAGAGACCAAGAGCAAATTTCATACTATTGATATGAATCTTTCAGATGAAGAGTATGCCAGAAGGTTAAGAGTGATGTCTTTGTATATTAATTGCTTTGAGATAATCAACAGTAGAATAGGTAGTTTACTATTTAGCAAAGATGTCTCAGTAAATGATATACTAGATCAGTTAGATCCCTATACAAAACAAAAATAATTTATTAATAAATAATTATGAATCCAGAAAATGCAAATCAGGGTGGACAGGATCTAAATTCTCAGGATGGTATACAACCACAAGAGAATCCTACTCCAGCTCCAGAGGTTATAGATGAGTACAATCCTTTCATGGATGATGTAGAGGAAGAGGTGGTAGAGACTCCAAGTGAAGATCCTATTGAGGTAGATGAAGAGACTTCTAAGATAGTAAATCAGGAAGTATCTAGGAAGGTAACTCCTATTGAGAAGAGATTAAGAGAGAATGAGTATAAGATGAGAGTATCTAACTTCCTACAGGGTGAAGGTAACAAGGAACTCTTTGGAGATCTAGAGCCTAAAGTAATGGAGATCTTGAAAAGGAATCCAAGAGTATCAGATCTTAAACCAGATGCATTATTTAGATTAGTAGCAGGAGATATAGGAAATAGAATAGCTAAACAGCAATCAGAAGCAGATGAAATGGCAAGTAGAACTCAGACAGGAAATCCAGTACCAAGACAGAAGGAAGCTCCAGTAGAGGACTTTTTAAATATGTCAGAAGAAGCTTGGAAACAGGCTAAGGCTAAGAGATATAAGGAGTTAGGAATGAGAGCTTACTAGGTTATTGACAACAGGTTGTATTCTGTTATATATTAAGATACAACTAAAGAACAAAAAGGTTACTAAACGAATTAGAGCCGAAGCAGCAATGCTTTGGCTTTTTTGTTTTATAGTTATTTAAATTTTATTTATTTACAAAAATGTCTTACCCATTATCAACAAAGACACAAGTTCCTAATGTAAATCATTTTTATGTTAGAGACTTTCTAGATAGGGCTAGGGAGAATTTAGTCCATGATGCTTTTGGACAAATGAAACCTATTCCTCAGAACAACTCAGATCTTATCTATTTTAGAAGATATGAGAGATTAGCTAAAAACTATACTGCACTTGGAGATGGTGTTACTCCAGCAGGTAAACAGCTTTCAGTTACAACTATATATGCAACTGTAGAAGACTATGGTGATTATGTAATGATAACTGATAAAGTTTTAAGAGAAACAGAAGATGCTATCTGGGCAGAAGTATCAGATGTTTTAGTTGAACAAGCAAACGATTCATTGGATTGTGTTACAAGAGAAAAGCTTATGCTTGGATCTAATGTACTTTACGCAGGTTCTGGTAATACAGATACTGCAGGAGTAGCTGCAGGAGATGTTCCAACATATGCAAACCTAAAGAGTATTTCACTCTTACTTAGAAATGCTAATGCTAAGAAAATTACTGATTTTGTAAGACCTGATCAAGGTTATGCAACAACTCCAGTAAGACCATGTTATGTAGGTATAACAAGTCCAGCTGCAATAGAGTTATTCAAAGCTTTAGAGAGTGGTGCAGTATGGGAAGATGCAGAGAAATATGCAAATATGAGTAACTTACTTCCAGAAGAGCAAGGAAGAATTAAGGATATTAGATTTGTTGAAACTACAAATGCTAAGGTTAAAGAGGATGCTGGTACATCAACAATAGATGTCTACACACTACTTGTTATTGGTAAGAATGCTTATGGTGTTACATTAATGGATGGAATGTCTACAAACATATACATCAAATTACCATCAGAAGCTGGTGCAGAAGATCCTATTGAACAGAGAGCATCTGCAGGTTGGAAAGTATCCAAGACTGCTAAGATTCTTAATGAGGATTGGATGGTTAGATACGAGTTTGCTTTAGCTTAATAGTATACCCGAAGGGGAGGTAAAAACTCCCCCTCATCCCTATATAATATAATTTGATTAAATATAATCATGAAAACATTTAACTTATCCCACTCTGATTTTAAAACAAATATCGGAGAAGGACTTGACATGATTCTAGACTTCTTTGCAAATAGTGCAATGAACTCTGGAGAATTGGCAATAGGTTCTTCATCAAAGGCTAAAGTAAAGGTTGTAAAAGACCTTCACTTCCAAGTCAATGGAGTAATGAAGATGATAGCAGCTGCAACAGAGGTAGCATTTACAGCTACAACTGATGATGTTGCTGCAGGAAAAGAGAAAACATTTTTATTGGTGAGTGATGGAAGTACTACTAAATTAGTAGGAGGCGTACAGGCTGCAGTTGGAGCATCAGTAGATCCTTCAGAAGCAGCTATAGCTGGTTTTACAGTTTTAGGTAGAGTAAAAGTAGCAAATGGAAGTGCTTCATTATTTGATGCAACTACTACATTGTTAGATGCTACAGATATAACTGCAACATATACGAATATTGGTCTATATGCTCCAAGATTTTCTGATATAATGTAGTATTAAGTTATTACATATATCATATATGGTAAAATCACCAAGATTAACTCCTGAGGCATTGGAGGAAGCTAGTGTAAAAACAGCAGCAAAACAAGCTGAGGTTGATGCACAAGTAGAAGCTGAGGAGAAGGAGGAAGTTAAATCTTCTGTTACTGTTAGAAAAGCAGCAGTAGTTAAAGAGGATAAACTAACAGAAGAAGATATTGAATGGATGTTTAACGGAGGTTTAGTATCAATAGGTTTATACCTTCCAGAAGCTAAGGATACTTTCAAAGTATTATGTAAACAGGAGAGAGTAAGAATAATTGCTCCTTACGAATTAAGAGAGACTGCATCAGTAAATATTCCTAAAGTAGTTATTATCAATGGTTTGAAATTCACTATTCCTAAGAATACTTATGTTGAATTACCTGCATCTGTAGCAAGAAGGGTAATGGAGTCTCAAGATACTAAGGGAATGGATGGTATTATAAATTCAGAAGGAGAGCCACTAAACATCAATTCTGCTGATAAAGCAAAGAGATGGTTTGGTTTGTAAATTTAACAATATAGTACAATGACACCATTAGAATATGGAAATCTAATTAGAAGTGGATTGAAGATGACTTCAGTTACACTTACTGGAGACGAGATAGTCAATAGAACTAACGAGGTTTTACCTATTGTAGAAGGAAAAATAAATGAAAAAGATAATCTAGGTAGGAGTATTCTAGGAGTCATTGGTTTTGCAGATTTTGAAGATGGGGGGAGGGAGTATCCTTTCCCCTCTGATCTTTTAAACAAGATAATAGGAGTAGAAGTTAAACTGTCTCCTACAGAAGGTTGGATGGAACTAGAGAGCTTTGACTTGAGTAACTACACTAGAACAACAGATGAATCTACTATAGTTAGTCAATTCAAGGGTAAACCTCAGTACGATATATTTAGAGAATCTTTGTGGATCTATTCAGATACTATTACCAATGTAGCAGAAGGGAATAAAGGATTGAAGTTATGGTATTTAGGAGAGTTTAAGAGACTTGCTAATGTAACAGAAGCTTCAGTACACATGGAGACAGCTCCAACAGGTGAAGCAGATGAACAGAATTTTAAGAGAGGTATTCCTAAGAGCATTCAATATTGGTTAGTCAGGTATATTAGAAAAGAGATTAAAGAAGAGAATGAGATAGCACTTACAGAGTACGAGACTAATATATGGAATCATTTAGATGATATTATAAGTAAATTAAATCCAGTTGATACAAAGCAAGTAGTGGAGTATAAGAGACCTTCTTTTGCTGATTATTCTAATCATGGGTTTGACTTATAAGTAAATAAATTTATAATTAATATTATGGAAAACAAAAATTCTATAAAACAAGAAGTTGGAGTTAAAGGTATAGTCAGAATGCAACTTAGAGATAAGGATGGCAATATCAAAAAACTCTTTCAGGGTAATGGAATCTGGGAGTTCTTACACAAGAATTTAAACTTAGATCTAAGAGTATCTGGAATAACAGGTAGCTGGACAGAGCAAGAAGTAGTTTATAATACAATTACTAATACAGGTTTAGCATTAATAGCTAAGAGACTCGGAGGAGTAACAGCAGATCCTATTACTCATATGGGAATAGGTACAGGAACTCCAACAGCAACAGCACTTCAGAGTGAGATTTCAAGTGGTGGTGGCTCAAGAGCAGCAGTAACTCCAGCAAGTGCTACTACAACAGCAACAGATGATACTATTAGAAGTGTAAAGACATTTACATTTACAGGGTCATTTGCTATTACAGAGGAAGGATTATTCAATGCAGCTTCAAGTGGTACTATGCCATGTAGTAGATCTTTTAGTGTAATTAATGTATCTAGTGGAGACAGTTTACAGATAACACATGATATTGTAATGACTGCTGTATAAATCTCCAGCTAATTAACTTATATAGTGGGAGATTATGGCAAAGAAGAACTTCACAATTTCAACAGTAGTAACAGCTCCAAGCCCAGCAACGACTGGTACTTCTTTAGTTGTTGCATCAGGTGATGGTGCTTTATTTGCAGTAAATGAACCAGCAATAGTATTTCCAGTAAATAATCAACCTTTAGTAGCTAATGCAGAGATAGTTATGGTAACTAATGTAGCTACTGATACATTGACTATTACAAGAACTCAAGAAAGTACAAGTGCTAGAACAATAGTAGTAGGAGATATTATAATTCAGGGTATAACAGCTAAGGATTGGAACGATTTAATTACTGCTGTAGCTGGTAAGATAACAGCTTTTGCAGATCCTAATGCAGACAGAATCGTATTCTGGGATGATAGTGCAGGAGCTTTTGCAGCACTAACAGCTTCAACAGGACTTACATTATCAGGAACAACTCTTACAGTTAGAAGTGCAAGTACAACACAAACAGGTATTGTTGAGTTAGCAACAACAGCAGAGACAGAAACAGGAATAGATACTGCTAGGGCAGTAACTCCAGATGGTCTTCATGATATGGCTACACTAGCAGGGGCAGCTTGGATGTTAGATGAAGACAATATGGCTAGTGATAGTGCAACTAAAGTAGCTTCACAGCAAAGTATTAAGGCGTATGTAGACGCACGAGGACTGGATGGGTGGATTCCTGTAAGTAATATATATCCATTTAGTTTTACATTAGGATCTACGAGTGGAGTACAATCTTTTATAGATTGGGATGACACTATGGATTTGTGTTCTTATTTGCAAAAAGGTATGAAGATAACTTGGACTCAAAACTCTGTACAGAAGTATGCATACATAATAAGGGTGGAAGCAGATGCTGGGCTTAGTTATACAGAAACAACCTTAGTTGGTGATCTGGTACTTAATACTACTACATACCCTGTAACTAATATTAAGTTTAGTATGTTAGAAAGTCCTTTCGGGTTTCCAACACGATTCAGTTATACTCCAACAATAGGTGGATTTTCTGCCAATCCTAATATGATTACTACATTTAGTATTATTGGAAGGACTTGTATAGTAAGTGCAGCAAGTACTACCAATGGAACTTCTAATGCTACAACCTATACTATGACACTCCCTGTAGCAGCAGCTACAATTACGAATTTTACTTGGAGAGGATATGCTTTAGTAGTTAATAATAATGTTGCTTTAGATGGAAATTGGTCTATTACATCTGGAAGTGCTACTTTAAATTTCTTTGATGCTCCTTTATCTGGATTTACAAATTCTGGGAATAAGTCTGCTAATGCAGTTATTGTTTATGAAATATAATGAAAACCATACTTAAATATATAACAACATACATACTAGGAATACTAACAGCATTACTTGTAGTCTGGATATTTAGGTATCATGTAGCAGCATTGTTAATTTATTTAATCTTTAAAAGTTAAAAGATGTGGCTAAGGGAGGGAATGGAACAATTGGAGGTTGGTATTTAGGGCTTAATTACTTAGCTGGATCTCCTAAACTCTCACAGCAATTCATTGAAACTTTCATAGATTATGTAGGTGTATCAGACGATTCTTCTCATTCAATAGTTAAAGTGTTTACTGATACTGTAGGTATTACAGATTCTATTAAGAAATTCCTAAACAAGCTCAAGTTTACTGATACTGTAGGAGTATCTGATAATATGAGTTTAGTAAGAGTCTTTCTAATGCATTTTGTAGATACAGTAGGTGTTCTAGACAATTTTGGATATGATATAAACAAGTTCTTTAGTAGGGTATTTGTAGATGTAGTAGGAGTAACTGATAATTACAGCAGGAAGCTAACTAAGTTTATGCATTTTATAGATACAGTATCCATAGCAGATCTGATTAAAAAGAAAACAAGCAGGTCTCTTGTGGATAGTGTGGGTATAAGTGATTCTATTTCCAGAAAGACTACTAAAACTTTTGTAGATACAGTAGGTGTTTTAGATGTGTTTGATAAGGCATGGACAATAGTAATAAAATTTGTGGATACAGTAGGAGTATCAGATACATTTACTACTCTAAAACAAATGACTATATACTTCTTAGATACAGTAGGAGTAACTGATGTAATAACAAAACTAACTGGTAAGCAATTTAGTGATACAGTAGGAGTTAGAGACAAGATAATAAGGAAACTTAATGGAGTGTTACTTATCTGGACAATGGTCAAGAACAGAACTACAAATCTATTTAGCAAGATAATTAATAGACCTACAACGGATATTACTAGAAATATAAACAAGACTACTACAATGGAAGCACAACCTAACAGATCTCAAACAACCATAACAACAGTAAAAAACAAGGATACTGATATATGGGAACAAGTGCCTAATAGAGACGAATAATATATAATATGTTAAAGGAATAAAACTATGGCAAGAAAAATAGAACCAATCATAATCAATGTATTTAATCAGGGAGGAATTGCTGATAGTGATTATGTCGGTGGTGCTAATTCCTTTGCATCTATGGTAGGACTTGATGTACATGG
>JAVEZR010000028.1:0-6915 GCA_034002865.1 Candidatus Dojkabacteria bacterium
CTATGTCTTCACCACCAAATGCACCAGTAGAATTAACAGTAGATGGATATCTAACACCCACATATCAAATCTTCTCCCTTTACCCAAGCTTTAGAGCTAAACATACAGATGTAAATGGTGACAGTGCAACATTCTATGAAATAGAGATAAATACAAATTCCGATTTCAATGGTACTGAAATGTGGGATACAGGTAAACAATCAATGACATCTACACCTAATAACAGTGTATGCCCTAATATTACATACGCAGGCACAATGCTCTCTAACTCCTCAAATACATATTTCTGGAGGATTAGATTCTGGGATACTGATGATACTGTAAGCCCATGGTCTGCTGTTGGCTCCTTTGTTGATCATTTAACAAACATACAGTTAGAAGGCTTAGGACTGGAAGGTTTAGGCATAAACTAGTAGAATACACACTATATGAGCTTAAAATTCGATTCATCCAAAAAATTAAGAAAAGAGAAATCTAAACACAAAGTAGAATCTTGGGAGGAGTACGAAGCTAGAGAAGATATATTTCTTAAAGAAAAGATACAAAGTAAAGAACCCACCATATCTGCACAGGTAAGAATTACAGCAGGAAAAGCTAAAAACTTTAAAATAGATATACCTAGAACAACAAGACCACTAACAGATAGGATGAAGGTTAGAATCTTTGATGTACTTAGAGAAGATATCTCTCAAAAGAGTGTACTAGACCTATATGCTGGGGCAGGCTCCTTCGGTTTAGAAGCTCTCTCTCGTGGTGCAAAAGAGGCAACCTTTGTAGAGGCATCTAAAAGAGCAGACCAGGTTATTAAAACCAATATCGCTCATACAGGTTTTCTACCAGAAGCAACCGTAGTTAAATCCAAAGTAGAGGAGTATCTTAACAAAGCTATTAAGGGTGATCAAACCTTTGATATCATCTTCATGGATCCACCATATAAACTTTACAATACAAAAAGAGTCTTTAAGATGGAAAATGTAATTAACAAAACCTCATTACTACTACCCGGTATTAAAAATCCAAAAGGAAGAGGCTTTAAAGGATGTATAATTGTTAAACATCCTAGAAGATATCCATTGGAGAAACTTTCTTTAGGAAATATTAAAAAGGTCGAAACATATGAGTTTGGATTAAATTCAATATCATTTTTCATTGTTAAATAGGTTGGATTGCATATTTAATAGAAAAGATTTAAAATACTACCAATGTACAAGATATTTGACAGAAACAGATCAACAGATAGAAAAGTTGTTTTTACAACAACCTTTTAATGTTGACTTTCCCTTTAAGGAATTTCCCATATACTTTTAATTGATTCAATATATAGCTATGAAAGAAGGAGAGATAAGTAATTTAGAAAAAATGAGACACTCAGCATCACATGTATTAGCTGAAGCTGTATTAAGGCTATATCCTGATACAAAGTTAGGTATAGGACCCGCTATTGAAAACGGTTTCTACTATGATTTTGAATTTGCAGAACCAATAGAAGAGGAAGAGCTAAAGGGTATAGAAGCAGAGATGAAAAAGATCATAAAGAAGAAATCAAAGATTACTCAAACCTTTATGAAAAGGAAAGATGCTATTAAATATCTAAAAGATATCGGACAGGAGTATAAATTAGAGCTACTAGAAGAGATACCTGATGAACAGGTAAGCTTCTTTGTTACAGGAGACAGTGAATTTGTAGATATGTGTAGAGGTCCTCATGTAGAAGATACTGGAGATATCGGCCCTATTAAACTTCTTAAAACAGCAGGTGCATACTGGAGAGGGGACGAAACAAAAAAAATGTTAACAAGAATATATGGTACTGCATTTGAAACAAAGGATGAACTAAAAGAGTATCTTAGTCATTTAGAAGAAGCTGAGAAAAGAAATCATAGGAAGTTAGGTAAACAGTTAAAACTGTTTACAATAATTCCTGAGATAGGGCAAGGATTACCTGTATGGTTACCAAGAGGATATATGATTAGAAGAATCCTAGAGGAGTATATGTTGGACTTAGAAAGAAAGCATGGATATCAGCACATACTTACACCTCATATCCACAGAGGTCATCTCTTTGAAACCTCCGGTCATTTAGGTTTCTACAAAGAATCAATGTATCCACCAATAAAGATTGAGCAGGAGGATTACTACCTTAAACCTATGAACTGTCCTGCAGGATTCATGGTCTACAAACTTGAACCAAAAAGCTATAGAGATCTACCTTACAAGCTTGGAGAGTTTGGTACTGTGTACAGATTTGAAAAGTCTGGTGAGTTACACGGTTTACAAAGAGTAAGAGGTTTTACTCAAAACGATGCTCATCTTTTCTGTACACCAGATCAGCTAGATTCTGTTCTTAACGAAACATTAGACCTACTAGATACATTCTACAAAGATATTGGTTTTAATAACTATAAATTTAGACTCTCACTTTCTGATAGAGAGAAGAACCCTGATAAGTATGCAGGAGATATAGAGAAGTGGAGGATAGCGGAGGAAGCACTTAGAAAAGTTTTAGTAGATAGAGGTTTAGAATTTGAAGAGATGCCAGGAGATGCAGCATTCTATGGACCTAAAATCGATGTACAAGCTATAAATGTATTTGGTAAAGAAGACTCTGTATCAACACTACAGTTAGATTTCAATATGCCAGAGAAATTTGATATCACATATATCGATTCAGATGGAGTAGAGAAACAACCATTCGTAATACATAGGGCATTGATAGGCTCCTTCGAGAGATTCTTTGCCTTCCTAATAGAGCATCATGGAGGAGACTTCCCACTATGGTTAGCTCCGGATCAGGTAACAGTAATCCCTATTTCTGAGAAACATAATGAATATGCTAATGAGATTTTACTCTCTCTTAAGAATGCTGATATCAGAGCACAGATTGATGATAGGAGTAAGAGTATGCAAGCAAAGATAAGGGATGCAGAGAAACTTAAGATTCCTTACCTAGTAATAGTTGGAGATAAGGAGATAGAGACAGAGACTGTTTCTGTAAGATCTAGATTAAACAAACAGATAGGGTTGATGAAAAAACAGGAATTTTTAGACTACCTAGAAGAGGAGATTAGAAATAAGGGTAGATAGTTAATTTTATATTTTTAAAATATTTTAGATGGATTTTAATACTCAAAAAAGCAATAAAGATATAGGGACAAGAATAAATGAATATATAAGGGCACCAGAAGTATTAGTAATAGACCAAAAGGGTGAGAATTTAGGAAAGATGAATACAGCAGATGCAATAGCAATTGCAAAAGAAGCAGAGTTAGACCTAGTAGAAGTAGGATCAACCTCTAAACCTCCGGTATGTAGAATTATGGACTACTCTAAGTATGTATATGAACAGAACAAGAAATTACGTAAGAATAAAGCAGGAAAAGCAAAAGAGTTAAAAGAATTTAGATTTAGTACTGTAATAGATGTAGGAGATTTAAATACAAGAGTTAGAAGAGCTAAAGAATTTCTTGAAAAAGATCATCCTGTACGTATCACTGTTCAAAGAAAGGGCCGTCAGACCTACCAACAGGCACGTGCAGTTTTTGATGATATATTGACTAATTTTACTGAATATAGTACTATCGAACCCGAACCAAAGAGTGAAGGTAATAGAATTACAATATCGTTTAAGAAAAATGGCACGTCAAAAAACAAACAAAACAGCATCAAAGAGGATAAAGCTCTCCAACCCAAAGGGGAATAGGAAGGCTAAAATGATGTACAATCAAAGTCACCAAGGGCACTTAAAGACTAAAAGATCTTCTAGATCAAAGAGAAGACAGAGTACTGATGCACTGGTATACAGTAGTACAGAGAAAAACCTAAGAAGAAAGGTTGTTAACTTAAAGAAATAGTAATATGAGAGTCAAGGGTGGTACAGTAAGAAAAAGAAGACATAATAAGATTCTATCTCTTACAAAAGGATATAGAATGTCAAAGAGCAAACTGTATAAGGTTGCTCATGAAGCATATATGCATGCTGGACAGTATTCATACAATGATAGAAGAAAGAGAGCTGGACAGATAAGAGAGCTTTGGATACAGAGAATTAATGCAGCATGTAAGAATAATGATATGCAGTATAATACCTTTATTAATGGATTAAAGAATAAAAATATAGAGCTTAATAGAAAGGTATTAGCTGATATGGCAGTAAATGATCCTGAGGTATTTACCTTTATAGTTAAATCCTTGTAGGTTCTTTTTAAATATAGAAATGTAAAGGACTCTACAAAGAGTCCTTTTTTATCTTACCCTCTAAATCTAAATATTGTATACTTCAACATAAAATCATAGTATATACATATGTCTAAAGATCTCTCTGAAATAGTAAAACAAATAGATAGTGATATACATTCACTTAGTTCTGTAGAAATAAAACAGAAATATCTTTCTAAGAATGGAATAGTAACTACCCTCTTTAAAGATATAAAGGATATACCTCAGGAGGAAAGAGTAGAGTATGGTAAGAAGTTAAATAGTATAAAGATACTACTTGAGGAGAATATTAAGAGAAGAAAGATGGAAGATATAAGTGAGGGGACGCAGTACAGTATAGATCCTACTGCTCCATTTGATATTAATAGTAAGTCAGAAAAAAGGCCTAAGATATTAGACCTAAAAGGTTCTAAACACCCCCTCATGCAAGAGTTAGAGAATATATTAGATATATTCCAAAGGATGGGCTTTGATGTAATGGAGAGTAAGCAGTTAGATGATGATTTTCATATGTTTGAGAGTCTTAACTTCCCTAAAGGACATCCTGCTAGAGACATGTATGACACCTTCTGGACTCAAGATGGCTTCGTACTACCTGCACATACCTCTACGATGCAGAATAGGGCTCTAAGGAAGCTAGGACCACCTCCAATTAGAGTAGTACTACCTGGTAGATGTTTTAGAAATGAAGCAACTGATGCAAGCCATGAACATACCTTCTATCAAATAGAGGGGATATATGTAGATAAGGGAATATCCTTTGCAAATATGTTAGCAGTTATTAAAGAGTACTTAGAGAAATATCTAGAAACAGATTTAGAGATAAAAGTACAACCATCTTACTTCCCATTCACAGAACCAGATACTGAGTTTGTAATAAGCTGTCCTTTCTGTAGTAAGAAAGGATGCTCTACATGTGGATATACTGGTTGGATTGAACTAATGGGTTGTGGAATGATTCATCCTAATGTACTGAAAGCTGGGGGTATTGATCCTTTAGAGTATAGTGGCTTTGCATGGGGGGTTGGGTTAGATAGATTAACACTGATTAAGAAAGGTATAGGAGATATTCGTAAACTTAGAGATGGAGATATTAATTTCTTGAAACAATTCTAATATGAAATTACCAATTAGTAGTATAAAGGACTTTTCAGATATCTCAATAGAGCTAGATGGGCTACTACATATCCTTGCAAGTAAGATAGGGGAAGTAGAGGGATACAGTGATTGGTCTGAGATATATAAAGGTCTATACATTGCACAAATCGTTTCTAAAGATGATCACCCTGATGCAGATAAGCTAAGTGTATATAAAATTACAATAAAAGAGGGGGAAGATATACAGGTGGTAGCTGGAGATAAAACATTAGATATAGGAGATAAGGTTGTATATATTAAACCAGGAAATATTGTACCTCTAACATATAAAACCTCTGATGAATTTGTAATAAAGGCAGTTAAGATGAGGGGTATACTCTCTAATGGGATGCTGTGCTCAGAGAAAGAGTTAAACATTGGTGTAGACAATGCCAAGGTAATGAGATTAGATAGTGATGCTACTGTAGGCGATACATTTATAAAGTACTTTGACTTTAATGATACAGTCATAGAGATAGAGAACAAAGCTTTAACAAACAGAGGAGACCTTTTCGGTATCTTAGGTTTAGTAAGAGAGATTACAGCAGCAAAGGGTGTACAGTTTCATTCTCCTGAATGGTATACAGATTACAAGATGCCAAGCATTGAGAAGGAAGATTTACTCTCGCTTAAAATAGATAACCAAGCACACAACCTGTGTAGTAGATATATTGGTGTTGTAATGGATAACATTACTGTTAAAGAGTCTCCTGTATGGCTTAAATCTATTTTAATAAAATCTGGTATTCGCCCTATTAACAACATCGTAGATATAACCAACTATCTCTCTATCCTAGTAGGCCAACCTCTACACGCATTTGACTATGATAAAGTTCTAAATAAAGATCCTAAAAAAGAAGCACATATTACAATTAGATTAGCAAAAGCTGGAGAAAGTATACACACATTAGATAGTAACTTGGTAGAACTAAATAGCAATACCTTAGTTATCGCTGATAGTACAAATCCAATAGCTATTGCTGGTGTAATAGGTGGATTAGATACAGAGATAGATAGGAATACTAAAAGAGTAATACTTGAATGTGCTAACTTTGATAGATTTAATATTCGTAAAACCTCTATGTCTTTAGGTATAGTTACAGATGCTGTAACTAGATTTACTAAATCTCTTGACCCTAACCAATGTTTACCAACTTTAAAACATGCAATATCTTTAATAGAACAGATATGTGAAGGTAAGCTCTCTAGTGAGGTAGTTGATATATATCCAGAGATTTCTCTACCAAAGAAAGTTTCTCTCTCTATCTCAAGAGTAAATACACATCTAGGTGTCACTCTTTCAAAAGAGGAAGTAAGTACAATATTAAAGAATTTAGAATATACAGTACATGAGAGTAAGAAGGAAGATGATTTCCTTACTGTAACTGCTCCTACATTTAGAACAGATATTACTATCCCAGAAGATATCCATGAGGATATTGGAAGAATATATGGATATGAGAATATAGATCCGGTATTTCCCCAAAGAGATGTTAGGGCTACTAGAAGAAACAAAAATATCATACTAAAGAGTAAGATTAGAAGTATATTAAGTAACTCAGG
>JAVEZR010000029.1:0-4554 GCA_034002865.1 Candidatus Dojkabacteria bacterium
TATGTAAGTATGTTGATTCTAAATCCTGTATCAGTAGTTATTTCATATGGATAGCTTCTACCTTTCTTGTCCATCTTATATCTGTTCTTAGGAAACCAGTATTGTAGTTCTGGAATAAGTGTACTATTGATTGTATCTATTCCAGATATAATTCTTAGGTTCTTAATATCATATGGATATTCCTGAAACAATTTACCCTGAAAGTATTTGTTATCAGTTGGATAACATATATTAGCTATAACATTTACAAGGGCTGTAGTCTTACCTATACCATTTGCTCCAGACATAAGATAAACCATCTTTTCCTGTTTAGCTACTTCCTCTATAAAATCACCTAGCTTTCCGCAAGGTACATACCCTCTATACTTCTGATCCCTTTTAAGCTTTATCCTTTCCTTTAGTATCTCCTTTTGTATTCTTTCCCTTTCCTGTCTTATCTGCTGCTGATTTTTTAGCTCCTGTTGTTGGGGCATATTTGTTTAATCTCTCATTAAATAATTTATCCTCCTTTTCTAGCTCCTTATCCATTGCTATTAAATCTTCCAGACTTGCTGTATAGATGTTCGTAGTGCTAGTAATATCTGAGTTCTTGTAATAACCTTTGAGTTTATATAGCTTCTCTATTTGTTTGTCTACCATGTCTGCATTTGATACCCATCCTACTCCTGTTCTCCATCTAAATACCCCTTGTGCTGTCCCCCTTACTTCATCTCCAATATATAAACACTCCCCTCCACATATCTTATACATTTCATAGATCTCATTATCTGGAGTCATATATGGAAACTTTAAATTCTTAGGAACTTTATGCTTGATTAGCTTCTCCTGCTCCTTTGCTACAAACTCATCACTAAATGTAGTTGATAATATCTCTTCCCACGATCTAGTAGACTTCATCTGATTGGGAACTCTTGAATATGACTCTGAATATCCAGCATCTCTCATAGCTTCACCCTGAGTTTTACCCTCAAGAACTCCTTCTACTACTTTTTTTACTTTTTTCTTACTTGTCTTAGGCATAATCATAGATTAATCATAGAATAAACACCTTAGAGAGGCTTACAGGGCTTCAATAAATCCCTATATACCAACCTTTTTCACAACAGTCTTTTTAAACCTATTTTTTACCTACAAATTGCATTTTAGGATAAACTGGCTGCTCCAGATAAGAAACAAGCAAATCTTGTGCTTCATCTGATCCATAACATACCTCTACCATATATCCCTGCTCTGTAAGTTTCTCAATCCAGACATTTTGCTTTTCGCTGGTCTTATTCTTTCCAGCTTTCATTTCAATAAACAGTCCATGATAATTACCTCTAGCTACTGGTAAGAATAAATCTGGTACTCCAGACTTAACCCCCTCTGCCTTCATCTTCATAGCTACTAGGACATGCCTTTGACCTCCATTAGGTATAGCAAACAATAAAGACAATTCTGGATATTGTCTTTCCATAATTGCTACCCAGTTGAAAAGATACACCTGTTCCTGATGCTCATGATCTTGTCTCTTAGTTTTACCTGAAGACATTTTCTCTCTATATTCTTGTACTGACATTGTTTCACTCATCCCCTATAAAAATCCTAAAGTTATTTAAGATCCTTGTAGAGGATGAAGTATTACTACTCCACCCTCATCCCTATACACTATAATATACTATTTACTTGACCTTTGTTCAAGTTACTTCTCCTCCTTAATCTTTGCTGCTTCCTCTTCTTGTGCTTTCTTTGCTGCTTCCTCTTCTTTCTTAGCTTCTTCTTTTTCCTTTTCAAAGAGTTCTAACTCAGCAACTGCATCAATAGGAGTTACATAGAATCCAAACACATTGTCCTGTTTGATATACAACTCCTGCTCTCTTTGAATTACTACTTCGTTGTCCATAAACTTCTCTGGCATAACTGTAGGAATACTTATAATCCTAACTTTAGGATCATTCATTTGCTTTTTGAAAGATTCAAATCCCTCTTTCGTTACTCTTGTAATAACAGCACCTTCATTACCCATAGGGGGATATGTAAAGATTTTCAACTGGTACTCTATTCTTTCTCCTGACATAATAAATAAAATAAAAATTTAAATAACTTTAGAGTAAAAACTCTCTGTAACTTCTGAATCGTTTATATATGCTAACAAGGCTCTTACTTTCATCTTCTGTTCTATCTCTTCTGGCATTCTCTTTCTCTCTATATTAATAAGTTCATCTACCAAGTCTACCTTAGAATTAATCTTTCTTGGCATATACAAATCATTCATAGAAAACAATACATTCTCTGAATCTTCTACCTTGTAATACTCATCCTCTCCAACTACTACACAACTTACAATAGTAGCTAATGTATTAAGACTTAGTATATATACCTCATCTCCTTTTTGATATGTAGTTTTCAATTTGCTCATATTCCCATTCCCTGTAAAGTATCTACTAAGTATACAACATACAGAGTTAGTATAGGTAAACAACCCAGAGCTATTAGGAAAGCTAACATAGCTAAGAGTACAATTATATTACCTATTACCTTTACCACCTTCTGAAACTTTTCCATAGTTTTCTAAATAAAATCTTAATTTAGCTGCATTCGCATCCCTAACTTTTTCTGCTACTGATTCCATAGCACTTATAACCTCCAACTCATCTATATCTAAAGGCTTTTTAAGTCTGTTAGCTATAGATAAAAACCCATTAACAACATCCTTTGATCTGTACATAATCAAATGAGATGTTCTTATAGCTGGATTAGGAAATGCCTTCTGATCTCTCCAATACAGGAGCTTCTGTTTAGTGAATTTGTCAAAACCTAAGTATCTAGCAACAGCTATTACTTCCTTCTGACTCCACATTCTTCTCTTCTTTAATATATCTTGCATACTCTTTACCTATTTACATTTTAATTGTTATAGAAAGTATATGAGAACTTCCTGATAGAACTTCCCAAAGTTAGCTTTGTCTAATCTATATGTATTTGTTACCCATGCAAAGTTATACTTCTTTATATGCATAGTATCTCTTAGAAAGATAAACAACAATAAGTTAGTAAGTTTATAATCAAACAGCATATTAACATCATAGAATCTGTTATCAGATCTCTTATACAATCCATTCTTAGCTAACTTACTTCCTACTAATTTGAATATTTCATCTCCAGACTTAGTTGTGTAGAAATACATATCTACTTTTAAATCTCCCCTATCACTTTCATATAGAGTCATAATCTGATCATAATTAGTCTCTTCTGGTACTCCATCCTTCATATAACTATTGAGATCGTTTAGATATCTTCTGATTACATTACCTTGAACTGTTATACTTGATTGCTTCTCTTTCTTCTCCATATTACTTATTGTTTTTTAGTTTAGATAACTTCTCATATTTGTCTGACAGGTCGTAAACACCATCTCTCAAATCACCTAAGCACTCAATATCACTATATAGCTTGTAAAGTTCTTTAGATATAGACCGATATAGTTTTTTACTTCCCCCTTTTCGCCCCTCTTCCCTTGCTTTGTCTAGCTCTTCTGGAAGATATAACAAATCTGATATCCATATCTTCAAATCCTCTTTGCGAAGATTATCTATAGCACTCTCTACATCTTCCCATTTTAGTTTGTTTTCTTTCTTCTCCATATTACTTATTGTCTTAATTTATATAAATCTTCTAACTTCTTTACTAAGTTCCTAGAAACTTCAATCTCATAATCTGGTAAGGTTTTTCTTACCCACATTCTATTCATATCCCTATCTCTTGACTTAACTAGGTATAATAATATTTCTAGTTCTTTCTCAGTAAATAAGTTCTCCTTAAAGTTTAGATAATCTATAACCTCATTTAACTTCTTTATTATTGTATTATCCAAAGCAATAGTTAAAGCATCTCTGCTTTCTAACCAGTTAAACTCTTGCAACTTCTCTATCTTCTCCATCTTTATTGGATTTTAATTTAGATAACCTGCTTATTTCTCCCAAATGTAGCTTTGTTTTCAGCTTCTTCCGAATCTTTCCCCATTGCTTCTGATATTATAGGACCACTTGCAGCCATAGTTAGAGATTCTTCACAGGGCTTCTCCATTTCTTCTAACAAATCCATATAAGAAATCATCGTAGATATTTGCATTAAAGATATTATCTCACTCAATCGCTGTACTCTTTCTCCCTTCATTATTTCTTTCTTCATAGTTACTCTCCTTTCTCTTTAAAGTTAGATAATAAGTCAAACCTATGAATACTACTAGCATCGTAATCTTTGATAGTGCCATCAACTCCCAATTTTTTTCTAAGTGCCTCAATACGAACTTGCAAACCCTTGACAACATAATGGGTTTCAAATTCTAAACAATTATTATAATACAGACTCTCAAGATGTTGTAAATATGAGAACAAATACTCAAATTCTTTTTCTTTTGTCATCTCTCTATATAAATAAAATTAACTATTTCTTATCCTTTCCTCCAGCACCTTATTACAGCCCAGAAGAAGGGATAAGAACTCAAGCTTCGTGTTATCGGTACTGCCCCAACCGACTTACAGCCCATTTGAGTTCTGGTCTATGGAGACTATT
>JAVEZR010000029.1:4654-6828 GCA_034002865.1 Candidatus Dojkabacteria bacterium
CTGTAGCTCTCTGTAAACTTTCTCATATAGATAACAGGACTGTCCATAAATACCTCTGCTGGTACTACCTCATAAACTCCATTTTCTACTTCTGTTACTCTGTCTCCATCTACCCACTCCTCCTTTTCTAATATAACCTCCTGTTCTACAACTGGGGCTTCTGTTTGTTCTACTACAGATTCTCTACCAAAAGCTTTACCGCTTTTAATATCCTCTCCATATGCCTGTCCAAGAACAACTAATATAATGAACACTAGAAGAAGTATAACTGCTTTATAACCTGCTACCTTCTTATCAGCACCTTCTTCAAAAATGCTAATCTTAGGTAATTTTAGTGTAGGTAACTTCACCTTTTTACCTTCACTTACATTTAGGATTTTCATGGTCTTTTATTAAAAATTTATTTAATCCTAGTTACAGTATATCACCATCTTGTACAATGGTCAAGAGGTATATTATTCTACATTAGAAAGCAGTTTAACTAATCTATCTCTAGCATCCTGTAAAGATAATATTCTCATCTGTTGAGCATACATCTCTGGACGACTCTGTACAGCAGCTATCTCTTTATTAACTTCTTCTATACATATCTTAATAACATTTGTCCTATATGTATGCATCAGATCTTCTATCTCTTGTAGAGTTCTTTCTTTATGTGAACTACCACCTTCTGAGATTATCTTTACAGTCTCAATCATTTGTTTTATCTTCATTGTTATTTATATTAAACTTAACTGTTTTTGAGGTTTCCATTTAAAATAACACAATGTATATTCCTCGTTATCTTTAAACTTATCTTTGAATACTCCGAAAGATTCTGGTATCTCACTTCCATCAAATAGCATAAACTCTGTATCATTACTTAGCTTATTTATTACTTCTAAAGACCTCTTGGCATTCTTAGCTTCCTGTAATCTCTTCTGAGGTATTGCTACTACCATACTACCTATGAAAGGAGTACCCATCTTATATCCTTCAAAAGGTTTAGTTTTAAATTGAAAGTTATCTTTCATTTATCTTACTTATATATCTAAAGTTACCTTTGTTGTTTAATGAATACACTTCCTCCCCATTTTTATCATAAACAACCCATCTCTCATGCCCATCAGAAATTCTGTAATGAAAGATTTCCTCATCCTCTGTATACATTCTCCACTTCTCACATCCTGTAGAGTCCATATAATGAACCTCTCTATTAAACTCATCATATTCTCTCCATCTAACAAAACCTTCCGAGTTCCTTTTAAAGACTTCATTCCCTCTCTCATCATAAACTCTCCAATCTTCATATCCTTGACTATTCCTAGAGTGAATAATATTCCCATTCCTGTCATATTCTTTCCATGTTTCATTGCCACCAGAAGGAGCAACACTATGTGTTCGTATTAAAACACCATTCTCAAAAACGCCTGTTGTCCATTCATCTATATTTTTAATAACTACTTCTTTCTTCATTTTAAGGTTTAATAATCTTATATCCATCATGTGTATCTATCTCATATGAGACTTTATTGTCTTTGTGAAATGATTCCATGTTTATCTTTAAAGCATCTAGTAGTGCCTGTAGAGTCTTCATGAGTAATGTCTCTTGGAACTCTGTACCTACCTGAGCTTTAATTGTTATTGTTAGATTCTTTTCCATTCTCTACCTCCTCTATTGCTTGTTTAATTATTTGTAATATATATTGAGTAAATATCTGTTCTTTCTCATAATATCCATCAATACCATAATATGCCTTTGCTACATCTCTAACTCTACGAGAAATCCTATATGAAAGACTGTCTGTCTTAACTCTTCTTTGTATTAATCTTCTTTGATATTTAATCTGCTGATCTAAAGATTTTAAACTATCTTGCCAATCTGCTTCTTTTCTAAGTGCAAGAAGTCTCTTGTAATAATCTTTAGGACTTTCTAGTCCATATTCAACCTGTTCTCTTATAGTTTCCATCACCTTTAAAACTAAAATTATTTACTATAAAACTCTTCTATCTGTTGATCTATCTGGCTATTAAGTCTTTGATTCTCTATATACATCATCAAAGATACTATTGCTAACAATACTGTAGCTAATATTAATAACCATTTAGGTATTCTACGATTTTTCATTCATATCATTCTGACAAGTTAAACATAAATTGTACTCTACATCTGAAAGCAGTCTGTTACACATCTG
>JAVEZR010000030.1:0-6065 GCA_034002865.1 Candidatus Dojkabacteria bacterium
TTGTTGGAGAAGCCCGTGGAGTTATATTACTCTGTTTAGAGAGGAGTAATATCTCTGTACACGAATTTACCCCTTTACAGGTAAAAAGTAGTATCTCGGGATACGGTAAAGCTACTAAGAATCAGGTACAGGAGAATGTTAAGATGCTCTTTGAGTTAGAGCAGATACCTAAGCCAGATGATGTTGCAGATGCACTAGCACTTTCAATAGCGTGTTTTGATAGATTAAGGATGGATGAGTTAACTTAATATGGTAAGATTACTTTAATATGATTTCATATATATCTGGTAAAGTATTAAAGAGTAATATAGGGAAGGTAAACTTTTTAGAAGTACTAATATCTAATGGTATTGGATATAGGGTGTATGTTACATCTAAGTTTAAATTCCAAGAGAGAGATTCTGAGATATCTTTGTACACAAGTTTTCAAGTAAGAGAGGAGAGTCAATCCCTGTATGGATTTAATACAGAGAGTGAGAGAGACTTCTTTGAACAGTTACTCACTATCTCAGGTGTTGGGCCAAAGGTTGCTCTCTCTATACTTTCTACATATGAGATGGAGAGAGTAAGGGAGATAGTTCTAGATGGTGATTCTAAGCTTCTAAGTAAAGTTCCAGGATTAGGATCTAAAGGTGCTCAAAAGATAATATTAGAGTTAAGAGGTAAGATAGATTTTGATAAAGAGAATGTACAGTTAGAGGGGGATGTTAAATTAAAAGAGCTTAAAGAGGCTCTTAAGTCTTTAGGATATACAGGTAGATCTTTAGATGAGAGTATGAAGAAAGCTACTGATATACTTTCTAAGAAAGATATTGATATAGAGGAGTTAATACGTAAAGTTTTAGAGCAGTAAATATGATTAAGTCTAGTAAAAAAACAGAAGAGAAGAATAGGTTAAAAGAGAGTAAGGTTCTTGTTAGTAAGGTTGAAATAGATGAGTCTGAACAGAAGATACGTCCTAGTAAGATAGATGAAATGATTGGTAGGAAGCAGGAGAAAGAAACTATCAAGATGATGATACACTCTGCAAGGAAAAGGAAAGAGGTTATTGATCATGTTCTTTTCTATGGACCTCCAGGTTTAGGTAAAACAACTTTCGCTTTAGCTATTGCTAACGAGATTGGTAGCTCTATTAGAATTACCTCTGGACCTGCAATAGAAAGACAGGGGGATTTAGCTGCTATATTAACAAATCTTAAAGCAAATGATGTTCTTTTTATCGATGAAATACATAGATTATCTCGTGTAGTTGAGGAAATATTGTACCCAGCTATGGAGGATAGAGCTTTGGATATTGTAATGGGTAAAGGGCCATCTGCTAAAACTATTAGACTTAATCTAGAACCGTTTACCTTAATAGGTGCAACTACACAGATAGGGAAGATTAGCTCTCCAATGAGAGATAGGTTTGGATTAATACAGAGATTAGATTTCTTTGGTGAGGAGGATATGATTGAGATCTTAAAAAGAGCATCTAATCTGTGGGATATTAAGATAGAGCAGGGGGCTTTAAAGGTTGTGTCTGTAGGCTCTCGTGGTACTGCTAGAGTAGGTCTTCGTTTACTTAGAAGAGTTAGAGACTATGCCCAACATAGTAATATTGATGTTATAGATGAGGATGTTGTTTATAAAACGATGAGGCTTCTTGGTGTCGATGATATAGGGTTGGAGAGTATTGATAGGGAAATTCTAAGAGTTATGTTTTTTGATTTCGATGGTGGTCCTGTAGGGCTATCTACATTAGCTGCTTCTGTTTCAGAGGATATCTCAACCCTTACAGATGTTCATGAGCCATTCCTTATGAAGTGTGGTTTAATAAAGAGGAGCCCAAGGGGTAGGGTGCTTACCTCTAAAGGTATAAAGTATGTAGAGAAGATATGGCAGTAGAGAAAGTAATTAATACAAATGAAGATGCTGTTAAAAGAGGTAAGTTAATTACTCTTTCTTTATTAATAGCGCTATCCATATTTATACAAACGATATTAAAGATAAACGATGGGGATATAATAAGAACAGTTCTTACGTTTGTAGTATATCTTTTTGCTTCTATTATTGGTCTTATATGGGCATTTAACTTTCAGGTTAAGATTAGATCTATGCAGTTTATTCTGCATTCTGCTCTCTTTGTAGCATCCGAGTATCTATTTATACAGCTCTTCTTTATACAGAAATTTAGTCGTATATATGAGGGTCTTCTACTTCTATTTCTCATAGCTATTATCTTTGTTGGTACCTATGTGTCCTTTTTAATGTCTAATGTATTTAATGTTAATCTTTACAAGAATATCCCATTAGTAAATGTAGGTAGAACAACCTCTTTTATTATCTCTACCTTTACAATCTTCTTACTTCTTTTTGGATTATTGGCTTTACAGTTGCCTGTGTATATTCTTCTTCCATTAGTTGCTGTAGTAGTAGGCTTTCTCTCATATATTCATCTTAAGAATTTAGGGTATGAGGGCTCTTTGCTTAACAGGAAATCAATGTTGGTATCTATGATTGTTTTCTTTATGTTTATCTCTTCATTTCTCTCCGGTGTTATACACGAAGTTTCTGTTTTAAGCCCAGTAGTAGGGTACTTTGTAGGTATTGGGATAGCCAATATGAAGGGTACAAACAGGAGTAAAAACTGGGAACTTTTCCTTTATATTTCTATATTAATAGCAGTTACACTGCTTAATTTAAGATTGAATATTTTCATATAACTTAGTGAGAGTAGGGGTAGGGGCCTGTAGTATGTAACGGCCTATAGTTTCACATATCCCATAGTTTGTCAGTGTGGATAACCTACTGCTAATACTCTTTTGTGTATTAAAGTAATAAATAGGGAATATATTCAAGAATAATATTTAATTCTTTATTTGATCTTCTACGAGAGAGAGTAGCTATACTCCATTGTAATATGTTATGATTATCTGTAATATGCAACCGAGTATAATCATCCTTATATGCGGTTATATATAGATTCAACCGAGGTAGTGCTTAAGGATGCAAATATTTATGTTCTTTAATATATCCATATATGTTCATACCTATATGTATTTATATTTCTTTATTTTATCTTTTTATCACCCTATTTTACTTTTATCAAAAGAAAAAAATTACCCCCCTACTTTGATTTATATATTTTTTAAGCTTAATATATACATATATGAAAAGAAAAAACCTTTTAAACAGTGTGCCTACTTTACCTGATCAGGAGAAGTTCCTTTTAGATTTACAAAGTAACAACTACAGTATGCAAACCATACTTAGCTATGCAAGAGATTTAGCAATATTTAGTGTGTATTTACACTTTAACAAGATTGAATTTAAGAAAGTATCTAAAGAGGATATTTCTAACTATAAAGGGTACCTTAGAAGTGGTAATCATCTTAAAGATTTGGATAAAGTAAGGAGGGAATGTATGAAAAGCGGCTTAGATACAACGGATATAGATAGCGAAGCTCTAGGAGGCTCTGCAAGGGCCTTGAAAGAAACAGGGGGTATGAATACACCTGTAGATGAGTCTGAAAATATCAATGAGCACTCCAGAGAGAGCAAGGAGGCATATATGGATGACTTCCTCACTCATGTGTACAGTAAGGTGTACGGTTCACTGGGTATACTTGATAGGCCTCTTAATTCTAGAGCTAGAAGTGAGAACGGTTTAGATGTTAGAAGTATTAATCGAATGTTATCTGCTCTTAGATCATATCTTAAATTTAGAATTAGTTGGGATTTAGAAATTCCTTTACCTCCAGATGCAATTAGTATGGTTAAGAGTGAAAAGAAGATGAAAAAGGTTGCTTCATTTGAAGACTTAGTTAGATTAATTGAATCTCCAATGGAGTTTGAGAAAGATGAGAAGGTAGCACTGAGAAATAGGTGCATGTTGGAGATGCTCTTTGCAACAGGTATGCGTATATCTGAACTGATTAGCTTAGATCTAGAGCAACTAAATGTTGAGGGTAAGATGTATATTACTGGTAAAGGGCGTAAGGAAAGAAGGATTTTTGTTACACCAAGAGCATTAGGATGGGTAAATAAGTATTTGAAGTTAAGGTTAGAGTATGCATTCTCAGATAGGGTTAAGGAAGAGCAACCGGGTATTGTAGATAGTTTGTATAATGATTTGGGTATAGAGAGAAAAGAGGAAAACATGAAACCTCGTGAAACAAATGAAGATGATATTTCTAAGGGTTTAAATTTGGAAGTTTTTGATTCAGAGAATAGGAAGTATATATCTTTAGTTGAAAACTATCGTAAAAATGATTTCTTAAAAAAGTTCGACTCCCCTGCTCTATTCATACCGCTATCTGGTTCTAGGAGTAGAAAAGCTAATGCAAGGATATCAACTAACTATTTCCAAGAGAAAATAGCGGATTATAGACGAAGATTAGGTATTCAAATACCTACATCTGCACACAGTTTAAGGCATGGATATGCTACATATTTAGCACAACAGGGAGCTAGTCCTGCAGCATTACAAGTACTTCTTGGTCATGAGAGCTTAGATACAACTACTAAGTATGTACATGCTAGTGAGAAGTTTGCAGAGGATACGGTAAAGAAGAATCATCCTTTACAGTAAAAAGGTATTACTGTTTTATTGCTGTTATTATATTTGCTAATTCACCAAGACGTGTGTATGAGCTATTGTCTTGTGGTAGCATAGAGACTCTGTTGTATTCTATTTCTAGATAAGTAGCAAAGATGGATTTTAAGTTGGCGCTTTCCTGCTTTAGTGAAGCTATTTCTTCCTCTTGAGTTTGAACTTTCTGTTCTAGTTGTGATATCTTTGCATCATTACTATCTTCAGATTCTTTCTCGGCAGGTTGATCTACAGTACTTTCAGGTACTGTGCTATTAATCTCTGGATTATTTTCAAATGGGTCCATATCTCTACTACTCTAATTTAGAGGCTAAATCTATTGCAGTTTTAGTAGCTTCAAAGTCAGGGTCTTGCTGTGCAGCTATTACCTGTTTGAGAGCTTGTGGGTCATCATTTTTAAGCTTAGTAAGGAAATCCTCCATAGCTTTACCTTCCTGTATACATTGGTCTAGGTAATCTATTAAGAAAGTATTCCAATTGTTCTCTGCACTAATACCGTATACCCTCTTTAATATATCCTTAAGTGTATCTGTAGCTTCTTGAGTAGTAAGATCTTCTTTCTCTATTCCTGTAAGGTAGTCATTTAAAGAGTCTAAATCTTGTTCATTTGCTTGTAGTAAGTCTTCTTCCATATCATCAAGAAAATCTTCAAATCCAAGCCTTATTAATGAAACTATTCTTTTTTCATCTAATCCTAACTCTTTAAGTTTTTCTATTTTACTATCTATTTGGTTATCCATATTTATTTACTCCCCAAATTAAGTGCTTCTCTTGCAGTCTCTATATTTATATCTATACTCTTAATTTTATTAATTGTTCCTTCCAACCATGCTTTAACATCTATTTGCATTCCAATCTCTGTTATGTTTGGAGAGAGAACACCGTATGCAAGAGATGTAATAGCCATTGGGTTTGTTAACCATGCTATATCTTTACATATCTCAACTATATTATTTGCTCTTTTCATCTTCTTTTCAAATTGTCTATCCTTTTCTATCTCTTGGTCTGTGAATCTTGAATTAGTTCTCTCTCTTATCTCTTTCTTCATTTCATCAGACTGTCTTCTAAGTGATCTCTCTCTTGCTCCTGCTACTGATCTAACTACTCGTGTACCAGCACTTAGTGTGGCAGCAGTGAGTGCTACAGCAACAGGCATACCTGTTAAGCTTGATGCTAATACTCCTCCACCAATTCCTGTAGCTAAGAGTGCTAATCTAAGTAATTTTCTACCTTTCTTTTCTGGTTTTTCAGCTTCCTTTACTTCAGGAGTTTTATCTTGTTGTTCTACTTCTGTTTGCGCTTCTGCTGTTTCCTCTATATTTACTATCTTATTAGCTAGTTCTTGATCATTAAAGGTTCCACTATTTTCAGGATTTATCTTATCATCAGCTCTCCATATTGGAGCATCTGTACCACCTCGTACCCTTACATATGTTGTAGTTCCTATTTTAATCCTGTCATTCTTTTTACC
>JAVEZR010000031.1:0-5798 GCA_034002865.1 Candidatus Dojkabacteria bacterium
ACGTAATTGCTCTAATGGACAATTAATATATGTTGTTGGGCTTGTAATGTACGCTTCTACTAACCCTCGATTGGCTTATGTATAGATATATTAGAAAAGATTAAAACTGATTCCAAAGATACTGGTTGGTAACTTCGTGATGATATATTACTTCTGATTTCTTTATATTATTACCTAATTCTCTATGTGCCCTATCTGCAGTTTTCTCTTTTAAAGATGCATACATCTCTTTAGCTTCTTCTCCCATTATCTCTGTAGTTAATGAGCTAGCTTTGAATATCCTTAAAGCATCAAATATATTACTTGGTAATACCTTAGTTCTCTGTCTTTTCTTCATATCTATCTTCTCCTTCGGACCTTCTAGGCCTACTTTAAGTAAGGTGAATACTAATAGATATGGGTTGCTATCAGGTGCAATAGATCTAACCTCTAATCTTGTAGAGTTCTCATCTCCAATTGGTAATCTAATCATTGCAGATCTATCACTAGCGGAACATTTTATTTGATTAGGGGCTTCAAATTTAGGATCAAGTCTTCTGTATGAATTTACGCTTGAGTTTAATACTAAACATATTTCATTTGCATTGCTAAGAACTCTTTCTACAAAATCATTCTCTATCTTCGAGCTTTTATCCTTACTCTTCTTGTCAAAGAAGAGGTTCTTACCATTTTTAAAAAGTGAAATGTTAGTATGCATACCACTACCATTTATATTTGTTAGTGGCTTGGGTAAAAAACATGCGGTAGAATCCATATCCTCAGCTATCTGTCTTGCTATTAACTTGTACAGCTGTATTTGGTCTGCTGCATTTATTACATCTGTATATTTGTAATTTAATTCAAACTGTGATGGTGCTACCTCTGGATGATCTTTTTCGTTTTCAAAACCGAGTGCTCTTTGAGCCTCTGCTACTCTGTCAATAAATAGCCTTAGTTTATCTTTAGGTAGTGAGTGGTAATATCCACCAAGTGAGACTAATTTGAATCCCTTGCTTTCTCTGTAGTGCATCTCAGCATCGACTCCCTCTAGTAGGAATCCTTCTAATTCGTTTCCAATATTTGCTTCTATGTTTTTCTTAGAGAGTTCTTTTATTAAATCTTTTAATCTTGCTCTAAAGTCGCAACTATGAATACCATTCTCTCTTTTATATATATCTGCAAAGATTAAGACTTTTCCTGGACCAAAGATATCAGCAGGTAACCAGTAGAAGGACGCCCAATCTAATTTTAATCTTAAATCAGATTCATTTACGCTACTAAAACCTCTTACTGAGGATCCATCAAAGGTTAGATTGTTACTAGATTTAAGAAGATATTTCTTGTCGTAATCAAGCATATGGAATCTTCCTTCTAAATCAGAAAAGGCTACAGTTATTGCTTTTATTCCCACTTCTTTTTCTAAATACTCTTTGTAATCTTTCTCTATCTTTTCATAATCGAGTGTAGCTCTATTTTCTCTTAGCTTCTTTGCTTTGAGATTTAATTTCTCAAGTTCTTGATATGAAAGATTGAGTAATTCTTGGGATGTGTTGTCCATATATCTGTAGTATTTAATTTAAATGCTTGAAGAGTTAGCACTAAAATATAGACGGGTATGCTAGTCATGTCAACAGCTAAGCTAAAGATTGCTACCTTTGGGGGTAGAAGGCATTAAAAAGGAGGGGAGTAACAATATTATTAATTAGGACTTTTTTCTATCTAATTCTTCTTCAATTAGAGATATTTTCCTCTGGTTAGCATCTTTCTTATCAGTTCTCTGTTTATAAAAGAATAATTCATTAGAGAGGGAATTTACAGGTATTATTGTAGATCCAATATTCTTATATTCAATATCGTTAGAAGAGATATCAAAAGCTAATAGGTCAATTGATACTCGGCTTATTTCAAATGTGATCTTCTGTTTCTCTTCTATATAGGTGGTATCTGAGGGGAGAGATTCTTTGAGTAAGGATATTCCTTTATTAAAGTCTTTTATATCAATAATTATATCTATGTCATTTGGTAAGATATCTAAACCGTGTACAAAGAGGGCACTACTTGCTCCTACTATCCACTCTACCTTGTCACCTAGAATTTCAGAAAGAAGTTCTAAAGCTTTTACAATGTCTTCTTTTCTAAGCATATTTTTTTAGTATTGAATTTAAAGATTAGGTAGAAATAAGTATAGAAATATTATACAATATTGTACTATCCTAATCTAACAATATCCTTATGAATATTTCAAAAATACAAAAAAATACGACAGTAATAGTTGGATTAATTTCAGGTATTTCTTTGATATTAGGAATACTCTTTGATTATCTTTTCTATAGTAAGTTACCAGGAGTTAATTTCCTCATATTTATTATCCTTATTATATCCGGTCTTTTCGTAATCTCTTACGTATTAAAGAAGCAAATAGATAAAAAAGTTATTTGGCTTCTTATCCCTCTCCTATTCTTTAGTACAATGATCTTTATTCGTACTAGTAGCTTTCTTATTTTCTTAAATATAGTTATTTGTTTATTACTTCTACTTCTAATTGCTAAAACGTTATATGGAAAGAAGATAGAGAAATTCTTGATAAGAGATTATATTAAAGCTATTTTCCTTCCATTTAGATTTATCTCTCCCCTATTTCAGACCCTCTCTAAAATATTCTCTTCGTATAAAGTTAGTAATAACAAGAAAGTCTTAGCTCAAGTTTTAAGAGGTATAGTTATGGCTATACCAATAATTCTTATTTTCATACTTCTTTTCTCTTCTGCTGATTTAATCTTTCAAAAATATATCTCAGATCTAATTACAATTAATATCCAAGCAGAGACGGTTTTTAGATTTACTTTAATATTAATTGTTACCCTTATTTTTATTGGTGCATATTCATATATTTTTCAAGAGTCAAAAGAGAAAACAGATAGTAAACTAGAGGAGAAGAAACATTTGATTGGGAAGGTAGAGAGTTCTGTTGTTTTTAGTTCAATCAACATTTTGTTTTTCCTATTCATTCTTGTACAGCTGACCTATCTTTTCGGAGGTGAGAGTAATATCTCAGTACAAGGATTTACCTATGCTGAATATGCAAGACGAGGTTTTTTTGAATTGATATCGGTAGCAGTTTTTTCATTATTGTTACTTTTATCTTTTGAGAAATATGTTGTAAGGAATGGGAAGATGCATACTTTTGGGTTTAAAATACTTAGTACTTTAATGATTGTTCAAGTGATTGTGATAATGGTATCTGCTTTTACACGATTACTGTTATATGAGAGAGCTTACGGTTTTACAACTTTAAGGTTGTACAGTCATTCTTTTATTATTGTATTAGCTATTATTTTTGTTTTACTGATTTATAAAATATATATAGATAGGAGAGAGAGAGCATTTGCTTTACGAGTTTTTGTTTTAATTGTTTTGTCTTTAGTTGGGATGAACTTCCTTAATCCAGACCTATTTATAGCAAAACAAAATATTGAGAGGTTTAATAGTACTGAGAAGTTAGATGTCTACTATTTAAGTAATCTCTCTGATGATGCTATTCCAGAGGTAGTAAAGCTGTTAGATATTCTAGATGGTGATATGAAAATGAGTCTTGGTAGTGAACTGTATTGGAGAACTCAAAGAGAGAACGAGTCTAAGGATTGGCAATCGTTTAATATATCTAGAATGGAAGCAAAGAAGATTCTAGAGTCTAAAGAAGAAGAGTTGGAGAAGTACAAGGATAGTCAGTAACTATTTTTTCATTGTTACCGTTATCTTCTTATCTATATCTTCTAAAGATTGTTTAGTTTTCTCTTCTAGTTTTCTTACTGCTCCAGAGCTTGATTCCTCAAACTTAATCTCATCCCCACAGTGAGGACATTTAATAGATTGTCCTTTCTGTAATTGATCTACAGTGTATGTAAGGTTTTTTTTGCATGATGGACATTTCATTTCCATTTCTTCATTACTTAACATGTTTTTAATATATAAATTTAATAGTAGAAGTCATCTTTACATTAACTTATTAATCCTAAACCAAGAATGCCCATTAGTATCAAATATACGGATCTCTTATGTTAAAAGACGGAATAGTAAGATGATAACTGCAATTACAAGTAATAAGTGTATGAATTTGCCACCGAATTTAAGAGAGAATCCTCCTAGCCATGCGATAAATAACACTATTACGATAATATAAATAATATCCATATGTTTAACCTTCTTTCTGTTTTAAAATAAAATTAAACTTGTTTTTCTTTTGAGAATATTCTAATTAATTTAACAATACCCCATGCTAAAACAGCATATACAACGATAGCGACAAGTGTTGCAGGTTCGAAAATAGATGTTGATTCCATTATCTGAGCACTTCCTCTACTAAATATCCCTTCAAAAGGAAGAGTTAATATTTTAGTTAAATCATAGATAAGATTAACAAAGCTACTAGATGTACTTGCTCCTGTTAATTTGAGTATGAAACGGAATGTTAAAAGGATATCTACTAATCCAAGTATGAAAGATATAATATATTCTACTGTTTGAGACCCACTAGCTTCTCTTTTTACCTCTGTAGTTACTGCAGCAGTCTGTCCTTCGTTTTCACTTGTTACAGATTCTTTGATAATTTCTGCTATTATAAACAAGGAAAGTTTTAAACCACACCTTCTCCTCCTATGAATCCAAACTTACAATCAAAAATATCAAATCTATATCCAATTACTAAAGATATAAGATTAGTTGAAAGTGTTAAAGAAGGATATCTAAGTCAGAATTACATCCTATACACTTCAAAACAGAAATTCTTTTTAAAACAATATTCTCCCAAGCACACGTTAGATGCTTTAAAAGATGTTCATAAGGTAAAGTTCTTTTTTAATAATGGAGGTATCCCTGTAATATTGCCTTATAGCAATATTAATGGAGAGACTATTACTGAAGAAAATGGACAATACTACACTATCTTCCCTTTTGTTGAAGGGAAGATTCTTACAAGGGAGGATATTTCTAAAGGGGTGGTTGGTTCTTATGGAAATTTGCTGGCAAAAGTTCATACCTTAAGTAGTAAGGGAATTCCTTTTGAAATTGAAAGTACGAAGGGAATTTGGAATTCTGAGAAGTTCCTTTCGAATTCTATGACTATTTTGAAAATAATTGAAGATATTAAAACAAAGAATGAATTTGATTACTTAGCTATAAGGGTATTGAATAAGAAGATTGATATTGTAAAAAGTAATAGATTATTACCTGAAGAATTAGAATTAAAAAATGATCATCTATTGCATGGCGACTTTCATGAGAAGAATGTGTTCTTAAATATTGATGGATCTGTTAAATATCTCTTTGATTGGGAGAAGACATGCATAGGGCCAAGAGTTTTTGAACTAGTTAGGGCTATTGATTTTATATGTTTAGATGGTGAATATGAGGAAGAAAATATTGAATGTGCTCGGTCGTTTTTAAGAGCATATAATGATGTTTATCCTGTCCAAAAAGAGGATTTTTATAAAGGAGTTACTTCTTATTATATTAAAAAGGCTCATTCGTTATGGATAGAGACAGATCATTATATTAATAATTCCCAAAGAGTGGATATCTTCTTAGAAAGAGAATATTTAATGCTAGATTATTATAAGGAGAATTATGGAGCCTTAGTTGATAAGGTGTATCAAAGGATTTCTTAATACTCCTCCTTGATCTGTCATAATATTGGATGGTGGGCGATACAAAAGAGTATAGAACTTAAATCTCCCCTAGTTTTAATATATAATTTATAATAATGATTATAGAAGAAGCAAAGGCGAGTCAAGCAAAAGAGATATCAGATTTAATAAAAGAAT
>JAVEZR010000032.1:0-5354 GCA_034002865.1 Candidatus Dojkabacteria bacterium
GTATTACACTCTTAGCTAATACAATATCATCACTAAGTTGATTATCATCGATCTTGTTTAAACTTTCTTGAAGAGAATTTAACTGCTCTATCTTTACATTAGTCTCTTTCCTTTCCTCTTGATACTGTAAAGCGGCATTAATCATAGGCACAAATACAAAGACAGAGAGTAGAAGTAGCACTACTACTACAATGATAGGTATCATAAGGTCAGAGAAACTTAATCTAGAAGATTTAATCTTCTCACTTATAACAGCTATCTCTTTATTTGTTTTTTGATTTGATCTGTTTGCTAGTCCCATATTTATTTATTAAAAAATTTTTCACCCTTTAACTCACCCTCAAATGTGAATGTTACATTGTTCTCTCTCTTACCCACAGATTGTAAATTAATACTTTGTATATTCTCATCTATACCAAACATATACCAAAGTTTTGATACTTTCTCTAAATCAGTTGCATATCCTACAAAAGAGAATTTTAAGTCTTCAGATATAGTTACACTTTTCATTTCGATATTTCCCACCTTATTAGATATTTCATTAAGAAATTCAATAATTGCTTTATGAGAGAAAGCTCCCTTCTTTACATTAGAATACAGTACAGCCCTATCAACTATCTCTTCATTAGAAACTATCTTATCTATCTGTTGATTAACGCTATTTTCAATAGAGTAGAGGACCTCTTTTCTACTGTTAAGTACTTGCTTTGTAACAATATTAAAACCCACTACTACTAAGATAATGACGACAAGGATAATTAAACTAAGTACTGAACCGATACTTACAGTACTTTTAGTCTTTTGAACAACCTTCTCTTCATCACTCATAGAGGGGAGGAGGTTAAAGCCTTCCGTTATTTCTGCACCAACAGAAGGAGTTTTTGGTTGTGGTGTAGGAGTAGGTAAAACAGGAGTTTTTACTATCTCCTCTTTTTTAACATCATTTTGTTTCTGAGTACTCTCGTTATTCATTCTTTAGTGCTAACCCTATTGCAACAGAGTAGGAAGGTCCACCTTTTGCAACAATATCTTTAAATTTATTATCTACAGATATACCAACCCATGGATTAGCTATCTGAGCTGTAACACCAAGTGATTTAGATACAAATTCTGATAGACCTGGAAGCAATGCTCCATCACCATTTAAAAGATATTCAGTAGGAGAAGCACTCGTTGTTTTATTTTTATAGAACTCTATACCTCTTTGGACCTCCATTAAGATTGATTCTACGATAGGGGAAAGCGCACTGTATATCTTACCCTCTAAGACATTAGGTGTAAGACCGTAATTTCGTTTAAATTCCTCAGCTCTACTGTATTCAAAATTAAACTTATTAACAACAGCCTGAGTAAGTGCATCAGAACCAATAGCTATACTTTGAGAAAATACTAAGTATCCCTCACTCATAATGCTCATGTCTGTACTATTTGCACCAAAATCTAACATTACTAGATCTCTCTTATTTGTAGCCTTGTACATAGCTCTTCCCATTGCAACAGATTCTGTCTCTATTGCAATTAAATCTAGGTCTGCAAGATTCGCTATCTCTGTATATATTGCTATTACTTTCTTTGGAGCTGCTACAAGTAACACTCTAGGAGCATTCTTCTCCTCATTAAACCCTATGGTAACAAAACTCATATGTACATCATTAACAGACATGGGGATATACTGTTTAGCTTCAAAGAATACAGCCTCTCTTAACTCCTCTTTCTTTACACCAGGGAATTCTAAGAACCTAGTAAATACCGAAAACTCAGGTAATGCCATTACAACATTCCTATTCTTTATCTTTGAATCATCATAGAGCTTCTTTAGTACATCTGCTAGTTTCTTTTGATCCTGTTTCTCCTCACTATTAATTACCCCCTTAGGAGTAAGTTGGCTACCTAAGTTGATTAATTCTGGAGCTGTTCCAGCATTCCTTAACTCTACAGCTTTCACAGAGTGTGTTCCGAAGTCTATTCCTACATGGTCAGGCAGTTTAGCCATATCTTTTGGACAGTTAAATTATGACTATATTATAATATCAGAATCTAATACGGTTTAAAACCTATCTCTGTTTTAAGTATATCAACCTGACTCCCAAATACAAGATTACTTAGTACAGAATATTTGGAATGATACTTAACCATTAAGACAGGATATATGTTTCTATCTACAAGCTTTAGTGATCTATTAACATTTAAACCACCGAGAGTTTGTAAAGCTCCTCCTATAAATACACCATCATATTTTTGGCCTACTGTTTCGGCCTCTATATTTATATCTCCATCTGTAATTATATATGCATTAATCTCATCATACTGTATCTGACCTGTAGAGGAAGCTTTCGCACCCTGCATTATTTCTACATTTCCCCTTACAACAAATATACATGCGTCTCTATTTGCATTGGTATTAATTATCCTTCTGTTAATAACTAAATCTCCATCTACAAAGAATACCCCCCATCCGTCACATACAAAGTCTGATGTATTGCCTACTTGAAGAGTACCTGTGTGTTTTAATATACATACAGAAGATTCAGAATTACAACTTCCGATACTTCTCAAATTACCATTTAATTCTGTTACTGCTGGTACATTTGCACTTAAATCTACCTTTCCTTCTATTAACCTATCATTGTAAGCCTTTAGGAGTTCACTGTAAAAGCTTGTGATATCAAGATTCATAGCAAAAGGTCTAATGTGATATGAATTGTTTTTCCCACTATTAGTTAAGCCCGAAGGGTTTGTTCCAGAGAGCTGGTTGTCAGCAAACAGCTCTGTCGAGATATCCGCGAATGTAGGATCCATACCACTTAGAACACTTACACCGTCCCATGCACTCTCTGAAGCTATTTCCTTTACCTCAAAATCCATACCCTCACTTGAGAATGCTAAGCCTCCATTTGTAGATATCCAATCACCAAGAGAGTAGGTGAGAGGTTGTATATGCATATTTCCTGCCATATCAAATACTGTTAAATATACTATTAAACTCCCCTCTTTGTTTCCACCTATATCTATCAATATGTCTTCAGAATATGAAGGGGCATTAATTGAGAGCTTCCTAAATGCATATCCTGTATTTAGTTTCCCTAAATCAGCTTCATCAGTACTTAAGGTGTATTCTGGTGCGAAATCAAGACCAGCTACAGTTCCTGTTTCAGACAAAGAAATAGGCTGAGGCTCAGGGGGCATACTTAAAGAGGCATATATATTACCCACTATTGCATATATCTGCTTGGTGTCTTGTACACTCCAACTTAATTTTAAGGTTGTATCCTCTATTGCGGTCATAGAGAGGGTGACACTAGGATTCTCTTTATCAATAGTCCAGTTGTGACCTGTAGGAGACCACTGTCTAGCATAGAGCTGAGCTGGAGTAGGGGATGTTCTGTATCTAAGCTGCCCTGGTGACCAGTAATCACCTATCTTACTTACCTGTGCACCGTAGTTATCATATGGGGTAAAACTAAAGATATCATTACCCATTAAATATGTGTTATACGTAACCTGTCCTACATTCTCGAACCCTTCCGTAAACGTAAAGCTAAGTTGGAATGGTAATACAACATCATTTCCTGTTCTTGAAATATTACCAAGAGTAACCCTTACCATCTGTAATCCTCTAGGTCCAGAGATTACAAAGGAGTCTCCTGTACTAACTGCTCTTACCCATTTTGCTGTACCTGTAGTAGGATAGCTTGGTACGTATGGTCTCCATGATGAACCTTCCCATCTCATCATAAAGCCCCAACTATCAGCTGATGGGGCACTTGGAGACTGTGAAGGATTAACTGCTGTATCTATCCATAGAGGAGATTGTACCTCACCTGATTGTGAGCTATTTCTAAACCAAACCGACACTGCCTCTATATCTGTATATCCGTCTATATCTGTATATGTTGCAGTCAGGGATAAAGGATCATTTAGATTGTAATCTCCTTGCCTATTTCCAGTATGCGTACTACTTGAAAACCCATACTTATTTACTCCATCAGGTACTATTTCTAGAGTTGCTGTTGGTTGTCGACTTACCTGTTCATAACAGGCCTCAGCATTTGGAGGGCCTCCACAAGGAACATTTCTTGTACAAGTTCTATAATCAGCAAGACTCATATTAGGATTGCTTGTAGTTGCAGTATTAGTCAAAGGCGATGGACAGTTAGATAGAGCACAGTTACTACATTTATCTATATAGCAAGTTCTACTAGTTTGTACAGAACATCCATTTGTACAGCTAAGATTAACTGATCCATATCCAGAGTTTTCAGTACTATATGTAGGTGCACACTGAGGGGGAGTGCACGAATAGCAGTAACAAGCCTTACTCTCAGTTCCACAAGAGGAGAGTGTGTTATTACATCCAAAGGCTACTGACCCTTGGTTTACACCACCAACAACGATTGGATTATCGGAGAATGTAGGTCCACATGCTGCAGGAGTACATCTAGTACAGTATAGCGCTTGACTTTTAGGCGTACATCCAAGACCTTTACTACAAGAAGTTGTTTGGTATGCAGGATCTGTAGATTGTCTTCCTGTATTACTCAAGGTCGTTCCATTTGGTATTGGTAGATTACAATCTTTACAGTAACAGGGCAAGGGAGTAACACTTCCACAGCTATTAGAACATGTAGTTGTAACAGTACTTGTCCCAAATCCTAAGTTGGAATTACTTAATGTAGGATCACAAGCAACTATATATTCACATTGATAGCTACAGTAACAGAGATTGCTTTGAGTTCCACAACCAGCAGGGGAATTAGGACATGAATATACTTTTCTTCCAAAAGCAGTAGGATTTGTCTGATACGGATTTACACAAGATTGAGGTACACATAGGGGAGAGCAGTAATCCTCAGTAAAAACACATGGAGCCTCTGGATATGACCAAGGTTTGTTAGTTATATTAAAATATCCATTTACTTGTAATCGCTTAACTGTTTGCCCACCCCAATTTGCATCACTGATAAAGATGTTGGATGCAGGGAAGGTAGTACTTTCAGAAGTTCTTGCAGTTGCATATGTATTACTACGCATTAATTGATATTTTCCAGCAGCACAGGCTCCCTGTGTAGTTGCCCATCCAGCAATATACGAGTTAGAACATACAACTGCATTACCATTATCCCTGTTGTAAAAAACATAACTAAAGGTATTTACACTTGTATTGGCTGTAGAGGTAATTGTTGCTGATTCTCCTGCCTTTAAATACTGTTTAGATGTTACAGTACTAGAACAAAGGTTTTGTCTTTGCCAACGACAGTATCTCGTATTATATGCAGGACTACAACCATCACCTCTAGGACATGTCTTTGTAAATGCGTAACTTTGGTCTGAATTGTATTCCTGTACTGATATTT
>JAVEZR010000033.1:0-4750 GCA_034002865.1 Candidatus Dojkabacteria bacterium
TTATATAGATGTATATATAATGGGGTATGCATATATATCTTACAGTAGTAATATTCTTTCTAGGTTTAGCAATAGCTAGTTTTTTAAATGCTCTGCTGTATAGAATAGATAATGGATATAAATATCCCGATATATATATAAGAGGTTCTCACTGTGAGAAGTGTAATAAGCCACTTACTTGGTATGAGTTAATACCAGTACTATCATTTTTAATATTTAAAGGTAGATGTAAACAGTGTGGATATAAGGTACCACTGTACTATCCTGTATCAGAGCTTGTCTTAGCTATATCTCTTAGCTCTATTTTCTACTTCTCTTTTAGTACCACTTTATATATCTTTGTTTTTTTTCTTTTTATAATGTCATACTTTGATAGAATATATAAAGGGATACCAAGAAGTATTGTACATGTATTCTTAGCCTACTCTTTTATATCCTTTGTAATATATACAGCTATATATAACGGTATACCTGAGAACTCTATACTTCTTTCTACTCTCTTTGTACTCTTTGTATTCTTAATAAGTAGGATACTGAAAAAGAAGTTTGGTATGGGAGATTTACTAGTACTTTTCGGTATGGGCTTCCTACTCTCTCTTCCTATGTATCTCGCATTCCTTTATACATTCCTCTTTGTAGCACTACTCTACTCCCTTGTACTTATGCTTCTTAAAAGAGCAACTCTTAAATCTTCCTTACCTCTTCTTCCAATTATGTATATTTCTTTCTCTTTAGTGTTAATATTTAACAATCAATTACTGCTAATTTTAGAAAAAGTATTAGGAATATGAAGTATAAAGGGTTTACATTGGTAGAAATGTTAATAGTGATGGGCATCCTTATCATCCTTATGGCTGTTGGTATAACTGCAGGTAGATTTGCAATAGATAGGGCTAATAGAGTACAGCATCAAGATGCTGCAGACCAGCTATTTACTACATTAGTTAAGTACAAATTAGACAATGGGGAGTATCCAAGACTTGGTAGTTGCTCTGGCTGTATACAGGAAGAGTTCTTCTCTGAAGCTTTAGGATATACGGGAACAAATCCTGTGCTTAAAGCATATCTTGAGAAAGGTGTGTTTGATGGTGGTACAGATGCTACATATTACTACCATGTAGATCCTTACAATGCGCAATTTGTAATAGTGTGTGTTTCCTTTGGTGGTATCGATGATGAGTTTTTAAAGGGACATTACTGTACTGGAGATGGAATAGGTACAGAGCCTGTTGGGAATCCATTAAAGAATAAAAATGTGGGTACAGTAGAAGAGGATTTAACAGATGTAAATATCATTAGAGGCTTTGATGCATCAGACTGGTATATAGATAGAGGCTTCGTACTTAACTAGGTATATATTGTTAAGAGAACGTATTTCTGTTAAATTAAGATATTACTTAGCTTAAAAAGAAGATGCTAAAAAAACCTGCCCTTTACAGTGGATATACCTTAGCAGAGGTGTTAGTAGTATTAATGGTGGTCATCATCCTTGGTGCTTTGGGTGCATCTGCCTTCGGTGGTCTTAGAGATTCTGTTTTAGGTAAACAAAACATAGAGGATATTAAACAGGATTTACAATTAGTACAACAGAAAGCGATGTTACTTGAGAAGAAGAGTGATGAAGGATGGATATATGGAATAGGGATAGATTTTACAGAGATAAGTGAGGGGAAGTATACATTCTTTAAATGGTGCTCTCCATTTGCCGAGTATGGGGATAAGAGAACACGAAGTGAAATTTTAGCACATGATAATGAGCAAAACATTGGATACAATGATATTAATTATGGATCTAATGCCTCTTTGCCAGTAAATGATATAGAGCCGGGAGGACTTTGTAATAGGGAACCTGGTCCATCATATCTAACGACTATGCCAGGTCTGGAGGAAGGTAAACTTAATGCAGGCTTTGATATCTCTTTATTAAATGGTGCCTCGTATGTTGTGTTTGAATCAGTCACAGGTAGAGTATTCCTTTATAACCAAGCTGAAGATCTCAATCCATACGGTTTACCATTCAGTTATAATGAGGATGGGGAGTACCTTGACAATGGTCCTCTCATAATTGAAATACATAGAAATCAAGGAAAGATTACAGATCAAATTAAGATATTCCCTCTTTCAGGAGCGGTATCACATGAGGTAGTAGAAGAATGAGAAGAAAACAGAAAGAAAAATATGAGGCCTTAGGATTTGTAGAATCATTAATAGCAATAATGGTTTCAGGAATTGTTGTAGCTGTGTTAATGAATATCTCTGTTGTAGCTATGAGAGACCTAGTTAAGTTAGATATAGAGGATGCTCAAGCTCATCATGCAAGGTCTGCTGCTGTAATTGTACAAAATATTGCAAACAGAGAAAGATTGAAAGAGGAAGCATCACTCTTTGATACACTTAGTGAAAATCAGTGTTACGCTCTGATAAGGAATGAGGATGAGACATATGACATTAACACTGACTTTATACCGCAGGGGAACAGGCAGGAATATATAGATCAGGGAGTAATAAATGATGGGGTGAGTGATAATGAAGATGATTACTTTAGAGTAATCTGTGTAGTTAATAATGGTAAATTAGCACCTCTTGAGGCTGAGGGAGGAAATAGTAATAAGATGTTGATAAGGGTAATAATAGGGTTTAAGAAAGTACAAGGGGCCTTTACTACGACTACTGATGTAAGAGATTATGAATATTTTGCAATAATAAATCTATGAGAAAGATATATAAAAAGTATGAAGGGTTTAGCTTAGTAGAGATGCTACTTACTATTGCTATCTTGGGTATAGTTACTCTTCTAGTAGCAACTACTCTTACAACACTAATTAAAGTCTCTCTTATCTCTAACAGTAAGAATCAGGCTAGAAATGATGTTAACTTCATTATGGAGCTTATGAATAGATCTTTAGGTAATACAAATGTTTCAGATATTACACTGTATAACTCTAATAGTGTAAGGAAGTTTGATAGCATAAACCAAAAAGTTGTTTCTCAACCCCTAGATAATACATATCAGAACCCTGCTCTATTAGAAGGAGTCTCTTCGAATGAGATTCATGTAAGGTCATATGGTTACAATGTTTGGACCTGTATAGGGTACTTTGAAGATGTAGATGATGAGAACCCTCAAGGCTATTTATTAAAAACTTCTGTATATGAGATGGATGATCACTCCGACTGCTTTAATTCTGATAGAGATGATGCATATGTTACTGTATTACATAACTATGAAGTAGATGTTAAAGATTTCAGTATAGAGTATCTTGTAATAGGAGATGATGGAGATAATATGTTTGTAGTAGATACAGTAGTAGAGCCAAAGAATTGGCCAGTAGGATTTAATGTTCCTGTTAATAGGGAAATCACAAGACAAATCACTGTTTCTTCACAGGGTTTGACTTGGTATTAGTTAATTGTTAATTTTTATATATGAGAAACAGTAAAAAGGGTATATATTCTGGACAAGCCATTGCCATAATTATGGTAATTCTTGTAGTTGCTACTGTACTAGGAGCTTCACTTTACTCAAGGACGTTAAAAAATAGAGAGGCCGCTATTAATACAAAAGACTCTATGAAAGCAGTTGAACAGGCAGATAGCTTGTTGGATCTCTTTGTTAGAGCAGATTTTAAATTCTTACAAGATTTAGCTCTAGATATTCAAACAAATGGGGAAGAGACATTTGAAAGTACTGCTGAGATAAAGAGTTTCTTAGATGATAAAAGTGTTGACTCCTCTATGTTGGGACAGATATCCGATTGGTGTGAATATTCAGATGATAATCCTAGCTCCAATCTTAAACTTACAATAGCAGAGGCACAGCCTTCTGACTTTGTAGATGTTAGGGTTGGTTCTGCAAGAGTATTTAATCTTGAGGGTAACAATTATGAGTCAACTCCATGCTCTCTAATTTTAAAATTTGAGGCACGGGAGAGCTCTCCTACTATCTTTGCAGTAAAGAAGATCTTCGGTTCTAGTGATCAGATAGCAGAGTATGTTAATGATGGTAGTACTGATGATATTAAAGCATACTGTTTTACCTCTACTTCGAATGTTTGTACTCCTGAACAGTTACAGGGTATTGCTGCTCCGGAGGGTTCGTTTATAGATCTTGAACCTGGTAATACTATCCTCCCTATTGATCTAAAAGAAACGAGAGGTTCTCTCCCACTATATCAAATTAGGGTTATTCCACTTAACAATACTGTAGGTATATCTCACTCCGATGTTAGTGGATGTTCAGAGAAGCTTTTCTCATATATGAAAGTTAATGCTGCTGTAAACTGTTACGGTTCATTTAGAGAGAAACAGATAATGGTACCGGGTGCTGATAGCTTAGGTTACTCCTCTCTTTTTGATTACACTATTTACAATATTGGTACATTAAGACCTAATAATTAATTTAAATAATTCAAACTATGGCAGATAGCTTAAAAAAGATATTAATAATTGAAGATGAGTCTTCACTACTAGATTCATATGCAGAGTTAGTAGAGGCAGCTGGATATACACCTTTAAAGGCCCTAGATGGCTATCAGGGGCTTGATACTATGGCTAGTAAGGTAGGAGGGATAGATTTAGTTTTACTTGATTTAATGATGCCAGGTGTAGATGGTTTAGAGGTTTTAAAAACAGTAAAGGCAAATGAAGATAAGTATGGAGATATGCCTATTGTTATCCTAACTAATATGACAAGTGAATCGATAATAAAAGAGGCTTTTAATATGGGTGCTTCATCATACTTAGTAAAAGC
>JAVEZR010000034.1:0-4685 GCA_034002865.1 Candidatus Dojkabacteria bacterium
GCTACAAACCCCTCTGGCGTTACAGATACTACTCCAGAATTTAGAGCACGCTTCCAAGATCCAGACTCTGGTAATACTGGTGTACATTATCAAATACAGGTAAATACTAATTCCTCTTTCACAGGTACTGTAATGTGGGATAGTACAAAAACATCTATGACTTCTATAGCCATTAACTCTTTCTCTCCAGAAATCTCATATGCCGGAAGTACACTCACTTTAAACAGTACAACATATTACTGGAGAATTAAGTTCTGGGATAACGCAGGAGCGGAAGGCCCTTGGTCTGCTACTGCCAACTTTACAATGAACGGTACCCCTACTGCACCTACAGTATTACTTACAGAGGGAGCAACTAATCCAACAGGAGTTACAGATACAACACCAGAGTTTAGTGCAATCTTTAATGATCCTAATGTTGGAAATACAGGTGCTTACTATGAAATAAATGTAAATACAAACTCGTCTTTTACTGGCACTGTAATGTGGAACAGTGGGCAAATTGCAATGAGTTCCACTGCAATTGGTGCTAGAAGCACTGATATCTCATATGCTGGAACTCCACTCACCCTTAATGGAACTACATATTACTGGAGAATTAGATTTACAGATAACCATGGAAGTATTGGAGCCTGGTCTACAGGTACAAACTCTTTTAGAATGAATAGTGCACCTACAGCTCCGACATCTCTTCAGGTAGAAGGGGCAACGAATCCTGTCATATATGCAGACCCAACTCCAGAATTTACTGCAATATTTAATGACCCTAATACAGGAGATACTGCAAACTACTATGAAATACATGTAAATACCAGCTCTGCTTTTAATGGAACTGCAATGTGGCATAGTGGACAGGCAGCTATGACTCCACTAGCAATAGGGCAAAGAAGCCCAGAGCTCTCATATGCTGGTTCTACATTAACTGCAGGTACATATTACTGGAGAATTAGATTTACAGATAACAATGGGACGATAGGGGCATGGTCTGCTACTGCAAATTTTACAATTAATACCCTACCTACTCAACCTACAGTACTACAAACAGAAGGATTAATTAACCCAACAGGAGTAACAGATATAACTCCTGAGTTTAGTGCAATATTTAACGATCCTGATTCAGACAGTGCATTGCACTATGAAATAGAGGTAAACAGCAATTCATCATTTACAGGTACTGTAATGTGGGATAGTACACAGACAGCTATCTCTGCAATCTCTAATGGTACAAGATCCTCACAAATATCATATGCTGGTTCTCCATTAGCTCTTAACGGTTCTATCTACTACTGGAGAATACGCTTCTGGGACAGCTATGGACTTGTAAGCCCATGGTCTGAAGTTGCAAACTTTAGAATGAACACTCAACCATCACTGCCCTCTGCTTTACAAACAGATGGCTCCGTGAACCCAGTAGGAGTATCAAATGTATTACCCAAATTTACCGCCCTTTTCTCTGATCCGGATGGAGACAGCTCAACTCATTACGAAGTAGAAGTAAACACCAACTCCTCTTTTACAGGTACTGTAATGTGGGATAGCGGGCAGGTGGTATTCCCCTCAGCTATTGCTAGTGGTTCACGAACTTCTGAAATTACATACGATGGCTTAGCATTAGTAAATAATGGAAGTACATATTACTGGAGAGTTCGACTTTGGGATAGTAATGGAACAGCAAGTGAATGGTCCTTAGTTAACTCTTTTAAAATGAACTCTCTTCCCAATACTCCTTCGGTATTACAAACAAACGAACAGGCTAATCCTGAGCAGGTAGCTACTCTAAATCCTCTCTTTACAGCACTCTTTAATGACCCTGATGGAGACAGCTCAACTCATTACGAAGTGGAAGTAAACACCAACTCTTCCTTCTCCGGTACAGTGATGTGGGATAGTGGGCAGGTAGCCTTCCCTCTCGCTATTAACAGCGGGGCACGGACATCAGATATTACATACTCTGGAACACCACTTGTTACTAACGGGACTACATACTACTGGAGGATGAGACTTTGGGATAGTAAAGGTGCTGCAAGTGGATGGTCGAGTGTAAATAGTTTTAAAATGCTCGATGTACCAAACCCTGTAAGTGATCTCTCTGGAGAGGCACTCTCTACAACATCAATACGATGGTCATTTGTAGATAACAGTAATGGGGAGAGTGGGATAAGATTGTATGACCAGGGAGATACCCTCGTTAAAACCTGCGTAGGAGAAAATCTCCCATTCTGCGATGAAGATGGGCTAGATGAGAACACTCAGTACACAAGGTATGCCATTGTATATAACGATGAGGCACAAAGCCCTGCTTCACAGAGTGCTCAAAGATACACCCTACTCTCTGTACCTACAGTTTCCTACCTTGGTAAAAGTCATAGTACTGTAACAATCTCTTCCACAACACCAACAAATGGTGGAGAGCTTTACTTCGACTGTGAAGGTGATTGTGATAGTAATATCAATCAGTGGACAACACAAAATATAGCTACTATAGAAAATCTTGAAAACAACACCTCATATACCTTTAAAGTTAGGGGTAGAAACGGAGACAGTATTGAAACAGCATACTCATCTGGTATCTCAGTATATACACACTCAGGCATACCAATACTCTCTCTTGGACCTCTCTCTACAACCTCTATCTCTCTCTCTGCTTCTGGTATAAATAACCTCTCTACTGGGGACTCAGGTATATTCTTTGAATGTATTGACTCTAACTGTGATACAGGTATCAGAGATTGGTTAAAGAGTACTACTGATGTCGCAATAGATTTAGAACCAAACACTCAATACTCATTTAGAGCTAAAGCTAGAAACTTTGATGGGCAAGAAAGCCCCTATTCCTCAACACTTTCCTCTTTTACATTAGCAACTATTCCTACTCTTACAAATGTAAATGCTGTAAGTAGCTCTACAATATCTCTTAGAGTATTAAACGGATTAAACCCCTCTAATACAGAAATCTCAATCCAAGAAACATTGACTGGTAAATATGTAAATATATCAACGGGCGAATTAGAAATTAATCCATACTGGGGGATAAATAGTGGAGAGGTAATTAATATCACAGATCTTAATCCTAGCACAACATATACGTTTAAAGTGAAAGCTAGAAATGGTAATGACATTGAAACAGAATACTCTGGAACTTCATCCGCTACTACATTACTTGCTACGATATCTGCAATATCACCCACTGTAGATTCTTCATCACAGATAACTTGGAGGATAGCTGGGGACACAAGTGATATCTTAGGTATAAAGCTGTACAGCGAGGAAGGAGAGTTAATAAAGACATGCTTAGGTAGTGATATATATAGCTGTAGTGAAGGCTCACTTCTTCCAAATATTACATATACAAGGAAGATGAAGATATACAACAATCTTTCTGAAAGTGAATTTACAAATGTAGTGTCTGCAACAACCTATGCAAATATTCCATCCTTAAATAGTATTGTTGCGGGACAGTACAGTGATGAAAGTGTGAATATAAAAGTGGATATAAATGGCAATTCTAATACCACAAGATACGCTATCCAAGAAGTTACAACAGGTAAATACTTTAATCCAAACACTCAACTACTACAAAGTGAAATCTCCCTTTCTACATTTACACAGCTTGGATCTACCCAAGGTAGTACAGTATATGGCCTTACTCCAAATACAGAGTATAAGTTTAGAGTAAAAGCATTTAATGATAGCTCAACAGAAACAGCTTACAGTGATCAAAAGAGCTTAATAACATTAGCAAGTAATCCAAGTATTGTTTCTGTAAATGCCATAAGTAATAGCTCACTTAAAATCTTACTTAGCAACGGAAATAACAACCCTTCTACCCTGTTTAAAATACTTGAAACAAAGAGTAATACAGGTATAAATACATCATCTAAAGTACTTGATAATCAAACAGTCTGGAAAACATATAGTGAATTCGGTGCAAACAATGGAATAATAGTTGGCAATTTACAACCTAATACTCAGTACTCATTCTGTGCTCTTGCAAAGAATACTCAGAACCTTGAAACAAAATGCTCACAGAGTGTAAGTGCATACACACATGCCAACACACCTTCAATCACTCTAAGGGCAATAGGTGCTTCATCTTCTGAGATAGTGATAAATAAAAACTCTAATCCTACAAATACAAGATATCAGATAGTAGAAAGTGATACTAATGGTAGTGTAGATAACGAGAACAAATTAACTACAGCTACAGTACTACATGATAACGCGAGAGTTAGTAGCAACTTCTTACTTACGAATCTTCCCCCTGATACTACCTACTCCTTTAAAGTAAGATCTGTAAACTCTGATGGGCTCTTTTCTCCATGGTCAGAGAGCCTCTCAGTAACAACATGGGCGAACCCTCCTAAGGATTTAACATTTGAAACAATAGGTGGTAGTACGGGAAGAGTGAAATTCAATAGGAATGGTAATCCGAACTCCACTAGATATGCAATACAGGAAAGCAATAGCGGTAAATACCTAGACTACTCTACCTTACAATTAGTAAATGGAGTTGTATGGGGGACATACAGCTCATGGGGCTCTAATGCAGGATTACAAATTAAATCTTTGGATCCCGGATTAACATACTCTTTTAGAGCAAAAGCTATTAATAGTGCTAATGTAGAAACTAGCTTTGTAGAGAGTAATACAGGTAAAACATACTCCATCATTATAAATAAACCAGA
>JAVEZR010000035.1:0-4646 GCA_034002865.1 Candidatus Dojkabacteria bacterium
AGACAGTTAATAGTTGAGGACCTAGGAAAATAATTAATAGTATTAAGGTAATTAATAGAATTAATTTCCAAGAAAGCTCTATTACTACTGTAGGTTTTTTCTCACTCTCCTTTCTCCTATACTTCTCCAACTGTTGAAGCTCTTTAATAAAGCTTTTCTTCTCTTCCTCTTTCTTACCACTTTTTGAATCTATATTTAATATTTTTGACATATATAAGAGATATTAATTAATAATGTTATTATACCAACAAATCTACACACTATCTAGGACTTACTTCTATCTAAAGATATCAAATGTGCAGCAATAAAGGATGTAATAGGTACAATTAGAAGAATTCCTATACTAGCAGAGAGAGTTCTAACAATCTCTTCAGCTATTACATCTGCTTGTAATATATTCCCTATCCCTCCACTGTTGTATGTTAGTAGCATTACAAGTGCAAAACTAGAGCCTGCATATGCAATAAAAAGTGTGTTTACCATCGAGGAGAGATGATCTCTACCAATATTCATAGATTGGGAGAAGAGTTTAGTTCTTGAAAGGGTAGGGTTTGCGATATATAGCTCTTTAATAGCAGAAACCTGACTCATTACAACATCATCTAATACTCCCATAGCACCTATTAATATGCTTACAAAAAATACAGCAGAGAGATCTATATTACCGCCTGTTTGACTAAATAATAGGAAAGCCTCTTCACTACCAGAGCCATCTATCCTTACCATACTAATAAAGAGTTTAGCTAAGAGAGCTACAATTACTATTCCAACTAATGTAGAGAAAACTGATATATTACTCTTCATATTAAAACCATGGGATATGTACATGATTGATACCAAAGAAATACATACTGTTACTACGCCTATAAATATTACATCGCCACCACCTAATATCTTCGGTATAGCCCATAGGTATAAAAGAAAAACAGTAATAGCTAGACTAATTAAAGAGCCCAATCCCTGCCTCCTACCGACTAAAACTGCAACTATGGAAAAGATTATAAGTATGGTAAGTATAGAACCCTCTCTTACAAACCCAGTTATACTCCAACTCTCAGATTCAAAATCATTAGTTGAATATGCTACATACACCCTATCTCCTACAACAAATTTCGATTCATTACCATCTGCCATAGATGGTATTGTCCTTACACTCTCTTCTCTCTCTTTAACCTTTACTAAGTACTCAAAACAGACATACTCCTCTTCAAAAGTCTCAGAGCATGGTACCTCAAATATCTTTTCTACAGTTCCTTTAAAAGATTTAACCGAATCCTGGCCGTAAAGAAAGGTTGGGGAAAGGAAAATTAGGAAGAGGAATATGTAAGCTATTTTTTTCATACACCCATTATACATAAAAAAAGAGGGGCGTATGCCCCTCTCAATTTACGGATACCTGCTTACGCTCTTTTCTTATACATTACTACCATACTAGAACCAAATGCTACCAAGGCAATAGCTCCAAACATCATCATTATCTGATTACCAATTAAGGCATCAAACTCTCCAGATGCTTGAGGGATATCACCATCAACAACCGCATCCCCATTTATATCTCCCATTGGAGAGTAGGTAACACGTACTTTCTCTTCTAATACAACTTCATTACCTGCTTGATCTTTAATACTTACTGTGAAGACATTCTTACCCTCTTCAAGCTCTATTCCTTCTAACCTATACTCTCCCTGTGCATTAGCGATAGTGTCGTAGCTAAGAATACCTCTTTTTACAGTAACGGTACTTAAAGGTTCAGAAATACCAGCCATTATAAATGTATCTTTGTTTGTCTCTTCTCCATATTTTAATGTAACTGTATCTATATCAGGCTCTGTCCAGTCTACTGTAGCAACCTTAATATCACTTCTAGGACCCATTACACGATTGGGGAATCCTTTTACTCCTGCAACATTTACAGAGTACTCGCCCTGAGCATCTACAACATATTCAAATGAGAAGTTATCATCATCTCCAACTTTGCTACTTCCTACCTTAACATCATTTACATAAATATATACATCATCATACATAGGAGCAGTACCCCTTACTTGCACCTTATCTCCACTTGTTAATGATGTAACCTCTGTTAGTACAGGAGCCTCTAGCTCTATGTCTAATACAGGTTCCTCACGGAATCTAATAAAGGAATATATTCCAAAGGCTACAAGTAAGACTCCAAGACCAATAAATATGGAGCCTACTAATCGAGACATCTTCTCCTGACTATTTCTCTCAGGCTGCTTTATCTCAACCTTACTTTTCATATTCTCTTCTTTTTGTTGCTTTGCAACATTTGTTTGGGTAGTATTTTTAATATCTTTCTTTTTAGCCACACTAACCTATATTAAAATTTATATACTCTGATAGAATAGGATAGAATAAAATTTTAAAGAGTGCAAGAAAAATATATAATAGAAATATATGAGAAATAGAAGAATGTTAAAAATAGCTCTTACTTCGACACTTTTAGGTATATTCTTAATACCTCTTTTTCTGTTCATTCTTTACCCTAATTACAATAAACTCATTGGACCTATAAAGAGATTTAATATACAGAGAAGTACAGAGGAGTTTACCTTCCAATTCTTAACTACTCTCTCACCTACAAAAGAGAAAGTAATCGGAATATCAGATACTAGCAGTACACAGAAAAATATAGAGGAGAGTCTCTCTTCTGATTTGCAATTAACAGAGAAAATCTTAGAGCAACAAAATACAAATCTAAGGATTAGTTCGATAGAGGTAGAAGGTTTAATATATGAAGGAGTAGATGCTAAAACAATGGATACAGGGTTCTGGCACTTCCCAATATCTTCCATGCCTGGTCAGAAGGGTAACAGTGTAATCATTGGTCACAGATATGCAAAACTTCCTCCTAGTAAAGATACCTTCTTTAATTTAGATAAGGTGAAAGTAGGGGATAAGATAGTGGTAGAGCAGTTAGACAATCTCTTTACATATATAATTACAGATACAAAGGTTGTTGAGAAAAATGATATTTCAATATTACAAAACTTTGATGATTACAGACTTACCTTAGTCACATGTACACCTCTTTGGAGTGCAGATCAGAGATTAGTAATCATTGCAAAACTGGACAAATTGTACAAAAACACATAAAATTCAATACTTCTTAAATAATATTAGATATTTTCTGATGGACGATTTTTACAAAAAGAAAGATATAAATGAGTATACCTTTGAATTTACCTTAACCATACCTGCAGACAACTTTAAACATTCATACGATCTTTTAATTAAGGACTATGCCAAGGATGCAGATATAAAAGGCTTTAGAAAGGGTAAAGTCCCCTCTGATATGATAAATAATGAGGTAAAAAATGCTGTAAAGTTAGAGACCTTTGAGAAGTTAGCTCCTCTTTACATTAATACAGCGCTTAACAAAGAAAAACTAGAACCAATTGCACCACCCGAGTACAAGGAGCTTCCTAAGATTCTAGATGGTTTAGATATTAACTTCACTATAACTGTAACTACTATGCCTACTTTTAAATTAGGAAATGTTAGTAAGATAAAGATTAAGAAAGAGAAATTAGCAGTTGAAGATAAAGAGGTAGAAGAGGCTTTAAATGAATTAAAGAGTTCGCAGGAAACAAAAGAGAAAGAAATTAATGATAAATGGGCAGTAGAAATAGGGGGATTAATTAATGCAAAGGATGTAAAGAATTTAGCGGAGTTAAAAGTAAAGATTAAGGAAGCATTACAGACACAGAAAGATCACTATCAACTACATCAGTTACAAGATCAAGCTCTTAGGGAGGGAATAGAGATATCAAAAATCTCTATACCACAACCTGCTATTAATTTTGAAGCTTCAGAGAGAGAGAAAGCTTTTAGTGAAGATATGAAAAATAGAGATATCAAAATAGAGGATTTCTTAAAGGCTAATGGTATTACAATAGAGAAAATGAGAGAGCTTTGGCTTAAAGATGCTAAAGATGCACTAGAGGCAGATACCTTCCTTACCCTCTATTCAAAAGAGAAGGATGTACAGGTTACAGATGAAGAATTAGAGAAAAAGATTGAAGATATTAAGGCTAGTCAACCTACAGCAGATAAGAGTATCTTTAGTAATCCTCAATGGAGAGAGTATATTAAAAATGTAGAAAGGAAAGAGAAAGGTTTTAAGATGTTTATAGAAGAGGTTTTAGGTAAAGAGTTCTTAGATGAGCATAATTAAGATTTAATTCTTAAAGATATGTCACTTTTAATACCAATGGTTATTGAAAAAGATAGGGAGGGGGAGAGAGCGTATGATATATACTCTAGACTTTTAAAAGATAGAATTATCTTTGTAAGTGGAGCAATAGAAACAGGAATGGCAGATACAGTAGTTGCACAGTTACTATTCTTAGAGAAAGAAAATGCAGATGCAGATATCCAAATGTTTATCAATTCCCCTGGAGGAGTTATTAATGCTGGTATGGCTATACTAGATACTATGAATTACATTAAATGTGATGTCTCTACCATTGCAGTAGGTCTTGCTGCATCTATGGGCTCTTTCTTACTTACACATGGAGCAAAGGGTAAGAGATTTGCATTACCAAATAGTAAGATACATATACATCAACCACTGGGCGGAGTAGAGGGTCAAGCTAGTGATATTGCAATAGAGGCTCAAGAAA
>JAVEZR010000036.1:0-4317 GCA_034002865.1 Candidatus Dojkabacteria bacterium
TGGCGGGGTGGACGGGACTCGAACCAGAGAAAACAAAATTGTGCCACAAAGGGATTTGTTTTGAGAAAGTAAGCAAAAACAGGGGGGCTTGTTCGAGCATCGTTCACTAGACGAACGAGTCGCTTCGTATAGATAATAATTCCTTATTGGAGGCTATGCAAACAAATAACTAATTCCGAGAACACCAATCATAATCAAAGATAGACCAATAAGCTCAATCTTTCGAGGCTTTTCCTTCAGAAATATCACTGCTAAAACAATCATTATACCTGGGTATGCTGCTGTTAGTGGGGAAGCAATTGATGCTAAAGTATTCTCGAATGCTAACCAAAGACCAACTAATCCAAGTACGTTAAAAAGAGATCCAAGTAAAGAGTATTTGTATTTTTTAATATCTTTAACGAATTTTAAAATGTGTAATGGACTCTCTTTCTCAAGTTTTAAATAAATTATACTAATTGGAATTTGCATGAAGGCAAGTGCAAAGAGAAATGCTGATGCAGATGTCTGATCAATCGAACCCTTTGAAATAGTATCAGATACTCCCACAGCAGTTGCTCCAGCTATTGCCCAAAGGATATACTGCTTCTTTTTGAGTTCTGCCTTTGTTATCTTCTTAGGAAGAGATGCGAGAGTAGTCCCAATGATTGTAATAAGAACAAAGAACCAGTGTTGTAGACCAAGTCTTTCGCCTAGAAAAAGCATAGCAAAAAGAATTGTGTAGACAGGATAAGATGCGAAAATTGTCCCCGTAATACTAATTTCTCCCTTGGAAAGTATGTAAAAGATAAATGCTTCAGAAAGTACTGCACTAATTAATGCGTATGGTAAAACTACCCATAAGTCAGAGAAATCGAATCCTAGTATTAATGAAAATGGTATCCAGATTAGTAGACCAAATATCATATCAAAGAAAAAGGCTACGGACGGAGGGAACTCTTCATAACTTTTCTTAAGACTTGTGAAGCCAAATGCAAAGAATAGTGATGATAGTAGTCCGAATATGATACCCATAGGAAGCATTATATCAGAAAGAATTTGGTATAGATAACAAAAGTCAAACTTTATTGTAGTACATAAGGCTTTCACCCTCGAACCGTGGGGTAGTAAAAACTAGTCTAAATATGGATGTTTTCATCCACCAGGATATGAAATTGAGAATTAACTTTTTAAGGGGAAAATAGTGAAGCAACCAAAGGATTCCTAGAGTTAGCGGACGGGTCTTGTCGCAACCTTGAAAGAATGGCGGGACATACATGTCTGGACCCTATGTAAAATGAGAATGAGACAAAAGAGACAGTATAAAAAAGGGGGATAAAATGTCTTATTCTCTGTATTCAAAATTAATGGGAATTCATAGGCCTAGTAAACAATAAGTACAGAGATATCTCTATTTATTGCTTTCCTGTTTTATTAACTTCGCATGCATTACAACCCTCTCTGATTTAGAATAGCAAGTAGAAAGAGTAAGAACATTATCATTAGAATTTAGATCAACATCAAACTTATAAATACTTCTTTCCTTAATAAGTTTAAGAAAGTTATCATAACTACTATCATTGTTAAAATTATTAACAATATAATCACTAGTAGTTTTAATATGATATACGGAAAATACTTGCCACAAAGTATTATGTTTTTCTGTTGACATTCTGATAATATGGTTATCTTTATTCTCATACCAGGAACTCTTAGTAATATTTTTTAAAGTTCCAAACATAATAGAATCAATTCTCCCATGAGCATAGATAATTGTATTTTTATCAAGCTTTTCGATATTATTTCTTGAATCTAAAAATACCCAACCCGCACCGTTCTTTTTTCTTTTGAAGGAATGGTTTAAATAGTACTCGTTATCATTGTGTTGAACAAAAGGATAGTTAATATTAGTACCCAATACTTGAATCCAACCCATTGTTTCAGAATTTATCTTCTTTAAGTCTGATAAATCTACTTCTAGTAAAGGTGTCTTTATATACTTCCAATATAAATTGTCCTCTTCAAGTGGAGGATTTACGAAAGAATCAACATCATTAGAATCATCCTCCTTTAATTCAACAATTCCATTGATAGTATCTAATTCTTTTCTTAACCTAACGCTATCCATATACCATAAAAAGATTGATACACCAGAGAAAATAACTCCTGCGAGAAGTATAACAACAAAAAATCCTTTCATTTCTACTCTTCTTATATTCATAATGTCTTGACTTATTTTATCCTAGGCGTTAATTTTATACTAGTATAAATTAACGCCCCATATTAAATGAAGGATAAACATTTTTTCAGTTATAGATCCATATTATCACTATTCATCCTTCTCTTAATACTTATAGCACCTATTAGTTCAATTATTGCGCTTGATGCACCATTACAAAGTTTAGATGTAAATGGAGTTAATATTTTCAATGTAACTGATGGGTACAACGCTTCTCATGGTATTGCTGGTATAACATTTGATGAAGGTACAAAGATATTAACAATGACACATGCAAATGTTAACAGTGTCCATGCCAATGGGGATCTTGATATAGTTTTGGTTGGGAACAATACCATCGATGCTTTGACAGATAGTGCAGCACTTTTGGCAATGGGAGGAGATTTAACAATTACAGGAGATTCTGCCAACTTATCAATTACCGCCTTTGCCAGTAATCAACCTGCAATTTCAATTGGAGCTGGAGGAAGATTGACAATTGGAGCAGCAGGAACTGTAATTACTGTTACAGTAACACAAGGAATCTTAAATAACTGTGAAGATACGTATGTTGTAGATGGTAACACTTTCAACTCACCTGATTCTGGAGATCCAATGGGACCACCTCCAGGTGATCCTTTCCAAATATCTATTGATGGAACATTAGTTATAGATGAAACTGCAGATCCACAAGTTACATCAGCTAGTGGTACAGGATGGAGTATTGAACAAGGTTTTATGGGTATTTACCAATTAGTTGTTGATGAAGGAACAACTCTTGGGTATATTACAGGAACTGGAGATGGTGCTCTTTCAATCGGTTCTATAGACGGAAGCTTCTCAATTGCAGAAAATGAAGATAGTAGATCAATCAATATGAATGGAAATGTAATGATTTTTTTAAGTAACGAAAGTGGTAATATAAATCTTGTTGGTGGAATATATACAGAAGGAGAAGTATCTGTTCGTGATAGTGATATGATATCAATAGGGAGCTCTGGTGTACCAAGTATAATAGGTATTAGTGCAAGAGCTTTATACGTAGGTTCAAGTAACTTCTCTATATATACCTCAGGTACAGCTTTACAATATTTCAATGAAACTCCTTTTGAAGGAGAGGGGATGATTGTAGAATCAGGAGCGGGACATTCATTAATAGTGGAGAGCGATATAGCAACAGCTAATGTTTTAGATGTAATAGTTTCCGGAGGTGGAACGATAGATTTGTCATATGTTTCCAGTTTAGGTTCATTTACACCTAAAGCATCGCATTGGCCATGGATAGATATGACTGGAACTGAAGAGGAGAATCCTTTACCTACAACAGTAACATGTGAAGAAGGAACTGATGCTACAAATAAATATGTTATGACTTCAACAGAAGGTAATTTCTTACTTGAATCAACAGCAGGTACACTGTATCAACTTGGATGGAATATCCCTGGTGCGGAGGACTCTATTGTAACCAATGGAACAGTTAGGGTAATTGCTGCTAATGGTTTTAGTTTTACTTCCGCTGATTATACAGATTATTCAATAGAGGCAGGTAGTACAGTTACAATTGAATTATTACCTGATTATGGATATCAATATGTATCTGGTGGGCTAAACGGTAATCAAACAATTCCAGATGATGGTAAAGCATCATACACATTTACAATGCCTGATAATCACTTACACTTAAGTGCAATATTTGAAAGAACTTCAGACATAATTAGTCTTGATACTGAAAAAATAGCGGCTGCTAATATAGCAGTACCTTCTTCAGAAATTAATGGAAATGCAGAACTTCTCATAGGAGATGCTACAGATATTGACGAAGCATCTTTTGAATCACAGGCGGGTGATTTTGAAATTGATACATATTTAGACCTATCATTAAACGAAGTTATATATAAAGGAACTACAGAAGATGTATGGAGAACGAATATTACTGAATTAGATGAGAGTACAACTGTAACATTAACACTTTCTGATGATCTTAAAGGGCATGCAGAATATATGGTACTTAGAGAGCATGAAGGAACAGTTGAAGAAATACAGGGTGTATATGATGCTAATACGGGAACCCTAACATTTGATACAGATGCATATTCAACATATGCATTAGCATATAATGA
>JAVEZR010000037.1:0-4164 GCA_034002865.1 Candidatus Dojkabacteria bacterium
CTTTAAACGGTAATGGAAAGATGAGTAAGACAGATCCTAGTGGAGCTATACTTCTTGATGATCCAATAGAGATATCATTAAACAAGATTAAGAGAGCACAGAGTGCATTTGCAGGAGAGAAATCAGAGACATTAGATACTTTGGTACTGATAGGGGAATTTGTAGGTAATGAGAAAGAGGTAGAACAGATAAAGGCTATTATGAAGAGACATTATGATGGGGAGAATGTAATGGGTGAGTTAAAGAGTGTAATTATGATTGCCTTAAAGAGATATTTAGAGAATTTTCAAGAGAGAAAGGCAGCGCTAGATGAGAAACAGATAATAGAAAAGATTAAAAGAGATGGTATTATTGCTAAAAGGAATGCACAGGAGACACTTTTAGAGATACGCAATGCATTAGGGCTTAGATATATTTAATCTCTCCTTTAGAATATAACTCTCTACTGAGAGGGTCTTACAAGAAATCTTTGGTCTCCTCCAAAAACCTCTTCCATACTATTATCGTTTACTGTAAATATCCTTATTCTGCCATCGTTGTGTCTGTTAGAATCGGCGACTAGGAGTAGAGGCCTACCATCTTCTTTTGTTATCCTACCAATCACAACCCCTATATGCCCGGTTGGTTTTCCTGTATTTGCCATAGGCGACCCATCTGCTCTTATAAAAAGAAAACCAGGATTGTAATCTTCTAGAGAGATATTTTTTCCAGCTATGGAGTATCCTCCATAATCAGTTGACCATCCAGTAATCTCTTTGTAAGTATACCCTCTTATCTCCTCTGGTATTAATTCTCTTGCACTTTGCGCAGGAACACTTCCTACATACGGAATAGAAAGCTCAGGATAAAGTAATGAAGTAATCATTACAAAACCTACACATTGTAAAGGTTGTCCATATATTCTACTAGTAGTACCTAACTGAAGTATTCTGTCTGCAGCTTTCTTACTCTCTTCATCCTTAAACTGCTTATACCAATCAGTCCCTTTTAGATATATATCTAAAGATATCTCAGAATCTATAGGATAGCTGTTAACAGCCTTTTGTAAACTTAAAATATCTTTTAGAATATTGTTGTTTTCAATTTCTTTTGCAAAAGGGGTTAAATCCTCCATATTATAGATTAAGTCTACAGAAGATTTCATCTCTTCATCAATAGGGTGTCTTAACACATTAGTTTCCATTTGCATACTATTGAGTCTAGACTCATGTTGTGAATCTCTATACTCTTTATAGTCGTTCAAATACTGTTGAAGTATTTTGCTTTGGTCTATTGGAGGCGTATTTGTGAAAGAGAGTGAGACTACAAGATAGACATCTGATTCCCCACCAATACCGTCTCCAGAGGTATTTCGAAAATCAATGTCTGTAGGGGTTAAAAAGGTATTTATACTTAAGTATTTTTCTTGCCCTTGCTCCCATCTAAGGTCATATATAGAGTCATCTGTAATGCTAACTGTAGCATCTACAAGGTATTCTGATTGGCTAAAGGGTCCTTGTGCATATCTTATTGGATGTGCCCACTGTTCTTTTATTTTAAAGCTATCATCTTCTTGAAGATGTAAAAGAGAGGAAATTCCTGTTGCCATTGCACATACTCCTCCGCCTTTTACAACAGCCCGAGTACTCGTTAGCCCTTTCTTATACTCCTCTTTTCTTAGAGGATCTGCAATACCAGTCATTTCTATATATGAATACTCTTTTCCTTTCTCAAAAGGTCCATTTTGTTCTTGATATTCAGCAATATTTCTTAGAGCTATGAGTGTATTTTCAACTTTATTAGGATATATGAAGTCTTCTGTAACAGTATATGAAACTGTCTCAGAATTCTCATTCTCTTCGTTTACAAAATTAATAGATACCCCATTTTCATCTTTAGCTTCTAATAGAAGGGCAGATACGATATTACCACCATATGTATTAGCAATTACTCCTATTTTAATTTCTTCTTTTTTAGGTCCTACAATTGTCCTAACTTCTGCTATTTCAAAGCAACTACCATATGGTGCTCTAATCTCTCTAATTTCTCCGTCCTCCTTTAAGAAGTTGTCCTTTCTTAGAGGAATCATATACATGGAGGTTTCCTCTGTGACTTTAATCTTGTTTCCAGCCTCCTTTTCTACTATTGAATCTAATTCATAATTACTCCAATCTGCAATATTTAGAATTTCATAATTAAAATCTTTCTGTTCAACAAAGAAATTAGGAGCTTCACTCTCCTCGCCAGCTATACGTCTAGATTGAGAATCAATTCCATCTATAGGGTAATTAATATCTTCATCAAAAACCTCCTTTTTAAGAGTTTCTGTTGGAAGAACGTAGGGAGTTTCTTGTACTATTGGAGGTTCACTTGTATTAGGAATATTTCTTTCAGGAGCTTTCTGTGGACTTGTACAACCTGATACAGAGGAGGCCAGTAGTGATGCAGCTGTTAGAAACTCTACTGTTTTACTACCTTTTTCATTCATACAATTATTTTTATTACATTATTGTTACTATTCTTTCTTATCATATCATAATTAGTTCCAGAAAAATCTTTAGATTCTTGTAACCTTATAATTCCTATTTATTAATGCTCTCCCTTTTGTTAAAACATCAACCTTACCCTCTACAATTTTTATCCCTGTATCTGCACTCTCTATTACATACTTACCCTTCTCAGAGATATTAAAGGAGTATCTACCTTTATCATCTGTTACTCTTTTTGAGATTACTTTATCAAAATCCTTGTCCTTAAGTATTAGAGTAACATTAGAAGCAGGAGTACCATCTGTAAATACTACTTTACCTGTCTTTCTACCTCTCCCAATTAAATTCTTAAGTAATATATATGTAGTAGGAATATAAAGAAGTAGTATTAACATATTCGTAATATTTTGATTCTTAATATATACATACGATGAAAGGGTAACACCTACTACAAAGAGAGTCAGATTAAGAAGTGGAAGTAGGGATGAGAACAAACTTTTAAATAGGGTAAGTATTCTTTTCTGAGTAGACTCTTCGAGAGGGTCAAGAGGTATTACAATATTAGTTTCATTCTCTTTAAGTATAATCTTCTCTCCATGGTATATATCTGACATAGGGAAGTCTTCTTTACCAAGTATTAATTTCGAAGGGAATGAGAAATCTCTCTTCTTAGCTTCTAAGGTATACTCTCCTGCTTTAACAGCTGTTCTAAATAGGCCGTAACCATCTGTTACAGCTGTATCTACTAACTTACCTGAAAGGTCATAAACCCTTATAATGGCCTGTTGTATAGGTTTCTTAGTAATCGAATCATATACATATCCTAATGGATATCTCTTTCTTCTTAAACCTATTAAGCTAAAGAGATTAATAAAAATCTGTGATATAGAGTATCCTAATTGACCAATACCCCCAATTATTGATGTTAAACCTACCGAAACTGTAACTGCGGTCGCTGTTGCTGAAACCGTTGTTAATTTCTCTTTTTCAATATTACCAATAGCAGTACCATCTATACTCTCTACAGTTTGTGTAATTATATTATCAACTGTATTAAAGAATGTATCTTTAATGCTACCTACAGAAGGAGCAACTGCTTTTTCAATATGCTCACCTTGTGCTCCTGTACCTGTTAAACCATCTGCAATCCAATATGTTACTCCTGAGATTGCTGCTTGTGATACTGTAATATCTTCACCTGCAATTTTCTGTTTCTTAGGGAATGTACCTGTAAAGAGTACTCCTTTGTTACATCTTTCATTTACCTCTTCTAAACTTCTAGCCTCTGGACATACTCTTAATGCATTATCATTTTCTCTCTTTACAATATACATTGTAAATTTACTTGTTAATCCATGAGAGTTATTTAATTTAATTACTGTTTTACTATTTTCTGGAGAACTTAGTACTATGGCACTACTCCAGTCTCTATTTGTTTCAAATGAGATAGGGAGGTCAGCTACTATATATTCATTATCCAATATTCTTACTTTTTGAGTGCCGGTTTGTGCTCCATTGACATTGCTTACATCAACATTTTGATCATCTACAAGTACGGTACTGATATTGTCTGGTTTATTTATAATGATGGAGTATGTTTTACCTGTATTACTCTCTACAAAGCTAGTTTCTACATTAGCACTATTAATAGCTTTTGCTCTAAAAGAGTATGTTAATCCGGGATCCAAAGATTTAA
>JAVEZR010000038.1:0-3403 GCA_034002865.1 Candidatus Dojkabacteria bacterium
ACAATTAAATATAACATTACCACATATGTTATAAGCGTAATGTGAGCTGGTAGACTATACCCAATCAAGTATAACCACTGTCTGATAGTTGCTCTGTACTAATGTTACTATCTCTGATACTTTCAATATATCACCTCTCTTGGTGTTAATCTAATTCGCTATATGTTCCAACTCTACATAAGAAACCTTATGTGGCATAAACTTTAGTAAGTTGTTTCCCTATCAACCCCAGTTCCGTATCTCGTTGAGTATATAGTTCGTGAATTTCTATCAATAGTGAATATATCCCAACATGTTTCATCTCTTGCTGAACTATTTAGAGTTACTATACATTTTAACCCATATAAACTATAAATAGCGTCCATGTGCATATCTCCATTGATTAGGGTAATAAAATCACCTACACCCTGTGTTGTATAATCTACATTAACTGAATAATCACCAATTAAAGTTGTACCCGAACTTTGGTAACTTAGTCCATTTTTATAAGCTTGTACTATACCAATAAATGCACCATTATCCATAACAGAATCATTGCCTGCCATATGCCCTACAATAACTACACCCCACTCACTTGCATTGGTTTTGTCTGCAAAATTCAAAGCTATATTCCCTATCCAGTTTAATTGTTCATTACCGAACGCATCATATTCATGTGCATTAAATTTTGCAGTACCATCTGGATTTGCCTCAAATGGTATTTTATGAGTGTTTACAAATATTGTTCTAATTTTAGAATTATCATCATCAAGATAATAATAAAGTCCTTCTTTACTTCCTACCACCACTTTATCTTCAAATGTCTTTAAAGTGTGTGTATATATTTCTTTTGGACTAATATAGTCAGCAAGTTGATTAGTACCCACTATTGTTCTCGCATACCAGTTATTATCTTCGTGATTACCATTCACAAATAAAAATGGAGTATTAATATTATTGGCTATGGCATAATATCTAGATATTCTGTCAAGTTCTATTTCCTTTGGACTTAACCCATCAATCATATCTCCACCATGACAAATATATTTCATTCCGATTGTCTTTGATGCTTCTGTAATTAAAGATATTGCTAATAGTGTATTTGCTTCACGGTGCGTATCTGTTACAAAACCAAAAGTAAGAGTATCATAGGATTGTTTTTGTTTTGCTCTATTGGTTACTTCAAGTATTTTAGCTTTATACTTTATTACACTTAAATCTACCAATTCATTCAAATCTTCAAGTTCAGGAATTGCGTTACCTAACCTATATATACTAATATAAGGAGTTCCTTGTGTTACAGTTGTCGATAATTTTCCATATTCAATAGGCATTATTGGTTCTATTGCTATTTCTTCCTCTGTATATATTGGTTCATTCCCTTTAGCTGCAGTATATCTTGATTTTTGGTAGTAAACAGTTAAAGGATTACCAAGTATTTTTTCATTAGCTAAGAATGTATTTAACTGTTCAACAGTTGTAATCCCTGTGTTGGTATGGAATGATAAGAATATTTGACCTGTCTTTTCAAATCGTCTAACACAAGCATCATAGGGATTATAAATATCAGCATAGTTTGTATCATCAAATGGATAATGCGAACTTCTGAAAGGTGGAGTTGCTAGGTCGCTTAAACCCATATATCTAAATCTAGTATAACTAGAATCAGCACCAACTATTGTCCATGGCTGTGTGCCATCAAACTCAATTGTGCCTACATTTCGGATAACCCTACCGTCCCAACAAAGTGCATCCCTTGTATTGCCTGATATGCCTCTTAATGTCAATGGCTCAGGGAGTGTAACAGTTTTAGTGATTGCCCCATCATAAGGTGCAATCGAAACACTGTGAATGATTGTGTCTGCAATAGATTTATTGATATTATCTTCTTGACTATCACCTTTAATTCTGTAACGTAAAGGTTCACTTAATTCAACTTTTGGAAGATTTATCAATGTCCCTTGCGTAGAAATAATTTCTAATTCATCAATGCCAATATGTGCAACACTATTCACCTCATTAATAATTGGTGTTAATTTTAAATAATTATCATACCATTCTTTAAATGTAACAAGTTGTGCAGTACCATCAAACCACCCATCTTCAAATTTATTTAACATATTACGCATTTCCTCTATAGTCGGTTCTTTACCACTACCAAAGGTTTCTGTTAAATTTATTATCAATGGTTTTGTAAATTGTATAGCATCGTAACCACTTTCTCTACTGTCGACAATAGTAAATTCTTTTTTATTTGTTTGTGCTGTATATAATAGGTCAAGTTCCTCAAATTCGCCACTACCACTATGTTTTATAATTTCAATATAATTACCACTAATCCCTACTAGATTACTATTGGTTTTAACATAAGCTTTAGCATAATATACTTGCCCGATAACGCAAGTAAATGTATTCTTAAACCTGCCATATTTCGCTAATGCTGTAAATGTGCCAACATTATTTGATGCACTAAGTTGTCCACCTTGTATAGATGACCACCCGGGTATACCACTAACTATGTTACTATTATTTGCTATGTTTGTAGCTGATACTATCTTTGTAAGTTCATTGAATTTGTTGACTTGCTCAACATAATCTAACTTATGCTCATCTAAATCATTCATTACATCTGCCAACTGTGCATTAGTGTCATCAGGTACGTTTGCCATTTTTGCCTTTTCTGCATCAGTGTAGGCATTAGTGTTGGAGTTGCTTTCATATACTGTCTTAATCTCTAGTGGGGTTATTCCGCTTACATTCCCAGATATCGTTATCCCAGCAAGTTTAGCCTTTTCGGTAGCTGTGTAAACCTTATTAGTAGCGCCATCTACAATTATATCTGCCGAGTGAGTGGCTGGGTGGACATAATTATTAGCATTACTCTCTATGCCATTTAGTTTCGCCTTATCTGCGGAGCTCATTAGTCCATCTACTAAAGTAGTGGCGGGCGAATAAGTTGTATTTGTATCCTCTGCTGGTATGCCTAGTGCCACTATGTCAGATTTGACTATAGCTCCTGTTTTGCCATTAATTGTTGTTACTGTATCTGTAAATACTGCCCCTGAAGGTACATTCTCTGCTACCGTCTTACCATTTACTGTGTCTGCGTTCTCCGCTGCATTTACCTTGCCATCATTGTCTGTATCGTATACGCTTTTAAGCATATCCCCTGCTCCTAGTCCATCTGCCCCATTGTATACCTGAAAGGTAGTAATGGTAGCATCTGTGAATGTTATGGTGTATGTGTCTGTCGTACCTGCCATGCCTGTGCCTGCTGTCTTCTCTACTGAGACTATACCATTTCCAGTTTCACCCTGAATACCTTGAACACCTTGTTCCCCAATAGATGCGATTAATAACCAATAAGTTGAATTTGTCGGTAAATTTCCCAAACTGTCTTGAATACAATAATAACTTGAACCAT
>JAVEZR010000039.1:0-3371 GCA_034002865.1 Candidatus Dojkabacteria bacterium
GAACAAAGGTTTTGTCTTTGCCAACGACAGTATCTCGTATTATATGCAGGACTACAACCATCACCTCTAGGACATGTCTTTGTAAATGCGTAACTTTGGTCTGAATTGTATTCCTGTACTGATATTTCTGCAGATCCAGTATCACAAGCAGGAGGTGTACAGTTATTACAGGTAGGGCCACAGGAGCAAGAGGTATTGGTCATATCGTAGCAGTAACCTCCTATTGCAGTAGAAGAACACTGCCAAACACACCACCCACCAACATAACTGCAGGAATAAACATAACCCGATGTACAACACATTTGTAATTTTCCTGCAGAACAATTACATCCTCCATCATAAGCCCCATTACATACTCCTCCCCCTGTTACATCAGTTGATGAACAGAAACCTGCCTGAACAACAGTATAGGTTCCGAAGAGAAACATTCCTGCAAATATTATTGATAAAACAAGTTTCTTCACTTAATACTACTCATCAAAAATTACCTTACTTAGATTAATCAATTCTGGATTACATATATACATATTTAAACAATAGGGAGAACCAAAAGAAGTAAAAAGATCTCTAGTAAGAAGTTCCTTTATCTCCTCCATCCTTTCATCATACTCCATACTCTCCCTGTTATTAAGTAAGTAAAGAATATTTCTAGGAGTTTGATATATATTATCCTCTAGAAATTCTTGTGGATTTGCTGGTGCTACAAAGTTAACATTGCACATTTCATTATAAATCGGTATAGCTGTAGGCAAGAATATACTCTCAACATCAATCTGTTCTAATTGAGAATATTCTTTACATATTTTCTCTTCCATTTGTTTGTAAAAAGGATCCTCTTTCTCTAAAAGATTTGCATAAAGTAAAGAGGTAGAAAGATCTTTACAGGTTAGTTCTGAAAACTCTTTCAATATCCTTTCTCTGTTTTGAATATTAATAATATATTCGGACATTAGATTCAGACATCTCCTTTCTTCTACCTCTGTTTCATTACTTTCTTTTTCATATTTACCAAGATTGGAAAGTGTAAACTCTCTAGATTGCTCCTCTGTTAGAATAGGGTAGGGATATCTATTTTCATATATTTCTACCTTGGAGATATCAAATTTTTTAATACATCTCTCCTGTTCACCAAATACACACCTTAATTGGTTTTCAATATTACCTCTATCTTGCTTTATCTCAACAGAAAGAAAAACCGGAGCATATATTCCATATTCTGTTTCAACAAAATCAATATCTTCTTGCAAACCTATCTTTTCTTTTTCCATATAAAGTTTAACTTCTCCTTGAAACGAAAAGAAACCTATTATTACATCGTCTTCAAAAGGTAATATTTCATATGGCAGAAGTGTTCCAACAAATTTCTCTTCAGAGAGTCTAAACATATTTTTATAAAGATATTCGACCGTTTCATTCGCATATGTCTCTTTCCATTTAGGCTCTTTAAAGACGAAAAGAGCTACTACAGAAATAGATATTAACAGAATAAAAGATAGGAAAATCAAAAAAATTTTTGGTATTTTATTTCTTAATTTCATATTCACAGTCCATTAATAAGGTTTAAAGCCAACTTCTATCTTTACCATATCTACAGGATTCCCAATTAGTGTACTACTAAATATTCCATACTTTGAATGATGGTTAATAACTAGTACTGGGTGTGTATCTCTATAGCTTAATCCTAGATATCTACCTATTGTATTTATACCTCCTAAAGATTGAATACCTCCACTGATGTATAAACCATCAAGAGAGCTATCTCCTGTTATTGTTACTGTACCATTTGTAAGGATATATGCATTTATTTCATCATATCCTATTGATCCTCCAGAAGAGTTTGAACCTTGATTAATTATCACATTCCCTTTTACTACAAAAATACATGCATCGTGGTTATAGTTACTATTTAATATCTCATTCTCTATTGTAAGATTGCCACTAACAAATATTACACCTTTACCATCACAAGTAAAAGCATTACTAGGACTTCCTACCGTAAGATTACCAATCCTATCTACAACTTTAATAGTTCCTCCTCCTAGATTTCCTGTCAAAGTTCCAGTAGTATTCGGTACCCTAGTGATATTAGGTATCCCTATCTCTCTTCTTTCAAAGGTATTTCTTACATCATTGTAGTAGTCAACGCCTTTAAACCCTTTAAATGGACTAATACTGAAGGATTTTGTAACCGAACTCTTATCTAGTAAAGAAGGAGTAGAGGATGCATCACCATACAACTCACTCGATATGTCTGCATATGCAGGCTTAATCTTGGTAAGTAAAGCAACGAGATTCCATATGTTAGGATCTAACAAATCTTTTACCTGAAATTCTATACCACCAGAAGAGTATACTAAACCTCCATACGTTACTATCCAATCTTCAAGATCAAAAAGTGAATATGACTGATCTGTATTACAAGCGTTATCAAATACTGTTGCATGATATATTAAACTACCCTCTCGATTAGCTCCAACATTTACATTCAAAGATCCCTCCTGGGCTATTCCTCCCATATTAATCGCCCTGGCAATATATCCACTCCTAAGATCCCCTACAGTACTGTCTCCCTGCTGTAGAGGTAAGTATGGGTTAATAGCTGTTTTAACTCCTGCACTTGTAAGTACAGCATCCGTTATATTCTCTGCATTTTCTACTCCATCCGAAGCATATATGTTTCCCACTACTGCATAAAGTCCTCTTGCATCATTAGCATCCCACTCGAACCTAATATTAGTAGGGCCACTAACCACACTTGTAAGATCACTAACTCCTGGGTTAGTAAAATCAAAAGACCAATCCTTCCCACTATCTGTCCAATTTCTATTGAATCTAATCTGCTCCTCATCAAAATAATCTCCCATTTTTGTTACTGCTGGGCCGTAGTTATCATATGGCGTAAAGCCGAAGACATCATTTGCCATAACGAAAATATTGTATGTACCATCTATAACACGAAGAGCATCATTTGATATTATCCCTCTGTAGTCTAAGGAGAACTCCATAGTTATGCTATTACCAGGACCTGAGACAGAGTGTATTTCTACAAAAGCAAGCGTTTGACTATTCGGTCCTAATATAGGGAATCTAGAAGCACTATAACTGGCCTTTATCCATTTATCATTACTACCTCCAACTAAACTTGGGATATATGGTACCCAATTACTACCCTCTTTATGCATCATAAAGCCATAGCTGTTTCTTGCGTATGTTTTCCCTGTTTGACCTGAATCACTATTAATATCAATATATAAGGGAGTACCAGGTATAGCAGTCTCTGTTTTTAACCAAATGTATAAAGCTTCTATATCAGAACTATCAGGATCTATATGTCTACTTCTCATACGTATTGGATTATTTATCTCACTACC
>JAVEZR010000040.1:0-3278 GCA_034002865.1 Candidatus Dojkabacteria bacterium
TCTTGCTTAAATGAATCTTTTATATTAAATTTAAGTATATTAAATAACTTTATCCCTCCTATCTATGGATAACAAATTAAAAGGACTAAACAAATTTAATCTGTTTATGTCTGCTCTTCACTTCTTACAAGCATGTGCAGTATTCTTTCTAAGTGATCCTGATAAAGGGAATGTACCTATAACTTTAACATTCTTAAAGTTTGATGCTGTTTTAACTAAACTAGTACCAGCTACGGAGGAGCTATTTACAGTAAACCTAGCATGGTTTGTAATAGCATTCTTCTTACTAAGCTCACTTGCTCATCTCTTTATTGCAACTACATACAGAAAGAAATATGAGAGTGATCTGAAGATAGGAATAAACAGAGTAAGATGGTTTGAATATGCCCTAAGTGCAAGTGTAATGATGGTAGCTATTAGTCTACTCTCTGGAATATATGATATCTCTAGTTTAGTAATGATATTTGCTTTAGATGCTGTTATGAACCTACTAGGTTTAGCTATGGAGAAAGAGAATCAAGGTAAAGAGAAACCAAACTGGCTTACCTTTATAATAGGGTGTGTTGCAGGAATAGTTCCATGGATTGTATTTGGAATCTATGTATACGGTTCTAGTAAGTTTGGAGGAGGTAATATTCCAGACTTTGTATATTGGATATATGTTTCAATTTTTATCTTCTTTAATAGCTTTGCTATTAATATGGTATTACAGTACAAAAAGATTGGAGCTTGGAAAGATTATCTATACGGAGAGAAAGCATATATCGTACTTAGTCTTGTAGCAAAAAGCTTACTTGCGTGGCAGGTATTTGGAGGAACACTAAGACCATAGTTATAAAATCTAACAAAGCGGTTGTGTATATGAATATCCTCGATATACAATTAAAGGCTAAGAGTGTAGGAGTATTACTTCTACTAGCTTCAACCTTAATACTCTGTTTTACCATATTTATAACAATATTCTTAATCCCATTCGGTCTTGAATCTGGTCTGAGTATATTGGCTCTTATTCCATTCGTACTTATCGCAATATCTACCTTGACAGTTTGTGGATTAGGGATATATGTAGGTATTAGATATTACAAGGGTAAGATATTTAAAAAGAATAAAAACTTAGGAACAGTATTAGTTGTATTTGGATTATTCTACTTACTCTACTCCCTTATCTCTTACTTCTTTTCTAATTTAACTGGGAATATTGGCGGAGAGATACAGCCAATATTAGCATTGATATGGGCAGTAGTTACAATACCCTTTGGATTAGTACTGAGGAATGGAGTTAAGTAATATTTTGATTATTTCTCTACAAACTTTATAGACAATGAATTAACACAATGTCTTGTATCTTTTGGTGTAAAACCCTCACCTCTAAATACATGTCCTAAATGAGCATTACATTTACTACACAGTATCTCTGTTCTACTACCATCTTTATCCATTACATCTTTTACAGAACCTGGGAAGAAATCATCAAATGCTGGCCATCCACAACCTGCATTAAACTTAGCTTTAGAATCATACAAAGGTTGATCACACTGTCTACATACATAGATACCCTCTTTATAGAAGTTATCATATTCACCAGTAAAAGGAGACTCCGTTCCCTTCTCTGTTATCACTCCTTTTTCTTTTTTCGTTAGTTTGTTTAGTTTCATATACAGATATAATACCATTATACAAAACAGATATCCTTTGAATATTTGCTTTTACAAGATATAATATCTTATTAATCCAACATTATTAATTAAATGTTGCAAAGCTATTTAGAAAAAATTGTACAAGAATCAGAAAGCGAATTCCTTTCTCCTAGGGATATCGCTATAAGAGAGATAATAAATTTACATGAGATGAAAGAGCTAGACCCTAGAGAGAATGAGTATAGCTTTAGTTGTGCATTAACAATACCAATAGGGTATATCGACCCCTATAGAGAGAGATACTTCTATGATAAGCTTTATGGGAATACAGAAACTCGTACTTTTATTGCCCATTATGATGATAGATGTTTTCTAATAAGGACACTCCTATCTCCTGAAGAGTACTCCTTTGCACTACAGAATATAGACAGACTCCATAGGGATACCTTTCTTAACTTTGGATATGAGAAGGAAGGTTCAGAGTATTCTTCAATAATAGGGTATCAAGCAATACCTAAGGCATTCGCAGAAAAGGAGAAAGTGTTCATTAGTTTTAATGTGATTGGTTAATCTCTTCTAATATTGTATTAACAATACCCTTTGAGTTATGAATTTCACCAGAGTAATTCTCATACTCAAAACTTAATAGAGAGTCAATTATCTCTTGAATATTTGTAAAATCTCGACCAATATATTTAAAATTTGGATTTCTAATTAAGTAATCTACATTCCCCCACTCCTGGTAACCTACGGGATAGGTAAATATGGCTTTCTTTTTTAATCCCTCGACTTCTAATACAGTTGCAGGGCCAGGTTTAGCTATAACAATGTCAGAGGAAATAATAAAGTCTTGCATTCTATCTGTATATCCATTTATTAAGATATTTGAATTCTTAATATACTTTTTCTGTAACTCATCCTTTAACCTCTTATCCTTACCAACGAGTATAATAAATTGATACTTACTATTTACTAAAATTCTAGACATCTTCTCTATAATTCCTCTTGTACCTAAACCACAGCCAGTTATCAATATGGTTGGTTTAGTAACTTCTAAACCTAGACTCCTTAAAAGATTCTCTCTAATGGATTCTCTTTGCTTTTGAGAGTACTCTGGTATCTGTTGTAATGGGTAGTATCCCTCCATTATAGGAATATCTTTTTCGTACTCCCTTAACTTCTGCGTACACTCTTTTGTAGGTGAAAATAGTATGTCTGGTTTAGATTCTATCCATACCCTAGAGACTGTAATTAGGTCTGGTACTGTAACAATGAATTTAAAATTGAAGTCTTTTTTAACATTACCAATAGCAAGAGCTGTCATAGCATGATTACTTAGTACAATGTCTGGATTCTCTTTTTCTAATATCTTTCTGGTGTTTTTTGAAAGTGTTAGTACAAAATATTTTGAGAAGAGATAACTAACAACATTAAACCTATTAGCTAATATACAGAAGAAGTTAAATATTGCTTCTAATAACCTGTATCTAGATATTAAAAGGTATATATTATCGTATGAGCCCACAGTACCAATAGTTGCTTCATATTCAGTACCTTCGAATGCTTCCTGTAATGCTCTAGCACAGGCAATGTGTCCTCCAGCTGCTTCTCCTATTAGTATTAATGCTTTTTTCATAATAT
>JAVEZR010000041.1:0-3139 GCA_034002865.1 Candidatus Dojkabacteria bacterium
TATCTTCTAATAGATTAGCATACTCTTTGGCATAATCTTCTATTAGAAAGTATAACTGTTCATACTTATTAAGGTTTTTTGAATATTTATTCTTCTCCATATTACTTATTGTCTTTTAATTTAGATACTAAATCCACTCAATTGTGGGTTTTCCCTCATAGCCCTTCTCCCATACATACCAAGCAAAAGCCATAGTAGAAGCCCACCTTTTACCCTTCTCATCAGTTTCTTTCCCATCTCTCATTGGATTAATCCTCTTTCTGAATACATAAACAGTTTTGAGAGGGGAGGTTTCCAAGAACACACTTCTCTTTTGTCCCTCTAATGCCTGTAGTTTTCCAAACAAACACACCTTACTATTAGTAATCTCTAAAGAATGTTCTGCAAACTCTTGGAACAAACTAAAGGGAGGATTAGTTACTACATTATCTGCAAATTCGTTATACAATAAAAAATCCTGTTTATCACCATACCCCCTATTTTCTATATCAAAAGACTTTACACTATATTTCTTCTCTAGTATTTTACTAATATGTCCCATACCACAGGCGGGTTCTAGTATCAAACCTTCAAAATGTTCTACTTCCAACAACTTTTCTGTGGCAATTTCTGGAGTCGCATAAAAATCCTTAGAAACTCTACCTCTTGCTGGGTTACCACCTGCTATGTTGCCACCACCTATTTTCTTCTCCATATCCTTATTGTTCTAACATTTTAGATATATACTTTGACCTATTAGACTCCAAGACTTTCTTCATAGCTATCTCAACATCTTCTTGGCTAACCTCTACAGGTGGTCTAGTTCTTTTAGCTATAGCAATAAGCCCAGTAATAACATCTTGTGTTGTGTACCAGCTGTACATTCCCTTTTCAGAAGCAACAGGATCAGGAAAAATCTTTTTCTCTCTCCAGTAATTAAGAGAATTGTTATTAAACTTCTCTCTTTGTACATGTAGAAAGTTAGCCATTTCTAGTACCTCTCTTTGTATCCACAGTTTTCTTGCCATTATTCTTAATATTTTAATTTAATTTCTTATCCTTACCACCAGTAAAATTGTGTAATACCAGTAGCAGGGATAAGAACTCAAGCTTTGTGTAATGGAAACTGCCCAGTACCATAAACAGCCCACTTGAGTTCTAATCTCTGGGGCTGGGGGGCTTTGCACCCCTCCACAACCTAGTGTCTATACTTGCACCAAGCCCCATATCTAGTTTTAAAGAGCTACTTACTTCATTTGGCTTAATGCCCAGTTCACATTCTTTAACCAATTAGTTGAATCATAACCTACATACCTGTTTGCCTTAGCCTTGTTAGTTGTTACATCTTTGTAATATCCATTAAATGCACCACAAATATCTTTAGCCATTTGCTCTCTAGTAGGATCATACTTTCTATTCCCTCCTTTGTAATATCCCCAGTAGTTAGAATTATTAGTTGTAGCCTTACCCATACTTGTTTCTGCTACACTAACTGCTATTACTAGCTTTAATGTTTGAGTATCATTACAAGTCTTTTCTAACATAGAAAAATAATCATTGTCTATCCTTGCACCTGCATAGTTATCTACAAACTGTTTAACAGCTATTACAGGACTTTCCATAAACACCTCTGCTGGTACAACCTCTACAGCTCCATTTGCTTTAGTTGTAACCTTTGCTCCATCTACCCACTCCTCCTTCTCTTGCTCTACCACCACCTTAGCAATCTCTTTAGCTTGTACTTCTGGAACATTCTGCTCTTTCTTTCCTACTACTGCTAGTAAGAATAGATATAGAAGAAGAGATCCAACTATTAGTACAAATACTCTTCTAAATATAACCTCTCCCCTTCTTTGCCCATCTAGTAAGTTCCATCCTTTCCAAAACTTAAGAAAAGTAAACTTACCCTTATTAGATATATTAAAATTCTTCATTCCTTTAAAGAATTAATTTAATTACATCTACATGTTACTATGTGTTGATGTGTATGTCAAGTATCTTATAGTAGGGTAAGTTGCTTAAGAGGTTTCCAGATATAGTAATACAATTTATATGTTTCCATCCTTCCCCATTTATCATCATACACAGCAATAGAAAGAGGTACTTCGTTTCTGTCTAGTACCATATACTGTAGAGTTTTTGAGCTTTTGTCTACTATGCATAGATCCTTGTTTGATTCTTTTGCTTCAACGAATTTCTTTTCAGGAATGGCAACTGCTTGTTTGTTTTTAAACACTTCCATGCCCATTTTATATCCATTGAATGGTTTAGTTTTAAATACTATGTATGCACCCTGTGCCATATTAGTCTTGATTAAAACTTAGATAATCTTCTATCGCTTCTATAGCTTCCTCAGCTGAGTAGCAAACCCTAGTAACATACCCTTGTTTTTCTAGTTGCTCCAACCACCATTTTTGCTCTTGGCTTGGCTTATTCTTACCAGCTTTCATTTCTATCCAAAGACCCCCTGATATACCTTTGGGTTTAATACTTATTCTAACAACAGGCAAGAAAATATCAGGCACTCCCTTTTTAACTCCCTCTGCCTTCATCCTGTTTGCAACAGACCAATGCCCACCATAAAATGCACCATTAGGAATTGCTAGAAGCATTTTAAGAGCTGGAAACTTCAAAGAAGTAATCTCAGCCCACTCAAACACTTTTACCTGCTCATCATGCTCAGGAGAGCCTTTCTTCTTACTGCCACTACCCTGCATAGCTAGGTACTCTTGTACAGACATTGTATTACTCATTAAAATAAGTGTCATAAAACTTATTTACTGTATCCCAGAATCTTTTATTTCTCTCATCTATCTGTACTCTGTGTCTTAGCACTTCCCAGTCCATGATAGCTTCATTTCTTAAGTATCTCTTATCCCTCTCTTTGTACCATACCTGAATATATCTTTTAGGTCTTTTAACAAACCCACAAAAGAATACAATCTCCCAGTCCCCTTGTGAGAATACAAACTTTTCATCACCATCCTCTACAAAGTCCCTTAGTAGTAGAGTTTTTTTAGACTTGTTTGATTTTGTATCCGTCATTAGTGTCTATTTCTAAAGTTATTTTATTCTCTTTATGCTTAGTTATAGCATAGTCTTTCCAAGTCTTTAGTAACACTTGTAGCATCTGCTCAAAGAAGTCCTGTTGCCACTCACT
>JAVEZR010000042.1:0-2787 GCA_034002865.1 Candidatus Dojkabacteria bacterium
TATGAGCCCACAGTACCAATAGTTGCTTCATATTCAGTACCTTCGAATGCTTCCTGTAATGCTCTAGCACAGGCAATGTGTCCTCCAGCTGCTTCTCCTATTAGTATTAATGCTTTTTTCATAATATCTCTTCTTCCCCTGCATTATATTCTAATCCTAACAAGATATTAAGAAGTATTTGATAAAACAGCAACATTACATAGAATAGGGGGCGGCTTGGAAGCAAAAATAGACATTAAATAGCTAATCTAATAGAATAAATTAAACAGAGAACACTCCCTGTTCCTACCCTATAATTTAAAACAATCCCTTTTGAAAAAGAAAATTAATACATTAAAATACACCCTCCTTGCAATAACCATACTCTTACTAACACCTCTAACTCATCTTCTTCTAATCACACACTTAAATGTAATCAAATACCCAGAAAGTATTAAACCCTCTGGAGAGTTCTGTCTAGAGGGATACTTCTTTTTACCAAACAGGATTGACCTTAATACATCTTCAGATATCACTATTAAAGTAAAAGATAAATATACGATATTTGAGAACCTAGATATCTTTGCTAAGAAGATTTGTATTACACCTACTCAACTACTCTCTGAGAGTAATCAATATATATTCACTCTTAAATATTTTAATAATCTTGAATTAGACATTTTAGAGAAATATTTAGAAATACCTACACAGCCATACCCTCAAATAATGGGAACCGATTTTAGGGATGAAATAAACAGTGATCAGATCTTAAAATATGAGATAGACTACCCTATCGACTTTTTAGAGTACTACATCTCTTCCAATGAAAAATCCGTTACATGTAACAAAGATAACTCTTCCTTACTTTGTGATCTCTCTGACTTAGAAATGATTCCTGAAAATAGCTACGATTTACTACTTCTGGCTAAAAACAGTGGAGAGATTGTAAAACAGATGGATATAAGAAAAGTGACAATACTAACACCGATAATAGTAGAGTCCTCAAGCATTAAGGAAAAAGAGGTGGTACAAACCCTTACCATTCCAGTTATAGAAACAATATTTAACAAAGAAATTAACACAGAACTTAAGATACTCTTAGAAGACAGTAATAGAAATCCAATCACTTTTGAATATACAGTAGAAGGTAACAGGCTACTAATCACTCCTTTAGAAAGCTTTAAACAGAGCAATACATACCTCTTAAGAATAGAGAACTTAACAGGAGTAGACGGGAGTAAGATGATAGGAGGATATGTATTGGAGTTTACAATAGATAGCGGACCTAAGATAAAGAGCACAAACCTTTTTAACGGATTCCCAACAGGAGATAATATTGTACTTACATTTAATCAAGATATTAAAGGTACACAAAATATTAAATCTTTCATTAGATTAAATTCCTCCACTGAGTATGCTTACAGTATTAAGGGGAATCAGATAACGGTTAATCCAAATAATAACTTAAGCGGATGTAGAAATTACACTCTAAATATCTCAAAAGGATTACTGGGTAGTGGAGAGTTACTCTCTACAGAGGGATACTCTAAAACATTCAAAACAACATGCAAAAGAGTTGTGAATGTAGGGACCTCTGTACAAGGAAGAGCAATATATGCATCTTACTTTGGCAGTGGTAGTCAAAAGGTACTGTTTTTTGGGGCTATGCATGGCTCAGAAGCTAACACTAAAATAACTATGAACAAACTAATATCCGAATTAGAAAGAAATAGCGATAGAATACCTGTAGATAAAACCATCATTGTTGTACCTACCTTTAATCCAGATGGTATTGCTAATAAGAGTAGATTTAATGCTAATGGTGTAGATTTAAATAGAAATTTTGCATCCTCTACATGGGTATCAGGTACATACTTTTTAAACAATTTCTACGAAACAGGTGGTGGTGCATTCCCATTCTCAGAACCAGAGAGTGTCGCTATAAAAAACTTAGTAACAAGAGAATCTCCATATATCACACTCTCATACCACTCAGCAGCAGGATATACAGTACCCTCTAATACCTCTAAATCTATAGAGTTAGCGAAGATATACTCCCAACTCTCTGGGTATAGATATATTGCTCCTGGTACGGTAGGTGCATTTACATATGATATTACAGGGACATTTGAAGGTTGGGCAGGAGAAAATGGTTACAATGCAATAGTGATAGAGCTTTCTAGTGCATATACCGATCAATTCATACAAAACAAAACCGCTATGTGGGAAATGATAACTCAGTAATAATTTTTCTTCATCCCAAAGATTCTGTATACTAGCTAAATATGAGCACATCATTTAAAACACCACAACCAATATTCAAAAGTCAAAGACATGCAGTAGAGGGTATACTCTCCATTGTTAAGAATGAAAGAAACTTTAGAATACAAATAGTAGTTGCAATCATAGTAGTAACAGTTTCATTCCTACTTAATATCTCCCATACAGATTGGATAGCAGTAGGCTTTTTAATAACGTTAGTATTAATATCAGAGGCATTTAACAGTGTAATAGAGGCAGTATGTGATACTGTATCTAAGGAGTATAGAGTAAATATTAAATATGCTAAAGATGTTAGTGCAGGGGCTGTACTACTTAGTGCAATACTTTCCATTACCTTAGGTTTGATAATCTTCCTACCATATATAGTAGAGCTACTAAAGGAATATCTTTAGTTTACTGTGTACTTATAACAAATTTCTCTTGTTATTTAGCCCTTAAAGACATATGATGTCTAGTATATATATTTTTTAAAACAAACCATTATGAGAATATTCTCAAAAGATAATGATAAATACTCTGGAAGAA